>JBCCGR010000018.1:0-79203 GCA_039029195.1 Pseudomonadota bacterium
ATAGCGCTCAAACCCAAACTCGCCGTCAAAAACGAAAGCATGCAACCCTGAGCGTTGATTGTCGGTGTCGCGCCAAATGTCTGAGCGCCAGGACAACAGCCCGTTGGGCTGGCCCTCTGTAAAAGGTGAATTCGCAAAAAGCGCAGATGCCACCGGCTGAAGCTTGGTGGAAACCTGCATCTTGCGACGCATATCGCTTTCGCTGGAAAAGTCCAGATTCACTTGAATGGTGCAGGTTCGGTACATCATATCGAGACCCTGACTGCCTACCTTCGGCATGTAGGCGCTCATGATATCGTAGCGAGACTTGGGCATGCGCGGCGTTTCGGCGAGCGTCCATTTTGGGCTCCCTCCCAGACCCAGAAAACGGATGCCTAACGGCTCTGCCACTTCACGTATCTGCGCAAGATGCCTGTTGGATTCGCGGCAGGTCTCATGCAGCGTTTCAAGTGGCGCACCGGAGAGTTCAAACTGACCACCTGGTTCCAGGGAAATTGCACCCATACCGTCGGGGGCTACGAGGCCAATAAGCTCACCAGCATCAATGATTGGATCCCAGCCGGTGCTTTTTTGCATGCCGCCCAACAGGGCACCAATACCGGTTGGTCCTTCGTAGGGTACCGGTGTCAGATCGGTGCTGTAGAATCCGAACTTTTCGTGCTCGGTTCCAATACGCCATTGTTCAGCAGGCTTGCAGCCTTTCTCCAAGGTTGCGACCAGCGCGTCCCGGCTTTCGATGGGGCGGGTGTCAATGGTATCGCGCGCCACGTTGGTATCCCGTTTTCATTGCGGTTTATCCGCCTCGTTCCGGTTTGATTGCCGCTTCGGCCGGGCAGGTGCAAGGCCTTTTTCGCAACGTACAGCAAATTGCCGGATCACAGATTGGTGTCAGACCCAATCGCCTCTGGTCGCCTGGATCAGGGAAAGAGACGCAACGGCCGCCGTGTCCGCCCGCAAAATGCGAGGACCAAGCGGAATTGGAACAACAAAAGACTTCGATCGCAGCAAGGTTCTTTCGTTCTCCGAGAAGCCGCCTTCGGGGCCGATCAGCACCGCCGATGGTGGCTGGTTTAACCCCTCGAGGATGGCGATAGGGTTGTCGCCTTCATCGCTCTCGTCACAAAAGATGATGGATTGGTTCTCGTCCCAGTCATCGAGAAGGTCTGTAAGTTTTCGAGGTGGCGAAATGTTCGGCAAGGAGAGAATTCCACACTGTTGCGCCGCTTCAACTGCACTGGCCTGCACTTTGTCGAGATTGATCCTGTGATTCTGGGTGTACTCCGTCAACACGGGTCGCAGATGCCCGACACCCATCTCGATGGCCTTCTGGATCATATAATCGAGGCGCGCCTGTTTCAGCGGCGCAAAGAGGTAGTGCAAATCGTTGGTAGGGGTCTGTGGACGGTATTGTTCGACCACGCGCAGTACGGATTGGCGTTTGCCTTTGAAGACAATTGACGTCTGCCATTCACCATCTTTTCCGTTGAAAGCCAGAACTTTCGCACCCTCTGGCATGCGCAGCACATTGCGAAGGTAGTTCGACTGAGTGGGGCTGAGTTCGATCTCGCTTCTCGCCTCGAGTGGCGCGTCAACAAACAGACGTTGGATGCGGTAGTCGTAGCGAGCCATTGGGAACTTCACACCGAACTTGCTGATGAATGCCAAACGGGCTGATAGCCTGCGGAAAGTACTGCAATGGCAATTTTTGGGGTCAATACTCGCACTGGCTCTGTGTGCAATGCCTTAGCCAATTCGGGGCTTTCTGAGTAGCCACTTTCATCCCACTTCAACCAGCGCTGCTGATGCCGCGCAAAACATCGACTGTCGATTTCAATCATTGAACCATCGGGCAGGTCATCGATGGCGTGATGATCGAGTTTGGATTGAGCTGGGCTCAGGCGTTCGTCGTGAAGCAGCCTGTCCATCTCACCCGCCTTTGGTGGCAATTCCAGACCGAAAACCTTTTGCCAACTTTCGGCAAAGGCCCTTGCATCCTTTCGTCGGCATTCAAAGCAAGGGCGGTGGCCCGCTGCCAGCGCCGTCACCTCATCGAGGAAAAACAGTTCGGTGTAGCCCCTGCCCATCACTTCGCGCTGCCTGTTCTTGAATTCAGTAACACAGGAAATCCACTGGCGTGTCGCGTGACGACGTCTGGGGAACAGTTCTTTGGTGCCTGGCTCGTGAATGCGCCCGCCGCGATTGCCCATCATCTCACCGCGATGCGTTGAGCGGACAATTTCTCCTGTGGGTAGGACACGATTTTGCAAGGGCATAGCGATCAAACAATTTCGGAAACAGGATAACAGGTGAACACATTTTTATCGTTTGTTTTTACCCGACGGTAACCAATCGGCGATGTAACAGACATGTGAATTATCGCACTCCCAATTTCGTTGCGCGTTCCTATCTGAGTGTGACGCAAGAGTTCAAACGACCCTAAGGATCACTCAAATGTCATACGCCCCAGGCATTGTTGTCTTCACTTTCGCCGTTTTCTCCCTGGCTTTTGCCACGATGGGAGTGTCCGCCATTTCTGGTGCCGTTGCCGGCACAGGAACAGATGGATATGGCGTGGTTTCAACACGATAAATTCCCCTTAATCCGTTACAGTGACAAGGCTTCCTCAATTGGAAGTTTAGCCGCTTCCCTCGCGCGCATCAGCATCCAGACATTTCCCGGCAGCACGCTCCAACTGCATCCGTCTGGACAAGTCTCCATCGTCTGACTACACACGCAACCATCTGGTTCAAGCCCGATATGTTCGAGAGAGACCGACCTCTCCGGATGGGCAGTTGGGGTCATTCATGGCAATCGTTGCATCAAACGCCGATCTACAGAAACTTGCCCGCAGGCGTGTGCCGCGCATGTTTTATGATTATGCAGATTCCGGCTCATTCACGGAAGGCACCTACCGTGAAAACACGAGCGCCTTTGAAAAATACAAGCTGAGACAGCGGGTCTCGGTTGATATTGACAATCGTTCTGTTGCTTCAAGCATGATTGGCAGGGACGTTTCGATGCCGGTGGCGCTGGCACCTGTGGGCCTCACTGGAATGCAACATGCCGACGGTGAAATCGCGGCGGCAAGAGCAGCAGAGAAATTTGGCGTACCCTTCACGCTCTCCACCATGAGCGTGTGTTCCATCGAAGCGGTCGCAGAAGCGACCACCAAGCCGTTCTGGTTTCAGCTTTATGTCATGCGTGATCGGGGCTTCATCGAAGATTTGATCGGGCGTGCGCACAATGCAGGCTGTGAAGCTCTGGTTCTGACCCTTGATCTTCAAATTTTGGCACAGCGGCACAAGGATGTGCGCAACGGGTTGTCGACCCCGCCAAAACCGACACTTGCCAATCTGATCAATCTCGCCACGAAGCCTCGCTGGTGCATGAATATGCTGGGCACCAAGAACCGGACGTTTGGCAACATTGTCGGTCATGCCAAGGGCGTCAACAATATGACCAGCCTCAGCGAGTGGACCCATCAACAGTTTGATCCCACACTGAACTGGTCATCTATTGATTGGGTGAAGTCGAAGTGGGATCGCAAACTCATCCTCAAGGGCATCAATGATGTTGAGGATGCGAAGATCGCTGCCGATGTGGGCGCCGATGCGATCATCGTTTCCAACCATGGCGGTCGCCAACTGGACGGATCGGCGGCACCGATCGACATGCTCGCTCGCATCGTGGATGCGGTTGGAGATCGGATCGAAGTTCATCTCGACAGTGGCATCCGCACCGGTGTGGATGTGTTCAGGGCGTTGGCAATTGGTGCCAAGAGCACATTTGTGGGCCGAGCTTACATTTATGGCCTGGGTGCAATGGGAGAAGCTGGGGTCACCAAGGCGCTCGAGATCATTCACAAGGAACTCGACACTACAATGGCGCTGTGCGGCGAGACCGACATTACAAAGGTCGGTCGCCACAACTTGCTGGATTTTGACGATCGGTTGAATCAGTAAACGAGATCAGAAACCGCCCAACTAATTCCACAAGCAGTACCAGATTTAGTTTTCCGGCGAGCTACTGCTCGGCCGAGCGGCAAAATATGTCTAACACTATGGGCTAATTCCGGCAGTTCGGGCAGGCATGGTACTAATTCTCGGTGATTGATGCGTTTGTTTTGAATAGGCGAATTTTCGAACATGAAGCACCTGTATGTGATCCAGTCCACAATCGTTCAGGACAGACTCGCAATCCTGCGACAGGTAGGCTTTACTTTGTCCGGCGACGACAAAAAACAGTCGCGTCAACAAACTGGGAGGAAATTGAATGAAAACGACTTTGAAGGTGGTGGTTGCCACTGCAGCACTCACGGCATTTGCAGCGGGAACGGCATCAGCCGACAAGATCCGGCTGAAGATGGGCGCGACGTTCCCGTCATCGCTCACGCAGCTTGGCACGCTTGGCAAACGTCTTGAAACCACCATCAACACGATTTCGGGTGGAGACATCCAGATCAAATATTTTGAGCCGGGCGCGCTTGTTCCCGCTTTGGAGTTGTTTGATGCCGTCAAGTCAGGCGCGGTTGACGCCGGCTGGTCGACACCGGGTTACTGGCAGGGTAAGGAGCCATCTCTGGCGCTCTTTTCTGCGGTGCCATTTGGACCTTCAGCGTCTGAATATGCCGCCTGGCTGTTGCACGGCGACGGCGAAAAGCTCATGCAGAAGGTCTATGCCAAGCACAACATTCACTCCATCATCTGTGGTGTGATCGCGCCGGAGGCATCGGGCTGGTTCCGTGAGCCGCTGAACTCCATTGACGATCTGAAGGGCAAGAAGATGCGCTTCTTCGGCCTTGGTGCGAAGGTGATGCAGAAGCTTGGCGTTGACACACAGCTTCTGGGTGCTGCCGATATCTATCCGGCTCTCGAGCGCGGTACGATTGATGCGACCGAGTTCTCCATGCCTGCGATCGACCTCAATCTCGGCTTTTACCAGATTGCCAAGCACTACTACTTCCCGGGTTGGCATCAGCAATCCACCTCGTTCGAGTTGATGATCAACATGGACAAGTGGAATGCCATGAACGACACCCAGAAGGCACAGGTCACCACCGCGTGCCGCGCCAACTATGCCATGGGCATGGCCGAAGGTGAGTTCATTCAGGGTGCTGCACTGGCAGAGCTCAAATCCAAAGGCGTGACCATTCACAAATGGTCTGACGAAGATCTCGCCAAGCTGCGCGGCATCTGGGAAGAGTTGGCGACAGAAATCGCAGCCAGCGACGCAGCCTTCAAGGAAGCCTGGGACAATCTGCAGGCGTTCCGTACGGAATATGCTGCATGGAAAGATCTTGGCTACCTGAAATAGGTCCCAATCAATCTCATGGTTGCTCCGGAGTGCAACACACTCCGGGGCCACTGTTTCTCATACTCATTTGAAATCCAAGCATTCACTAATTCTTGGTGATTGCTGGCGTTCGCGCATCGCGAGGTGAAATCTTGCAATCGCTGCTAAAGCTCAGTGCCGTGCTTGATAAGGTGCTGGCATTTTTCGGAAAACTCGGAGCCTGGTGCGGCCTGCTTCTGGTGCTGGTCGTCGTTTACGACGTGATCTCCAGATATGCGGGTGTTCCCAAGCCGTTTGGACTGAACTCCACCATGATTCAGGAATCCGAGTACTGGCTGCACTCGTTTTTGTTCATGTTCATGATTGGTTATGCCTATGTTCGCCAGTCGCACGTCCGCATTGATCTTGTGCGGGAACGGTTTCCGTTAAAAGTTAAATATGCTCTGGAGGCGCTGGGCTGCCTGCTGTTCATTGTTCCATATTCGCTCGTTTTCGCCAGCTATTCTTGGCGTTATGCCTATACGTCGTTTCTTGAAGGTGAAATTTCGAAGTCAGTTATCGGCCTGTCCAACATCTGGATACTGAAGATGGCCATGCCGCTCATGTTCGCTCTTTTGTTCATTGCTGCCATCTCGCAATTGATTAAATCTATTGCCGGTCTGGCAGGCAAGCTGCCCGATGACATGATCTCCCAGACATTGGGAGGTGACAACTGATGGAAGCGCTTGCTCCATATCTACCGTTTTTGATGTTCGCATCGCTCGCGGTGCTCTTGTTCTCTGGATTTCCGGTTGCCTTCATTCTGGGTGGCGTTGGCCTCTCCTTCGCTCTCATTGCGATTGCAGTCGATCCATGGCTATTCGATTGGCCGCAGTTGGGAGCGCCGTCGTCGAGAATATTTGGTATTCAGGAAAACCTGATTCTGACGGCCATCCCCATGTTTATATTTATGGGGACAATGCTGGAGCGATCGGGCATTGCCCGCGATCTGCTGAATTGCCTTCAGGTATTGCTGCGCCGTGTGCCAGGTGGGCTTGCATTGGCTGTTACCTTAATGGGTACCATTCTCGCAGCCACCACGGGCATCATCGGTGCGTCCGTTGTCATGATGTCGCTGCTTGCGCTCCCGGTGATGCTGGAGCGCGGCTACGATCCTCGGCTGGCGACTGGAACAATCGCCGCTTCTGGCACGCTTGGAATTCTCATTCCGCCGTCCATCATGCTCGTTCTGATGGCGGATTTGTTGAGTGTCTCGGTGGGCAACTTGTTTGTTGCAGCTGTCATTCCAGGTTTCATGCTTTCGGGCATGTATATGATCTACATCTACATTTTGGCCCGGATCCGTCCGGCTATGGCACCACCATTGTCGGATGACATCGGACCCAAAACTCAGGTTGCGTACTGGGCTCTGGTTCTGCGAAGCTTTGTGCCCCCGGTTATCTTGATTGTCCTCGTGTTAGGGTCAATTCTTGGCGGCTTCGCTACCCCGACCGAAGCCGCAGGCGTTGGCGCCGCTGGAGCGATACTTCTGGCGCTTTTGAATCTCGTGATCGTTCCCACGGTCGGCTTTATTTGGATCGCGCCAATCTATGCTGGTATTGCCCTTTGGGTGATCGCCGCGGCGATCTATGGGATTCTCTCTGGATTTGGGTTGAACCCGTTCGGCGCTGTTGCTGCACCGGCATTCTGGACAGGGGTCATCACCACAGTTTTGGGCTATCTGTGGTCGATAAATTTCCGCCGAAATGACGGGGATATGAGCCAGTTCGACCAAGTCGACTTCTCGCTGTCGAAAGAAAATGTCGATCTCGGCGACCGCGCGGTAGGAGGTGGATTTGCAGCAGAATTTGCCCACTTCTGGTCTTCGTTGAAGGACGTGCTCATGCGCACTGCCCTTACGAATGCTATGATTTTCGGGATATTTGTCGGCGCCACCCTGTTCTCATTTGTGTTCAGGGCAATCGGAGGTGAAGAACAGGTTCTCCATCTTGTGGATTCACTCGGATTGGGATCCTGGGGACTGCTTCTGATCCTGATGGCGTTGGTGTTCCTGCTCGGCTTTTTCCTCGACTTCATCGAGATCATGCTGATCGTGTTGCCGGTGTTTGCGCCGATCATCAAACTGCTGGAGTTTGGCGATCACGTGATGCAGCAGGAACTGATCTACTGGTTCGCGATCCTGCTAGCCGTCAACCTGCAGACTTCGTTCCTGACACCACCGTTTGGATTCGCCCTGTTCTACATGAAGGGTGTCGCGCCAAAGTCGATCAAAATTCAGCAGATCTATCAGGGAATCATTCCCTTCGTGGTTCTGCAGGTGATCGCCGTATTGCTGGTGATGGGCTTCCCGGAACTTGCGCTCTGGTTGCCACGAACTCTGTTGGATTAGCGTGTGATGCTCTAGCGGAACCTGAGATTGTCCCGATTCAACTGGTCGATCTTTGTCACGCCCATAAGCTTCATGTCGCGCTCGATTTCCGTGCGCAGATTGCCGAGAACACGTTCCACGCCAGCCTGTCCGGCGGCTGCCAGCGCGTAAAGATAGAGCCTGCCACCAGAGCAGGCTTTGGCACCAACGGACAGGGCTTTTAGAACGTGAGTGCCACGCTGAATGCCGCCCTCACAGATCACGTCGATCTTGTCGCCGACGGCATCGCAGATTTCAGCAAGCTGATCGAACGGTGCGCGAGAGCCATCAAGCTGCCGTCCGCCATGGTTTGAGACCATGATCCCGGTGCAGCCGATATCTACGGCGCGCTTGGCATCTTCGACACTCATGATACCCTTGAGCGCAAACTGGCCGTTCCATTGTGCGCACAGTTTTTCCGCGTCCTTCCAATTCATCGACTGGTCAAGCATCGTGGAAAAATACTCGCCCACAGAAACGGCGAGATTGGTGCCCGCGCTCACGTGACCGGAAAGATGTGGCATGTCGAATTTCTCCTTGGTGAGAAAGTTCCAAGCCCACATTGGGTGCGTTGCAAAACTGAACAGCGAACCAAGGGTGAGTTTTGGTGGCGATGTGAAGCCGGTGTGAAGGTCCCGCTCGCGATTTCCACCAGTGATGGTATCCACGGTGAGGGCCATGACGCCGAAATTGGCCGCGCGTGCGCGCTCAAGCAGCGCGTCATTCAGCCCGCGATCCTTGTGAAAATAGAACTGAAACATTTTTGGCGTATCGGTGATTGCGGAGATTTCTTCCACGGTCACCGTTGCTAGAGAGGACACGCCGAACATGGTGCCGTATTTCGCCGCTGCACGCGCCACGGCACGCTCCCCCTCGTGATGGAACAAACGCTGGAGAGCAGTTGGCGCGCAGTAAAGCGGCATATCCAGTTTCTGGCCCATGACTTCGACGGACATATCGACCTCCTCAACACCCGCAAGGACATTGGGAACCAGATCGCAATCCTCATAGGCTTCGGTGTTTCGCCGATAGGTTTTCTCATCATCTGCCGCACCATCAATATAGTGGAATATTGGTCCGGGGAGACGCCGCTTGGCGAGTTTTCGAAAGTCCTGGAAATTGTGGCAGTTGGAGAGAGACATTTGGGGACCAGATTTGGATAGTGGCTGGGCTGCGAAGCCTCGCCTTTGATGCATCGAGGTTTCTAGTACAAGCTGGCATGAAGTCGCAATAACGCGTTGTCAAACAACGCCTGCCAGCCATGCGGAAGTCGGACGGAGGCAAACGATGCTCTAAGCAAGAGTCACTGAGCCTCATGTTGACAGGCCGGTTGCCAAAATTCCGTGCAACTCAATTTGTTGCTGTTTTTTTGTTCGCCCCCCTTCCATGACGGCAAGAATCCTGACTACACTGATGTGATGACAGAAGGCGCTGATCCCTTTGATGAAATGCTGTCCGCCCCTCAGGACGTCCGGCAACCTTATCGGCAATACAAAAACTGGTTTGAGCGCGAAGACCCCACACGCCTCACAAAAAAATCGAAAGAAGCCGAAGCCTTCTTCAGGCGCACGGGGATTACTTTCAATGTCTATGGCGAGCGGGAACAACAGGAACGTCTGATCCCGTTTGATCTGGTGCCAAGGATTTTGTCGAACCGCGAATGGCGCAGACTGTCGAGGGGCATTGAGCAGCGCGTGCGGGCGATCAACGCCTTTCTGCATGATATCTATCATCGGCAGGAGATTTTGAGGGCCGGGCGCATTCCGGTCGAGCTGATCGCGCAGAATGAGGCCTTCCTGCCTCAGATGATTGGCCTTTCCCCACCTGGCGGCGTCTACACCCATATTGTTGGCATCGACATAGTGCGCACGGGTGATGATGAGTTTTTCGTTCTGGAAGACAATGCAAGAACGCCATCCGGCGTCTCCTACATGCTGGAGAACCGGGAAACGATGTTGCAGATGTTTCCCGAACTCTTCAGCAAGATCCGGGTTCAGCCTGTCTCGGACTATCCAAAAAATCTAAGACGATCTCTCGCCGCATCGGCCCCAAGGCGCAGCGGCGGAAAGCCGACAGTCGCCGTGCTTACGCCCGGCATTCACAACTCTGCCTATTTCGAACATTCGTTCCTGGCTGATCAAATGGGTGTTGAACTGGTTGAGGGTCATGACTTGCGGGTCGTGGATGGGCGCATCGCCATGCGCACCACGCAGGGCTATCATCCGATCGATGTTTTATATCGTCGGGTGGATGATGAGTTTCTGGATCCGCTCAATTTCAATCCGAGTTCGGTGCTTGGCGTTCCGGGCATTATGGATGTCTACCGGGCCGGGAACATCACCATTGCCAATGCTCCGGGAACCGGGATCGCCGACGACAAGGCGATCTACTCCTACATGCCGGACATCGTTGAGTTTTATACCGGCGAAAGGGCGCTCCTGAAGAATGTGGAAACCTGGCGCTGCTCGGAGAGTGATGCGCTTCAATATGTGCTCGACAATCTGTCCGAACTGGTCGTGAAAGAGGTTCATGGGTCCGGTGGATACGGCATGCTTGTCGGGCCGGCAGCGAGCAAGAAGGAGCTTGCCGCATTTCGAGCCAAGCTGATGGCGCGCCCCAAGAACTATATCGCGCAGCCCACCTTGTCGCTCTCGACGGTTCCAATCTTGGCCAAAAAAGAACTTGCCTCCCGTCACGTCGATCTAAGACCTTTTGTGCTTGTTTCACCCAACGGTATCGAAATCACGCCCGGCGGGCTCACTCGCGTGGCGTTGAAGAAAGGGTCGCTGGTGGTCAATTCCAGCCAGGGCGGCGGCACGAAAGACACCTGGGTGCTTGAAGAATGATGCGAGCTGAATTCTTGTTTGAGACCAGCGGTCGGAGGTCTTCGTGTTAGGTAAGAATGCCGGCGGTCTTTACTGGATGTTTCGCTATCTCGAGCGCAGCGAAAACACCGCGCGTCTTGTTGAAGCTGGATTTCGCATCGCACTGACCCGCTCCAAGGATGCCCGACAGGAGTGGGTTTCTGTGGCAACCACTGCCGGCGTACACGATGCCTACGCCGCCAAGCATGGAGAATTCGAAGCGGCCAGTGTGATCGATTTTCTGCTTCGTGATCGGGAAAACCCATCCAGTGTGGCAGGTGTCATCGAGAGCGCCAGAAACAATGCCCGCATGGTGCGTACCGCGCTCACCACCGAGGTCTGGACGGCGGTAAACGATTGCTGGATGACGTTGAAAGAAACGCTTCGGCGGCCTGTGAGAGAAGCGGAGTTGCCGAACATTCTCGCGACGATCAGGCAGCAGAGTGCACAGGTGAGGGGGGCACTTCATGGCACGATGCTGCGCAATGATTGCTATGATTTTGCCCGCATCGGAACGTTTCTCGAGCGGGCCGACAACACAGCGCGCATACTGGACGTGAAATACTACACCCTACTGCCGTCCGCGAGTTTCGTGGGCTCCTCCATGGACAATGTTCAATGGGAAACGATATTGCGGTCTCTATCCGCTCATCATTCCTTTCATTGGTGCGGGGACTATGAGCTCAACCCGTCGGCAATTGCCCAGTTCCTGATCCTTGATCGAAGGTTGCCCCGTTCCCTTTCCTTCTGCGCGGCAAAAATCGTCGACAATCTCTCCTATCTTGCCGAGGACTATGGTGCCGAACTGCCTTGTATGGACAAGGCTCAGTCGTTGCGCAGCCTTGTGAAGGACACTGATATCGAGACTATATTCGAAGCGGGCCTGCACGAATTCCTGGTGTCCTTCATCAAAGCCAACAACGAGCTTGGCGGTCAGATTGAGACCGACTACCGGTTTGTGAACTGATGCGCCTGAAGATCCGACATTCAACCACATACCGCTACCATGAACCGGTCTCCTACGGTCTGTTGCAGGTGCGGTTGACGCCGAAGGATTCGAAAAATCAGAACACCTTGGACTGGACGATTGAGGCCGCTGGTGGAGCAGAGATGGTGCAGTTTCGCGACCATCTGAACAATCAGGTGACACTGCTTCATATTGAAGAGGGCGCATCCGAGGTCGAGATTGTTGCCCATGGCGAGGTTGACACCATTGATACTGCCGGCATCGTCGAGAACCATCGCGGGTTCGCGCCGCTTTGGTTTTTCAAGAAGTCGTCTGCGCTCACACGACTCGGCAAGGAGACGAGGCAGTTGGCGCGGCAATTGGATGGCGATGCTGATACCATCACGCGCCTGCACACGCTGTCTTCCGCGATCCGGGATCGTGTGACCTATGAGACCGGATCAACCTATGCAGAAACAACGGCGGAAGAGGCGCTGCAAGGTGGGGCGGGCGTATGTCAGGATCACGCTCATGTCTTCATCTCCTGCGCGCGACAGATCGGCGTGCCCGCACGCTATGTGTCCGGATATCTGATGATGGATGATCGCATCGATCAGGACGCCACGCACGCCTGGGCGGAAGCGCACGTTGAAGGACTTGGCTGGGTTGGATTTGACGTTTCAAACGGCATCTCACCGGATGAGCGCTATGTACGGGTGGCAACGGGGCTCGATTATGCGGAAGCCGCACCTGTGACGGGTATGCGATACGGCGAGGGCGACGAAAAGATGATTGTTTCCCTCCAGGTCCAGCAATAATCTTGCGCTCATTGGTGAAGAAGATTCGCAGAAATTGACTGAGTTCTCATGACCTATTGCGTGGGGCTGCGCCTGAACCGGGGCCTGTTGTTCATGTCAGATACCCGCACCAATGCGGGGATCGACAATATTTCAGTGTTTCGAAAAATGTTCACCTGGGAGCAGCCGGGCGAGCGGGTGATCACGCTGATGACGGCGGGCAATCTCGCGACCACGCAGGCTCTCGTGAGCCTGTTGAACGAGCGCTCCAAAAGTCCCGACGAACGCGATCCGGCAATTCTGTCGGAACCTTCCATGTTTCAGATAGCGCGGCTGGTGGGGTCAACTTTGAACGAGCTGATCCGCACAAACGCAACAGGTGAAGAGCAGGCCGATGCGGCCTTCAACGCGACGGTGATCCTGGGTGGGCAGATTCAAGGGTCCGCGCCGCGACTGTTTTTGATTTATCCGGAAGGCAATTTCATTGAAGCGTCTGACGAAACGCCGTTTCTGCAAATTGGCGAAACCAAGTACGGAAAGCCGATCATCGTGCGGGCATTTGATGCCGATATGAGTTTTGAGGACGCTGCCAAGCTATTGCTGGTGTCGTTTGATTCCACAGTGAAGGCCAACTTGTCCGTGGGCCTGCCGCTTGATCTGCAGACCTATGAGACGGACAGTTTCAAGCGCGGGATCGAGCGTCGGTTTGAAGCCGATGATCCAGACTATCTGACCATTTCCAGCGGCTGGGGAGACGCGTTGAAACTTGCCTTCGCATCTCTTCCCGCAATTGAGTTGGAAGAGAGTTAGGCCCGCCCGGCGACGAGTCAGCCCGCAGCCGAACGGCGGTGTTCAGGATGCAACGTCGACCCCAGAATGTGCTGACTGCGGCCAATCACGTCGCTGCTCGATCCCACGATCAGCGGGTCCAATTCGCCCACCAGTGCCTCATCCTTGTCCGGATAGGGCAGGGAGCTCAGGAAGTGCCGCATGCAATTGAGGCGCGCGCGCTTCTTGTCGTTGGATTTCACAATCGTCCAGGGCGCATCGGCGGTGTCGGTATAGAAGAACATCGCCTCCTTGGCTTCGGTGTAGTCGTCCCATTTGTTGAGCGACTGCCGGTCAATCGGTGACAGTTTCCACGCCTTCAACGGCTCCCCTTCGCGGGCATCAAACCGGCGATGTTGTTCGTCTTGCGTCACAGAGAACCAGTATTTGAACAGCGTGATCCCGCTGCGCACCATCATGCGCTCAAGATCGGGCGCCTGCCGCATGAACTCCAGATAGTCGTTGGGCGAGCAGAAGTTCATCACCCGTTCCACACCGGCGCGATTATACCAGGACCGGTCGAACAGAACGATTTCACCGCCGGACGGGAAATGCTGCACATAGCGCTGAAAATACCATTGGGATTTTTCCCGTTCGGTCGGCTTGTCAAGCGCCACCACGCGGGCACCGCGCGGGTTCAAATGCTCCATGAAGCGTTTGATCGTCCCGCCCTTGCCAGCCGCGTCGCGTCCTTCGAACAAAAGCACCACGCGCTGGCCTTCCTTGCGCACCCAGTCCTGAACTTTCAAAAGTTCAATCTGCAAGAGCCGTTTTTGCGACTCATACTCTCCTCGCGGAATGCGCTCCTTGTAGGGGTATTCGCCATTTTCAAAAACGCGACGCACATCTTCAGCGGTTGCGGGCGCTTTGGCGTTTGGCTTGGTGCCGTTTAGTACGGCAGCGGCCTTCTTTGCGGGAGGCGTTGGTGACGTCCGGGTTTTCTCCACAGCGTCGGGTGTGGGCATGATTCATCTCCTTCCGCAAATGCAACTGATTGTGGACCGTAACGCCGCCAAAGCTGGGTTTCCTTGATTCAAATCAATCAACTGGCGGGTGAATGGTCCCGCCAAACCGAACCCGGTTGATCGATTGTATTGCCCTGCCTACACTCGCGGAGAATGAACCTCCCGCAGCCGGAATTCGCCACCCAATGTCGCTGAGAAATTGCACGGATCAACTGGTTGGCCTCGCCGCGGTGGGAAGCTGGGCGGGTGTGGCTGGCGCGACCAGCGAAGGTGGAATGCTTGCCGCCGTTGCGGAGCCGGTTTCAGGTGCAATCATTCTTTCAACCGCCTTGGTGGCCCGGCTGCGAGAAACGCAGAACGATGATTGCGCAAAGGAGCTCGACCGGGCGCGCAAGGCGGTTGAGAAAGACGTGCGTGCCCAGTTGAACGCCAATCCCGAATTTGAAGGGTCGGTGGAAAAAGCCTTTGCTGCGCTCAAGACCCATCTGCCGGAGATCAGGCCCAGCATCGAAGAACTGGTGAGCGAATGGCGGCTTGATCCTGAAACCGTTGCCACGAAGCTGATCGAGCGATTTGAAGAGAAGGCGGACTCTGCCATTGAAGGTCATGTGGCGCGCGGCATTGTCCGGGAGACCATCGTGCGGGCAATTGCTGTGGTGAAGGATTCTGAGGCTCTTCAGAAAAAGCTTCAATCCGCGATCACACGACAGATGCTCGCTGATCTGGGCTGGTTGAGGGAAACCGTTGGCCGCATTGATGAAACCACACAACGCACCGATGCAACAACGCAACGCATTGAAGCGTTGGTGCTGGCATTGGCCGAAACCCAACGCCAGCAGGCGGAAGCCGTGGGCATCAACGAGGATGTGGTGATCGATCTTGCCCGCCGCATTAATGAGCATGTTTCGGATGCGAAGTCTGCGCTTGCGGAACTATCCGACGCGGTGGATGTGGCGATCAAGGTGCAGGAGCGCGGCGAGCGGGCCTCCAATGAGGGCGGTTTTGTTGATCATGTGTTGAAGCGTGTGGCGGAACTCTCTCGAAAACAGCGCTATTTGGAAGCCGCAAAGGAGGCTGAATCCGCTTTTGAACAGTGGCAGCGCGACGAACAAGAACGGCAGCAGGCGGAAAAGGTCAAAGGTCTATCGCTGGTTGAAGCCGCGGCGGGCCAGTTTCGATTGCAGCGTAATGCTAAAGGCTTGGCCGAAGTGCTGATCCGCAAAATCGCGCTGGAAGAAGGCAAAGTGGATTTTGATACAATCCGGCCCGTGTTCGGTGAACACTACTCATCCGGATCGGAAAGGGGCGTCAATTTTGATCTGGAGGTGGCGATTGAGTTGGGTAATCACTCGGTTTCTGCTTCGATGGATGATACCCAGCGTGGCAAATCCCTAAACAATCTGGGCGTTGCTCTTCAAGATCTTGGCGAACGCGAGAGCGGCAAGAAAAGCCTGGAAGCAGCGGTTGCTGCTCACGAAGAGGCGCTTAAAATACGAACGCGCGATCGGGCGCCGCTCGGCTGGGCCATATCCAAAAACAATCTGGGTGATGCCCTTCGGGTGATTGGCGAGCGGGAGGGTGACACTGAGCAACTGGAAGCAGCGGCTGCGGCCTTCCAGGACGCGCTGGAAGTGCGAACCCGCGAACAAACGCCTCAGGAATGGGGGATGACCAAGCACAATCTGGGCATCGTTCTGAAAATTCTTGGCGAACGGGAGAGTGACACTCAAAGGATTGAGCTGGCGGTTTCGGCTTATGAAGACGCGCTGAAAGAGCGAACCCGTGAGCGAGCGCCAATGGATTGGGCAATGACCAAGAACAATCTGGGCAATGCGCTGCGGTCGCTCGGTGAGCGGGAGGACGGCACGGAGCGGCTTGAGGCTGCGATTGTGGCCTACGAGGATGCACTGACTGAATACAAACGCGAGCGTGTGCCGCTGCAATGGGCGATGACAAAAAACAATTTGGGCAAAGCGCTCCGGGCTCTTGGTGAAAGGGAAGGCGAGACGAAACGGCTGGAAGCAGCGGTTGAAGCCTATGAGGATGCGCTGAACGAGTGGACCCGCGAGCACACGTCGCTGGATTGGGCGATGAGCTGGGGAAACCAGGGTAATGCGTTGCGGGCTTTGGCGGAATTGACCAATGATCAGATGATGGCCCGGCGCGCTGTCAAGCAATTGAATAAAGCGTTTGAGACCTGCCGGGATGGCGGCCATGAGGTGAATGCGAAGATGTACAAGCGCAATCTGGAAAAAGCCGAAGCGCTTGTGGCGCGTCTCGAGGCGGGGGAGTAAGCCGGGGGAAGGGCGATCCTGCACTCATCACCGTATCTTTGGCATTGCCGCCACAGCGGCAATCCAGGGCGATTGGCTCTGAATTCAGTCAATGGGTCGCGGCACCAATCGAACGCTGTACTTTGCTGTTCTAGACCCCCGCTTCAGCGGGGGTGACAATTGGAGCGGGTGGCATCGACCCCTCGAAAGCGCGTTGCTTTGCTTCTGATGATCCGGCGCTCCTCAACATAACTTTGTCACTGCCGCCACAGCGGCAATCCAGGGCGGCAGGCACCTCAATGAGTTGACGGGTCGGAGCACCAGGTAAACTCCAGCCGATGCAGCTCTGGACCCCGGCTGTTGCGGGATTGACAAAGAGAGCGTGAGGCACTGCCAAAACACCTCCCACAATTAATAACCCAACAAAAAAGGCCGCCCCGAAGGACGGCCTTTAAAGGTCTCAGGCAAGGTGCCTGATGAAAGGGAAAACCCTTACATCATGCCGCCCATGCCACCCATGCCGCCCATGTCAGGCATGCCGCCGGCTGGCGCATCCTTCTTCGGTGCTTCAGCAACCATGGCTTCGGTGGTGATCAGGAGTGATGCGATGGAAGCAGCGTCCTGCAAGGCATGGCGCACGACCTTGACCGGGTCGATGATACCCATGCCAACCATATCGCCATATTCACCGGTCTGCGCGTTGTAACCGAAGGACGCCTCACCATTGTCGAGGATCTTGCCAACAACCACGGAACCTTCGTCGCCTGCGTTTTCCGCGATCTGACGAACGGGAGCCTGAAGCGCCTTGCGAACGATGTTGATGCCGGCATCCTGATCGGAGTTTGCACCAGTGGCAGAAACAGCGTTGGCTGCGCGAAGCAGGGCAACACCACCGCCAGGCACGATGCCTTCTTCAACGGCTGCGCGGGTTGCGTTCAGCGCATCGTCAACACGGTCTTTCTTTTCTTTCACTTCAACTTCCGTTGCACCGCCAACGCGGATCACGGCAACACCGCCAGCAAGCTTGGCAAGGCGTTCCTGCAGCTTTTCACGGTCATAGTCGGAAGTGGTTTCTTCGATCTGCTGCTTGATCTGGCCAACACGACCTTCAATGTCAGCCTTGGAACCAGCGCCATCAACGATGGTGGTGTTTTCCTTGGAGATCGAAACCTTCTTGGCGGTGCCGAGCATTTCGATGGAAACGGATTCGAGCTTGATGCCGAGCTCTTCGGAAATGACCTGACCACCGGTGAGGATGGCGATGTCTTCCAGCATGGCTTTACGGCGGTCGCCGAAGCCAGGAGCCTTAACAGCGGAAACCTTCATGCCACCGCGCAGCTTGTTGACAACGAGCGTTGCCAGGGCTTCGCCTTCAATGTCCTCAGCAATGATGAGGAGCGGCTTGCCGGACTGAACAACAGCTTCCAGAATTGGCAGCATTGGCTGCAGGCTGGAGAGTTTCTTTTCGTGCAGCAGGATGAATGGATCTTCCAGATCGCACAGCATTTTTTCCGGGTTGGTCACGAAGTAAGGTGACAGGTAACCGCGGTCGAACTGCATGCCTTCAACGACTTCGAGTTCGGTTTCGAGCGACTTGGCTTCTTCAACGGTGATCACACCTTCATTGCCAACCTTCTGCATGGCTTCAGCAATGTCGGTACCGATGGTGGCTTCGCCGTTGGCGGAGATGGTGCCAACCTGAGCAACTTCTTCAGAAGTCTTGATGGCTTTTGCCTGGCCAACCAGAGCGCCAACAACTTCTGCGGTTGCTGTGTCGATGCCGCGCTTCAGATCCATTGGGTTCATGCCGGCAGCAACGGCCTTTGCACCTTCGCGAACAATCGCCTGAGCAAGGATTGTTGCAGTGGTGGTGCCGTCACCGGCAACGTCGTTGGTCTTGGAGGCAACTTCGCGCACCATCTGTGCGCCCATGTTTTCGAACTTGTCTTCCAGTTCGATTTCCTTGGCAACGGAAACACCGTCTTTCGTGATGCGTGGTGCGCCGAAAGACTTGTCTAGAACCACGTTGCGGCCTTTCGGGCCCAGGGTCACTTTAACAGCGTTGGCAAGAACATCGACACCGCTGAGCATGCGCTCACGGGCATCGGTGGAAAATTTGACTTCTTTAGCAGCCATGTTTTTTCACTCCTTGAAGCGCGGCGTGCGCTTCGAAAAAATCAGATGAATTTTGAAAGAACGAGCGCTGGCGTTAGCCAATGATGCCCATGATGTCGGATTCTTTCATGATCAGCAGGTCTTCGCCGCCGATCTTGACTTCCGTGCCGGACCACTTGCCGAACAGAACGCGGTCGCCGGCTTTAACGTCGAGCTCGACGATTTTGCCGCTCTCATCGCGTGCACCGGAACCCACGGAAACGATTTCGCCTTCCTGTGGCTTTTCCTGGGCGCTGTCTGGAATGATGATGCCACCAGCGGTTTTGGTTTCACTGTCTACCCGACGCACAACAACGCGGTCGTGCAGCGGACGAAAATTAATGTCAGCCATTTGATATTGATCCTATGTCGACTCAGGTGCCTTTGAGGCACGACATTTTGCGAACGAATTAGCACTCACCTCCTGCGAGTGCTAATCACCGCACGCGAGATAAGAGCGCTTCACATCAATGTCAAGAATTATAAGGCGAGAAACTGGCCGATATTAGTAGCCACAGCGGGCAAGAATTCCCGCGCCAGCGTGGCGGCATTTAGATTGTCGGGGCGATTATGGCAAGCCGCAAGCAATAGAAAACTTGTGCCGTATCCCGCTATTGCCGCAGCGGAAACCCGGACACCCGGCGTTAACCAAACAGTCAGTTTCGGCGTTTGCATAAAATTTGAAGCTTTCTCGAAATCACATCTCAAACTGTTTCGATCAAATTGCCCGCAATCAATAGGGACGGGATGAATCCGTGCCTTTGTGGCGGAGTTTAAAATGTTCAGGAAGTTTTGGGCCGATAAAAAGGGCAATCTGGCCGTTGCTGCGGGAATTTTGGCAGTGCCGCTTGTGGCAGCCGTTGGGGCAGCGGTGGATTATTCACAGGTGAGTCGATACCGCGCGTCAATGCAGCAGGCATTGGACGCTGCCGCGTTGGCCACTGCGAAGCAATTGGGCACCAATGTATCTGATTCCCAGCTTGAACAGTTTGCCGAAGATTTCTTCTTCGCAAACTTGGATGACGTAGATGTTGGCCATGTAACCTTCACCTATGATTCCGGCAATTCGACAAGTGGTACGGCAATCGAACTGTCTGCTCACGCGGACTATCCGGTTCAGTTCGCCAGCGTGCTTGGTTTGACCACCGTTGGTGTGGACGTCGATTCCTATGTCAAAGCGGCAAACGATACGCTTGAGATTGCGCTCGTTCTCGATAATTCCGGTTCCATGTCGCACAATTCCCGCCTGTCGACAGCCAAAACTGCAGCAATCAATCTGATCACGTCACTGGCGACCCAGACAGCAAACTCGAACCATGCGACACCGTTGAAAGTGGCTGTTGTGCCGTTCGCCGGGTCCGTCAATGTTGGCAATACCCATGCCGGTGCGAGCTGGATGGACACGCAAGGCAAGTCTTCCATCCACCACGAAAATCTCAATTGGGCGGACAATCCAGAGGCGACCGCTGTCGGTTCAGGTTATCAGGACGCCAATGGCAATTGGCTGACGCGTTTTACGCTGTTTAATCGTCTGAACAACACAAGTTGGGCAGGCTGCGTTGAGATGCGTCCCTACCCGTATCACACCAATGATACGACTCCGGTCAGCACCAGCCCCGACACGCTTTACGTGCCGATGTTTGCGCCGGATGAGCCGGACAATTACACCGGTTACCAGACCGAAGAACTGCCAAGCAATGGCGGTAGCGCGATTTATTGCACCATGTGGTACTGGTATCCCTACCATGCCTATTGCCGCCAGTGGAGCGATGGCTATTGGGGCTACTACCACCCGACAGAAGGTTTCGCGAACCGCTATGGTGGCGACTATGACTACTACGGCAACTATGTCGGCGGTGGCGGCAACTCGATCATCTATGGTGGTTACATTTCCGAGGAAACCTATGAGAACAACTACATCACGGACAACCACAACATGCCTGATGGTGTTCTTGCACGTGCCCCGGAAACCACCGGTACCGGCGCAAACCAGAACAAGCGTCAGGAGTGGACCTGGAAATACACCAACCAGACCCCGTCAACACCATATGTCGGTGGTTTCGGTGGCGGTCCAAACCTAATGTGTTCAACAACAGCCATCACACCACTAACTTCAAATGTTGCAACCACCGCAGTGTCTGCGATCAATTCCATGCAGGCTGATGGTTCAACCAATGTCCAATCAGGTGTGGCTTGGGGTTGGCGGGTATTGTCATCGGCTGAACCGTTCACCGAAGGCTTTTCCGAAGCCCAGGTGGACAACCAGAAGATCATGGTGGTCATGACTGATGGTAACAACACCTACTACCAGGGCAACTCGCTCGACTATTCGAAGTCGAACTACAACAAGTCGATCTACAGTGCCTGGGGTTACACCAAGAATGGTCGTTTGTTCACCAGCTATGACGGTTCATCGAACCCGTCGCATACGGACGCCACGTTCACATCTGCGATGGATGAGCACATGGTTGAAACCTGCAACAATGCGAAAGCAGCCGGTGTCACAATCTACACGGTGGCTTATGATGTGCCGAACGGCTCAAGCGTGAAGACGGCGTTGGAGGCCTGTGCATCAACTTCGCTGAAGACGAATGAAAAGCTCTACTTCGATGCGGCTGGCAGCTCACAGCTTCTGGCGACATTCACAGCGATCACAGAAGATATTTCATCGCTTCGCATCGCAAAATAAGAGCGAGCAAACACAAACAACAAAGGGGCCTGTCGATTGAATGTCGTCAGGCCCCTTTTTCATTGGAGCTCACCTCACAGAGAGACCAAAGTCCTGAATGATTGATGGGTGCTCAGTTCCGTCAGTTGAAAATCTTAGGCGGAAGACGCAGCGCTTGCCGGAACGGTCTCGGACGATTGAGCAGGGTTAAGCAATTCCGGTTTCACTGGTCTTGGAGGTGCGAAGAAATCGCCCTGGCCCAATGGAATATCAAAATCGATCAAATGCATGATCTGCGTTTCCCGCTCGATCTCGGAGCCGATCAGACGAATGTCCGACTGCGCCAGAGTTTGTGTGAGATCGCCGGGGGTGAGATCAAGCGTGTCCACCAAATGCGGATTGAGCAGGGTGGATGTTGGAACTTTCAAATAGCGAAAACCAACCTCCCGGAGCTCTGGCCCATTCAACTTGAGATCGAAAACCTGGTCTAGCGAGAGGCAAAATCCGAGATCGGCAAGCTGCTGAAGCCGTGCTCGATCCTCGGGTTTGAGACGCTTGAACCGGCTCTGTGGCAGCTCCAACACAAACAGATCGGCGAAAGCGGAATTGGCTTCCAGAAATTCGATGGCCTCGCGGAAACTGGCCGGATCGGAGATGCAGGCAGCGGACACATTGCAGAACAGTTTCATCTGGCGCTGCATACGCGCAAGTGAACGTTGCATTTTCACGCTGGTGAATATCACATTCAGATCAAGCTCGGCAGAGAGATTTTCCCGCTCAGCCAGTGCCACAAGCTGACTCTGCTGGAAATAGGTTCCATCCTCCTGCTTCAATCTCATCTGGGTTTCGTAGAATTCCGGCTGACGGCTCACAAGTTCCACTATGGGCTGGAGATGCAGTTCGAGTGCGTCGTTGTCCAATGCATAGCGAACCGGTTGCTGCGAGCGATCGGCCTGTGGTGCAGCATTGACCGCAATCACGGCGGCAGGTTCCTCACCGACGGGGTCAACTGTGTCGCTGAGACCAGTACTGTTCAGAGCGATTTTCCGATTTTCCTCGCTCTCTTCGGTTTGCACAGGAGCCAGTGAATCCCGTCTGGCCTTGTCCGTGGGGAAAAGCTGAGAAACATTAGAAGCAACGGTTTCTATGGCCTCAACGGCCTGATCTTCTGCGCTGGCTGGTTCTTCATCCAACTGAAGAGGTTCGGTTTCTCTGATTGCCTCAGCGGCATTTGCTTCTGTTGAGGCGTGTGGAACGGCAGGTGTCACCGGTTTGGCAGGTTGGTTGAGAGGAACCTCGCCTTGAAGCGATTGGCGCGCGCCGAGTGTATCCACGCCCGACTCTACCCTTGCAAGTCTCTCCTGCAGCCCTCGGATAAGGGACTCCACCAGTTTCATATTCTGATTGATTTTCTTGCGCTCGTCCCGGCTCAGCCCGGAAGAGTTGGCTTCGGCAGAAATCTGGCGTTTCAACAGTATGAATCGCCGCTCGATGTCGGATTCAAACTCTCCGACTTCGGTGGCCTGTCGAGCAAGATGTTGGACCCGACGCTTCAACAGCGCCTGCTGGCGCAAGGCATAAAGTGCTGCAAAAGCAACGATTGCGATGATGAGTGCAGATGTCCAGCTTTGTCCGAGATAGGTTTTCCCGATCATACCGGTCGAAGCGGCAATGACGACAATGCAAAACAGAACAAAGTAGTTTATCGCGACGCTTGCTCCGGTAGGTCGGTCGAACATTGAGACTTAATTCCCCACTCAGATTACGCCTGTGCCAAACAGATCTCTCGAATCATCTGTCAACACACTCACCCCTGACAGTGAATTAGCACAAACCCGTGCTTACGGCCATTTTTCGTTCCGGACGGGTTTGAACGGACCACGATACGATGTATCACGCCACCAACATTGTAAGCGGATTGATCGCATCGCTACCCAATTCAGGAGTGAACTATGAGCCGGCCGATTGGCGGACTGAGCAAAATTGCGCCCGGATATGATCACATTCTTTGCGACGTTTGGGGGGTGATTCACAATGGTCGCCGTTCATGGAGCGAGACATCTGAAGCCTTGACACGGTTCCGCGATCAAGGCGGGACGGTCATTCTGATCACCAATGCCCCGCGTCCCGCAGGCCCCGTGCAAGAGCAGCTTGACGGGCTTGATGTTCCACGCTCGGCCTATGATGACATTGTTACATCTGGCGATGTGACCCGCACATTGCTTGCAGAGGCGGAAGCTCCGGTTTTTCATCTTGGCCCGGAACGCGATCATACGCTCTATCGTGGGTTAGACGTTCATCTGAGTGGAGAGGGTGAGGCACAGACGGTATCCTGCACCGGGCTATTTGATGACACCACCGAGACACCCTCAGATTATGACGACATATTGCGGCGGTTTCGTTCCCGTGATCTGCCACTGATCTGTGCCAATCCGGATCTGGTTGTTGAGCGGGGTGATACGCTGGTGTGGTGTGCCGGTGCGATTGCTCGCGACTATGCTGCGATGGGTGGAAAAGTGCTGATAAGCGGGAAACCCCATCCACCGATATACGCGGAAGCCATTTCCCGCATTGAGACGATAACCGGCAAACCCGCAAATCCGAGGCGGGTGTTGGCGATTGGCGATGGAATGCCAACCGATGTGAAAGGGGCCAACAATGCGGGAATCGACCTTCTCTACATTTCACAGGGAATTCATTCGTCAGAATATGCTGATATGGGTGATGGAGATTCTGGAATTGAAGAATTTCTGCAGGTTCACAAGGCTAAGGCAGTGGCCCATATTCCGCGATTGAAATGGTAACTTCTTCAGTGAGCGACCCCGCGATACCAATGCCAAAACCGTTCACAGTTTGCGAGCTCGGCAGCTCTGTGCCGCCTGCAGTGCAAGGTGGCGTGGTCGCCATCGGCAATTTTGATGGTGTGCACCTGGGGCATCAGCGTGTTTTGAGTGAAGCTGTAAACATTGCGCTGCAATCCAACGTTCCCGCATTGGCCATGACGTTTGAGCCGCACCCCAGAACGGTGTTCAGGCCAGATCATCCGGTGTTTCGACTGACCGACGTGGTAATGAAGGCCAGAGTGCTGGAAGCGATGGGCTTGGATGGCATGATCGTGTGTCCGTTTGACCGCGATTTTGCAGCGACAGAAGCCGAAGATTTCGTGTCCGAAATCCTGCAGGTGCAATTGAACGCCGGTCATGTGGTGACAGGGTTTAACTTTCAGTTCGGTAAGAACAGGCGTGGCACTCCGGAGTTTCTGAAATCCTCTGGTGCAAACAACAGCTTTGGAGTTTCGATTGTCGAGCGATTGGCCGGTCAGGCATCCGATGAATCCGAAGACGACACAATTTCCTCAAGCCGGATCCGCAGGCTGCTGGGTGACGGTGATGTAAATCGGGCCGGCCAGTTGCTCGGCTACCGCTGGCTGGTTTCAGGCACCGTTCAGCACGGCCGTAAAATGGGTCGGGACCTTGGTTTTCCAACCGCGAACCTGACGCTCGCACCTGAGGCCCGGCTTGCGCATGGTGTTTATGCGGTTCGGTTGCGCCGGGCGAGCGGCGAACTATTCGATGGGGTGGCGAGTTACGGGCGTCGACCGACCTTCGATGATGGCGCGCCACTGCTGGAGACTTTTATCTTCGACTTTGACGGTGATCTTTATGGCGAAGAAGTCACGGTATCCCTGTTCGACTGGATTCGTGGTGAAGAGAAATTCGAAAGCGTGGATGAGCTGATCGCAGCGATGAACAAAGACACAGATTTGGCGCGCGATTTCATGACCTCCGCTCCACCGCTAAGCGCGCTGGATGCGCGGCTCAATTTCCAGAACTAGGTGATCATGAGTGAGCGAACGGCAACCAATCGTGCCGCCCAAAAGGTTCTGATCACCGGTGGAACCGACGGGCTTGGTCGGCGGTTGGCGCTGGCCTATGCGCGCGATGGCGCGGATGTGATGATCACCGGGCGCCGGACCGATCTGTCGCGCGACCCTGAGCTTGCTTCGAGTGTGAGATACGTGTTGTGCGATCAAAGTGACCCCGAAGGTGCGGTCGCAGCAATTGCGGACGGTTTGGAGCTTGCGGAGTGGGAACACTGCGACATTGCGATACTGAATGCTGGTTCTGGTTGGGTTGGTGACGCGCTGGAGCAGCGCAACCGTGTTGTCCGGGACACGGTGAACGTTAACATGGTCGCTCCACTGCTGATTGCGCGTACCCTGTCGACCCACATTTTGGCAAGTGGCACAGGTACGTTGGCCCTTATTGGGTCGACGGCGCGAAAGGGAGCTCCAAATTTTGCTGCTTATGCGGCCGCGAAGGCCGGTCTAAATGGCTTTGCCCGATCACTGAAGGAAGAGTGGCGTGGTAAGGCAAATGTGCTCATGCTCAACCCAGGCCCAATCGCAACTGATATGCACGCCAAAGCCGGTTTGCAGGTTGGTGCTATCGGGCTGATGTTTCTGCATCCGGAATTTGTGGCCCGTGCGGTGCGATATGCTGTTCGCAAGGGCCGCGCAGAACAGACAATTGGTCACGGGCTTCGGTTTGTTGATCTCATTTCCTTTGGGTGGATCTGGCGCAAATGAAGGCATTGATCACAGGCGCCGCCAAAGGCATCGGAAATGCGCTGGCTGAACAGATTTTGTCAAAAGACGGCCATGTGGTGTCAGTCGATTTTGATGAACTTGCGCTGGCTGCCATGGCACAGAAATGGCCGGGCAGATGCGATTGCCGAAATGTTGATCTTTCTAAGGCTGATGCGGTCGATAACCTGCTTGATCGTCTGGAGGCTTCCGATCCTTTCGATCTGGTCGTCCTCAATGCCGGGATCAATGCGACCGGCCCGTTTGAGGAAATTCCGGTTTCCGCCTATCACACGATGCTGGAAGTTAACGCCCAATCGGTCATCACGATGGCAACCGCGCTGGTGCGCGATGGGTTGATGGCGACGAATTCCTCAATGGTGCTGATTTCATCATTGTCCCACGCCGTGGGGTATCCCGGGGCCAGTGTTTATGCGGCGTCGAAGGACGCAATTGCCATATACTCAAACTCAGTTCGCAAGCGTTTTCGGGCTGAACGTGTTCACCTGATGACGGTCTATCCGGGGCCCGTGAAAACAGGTCATGCCAAGCGTCATGCGCCATCCGGCGCTGATGCGTCGAAACGCATGGAGCCGCAGGAACTGGCACGAAGAATCCTCGATGCAGCAGGCAAGCGGAAATCTGAACTCTACCCCGGTCTGGCGGCAAAAGGGTCCCATGCGCTGGGGTGGTTGCTGCCTGGAAGTGCAACCAAACTGATGCGGCGCATCATTTTTGACAAGCTTGACCGGTCCGAATTTTGAGACTGAGTCGTCTTCACACTTTATTCGTTAACGTCACCCTGTTAGAGCACCTTTCATGACCATGATGACTCGCGCTCCGTCGATACTGCGAATTATTGGCCCGGTCTCTGCCTGATCGCCACAGGGTGGCAGGTGAGAGTGCCGGGAGCCGCTCCACTGTCGAAATCCAAATCAGTCCAATGCCGATATTTCCTCGACCTCCGACAGGTCGCAGCGACAAGGCCCGAAGAAAAGTCACCAGACCATGACAGCCGATAACGAAAACACATCACGAGACTATTCAGAAACCCTGTACCTGCCCAAGACCGAGTTCCCCATGCGGGCCGGGCTCCCAAAAAAGGAGCCCGAAATTGTTGCCCGCTGGCAGGCGCAAGATATGTATCGAAAACTGCGCGATGATGCCAAAGGCCGCCGGAAATATGTGCTCCACGATGGCCCGCCCTATGCCAACGGTCATCTGCATATCGGTCACGCGCTCAACAAGATCCTGAAAGACATCATCACTCGCTCCTTCCAGATGCGTGGGTTTGATTCCAACTACGTTCCGGGCTGGGACTGCCACGGCCTTCCCATCGAGTGGAAGATCGAGGAGGAATACCGCGCCAAGGGCAAGAACAAGGACGATGTCCCAATCAACGAGTTCCGCAAGGAGTGTCGCGATTTTGCCAGTCACTGGGTGGGCGTTCAATCGGAAGAGTTTATCCGGCTAGGCGTGGAAGGGGATTTCAAGACTCCTTATCTCACCATGAACTTCGAAGCCGAGGCGCATATTGCCAACGAACTGATGAAGTTCGCCCGCACCGGCCAACTCTATCGCGGCTCGAAGCCCGTTATGTGGTCGGTGGTCGAACGCACGGCACTCGCCGAAGCTGAAGTTGAATATGAGGTTGTTGAAAGCGACACGATTTGGGCAAAGTTCCCAATCATCGATGGGCCGGATGCGATGTCCGGCGCTTCCATCGTCATCTGGACGACCACACCCTGGACGATCCCCGGCAATCGTGCGATCAGCTATTCAAAATCGATCTCCTATGGCCTCTACGAGGTTACGGAGGCGGAAAACGACTTCGGCCCGCAGCCAGGCGAAAAGCTGGTCTTTGCCGACAAGCTTGCAGATGAAGCGTTTGTCAAAGCCAAGTTGCAGCACACGCGCTTACAGGACGTGCCTGCGGAAACTCTGTCCAGAACCGTGTGTGATCATCCGTTGCGCGGATTTGGCGGCGGTTATGACTTCATGGTTCCGCTGCTTGATGGTGATCATGTCACCGACGATGCCGGCACCGGGTTCGTGCACACAGCGCCTGGTCATGGTCGGGAAGACTTTGACGCCTGGATGGAAAATGCGCGTTCTCTGGAAGAGCGCGACATTTCATCGGCGATTCCCTTCACCGTGGATGATGCCGGTTATTACACCTCAGACGCGCCGGGCTTTGGTCCTGACCGTCAGGGTGGCCCGGCACGCGTGATCGATGACAAAGGCAAAAAGGGTGACGCCAACAAATCTGTGATTGAAGCTCTGATTGCGCACAACAATCTGTTTGCTCGCGGGCGATTGAAGCATGACTACCCGCATTCGTGGCGGTCAAAGAAGCCGGTCATCTTCCGCAACACACCACAGTGGTTTGTCCACATGGACAAACCGATCGACGGCGGAAACGGCACACTTCGTGAAGTCGCTTTGAAGGCTATTGAAGATACGCGTTTTGTGCCGGCAACCGGGCAAAACCGGCTTCATTCCATGATCGACCAGCGTCCGGATTGGGTGCTTTCCCGCCAGCGCGCGTGGGGTGTGCCGATTTGTGTTTTCCGCAATGACAAAACCGGCGATGTGGCCCCGGGTCCCGATTTTGCGAAGTCCGATGAACTGACGAAACGCATCTTTGATGCGTTTGCCGCTGAAGGCGCGGATGCCTGGTACGAAGACGGCGCCAAAGAGCGCTTTCTGGATGGTCTCGTGGACGATACCGGGGACTGGGAAAAGATCGACGATATTCTCGATGTATGGTTCGATTCCGGTTCCACGCATGCATTCTGTCTGGAACAGCGCGATGATCTGAAATGGCCGGCTGACCTTTATCTTGAAGGGTCTGACCAGCATCGTGGCTGGTTCCACTCTTCGCTGCTTGAATCCTGCGGCACACGCGGCCGTGCGCCTTACGACGCCGTACTCACCCATGGTTTCACCATGGCGGAAGACGGACGCAAAATGTCGAAGTCCCTTGGCAATCAAGTGGTGCCACAAGAGGTGATCAAGCAGTTTGGCGCGGACATCCTGCGTTTGTGGGTGTCATCGGTCGACTATGCCGAGGACCAGAGCATCGGCCCGGAAATCATCAAAACGAACGTGGATGCCTATCGCAAACTCCGCAACACGTTGCGCTGGATGTTGGGCACGCTGGCTCATCACAAAGGTGATGAAGTGGCGCTTTCGGATATGCCAGAATTGGAGCGGCTGATGCTGCACCGGCTCGCCGAGCTCGATCAGATCGTGCGGGATGGCTACGATGCGTTTGATTTCAAACGTATTTTCTCTCAGGTCTTCAATTTCATGACCGTTGAACTCTCGGCCTTCTACTTCGACATTCGCAAGGACGCCCTCTACTGCGATGCGCCATCATCGGTGCGCCGAAAGGCGTCGCTTCAGGTGGTCTCACATCTGTTTGAATGCATCACCGCCTGGATGGCCCCAATGTTGTGCTTCACCATGGAAGAAGCCTGGCTTGCTCGAAATGGAGAGGATGCGCAATCTGTACATCTGCGCCAGTTTCCGGAAATTCCGCAGTCCTGGCGCGATGACGCTCTTGCACAAAAATGGCGGAAAATTCGAAAGGTGCGCCGGGTCGTAACCGGTGCTTTGGAGATCGAGCGTCGCGAGAAACGGGTTCGCTCCTCGCTGGAAGCGGCTCCAAAGGTGTTCATTTCCGACAATGATTTGCGCGCCGCGCTGGAGGGGCAGGATTTCGCTGAAATCTGTATCACCAGCGATATTTCAGTCGTGTCAGGCGGTGCTCCTGCAGATGCATTCAAGCTGGACGAGGTAGCTGGTGTCGCCGTTGTTCCCGCACAGGCGAACGGCACCAAATGCGCCCGGTCCTGGAAGATCTCGCCGGAAGTGGGAACCGATCCCGACTATCCGGATATTTCCCTGCGCGACGCTGATGCCATGCGGGAAATAGAAGCCGCCGCGAGCTGAGTAAAATCGGGTGGGCATTAACAGTGATCTATGATGCGACGCGGTGTGAACTTCGCCCGCGTTGCACCATACGGTTCACTCATATATAATTGGCGTAGATTGAAGCTCAATCTTAACACTTTGTGGCCGCATTCTTGTGGTGCAGGGTCGACCGGATGCGGGTTGTACGGACCGTAAAAATACGAACAGGATCGGGGTAGAGATGGCTCTTGGTGACAGGCAAAGCGCAGTGATACGCATTGCGGTGCTCATTGCTGCGGGTGCACTTGTGTCGGGATGTGTTGGGTCTTCGACCTATGGCACTGGCAAGACCCAGGAGCGTCAGCTTTTGGAAGATCTGAATGATATCATCCCTGTGGGTGGTCGCGAAAAAAAGACCCGGATTGACTATTCATCCCGACCAAAACTGGTGAAACCGTCCGATCCGACAAAGCTGCCGGAGCCCGTTCAGACAACAGCCTCCACCAACAATGCTAATTTCCCGGAAGACCCCGAAGCACGGCGTTTGCGACTGCAGGGAGAAGCGGTAGAGGTTGAAGAGCGCTCAGGCCGCGTGCCTGTGTCGGAACTGACCCGCAAGAAGGAAGGCGCCGTCTATTCGCGCCACAATTCCGCGCGCATCAAAAACTCCAACATTGTTGAACAGAACGAGCACTCAAGCACGCTCAATCTCTCCGAATCGCGGAAACAGCGTAAGGAGCGGCTGAAGAGAAAGGCCGAATTGGCGGGTGTACAGGGTGCTGCCCCAAGGCGCTACCTTACCGAGCCACCGAGAGAGTATCGAACTCCAGCATCTACCGCACCGGCTGGTGAAGTTGGACTCGATGAAGACGAGAAAAAAGCCGGCCACAAGAAGAAGTCCTGGCTTTCCCGCATCAATCCGTTTGATTGATCAATCCCGCAAGGTCTGAAAGAAGCGCTTTAGCAGCGCTTCGCATTCCTGCGCTGCGATCTCGGAATAAACGTCAGGAGCGTGGTGACAGGTGGCCTGGTTGAAGAACCGAACACCGTTTTCCACTGCACCTCCTTTTGGATCCTGTGCACCGTAATAAAGCCGCCGGACCCGCGACAGCGAAATTGCACCAGCGCACATGGTGCAGGGTTCCAGCGTGACGTAAAGATCGCAATCCGGTAGTCGCATTTTCCCAAGCCGGGCCCTTGCCTCGGCGAGAACCAGCAATTCCGCATGAGCGGTCGGATCATTGCGCTCTTCAACGCGATTGCCGTCTCGCGCAATGATCTGATTGTTATGAACCACCACGGCGCCCACGGGCACCTCACCGCGATCTGCCGCGTGCCGCGCTTCTTCCAGCGCTGTCTGCATAAAGAGGCTCAAAGTCAGGGTTTCCCGCTGGTGCGACTGGTTGGAACTTGATAACACCCGCGCATGAAGAAACCAGCGAAATCCTCACCGCACGGAAAGGCGCCCGCTCCTGAGGGCAGTGAAGCACCAGAGCGAATCGCCAAGCGCATGGCGCGCGCCGGCCTTTGCTCGCGACGCGAAGCGGAACGCTGGATTGAAGAAGGCAGGGTCGCCGTCAACGGCAAGGTGCTCAAGACACCTGCGGTGCTGGTTGGTTTGAAAGACCGGGTAAGTGTTGACGGAAACCTGCTTGAGGCAAAAGAGCGAACCCGGCTTTGGCTGTATCACAAGCCATCCGGACTGGTGACGACAGCAAATGATCCGGAAGGGCGGTCCACCGTTTTTGCCTCGCTGCCGGAAGAATTGCCGCGCGTCATTTCCGTTGGTCGTCTCGACATCAACACCGAGGGTCTGTTGTTGCTGACCAATGATGGTGGACTGTCGCGGCAGCTGGAATTGCCTTCGACCGGTTGGTTGCGGCGCTATCGCGTCCGGGTTCATGGCAAAGTGGATGCCGAGCGTCTCGACGCTCTGAAAGACGGCATCGCTGTCGATGGCGTTCTCTATGGCGCGATTGAAGCGAGCGTTGATCGTGAGCAAGGCCGAAACACCTGGATCACCCTTTCCCTGAGGGAAGGAAAAAACCGCGAAATCAAGAATGTGCTGGGGGCTCTTGGTCTGGAGGTCACCCGTCTTATCAGAATCTCTTATGGGCCGTTTCAACTTGGCGATCTTGACAAGGGCAGCGTTCGAGAGATCCGCGGAAGGACCTTGCGGGACCAATTGGGCGACCGGCTGATTGCTGCGGCTGGTGCCGACTTTTCGACACCTCCCAAACAAACCACCTCCAAAAATGGAACGAACCAAAAGCCCAAGACCAAACGGGCAAACCGCTCATCTCCTCTGGATCGCCTTGATACCAATCGATCGCGGCTGAATGAGTGTAGCAACGCGCCGACGGGGCGTAAGAAATCGGGCGGTCGAGGCTCTTCAGCAACCGCGTCTGGCACCAAAAAAAGTTCAAATGCGGATCGTCGGCGGTGAGTTGCGCGGGCGCAAGCTCGCAACACCGAAGTCCGACGCAATTCGCCCCACCACGGACCGTGTGCGGGAAACCCTCTTCAACATTCTGGCCCACAACTACGGCAGCGGTATTGAAGATGCCCGTGTGCTGGATTTGTTTTCCGGCACAGGTGCTTTGGGCATCGAAGCGCTGTCTCGGGGCGCTTCCTATGCACTGTTTGTTGACAACGGCATAGAAGGACGCTCCCTGACCCGGCAAAACACCATGGATCTGAACCTTCAGGGCTGCTCCAAAATATATCGCCGCGACGCAACCCGAATGGGACCGCCTGAAAAGGACAAACCGTTCAACCTGCTCTTTGCCGATCCGCCTTATGGCCGTGGGCTCGGAGAGGCTGCAATTCTATCCTGTGTGTCGGCAGGTTGGCTGGCTGACGGTGCTTTGATCGTTCTGGAGGAAAAGATTGATCATCAGCCAAAGTACATCAATCGTTGTGAACTGCTGGAACAACGGCAGTTTGCCGACACTGAGATCGGTATTTGGCGCTACTCGCCATAATTGTGAGGAAGTTCGTTTGGTAAATGACAAAAAAGTAAGGTGCACGCGCAATCGCTGTACCTATATTGGACGAATATGATTCTGCCCCCGGCCTGACCGTTCGTTCTGAACCGCGCCGAATTCTTGATCTGACAAGGAAAATGCCGATCGTGCTGAAACATCCATTTGATTTTGTCTCTCGCGCCCTGGTCGCCCCTTTGGTGGCGCTATCACTCACAACCGGCCTGCCGACGGCCTCTGCAATTGCTGCTGGTGTCACATCCGAAGCAGAAGCCAAAGGTCCGGAAGTCGCTCACTTCACCCTGAAAAATGGCATGCAGGTGGTGGTGATCCCGGATCGCCGGGCACCCGTTGTGACCCACATGGTTTGGTACAAGGCTGGCTCTGCAGATGAGCCTGCCGGAAAGTCTGGCATTGCCCACTATCTTGAGCACCTCATGTTCAAGGGCACCAAGGCCTATCCCGGCAACACGTTTTCTGCCCGTGTGGCCGAGATTGGTGGGCAGGAAAACGCGTTTACCAGTCAGGACTACACGGCATATTTCCAGCGCGTTCCACCGGAAGCTCTCAAAGACATGATGACGATGGAAGCGGACCGTATGACCAATCTGGTTTTGACGGACGAACTCATCATCCCTGAGCGCGATGTTATTCAGGAAGAACGCCGCACGCGGACGGACAACAATCCGGGATCATTGCTAAGTGAAGCGGTGCAGTCGGCCATGTTCCAAAACCACCGCTACGGCATTCCGATCATCGGTTGGATGCATGAGGTGATCAAGCTCGACAAGGACGATGCAATTGCGTTCTACGAAAAGTTCTACACGCCCAACAATGCGATCCTTGTGGTAGCCGGTGATGTGGAGGTGGACGCCGTACTGCAACTGGCCAAAGACATTTATGGCAAGATTGAGCGCCGGGCTGATCCGGAACGCTTGGTTCGCCCACAAGAACCACCGCCAACTGCAGCACGGTCCGTTAGCCTCAGCGATCCGCGGGTTCGCGCTCCCAGTTTTCAGCGCAGCTATCTGGTTCCATCTTATGGAAACCACCGCAATCTCGAGGCAGAGGCTCTTGATCTGTTGAGCGAAATTCTGGGTGGATCAACCACCAGCCGCATCTATCGCAAGCTCGTTGTGGAAAAGAAACTCGCCTCTCAGGCTGGCGGCTACTATCAGGGTGGCGCCATCGACGACACGCGGTTCATTGTTTACGCAACGCCCCGCCCGGGCGTGACGCTAAGTCAGATGGAAGAGGGTGTTGATGAACTCATTGCCGAACTTCTGAAAGAAGGGGTTCAGCAAAGCGAAGTTGATCGCAGCGTGAAACGTCTCATTCGATCCACGATATTCTCCCGCGACAGCCAGACCACGATGGCCCGTGTTTATGGCGCCTCTCTGGTGATTGGCGAGACCGTTGAAGAGGTCAACAAATGGCCTGAGCGGCTGAAAGCCATATCGGTCGATCAGATCAATGCCGTTGCCCGCAAATACCTGAAACCGAACCGCTCGGTGTCAGGATTTCTGACCCCAGCTTCCAAATGAGGATCGAGCCCATGTTCAGGACCAAACCGCCCCGCTTTGCCGGGCTCATGGCCGCGCAATTTGTGGCTCTCGTTTCTCTGATTGCGGTTGCTGTAGCACCCGCCGGGGCCGTTGATATCAAGGAGATCAAGGGAAAGTCAGGTGTTGGAGCCTATCTGGTTGAGGACTACACTGTGCCCCTGATCGCCATTTCGATTTCTTTCAGAGGCGGATCGACCCAGGACGCCGCCGGCAAGGAAGGCACAGCCAGCCTGTTGACCACCTTGCTTGATGAAGGGGCTGGCGAACTTGATAGCCAGACCTTCCAGGCCAAGCTTGATGAGCACGGGATCGAGATGGGTTTTTCAGCGGGCTACGACCGGTTTACCGGGCGGCTGAAAACGCTACGCTCAACCCGCAAGGAAGCTTTTGAACTTCTGGCGCTCGCCCTGCAAAAGCCGCGCTTTGATGCCGAGCCTGTCGAGCGCATGAAGGCGTCGCTCTTTGCCCGTCTGCAAAGGGCCGAAACCAATCCAGAATCGCTTGCAGGCAAGGCATTCCGCGAATCTGTGTTTGCGGGACACCCCTATGCGCGCCCGTCCAAAGGCACGGTTGCAACCATGCCGAAGTTGGCCCCTGAAGATGTTCGTGCACTCCATAAACGCATGATCACGCGGGAGAATGTGACGATTGGCATCGTCGGCGCCATCAGCGCTGAGGAAGCCCAGGAGATGATTGATCAGGTGTTTGGCGGTCTGCCTGAGAAAGCTAAACTCGTGGATGTTCCGGAAGCCAAACCGATCATTGGCGAAACCAAACAAATTGAACAGAATGTTCCGCAATCGGTCATTCGCCTGGCCGTTAGCGGTATGAAGCGCTCTGATCCTGAATTTTATGCCGCCTATGTGATGAACCACATTCTGGGCGGAGGATCGTTCTCATCAAGGCTCTACACCGAGGTGCGTGAAAAGCGGGGCCTGGCCTATGGCGCCTATTCGTTCATGGCGACCTATGACTATGCCGGTGTGTTGGGAGCAGGAAGTGCAACGCGAGCAGACCGCGCATCAAAGACCATCGAAATCATGCAGGCCGAATTCAAGCGTATGGCGGAAGAAGGTCCAACGCCGGAGGAATTCGAGCGCGCCAAGAAATACATCATCGGTAGTTATGCGATCTCAAATCTCGACTCCTCCAGTAAAATTGCAGAGGTTCTGGTTGCCATTCAAACCGAAAATCTCGGCATCGACTATATCGACAAACGGCGAGACTACATTGGATCAGTGACCATTGAGCAGACCAAGCAGGCTGCGAAGAAACTGCTGATGCAAAAGCCGACCATTGTCGTGGTCGGTCGAACGGGGAGCTGAACACGCCGGAGTTTTCCTGCATTTCAACCTCTCGCCTTGGTTTAACCGGAAAATAAGGCGAACTCCTTAGTGTCGGTGGTCGGGGCAGGTGCGCCGATCCCAATATGTGGCAGTAGAGGCAGGTTCGAATATGGAAAAAGGCGGTATTGCTCTAGCCCTTGGCGGCGGTGGCGCGCGCGGTGTCGCCCATGTTCCGGTTCTGGAAGCTCTGGACGAACTCGGCGTCAAACCCATTGCCATTTCAGGATCTTCAATTGGTTCCATCATGGGAGCCGGCTACGCGTCCGGCATGTCTGGTGCGGAGATCCGTGACCATGTGCTGACCACATTCAGTCGGGGCGCTGTCGTGCTCGCCAAGCTGTGGCAGGTTCGACCGAACGGGATCGGCGAGTTTCTGGAAAGTACATTCAGGCGTTTCGGCCATCTCGACGCTGAGAAAGTGTTGCGTGCCCTGTTGCCTGAAAGCCTGCCAGAAACGTTAGAAGCCTTGAACATTCCCATGACCATCATGGGTGCAGATTACTACCGACAGAGCCAGGTGGCGTTGCGATCCGGCCCTTTGTTTGAAGCCATGGCAGCCTCGGCAGCCATACCAGCACTGTTCAAACCGGTGGAAATTTCCGGTCGACTGCTGATTGATGGTGGCATCGCCAATCCCGTGCCGTTCGACGTTTTGCCAAAGACGGCAGACATGGTGCTGGCCATCGACGTTGTGGGTGGACCGGATGGAATACCGCCCACACCACCTGGCCGAATTGATGCGCTGATTGGCGCGAGCCAGCTCATGATGCAGACCATTACAAAACTGAAGCTGGAACAGGATCCATCCGTTTGCCTGTTGCGCCCAAATGTTAACGCCTATCGCGTGATGGACTTCCTGAAGTCGCCGGAGATCCTTGAAGCTTCCTCTGGCATAAAGGAAGAGGTCAAACGCGCGCTTGATCGCTGTCTCGATCAGGTCGCCTGATATTCAGTTTTAAGCGATGTTCAGGCTGCAGAAGCCTTGCCGGACGAGAAGGGTGAATGGGCGGCGGGTGGTGTTGCCGGTGGTGGAAGGTCGTCTTTCTCCCTTTGTTCATCAGGCAATTTTGAAATTGTTCGGAAGGCAACGATGACCGCGCCGATGCCAAACACAATTGCGCCCAATCCCCAACCTGCGAGCACCCCTTCGGCGCCGTAGGATTTGCCGACATAGACAAAGGGAATGACACCCAGCGTTGCACGACCCCAGTTGAAGATGGTCGCATAAAACGGGTGCCCGAGATTGTTAAATGCAGCGTTGGCGACGAATAAAAACCCATTGAAAATGAACGAACCGGCAACCGCGTAGCAGAAGAAGCGCACGAACGAGGCCGCATCGTCCTGAGCATTGAAAAGCTGAACAATCAGGTCTGCACAAAGGGCAAGAAGCACCCAGGTCAATATTGAATAGGCGAGCGAAAAGAGCAGAGCATCCCGCATTGTGGCCTGAACCCGCGGAAAGAGCCTGGCGCCATAGTTCTGACTAAGGATAGGACCAACCGACCCCGAAAGGGCAAAGATTGCTCCAAATGTCAGCGGAATCAGGCGCCCGACAATGGCCCAGCCGGCAACTGCATCGTCACCAAAACTTGCAATCGACGCTGTCACATATGCGTTGCCGACAGGCGTTGCGATCTGGGTGATGACGGCCGGACCAGCAATGGTCGCAAACGGTTTCGCCATGTTCTTCACCAGCGAAAAGTCAAGCTGGCCGATCTGCCGATGCACGCGGTGCGCACCGTGGATTCCCACCAGCAACAGAACAATACGCGTCAGCACAGTGGCAATCGCTGCACCGTTGAGACCCAGGTCAAACGTAAAAATCAAAATCGGATCCAGAATGGCCGCGGCCACGCCACCAGACAGCGTTACATGCATGGCACGGCGCGCGTCCCCCTTGGCGCGCAATATGCCTGAAAGACACATTCCCATTCCCATAATGGGAATGGATGGGGTGACGATCTGCATGAACTCTAGAGCGATGCGCAGTGTCTCATCCCGAGCACCCACAAAATACAGAATGGATTCCAGTGCCGGATAAAGGGCGATTGCAAAGAGGGACGTCAAAACCCCCACGTAAAACAGGCTGGTGGCCGCGAGTTTGCGGGACCGCTCAGATTCTCCCGCGCCAATTGATCGTGCAACAATTGCTGTTGCGGCGATCGTCAATCCAATCCCGATGGAGATCGAGAAAAACATGATGGTCGAGGCGTAGCCGATCGCCGCCGCCAGCTCGCGCTGACCAAGCAGAGAGATGTAAAACAGGTTGGCGATGTCGACCAGAAAGATCGCCATCAGCCCGACCGACCCGGTGGCCGTCATCACCACCACGTGCCGCATGGTGGAGCCGGTTGTGAAGACCGCCTTCGGTTTTGATTGCGTGTCCGGCTGATCGGGTTGTTCCGAATCGTCCTGTGCAGTTTTGTCAGGGCTGCTCAAACTGACCACCCAATTGAGAGTGCTGGTTCAGGAAACACCTTTCGATGGCAACATTCATACTGCGATTGAGGTGTGACGACTGCATGATGTGACTATAGGTCAATCGCCGCAGGATTCATCTGTTTTCTTGACGCAACGAACCGATCTGACCGGTTGAGAAATTGTGCCTGCCCGGGGGTTGATGCCGATCAATGAGCGCCGTACATGGGGCGTTCAGAAAGGCTTCCCTCAATGTCCGTTGATTCCGCATTTGAAACCCAGGATGCGCATCTGCTCGAACAGGCGCAACAATTCGTGCAGGCCGCACTCAAAAAGGGGGCTGATCAGGCGGAGGCGATTGTCGCCAAAAGCAGTTCTCTCAGCGTCAGCGTTCGAAACGGTGAACTGGAAGAAACAGATTCATCGGAATCGAATGGTTTCACCCTTCGTTGTTTTGTTGGAAATCGCAGCGCTTCAGTCTCCGCTAATCAGCTAAGCGAGTTTGATCAGCTTGCGGAACGTGCCGTGGCTATGGCGAAGGTTTCGCCGGAAAACCCGTTTGCCGGGCTGCTGGAAGAAGAGCATCTCGCCACGGATTTTCACGATCTTGACCTGCAGGACAAGCAGATCCAATCGGCAACCGAACTTCAAGAGCGCGCACTTGCCTGCGAGGCCGCGGCACTGGCCGTTGAAGGTGTTTCAAACTCCAGCGGGGCTTCCGCGTCGTTCGGTCGTGGCGGCATGGTGCTTGCAACGAGCAATGGCTTCAACGGAAGTTATGCGAGTACCAGACACTCCTGCTCAGTCAGTGTTGTGGCGGGCGAAGGCACGTCGATGGAACGCGATTATGACTACGATTCGCGTGTTCATCTGGAAGATTTGCGTGGACCAGACGACATCGGAAGGCGCGCGGGGGAACAGACCGTCCGCCGTGTGGGTCCAAAACAGGTTCCATCGCAACAGGCTGCCGTTGTTTATGACCCACGTGTAGCAAGTGGTCTGGTTTCGCATTTCTCCGGTGCGATCAACGGTGCATCCATTGCCCGCAAGACCAGCTTCTTGCGGGAGAAAATGGGCGACGCAGTGTTTGGTAAAAGCATCCGTATTACGGATGACCCACACCGATCCCGCGGCCTTGCATCCAGGCCGTTCGATGGCGAGGGTGCTTCTGCAAACCCACTGAATTTGGTTGAGAACGGTATATTGCAGCACTGGCTGCTCGACCGGGCGGCGGCCAAGGAGTTGGGGCTGACAACAAATGGTCGTGCGGCACGAAGCGGTGGCCAAACAAGCCCGTCATCGACCAATCTGACCCTTCATGCAGGAGACAAATCGCCCGAAGAACTGATGCGCGAGATTGGCACCGGCCTCTACATCACCGAACTGATTGGACGGGGTGTTAACATGGTCACTGGCGACTATTCGCGAGGTGTCTCGGGATATTGGATCGAGAATGGTGAAATCACATACCCGGTGAGCGAGATTACAGTTGCTGGTTCTCTCGCAGATATGTTTGCCCGCCTCGTTCCCGCAAATGATCTGGAATACAAAACCAGCACAAACGCGCCAACCGTGCTGATTGAGGGGATGACCATTGCAGGGCGCTGACCTCCAAACCATGTCGGAAAACGCAGCGGACTGTGCGCTTATTGCCGAGGCAGCTGTGGAAGTTGGAAAGATCGGTCTTGGATATTTCAAAAAAGACCCGTCGGTTTGGTACAAGGATGGCAACTCGCCGGTTTCGGAAGCTGATATGGCCATCGACCAGCGTCTCAGGGCGATTTTGCGTTCCGCACGGCCGGACTATGGTTGGCTTTCCGAAGAGAGCGAAGATGACGGGTCCCGTGGTGTAGCGTCCCGTTTGTTTGTGGTTGATCCCATCGATGGCACTCGCGGCTTTATCAATGGCCACAAGAGCTGGTGCGTCAGCGTCGCTGTTGTTGAAAACGGTCGCCCGGTTGCCGGTGTCCTGGAGTGCCCGGCAAGGCGAGAAACGTACACTGCCATCGTGGGAGAAGGGGCCTGGCTGAACGGTAAGCCGCTTCAGCTTTCTAGATCTCGTCCGGCAAAGCATGAACCGTGGCGCATTGTCGGGCCGAAATCCCTTGCAAAATCGTTCAGGAACCATCGGGCGCGCGAATTGCAGATGCTGGATTTTGTGCCGTCGCTCGCCTATCGGCTGGCCATGATTGCCAGTGGTGAGGCCCACGCTGTCTTTGTCCGACCGAATGCGCACGATTGGGATCTGACAGCGGCGGATCTCATTGTCGGGGAAGCGCGTGGCTGTTTGAGTGATATAGATGGCAATCGGCCGCTTTATAACCGGCCAAACTTACGCCATGGAATTCTGGTTGCCAGCGGCCTGGACTGGCATGATGAGGCGCTTGATCTTGCAAGAGCAATCAAGATGGCCGCGCAGTGAATATCGAAGTCAGGGGCTGAAGTTCGGAGCAAACAATGTCTGAAAAAAATGGGGAACAACTGCTGCATCTTGTATTTGGCGGCGAGCTGGAAGAGCTGGACGACGTGAAATTTCGCGATCTTGACGCGATGGACATTGTCGGTGTTTTTCCAAACTACAAGTCGGCCTACAATGCCTGGAAGGGCAAAGCGCAATCGACCGTGGATAATGCCCATATGCGATATTTTATTGTGCACCTGCACCGCCTGCTTGATCCAGAAAATGACTAGGGTGATGACCCTGATCTAAGCAGAGCGATTTTCGCGCCCTGAAACCGTCGAAGCTTGAGTAGTAATGAGCGATCTGTGGGCACAAACTGCCCTCAACACTTACCGATTTGCCGGGTCTTGCCTGTATCCATTTGTGGGTGGCTGGATTTTCTGGCGCGCGCGAAAAGGCAAGGAGAACTTTGCGCGCCGCGGAGAGCGTTATGGCATTGCAGGTTTCGATCGCCCTGAAGGTCCACTGATCTGGTTGCATGCAGCCAGCGTCGGGGAATCTCTTGCAATCATGCCACTGGTTCAGCACTTCGAAAAACAGGGTTTGAACCTGGTGCTGACGACGGGCACCGTGACATCTGCGACAGTAACCGAGACCCGTCTGGCAAAATCAACGCTTCATCAGTTCGTTCCGCTGGACATGAAGCCAGCCGTGAACCGGTTCTTGGATCACTGGCGACCCGACCTTGCTGTTTTTGCTGAGTCGGAAATTTGGCCAACGACCATACTCGAGCTCAGCCGCCGACGTGTTCCGCAAGTGCTTGTCAACGCGCGCATGTCAGATCGCTCTTACAAACGATGGTCAAAGCAATCGGGCGTTGCCAATGCCTTGTTTGAGAAGCTGGCACTGGTGGTTGCCCAATCCCAGTTAGACGGAAACCGGTTGCGAGACTTGGGCGCGCGCCGCGTGGCAGTATCCGGAAACTTGAAATTCGATTCCCCCATTTTGCCGGTAGATGCTGATCAATTGGCGCTACGCCAAAGCCAGATTGCCGGTCGCCCCTCCTGGACGGCGGCAAGCACTCATCGGGGCGAAGAAGAAATCGTTGCCGATGTCCACAACCGGTTGAAACAGAGCGTCCCCAATGTCCTTACGGTTCTTGTGCCACGTCACCCGGAACGTTGCTCTTCAATCAAGCAGATGCTTGAGAAGCGCGGGTTGACTGTTGCGTCGCATCAGTCCGGTGCGGCAATTACTCCTGAGACCGACATATTTCTGGGAGACACGATCGGGCAAATGGGGCTCTTTCTCAATTTGACGCCGATTGCGTTTGTCGGTCGCTCCCTCAAGGCCAAGGGTGGTCAAAATCCGGTCGAGCCGGCGCTCGCTGGTGCCGCCATACTATCTGGAGCAAATGTCCAGAATTTCCGCGCGCCTTATGAGGCATTGATCCAAGCTGGTGGGGCGCGTCTTGTCAGCGATGGTGCCAACCTAGCTGATCATGTTTTGCATCTCATGGCCAATCCGCACGAACAGGCAGAGATGGTCCGAGCCGCTCGTCGAACAGTTGACGCAATGCGTGGTTCACTTGCGCGAACGCTCGCGGCAATTGATCCCTTTGTTTCTCCGCTGCAAATGCACATTGGTCTGGAACGTGGGCACACCGGGGAACCCTCATCCAGCGAAACGATCATCAGTGCTAATCCGGCCGGTCAGGCAAGATGAACGAAGCCCCTGAATTCTGGTGGCGTCGGCCCGGCATACTGTCCACTCTGTTGGCGCCCGTGGGCGCAGTTTATGGCAACATCGCCGCAAAACGCATGGAGCAGGAGGCCCGGTTTCACGCACGGGTCCCCATCTTGTGCGTTGGAAATCTGGTTGCAGGTGGGGCGGGGAAAACACCCACAGCATTGACGCTTGGCAAAGCCGCGGAAGATGCGGGCTACACTCCAGGCTTTTTGAGCCGTGGCTATGGTGGCGGCATCCGCCAGCCGACGCTTGTTAATCTGGACCGTCACAATGCGCTGGATGTTGGCGATGAGCCGCTGGTTCTTGCGTCGCAACAGACCACGGCGGTCTCACCGGAGCGGGACAAGGGTGCTGAACTGCTGGAAGAGGCAGGCTGCAACTTTATTATAATGGATGACGGGTTTCAGAACCCCAGGCTTCACAAAGATTTTTCGCTGCTGGTGGTCGACAGCGTGCGGGGCGTTGGCAACGGCTTTTGCATTCCAGCCGGACCGCTGCGCGCCAATCTTGGGCGACAATTGGTTCGCGCCGATGCGGTGCTGATCATTGGGAAAGGTGCAAACGGCAACAAGATCGTGCGACTGGCCGCCCGTCGCGCCCGCCCGGTTTACGAAGCCCTGTTTCAGGCTGTGGAGCCGGAAGCCTGGACAGAAAAAGAAGTGCTTGCCTATGCTGGCATCGCGGACCCCGGAAAATTTTACGCTTCCTTGCAGAAGGTGGGCGCGCAAATTGCCGATCAACGCAGTTTTGGCGATCATCATGTGTTCTCCGATGAGGAGTGTGCTGATCTGATGGTCACGGCAGAAGCGAGCAAACTCGAACTCGTTACCACCAGCAAGGACGCCGCCCGCCTCAAAGGTGCGGGAAAACTTCAATCAGAATTGTTGGAACGCAGTGAGATCTTTGCGGTCAATCTGGAGTTCGACAGTCCCCGCGACGCCCCGCATATTGTGGAGCAAACGGTGGCCGCGTTTCGCAAACGGGAAGTCGCCGAAGCCAATCGCCGGTTGAAGCTCTAGAGCCGTTCTCCATTTGATGAGATCATCAAATGGACAAGGAACCACGAAAAACCACTGCTTGAAGCGCAGAAGCATTTCCGTGAAACGGTGATGCGCTCTAAACGGTTTCCTGATGCCTCTTCAGCGAACTGGTGGCGTCCACATAGGCTTCCTGCCGCTCAACACTCCAATATTTGAGCTCCTCAAGCGGAATTTTCTCGCCTGTCACGGCACAGGCAACAAATGCGCCCGGGGATACCACCTGAAAATCACCATCAAGATAGCGAATGCGGGCTTCGTTATCATTCGGGTTCTGAAATCGGGTGAGCATCAATTGTGCCTGTCTGGATAGGGGTGTTCTGGGCGTATGTAGCGGTTTGACAGAAAAACTTCAATTCAGCGACGCCCGAACAATCTCGCGATGTCTTTGAGCTTCAGTTCAATGTAGGTCGGACGACCGTGATTGCATTGGCCCGAGTTCGGTGTGACCTCCATCTGACGCAAAAGCGCATCCATTTCCGGGCCCAGCAATCGGCGGCCGGATCGAACAGAACCGTGGCAGGCCATGGTCGCACAAATATGGTCAATTCGGGTTTCGACCTCAGTGATTGATCCCCATTCAGCAATCTCGTCGACAATATCGGTGATCATGGTCTTAATACTGGCTTTGTCGAGGATTGCGGGAATCTGGCGAACCGAGACTGCACCTGGTCCAAATCGCTCGATAACCAGGCCGATCCGCGCCAACTCATCAAGATGGTTACAAAGCTTGTCGATATCGTCTTCGCCGAGTTCAATCACTTCCGGAACCAACAGCATCTGCGCCTCAACGCCATTCTGGCGAAGTGTGGCTTTGAGTTCCTCGTAGACCAGCCGCTCATGCGCGGCATGCTGGTCGACAATCACCAGACCATCCCGCGTTTGGGAGACGATGTAGTTTTCATGTAGCTGCGCTCTGGCGACACCAAGGGGGTATGCGTTGTCCTCTGGTTCAGCAACAGCTGCATTGGGGCGAAGATCGGACGAAGGCGCAGCGGTGTGCGTGAACGTCTGCTGGGCGCTTTCGCGAAACCCGCTGGCCGCCATATCTGTTGAAACAGGTGCAAACGGCGATTGTTGCCAAGTTCGCCCAGACTGAGGGGCTTGATAGGTGCGCTGATCTGCAGCTGTTGCATTGCCGGTGAATGCTGCAAGCGCATCGGCGGCAGAATGATTGGAGGCGCGAAATCCACCGCCACTGATCGCCTCTTTCAGCGCGCCAACAATCAGGCCACGAATGAGCCCGGGATCACGGAAACGAACATCGGCCTTGGCCGGATGCACATTCACATCCACAAGCTGTGGCGGCAGGTCCAGAAAGAGAACCAAGACCGAATGCCGATCCCGTGCAACGAAATCGGCATAGGCAGCGCGAACCGCGCCAATGAGGGCCTTGTCCCGTACCGGTCTTCCATTCACGAAGATAAACTGATGTTGGGCATTGCCTCGATTGAAAGTTGGAAGACCGGCAAACCCGGTAAGTCGTGCAGGTTCCCGCACCGCATCAATCTCAAGCGCATTCTCTGCGAACTGGGCACCGAGAATCTGTCCCATACGTTTCAAGAAACCGCCTTCATCCGGGCAGGCTTTGAGATCGCTCGGAGGCCGGTCATCAATGGTTGTCGTGAAGCGAATGTGGGGGAACGCCAGGGCAATTCGCTTGATTGTTTCTGAAACGGCGTTGGCTTCAGCGCGATCCGACTTCAGGAACTTCAACCGCGCGGGCGTGGCGTGAAAGAGGTCCTTGACTTCAACAACGGTGCCCCGCTGGACGGGCGAAGGTTTGGGCGAGGTCACCCTGCCGCCGTCGACCGCAATCTCCCAGCCGAACTCTTCGCCCACCGCCTTGCTGCGGATGTTCAGTCGGGAAACCGATCCGATTGAAGGAAGCGCCTCACCACGAAACCCGAGTGTGTGAATATCGAACAGATCATCGCTGAGTTTTGATGTGCAATGACGCTCAATGGCGAGACTGAGCGCATCGGCATTCATACCGTGGCCATTGTCGACCACCCGCATTAGCAGTTTTCCGCCAGCGCGCGTGGTCACATCGATATGTGTGGCGCCAGCGTCGATGGCATTTTCAACAAGTTCCTTGATGGCACTTGCAGGGCGCTCGATAACCTCACCAGCCGCGATCTGGTTGACGATATTGTCGTTCAGTCTGCGGATGGTCCGGGGCATCGACGTCAGGCGATCTCGCGCGGGATCTCCAGTTCCCAGATTTCCACTTCTTTCATGGCAACCCAAGGTGCGGAAATCTGGTCAAATGTGCGATAGTGTTCGCTGACAAGATGATGGTCGTATGCGCCTTGCGACTCATAAGTCTCAAGCAACAGGAAGTTCGAACGCCGTCGTGGATCGGTGTAGACCTCAAACTTCAGGCAGCCCGTTTCGCGATCAAGCGTGACTTCAGCCTGCTTGAGTGCGGCGTTTTTGAACATGCTTTGATGTTCTGCATCGACTTCAATTTTGACCGTAACGACGATCATCTCATGTCCTTTCCTGCACTCGGGCACCAGACGTTGCCTGCCCAAATCCTGATTGTGATTTGTATCACGGGGAATCGCATCTCTTAGAGAGCGCAAGTTTGCCTTACTTGAGAAAGGCTTTCCAGATGCTGAATTTCGCGGGGCCGAATTTATTGACGGTTTTTGGGTCTGGTCAGCAGATCGGAAGCGAGATAGCCCAGCGTGCTGATTGCAGTCATGAGGCTCATTCCGGCAGCCCACCTCATCACACTTCCATCGAAGATGGGGACCGTGACAAGAACAAAGATCGCGGATGTCGCAATTGTGCAAAAACCAAAAAGCGCTGAGGTGAGACCGGCAATTTCCTTGTGCGGATCGATGATCAAGGCCGTTGAGTTCGCGATCACCACCAGAAAGCTCGTTCCGAACAGGAACATCAGTGCCAGAAAGCCGGAAAGGGTCAGCAAACCGCTGAACTCCAGAGCGAAGCACAAAAACGATGAAGCAAAAAGGATCGAGCTTGCGATCCGGGCACTGGCAAGCACGCCAACTCTCACAATTGCCCAGCGATTGAACCATTGACCAAGAATAATGCTGGTGCCCATGGCGGAAAACAGAAGTGCAAACGTCAGCCCGGTAATGCCAAAGCCGTTTTCGAACAAAAGCGGACCGTTGACCACAAAAGACAGCAAAGCGCATTGGGCGAGGCTGGCGAGTATCAGAAATGTCCGCGACTGAGGATGTCTGAACACGCGCCCCATTGCGCGGACCATGTTTCCCGGTCGCAACGCAGATACGTCCAGATCTTTGTGTGACTCGCGGAATACGAACTGATTGATGAGCAACAGCAGGATTGCAAGCACCATCTGGGCAAAGAAAATCCAGCGCCAGTTGCCGACTTCGATCATGGCATAACCAATTGGAGGGGCAACCATCACGGCAACGGAAAAGACCGTCATGGCAAATGACATGGAGCCTGCGAGCTTTGGCCCGTCGTAGTGATCTCTCAGAATAGCGCGCGCAACAACAGGCGCAGAGGCACCGCCAAATCCCTGAATAAACCGGGCTGCCAACAAAAATTCTACTGATGTGGAAAGAGAGGCCAGCAAAGATCCCGCCGCAAAAAAGCTCAGACCCACGGCAATCGCCGGTCGGCGCCCGAACCGGTCAGACAGCGGTCCGTAGAATAGGTGTCCAAACGCGAAAGGCAGCGAGAAGACTGGAACAGTTGCCTGCGCCAGAGATATCGGAACACCAAAGTCTGCGGTGATTTCACCAAAGGCAGGCAGCACACTGTCGATTGAATATGCGGACAGGCCCAGCAGCAGGCCGCAAAAGACAATGAGAATTTTCGGGTACACGCGAAGCAGTCGGATTAAGCGAATGGGATTGCCGTGCTTCTAGACCAATTCCGACACCGTCGAAACCGGTCCGGGTCATTCGCTTACAAAAATTCGGTTTCGCCGGTCTGGAAAAAAGCGCAAATGGCGAGCGACTTGTTCGATCATCCCCAATACGTGCCGGAAATAGCCAAGCATCCGGGGTTCTGCAAACCGGGTGATGAGCCACGCCAGCCCAACAGTGAGGGAAATGGCCACAAGCAGAGATCCATACTCAGGCAACAGGCCATCCACCTGATTTAGAATCATGTAGCCGATATTCTGGTGAACAAGGTAGAGCGGGTATGAGATGGCCCCCAACAGGGTCGTGTACCTGATCAGGTTGTCAGGAACCGTGATTTTTAACGTCAATGCAAACATGGCAAACACACAAAGCGTTGCGAGCGCGACACTCAGCAATTCCAGCTGTGTTTCGGCATTTTCAGCAAATGGGATTCCGCGCCGCATTTCAAAAACGACACAGTGCGCGATAGCCAGTACCAGATATATCCAGTCCAACGGTTCGCCTTGTCGGGCGATCATGCGCCTGTAGAGCAGCATACCAGCAATGAAATAGCCGGCATGGGGCGTGAGAAACAGGTGTTCGATGATCTCATTCTGGATCACGAACTCGTTGAGAATCGCGATGGAAAGCCACGCTGAAACGGTTGGAAGGAACCAGCGTTGCAGCACGCCAAAATAGGCAAGTAGCGCGACCCAGCCATAAAAGATCAGTTCCACGACGATGGACCAGTAGACGCCATCAGTGAAGGTCTGGCCGAAAAGCTGCGGCAGAAATGTCAGGTTCGCCAATATGTTTTGCGGCGTGGCGTGGAACAGGCCGCCACCAATGAGCAAAGCACAGGCTGAAGTGGCGAACACCGCAATCACGAAGGCGGGATATAGCCTCAGAAATCGTCGGCGCAGGAAGTCCCAAGTGTTCTGCTGCAGCACTGACCAGCAAATGACAAACCCGCTGATGACGAAAAACAGGCCAACGCCCAGATGAAAAAACTGGGTCACCGGTTGTAATATTGGGACCGAGAACGCGGTGTAAGGATCGCCCATCTGCCCACGATAGGAGAAATGATAGAGCAGCACGGCCATGGCCGCCACAAACCGCAACCCGTCAAGGCTGTGGATCCTGCTGTCAGATCGGGGAGACATTGGAGTGAGCGCCGCACTTCACCGGGTTGATCGTTGGTCCAACCCTACCACGCCGCGCGCGTTTCGATTTCAATTAGTGAACAGGTGGTAAATTTGTTCAGTTAACGGCGACGATGCGTTTTCATTGATCCCGTTGCTATTCTGCCCAATGCGGCCACATGACGGAACAGCAATGGAGATAAGTCATGTCGATCAGACCAGTTAAGGATACCGTTTCAGCCAAGCCAACCATGGAAGGCGCTGGTGTGAAGTTGCACAGGGCCTTCGGTTTCGAAGACCCGACCATGCTCGACCCCTTTCTGCTGTTCGATGATTTTCGCAATGAGCGACCTGAAGACTATCTGAACGGCTTTCCCTGGCACCCGCATCGCGGCATTGAAACGATCACCTATGTGCTGGCTGGAACGGTTGAACATGCCGACAGCCTTGGCAACACGGGCGAATTGGGAGCTGGCGACATTCAGTGGATGACCGCAGGCCGTGGCATCATGCATCAGGAAATGCCGAAAGGTGATGCCAGCGGACGCATGCACGGGTTCCAGCTTTGGGCCAACCTTCCTTCCGATCTCAAGATGACGGAGCCGCGCTATCAGGATGTGAGTTCCGATGCTGTAACAGAGGTTATTGACGATGACGGCACCGTTGTCCGGGTGCTTTGTGGTTCGTTTTGGGGAAAAACCGGGCCGGTGGAAGGGATCGCCGCTGATCCGGTTTATCTCGACATATCAGTGCCTCCCGGTGTGAAGAAGACGTTTCCCGTCGATACCTACCGCAATGCCTTTGCCTATATATTCGCTGGTAGTGGCGCGTTCGTTGATGCTTCGAAGCCGTTTGGGATTTTGACCGAGAAGGAAATCGCCGGTGAGGAAATCCTTATTCGCGATCAATCGGGCAATCGCACGCTGGTCTTGTTCTCTTCTGGCGACGAGATCACGGTACAGGCGGGAGAGGAAGGCGTTCGCTTTCTGCTGATTTCAGGAAGACCGATTGCGGAACCGGTGGCCTGGCACGGTCCAATCGTCATGAATACGCGTGAAGAACTGATGCAGGCCTTCACAGAATTGCGCAACGGGTCGTTTATCAGCTGAACCAAAAAAACTTTGCCAAACCGTCCCTCAACGAGGGAGGCTGGTGGCATCTTCCCACCAGCGCAATCCGGCGGAGTGAACCCCTGCTGCTCATTAACGCCCCCTTAACTTTGCCGGTTGAAATTGACGAAGCATTAACCATAACCGGGGCGGGAACGTGCGGCGCCTGGCGATCGCAGCATTGTTGGTATTGGCGGTGGTGGCGACGGTGAAACCGGCGAACGCATCGTCATGCTTTGCGTTCAATTCGTTTTTAGATTTCGGTACGATCGACATGTTGAGCGGAACACCGCACGACACGTCGGATACCACCCTGCTGCTGTGCTTTCGCAACAATCCGACATTCATGGTGAGAGCCTGTGTCCATATGGGATACAATCAGGCGGACGCCACGCAACGCTACATGGACAACGGGTCCGGAGACCTGCTGGGTTTTCAGATCTACAAGGATGCAGCTCGCACCAGTGTCTGGGGGAGCGCCGATGTTCCGATCCCCATCTACAACACCTACGGGCCGGTGACGCTCGATTTTGCGCCTGGAACCTTCATTCAGCTTCTGCCGGTATATGGCCGTGTGTTTTCAGGGCAACCAGCAGTGCCCCAAGGAACGTACACCTCTGGCGCGGCGGGCACAGCCATCGGGTTCAGCGTGAAGTCCGAGGAATATCCATCTGCTGCCGCTGCCGCGTCCTGCAATGCAATCACCACCAACTCATTTGGTCACACGTCCACTGCGCGTGCTGCAGTTCAATCAACTTGCAACGTCACCAGTACGGCGATGGATTTCGGAATTGCCTCAACGCTCACCTCGGCAATCGACACTTCTGCCACAATTCAGGTGTCCTGCACTGCGGGGGCCAGCTACTTTATTGCTCTGAATGGCGGCAATGCCGGCGCCACCGATCCAACCATGCGACAGATGTCGCTTGGCGCGCAGAATGTCACATACGGCATTTACCGCAATGCAGCGCGCACTCAGGGCTGGGGAAGCCTCGTGGGGACGAATACGGTGGCTGGCAGCATGGGTGGTTCGGGAATTAACAGTCACACTGCCTATGGAAGGGTGCCCGCGCAGGCCACACCGGGCACCGGAACCTACACAGACACCATTGTCGTGACGCTTACTTATTAATTGGATATATAAATGGAAATTAAACTTCAAGGTTGCATTTTGTAACGCTTCGTTAAGAAAATGCCAAGGCGCTCAACGATGCTTCAGGCCAGACTGCACAACGGTTGATGAAAAATATTGCATGCGGTTGTTCTGGTTAACTCTCGATTCACCAACTTCTTCGATAGTGCGCTGCAGGGGCGGACTGTGAAAGCCGCACCGCATTCAGAGGAAGAGTACAATGGTAAATCTCTCAGTATTGCGTGTGATTTCCAAAACACATCGCAACGCAGCGTTTGCTGCAGCACTTGGTCTGACCGCTTTGGCGATTCCATCCGCCAACGCCGCGACCACGACGGCGAACATGAATGTTCAGCTCGTTGTTCAGGCATCTTGCGCGATCAGCTCGGTCGGCACCCTTGATTTTGGTACGGCAACCACTCCGCTGACAGCAAACATCGATGCAACGACAACCTTTGATGTGACCTGCTCAAACGGCACCACCTACGACATTGGCCTCAATGCCGGTACCACCGCTGGTGGCACGGTCGCGACGCGAAAAATGTTCAACGGCGGTACTGCTGAAGACGTGGATTACACCATGTGGACCAACGCTGCGCGCACCACAAACTGGGGCAACACAGTCGGCACGGACACACAGAGCGCCACGGGCAGCGGATCGGCACAGACCTACACAGTTTATGGTCGCGTTCCACCGCAGACAACGCCAACTCCGGCCACTTACACCGACACTGTGACGATCACCGTCACCTACTAATCATCGAAAATAAGGAGCAATTGCATGCGTTTTTTCCACGGCGTTTTAGCGGCCGCCTTTGGCCTGGCTCTCATGGGTCAGGTAGAAGCCGGAAAACTCCAGATTGCTCCTGTTTCCATCGACGTCCCGGCACCTGGTGCCGCGTCGTCGGTTACACTGACAAACACTGGCCGGACGGTTATGGCCGTCCAGGCCCGCATCTTCCGCTGGTCGCAGGGAAAGAGGGGTGAGCGCTTCCACAACACCAAAGATGTGGTTGTTAGCCCGCCAATTGTGAAGCTTCGTCCTGGCAAGAAGGCCGTTGTGCGCATCGTACGCCTGTCGAAGAAACCGGTGAATACGGAAGAAAACTATCGTCTGCTAATTGATGAAATTCCAAGCAAGGCAAGAACCAACCGTTCTACGGTTCGCATGGTCATGCGTTATTCGCTGCCTGTCTTCTTTGGGCCTGGCGAATATGCCAAGCCAAAGACCGCCTGGAACGTCTATCAGCGTGGCGGCAAGCTGATTGTTGCCGGTGCAAACTATGGCCAGACCCGCCTGAAACTTTCGCAGATGCGCGTGGTTGATGGTCGTGGACGTGCGGTCGATTTCGGCAAAGGTCTGAACGGTTACGTTCTGAGCCAATCATCGAAAACGTTTTACACCAATTCCGGCAGTCGCCTGCGGGGCAGGCGTGTCACCATCACGGCCCAGTCCAACTATGGTCCGTTCAAAGCGGTGGCCCAATTGAAATAAAGGAGTGCGATGCGCAAATGCCTTTGGCTGACTTGCATTGTACTGCTTACCGCGTTTCAAGCCTTTCCAACTTCATATGCGAACGAGCCGGGGACTTCTGAAGTCCCCCTTGACGTTCCGCTACAGCCGACCGAACTGAGGGGGCCTCTCACCGAAGAGGAAGCGGCCTCCCGGGACGGTCTTTCGCTGTTTCTGGATGTCGTCATCAACGGTCATCGCAAACAACTGATTGCGGAATTTCGCGGTGACCCGGGCGGGCGTCTCAGTGCGGAAGCAGGAGAGTTGCGTGAAATTGGCGTTGATCCGGGTGACGGGCGGCAACCGAAGGACCGTGTCTATCTCGATGAGCTGACCGGGATTGCCTACAAATATGAAGCAACCGAGCAGGCGATCTATATCGATCTGGATCCCACCAAATCGACGCTTGCGAAATACAGTGCGCGCGGCACTGTGCATGATGTTCCGGTTCTGACGCCCGGTTATGGCGCAGCCCTCAACTATTCGATCTCCGGGCAGATTTCGTCGGGAACGAAAACCATTGATCCGAGCTTCAACGGTGGTTCGGCTCTGCTCGATGGTTGGCTGTTTTCGCCATACGGCTCGATTTACCAGTCGGGCATTGTGGATTTCGCCAGCAACAGCAAGTCCCGACTACGGCGGCTGGACACTTACTGGTCGCATACCATTGTTGAAAAGCAGCTGACACTGCGGGCAGGTGATCTGATATCAGGCGGGCTTGCCTGGACTCGTCCAATACGCATGGGTGGTGTTCAGGCGCGCCACAATTTCCGCACCCGCCCTGACCTTATCATCCAACCGCTGCCGCAATTTGAGGGAACGGCGGCGGTACCATCGACGGTGGATGTTTATCTGGGAAATCTGCGGCTTTCCTCCACCGAAGTGGATACGGGACGATTTCTCATATCTGACCTGCCAACCCCCACGGGCAGTGGCGAACTCCGCGTTGTTGTGCAGGATGCGACAGGGAAAAGGACCGAACAAACCCTTCCGTTTGGCACAAGCGAACGCCTGCTGCGAAAGGGGCTTTACGATTATTCCGCATCCGTGGGTGTCACCCGCACAGGATATGCGTCGATCAACGACAATTATGGTGATACCGCCATCTTTTCCGGCAGCCTGCGGTACGGCTTGACCGACGAGCACACGCTGGAACTCCACTCGGAAGGAGGGGCAGGCCTCGTCAATGGTGGGGCAGGTATTCTGGTTGGGCTGGGTCCGCGCGGCACGCTCAATTTTGCAGGTGCCGCCAGCACATTGAATGGTCGCCGTGGTGGGCTTGTGTCAGCCGGATACAGCTATGGCAATCGTCACTATTCATTCAAGGCTGAAACCCGGCGCCTCGTCGGCGACTATGTTGATCTTGCAGATACGAATGGGATTGCATCCATTGATTTTTCACGCCTTGATCGGGTGATCGCGTATGATCGTCTATTTGCCGGAATTCGATTGCCAAACACCGATGCGTCTTTGGGTCTCGGTTACTCGCACACCGAAAGCACCACGGAAGGCCACCGCCATTTTGTGACCGCGACCCTGGGCAAGAGAATGAGTGACAATGCGCACTTCTCACTGTCAGCCCAGTCAGAAGTCTCCCGTGAGCGCAACATCGGCATCTATGCCGGAATGACGTTCACTCTGGATGATAACAAGAGCGCGTCCGTCGGCGTTTCCAGCACAGAAGACGGTTTGGCGAGCGAGGCCACCTATTCCAAATCGCGTGGGCAAAAGCCCGGAAGTTACGGCTATTCTGCCTCGATCCGAAAAAGCAAGAAGATCACCCGCGGTGCGCTGCGGGCGTCCTATGTGGGCGACGTCAACGACTTCCGCGTTTCGCTAGATGCGAGCAAGGACAGCGTGACAGCCTACGGAACGGTGGAGGGTGGCGTGGCGATCATGGGCGGTAATGTTCACCTGTCGCGACGCATCGATGATTCATTCGCTGTGGTGGATGCAGGCGCGCCAAATGTTGTTGTCTATCATGAGAACCAGCCGGTCGGGAAAACGGGCAGGAGCGGGCAGTTCCTCGTGCCGGGCATTCGGTCATTTGAATCGAACAAGGTTTCGATTGAACCAAATGATCTGCCAGTGAACTCTGCGGTATCGGAAACACAACGCCGCATTGCTCTGCCGGAGCGATCCGGAACGCTGGTGAAGTTTGACGGGGTGGGTAAAGCGTCCTCGTCTGCGTTAGTCATTCTGGTCGATGCGGCCGGTGCGCACATCCCGGTCGGTTCGGTTGTCGCCGTTCAGGGGTCTGATGAGGAACATATAGTTGGCTATGACGGCCAGGCGTTCCTGTCTGGGCTTTCCTCCAACAACCAAATCACCGTGAACACCAGCGATGTTGAATGCAGGGCCAGTTTTGAGTTTGCTGCCCGGATTGAAGCGCAAACCCAGATCGGTCCCGTTGTGTGTCAGTAATGCGGTCTTCCAATAAAAGGATTGCAAATCTGACGAGAGCCCTCAAAATCTGAGATAGATTTTGGTCTTCGATTTACAGGACGCTCTGACTTGGATGCACAACTGGTGAAACTGGGGTCGCTGACAGCGCTACCCGTGATGGCGAATGATGCCGAATATGGCGATGAACTGAAAAAACGCATTAAGCCGCTTTTTTGCGGTGTTGGCCCGGTGGAAGCCGGCGTTCTGGTGTCGAAAGCGTTGGCAGAATTGGCTGCGAGTAGTAGCCTTCCGGACATTGTCCTGTCGCTTGGAAGCGCGGGTTCCAATTCTCTGGAACAAGGCGCCGTCTATGAGGTCAGCCAGGTTTCCTATCGGGACATGGATGCGTCTGCCTTCGGGTTTGAAAAGGGACAAACGCCGTTTCTGGATGTGCCTCCGATCGTTGAAATTGAAAAACGCATCGCGGGCGTCCCATCGGCCTCATTGAGCACCGGTGCCAACGTGGTTTCCGGAGATGCCTATGCCGCAATCGATGCAGATATGGTCGACATGGAAAGCTGGGCCGTCATGCGGACCACACAAGTGTTCGGGATTGGTTTTTTAGGATTGCGTGGCATTTCTGATGGCCGCGAGCCCGTCAGTTCCATTTCCGACTGGACGGACTATCTGCATGTGGTTGATGAAAATCTGGCAGCTGCTCTCGACAAAACCAACGAGTAAGACGAACACGAACCCTCGTGTCGTAAGCGGGATGATAATTTTTGTTGTCGTCTGCTTAGGCTTGCGAAAACCATCTCCGATTTTCACGAGGGACCAATGGACTTCTCCCTTAGCGAAGAGCAACGCCTGATCGTCGAGACGACCCGGTCGTTTGTGGAAAATGAACTCTACCCTCACGAACTGGAAATCGAGCGCACGGGTGTGCTGCGCCCCGAGCTGGTGGATGAAATCAAGGCAAAGGCCATTGAAGCTGGCCTTTATGCGGCGAACATGCCGGAAAATGTTGGTGGAGCCGGGCTCGATACGCTGACGTGGCTACTCTATGAAAAGGAGCTTGGCCGCGCCAACTATGCGCTGCATTGGACATGTGTCGCCCGACCGTCGAACATTCTTCTTGCCGGTACGAAAGACCAGCAGGAGAAATATCTCTTTCCCTGTATCCAGGGTGAAAAATCCGATTGTCTCGCCATGACGGAACCGGATGCGGGGTCCGACCTTCGTGGCATGAAGGCGAGTGCCGTAAAGGATGGTGACGACTGGATCCTGAACGGCACAAAGCACTTTATTTCCCATGCCGATAGCGCGGATTTTGCCATTTGCTTCATGGCCACGGGCGGAGAGGAAACGCCCCGCGGACCAAAGAAGCTGATCACCGCCTTCTTTGTCGACAAAGGTCATCCGGGGTTCGAAGTGCGCGATGGTTACGCGAATGTCTCGCACCGCGGTTACCCGAATTCAGTGTTGGAATTTGATGATTGTCGACTTCCGGCGGACGCCGTGCTTGGCGAAGTTCACAAGGGGTTTGATGTCGCCAATGAATGGTTGGGCGCGACCCGCCTCCAGGTGGCCTCGACCTGTCTTGGTCGCGCTGAGCGAGCGTTCAATCTTGCTGTAGAATGGGCGGCTGAACGTAAGCAATTCGGTCAGGCTATTGGAAAATATCAGGGCGTTTCGTTCAAGCTTGCTGACATGGCCACCCGCTTGAAGGCGTCAGAACTCATGGTCTGGGAAGCAGGCTGGAAATTCGACGAAGGCACGGTCACAGACAGTGACATGGCCATGGCAAAGCTGATGGCAACCGAGATGCTGGCCTTTGTTGCCGACGAGGCAATCCAGATCCATGGTGGCATGGGTCTGATGGATGAACTTCCATTGGAGAGGATTTGGCGCGACGCCCGGGTTGAGCGAATTTGGGAAGGCACCAGCGAAATTCAGCGCCACATCATTTCCCGTGCTCTGCTCCGCCCACTGGGTGCATAAGTGCAATCGCTTCAGCGAATGTTCCGGCCGCGCTCGGTGGCAGCGATTGGTGGGAACTGGGCAGAAAACGTTGTCGAACAGTGCCTGAGGATGGGTTTCGATGGCAACATCTGGCCTGTTAGTCCTACCCGGGAGGCGATGCACGAGGTCGCCTGCTACAAATCCGTAAGTGACCTGCCGTCCCCACCTGACGTGGCCTTCGTCGGCGTCAATCGTCACCTGGCGATTGAAACGGTCTCCCAACTGCGAAAGTTGGGCTGTGGCGGGGTTGTGTGTTTTGCCTCCGGTTTCGCGGAATCGGGCGATACCGATCTACAGAAACAATTTGTGGCCGCTGCCGGCGACATGCCCGTGCTGGGCCCCAATTGCTACGGGATCATCAACTATCTTGATGGCGCGCTCGTTTGGCCAGACCAACATGGCGGACGCCGGGTTGAACGGGGTGTGGGGCTGATTTCCCAGTCCTCAAACATCGTCATCAATCTGTCGATGCAGCAGCGCGGCTTGCCGATTGCCTACATCGCCTGTGTGGGCAATCAGGCGCAGACTGGCCTCAACGAGATCGCTGAATTCATGATCTCTGATAAGCGGGTAACCGCAATCGGTCTTTATATTGAAGGTTTGACCGATGCTGAAGGGTTTGCGGCCATGGTGCAAAAGGCCAATGCCGCGGGAAAACAGGTTGTTCTGATCAAGGCGGGGCGCACGGAAGCATCTCAATCGGCAATCCGGTCGCACACCGCAAGCCTGGCAGGAGATGCGGTGATCTCGTCTGCTTTTTTTCGTCAATGTGGGGCGATTGAAGTCACAACACCTGCCGACCTGACAGAAACTCTCAAAATTCTGCACGTCCATGGTTCATTGCCTGGCAACAAGCTCGCAACGATGTCCTCTTCCGGAGGAGAGGCTGGGCTGATTGCTGACCTCGGTTCTGAGCGGGACATCGTTTTCCCGGAGCCTACCGCGCAACAACGCAGCGATCTCAATGCGGTTTTGGGAGATCTGGTGGCGATTGCCAATCCGCTCGACTATCACACTTTCATCTGGGGCGACGAAGCCAAGATGCGCGATGTCTTCATAGCAATGATGAAGGGTGAGCAGAACCTCACCACGCTCGTCATGGACTATCCGAACGAAAAGCGCTGTTCGTGGGATGACTGGAAGCCAACTGTGAGAGCATTCGAAGCCGCATCTAAAGAAACCGGTGCGCCCACTGCGATCTCGGTGACAATGTCGGAAAATCTGCCGGAAGACGAAGCCGATCGGCTGATTGCCCGGGGTATCGTGCCGATGTGTGGCCTGTCGGAAACCCTGAACGCATTTGAAGCTGCGGCATCCGCAAACAGCGGTGCCGACTGGTTGCCGCTCCGCATTTCAAAATGTGCTGAAGACGCATCCTTTTTGAGCGAAGATGCGGCCAAGTCCATCTTAAGGGAAGCTGGATTGCCAGTGCCGAATTCAGTCTCCGGACCGTCGCCCGCGCAGTGTGCGGAAGCTGGAAAAGCGCTAAATGCACCACTAGTTCTGAAAGGCATGGGCATTGCTCACAAAAGCGAAATGGGGGCCGTGCACCTCAACCTGTCACGCACAGATGTCGGGAATTGGCCGCTGATTGATAGGGCGACGTCCTATCTACTCGAAGAACAGATCGCCGATGGTGTTGCGGAACTCATGGTGGGCTTGAGGCAGGTCGATCTTTATGGGATTGCGCTGACAATCGGGTTTGGTGGCACAAGTGCTGAATTGCTCAACGATACACAGACCCTTGTTCTGCCGGTGCCCCGCGACGATGTTGTAAAAGCTATGAATGATCTGAAGCTCTCGCCGCTGCTGAATGGTTATCGCGGCAAGCCGAAGGCGGATGTTGATGCAGCGGTGGACATCATCGTTCGGCTTGCGGAACTCATCTGCAGCGATGCTTCAATCGAGGAAATTGAAATCAATCCGATCATCGTCAAACGGTTGGGGGAGGGAGCTGTGATCGCCGATGCCCTGATCCGCAGGAGAGAAACACAATGAGCGAAGACATTCTGGTCCGCCGTGAAGGCGGCATTCTCGAAGTCACCTTGGCGCGAGGGAAGGCAAATGCCGTTGATCTGGCGACAAGCCGGGTTCTCGGCGACATCTTTGCAGAGTTCCGCGATGAACCGGACATGCGGGTGGCGATCTATACAGGTCGGGGTGAGAAATTCTTCTGCCCGGGATGGGATCTGAAAGCCGCCGCCGATGGCGATGCGGTCGATGGAGACTACGGCGTTGGCGGCTTTGGAGGCCTTCAGGAACTTCGCGATCTGAACAAGCCGGTGATTGCCGCCATCAACGGGATTGCCTGCGGTGGCGGTTTGGAGATTGCGCTCTCCTGTGATCTCATTCTTGCGGCTGAACACGCGACGTTTGCATTGCCGGAAATCCGATCTGGTACGGTCGCCGACGCGGCATCCTGCAAGCTGCCCAAGCGTATTCCCTATCACATTGCGATGGAACTGCTTCTCACCGGGCGATGGTTCGATGCGGAAGAGGCGAACCGTTGGGGTCTGGTGAACGAAATTTTGCCAGCCGACAAACTGCTGGAGCGGGCCTGGGAGCTTGCCCGGCACATCGAAACCGGACCGCCGCTTGTGATGGCGGCAATCAAGGAAGTGGTGCGCGAAGCCGAAGACCGAAAATTTCAGGACGCCCTGAACAAGGTAACGCAGCGTCAGCTACGCACGGTGGATATACTATATGGAAGCGAAGATCAGCTTGAAGGCGCGCGCGCCTTTGCAGAAAAACGCGATCCTGTTTGGAAAGGGCGGTAGGCGCGCGTTCGATCCGGATCAATGGATTGCGGCCCAAAAAGACCGCAATCCTAGCCACTCTACAAAAGCTGTAAGAACGCATTTTTCAACGCAAGGCTTGATCGCTGGCCACGCAATGTGTGTTTCAGACGACCATTTTTGTCGAACAACAACAGGGTCACATGCGGGACTCCGTATCTGTTGGCAAAGGATTTGCCCTCCGTCGTGCGGATGTTGGCAACCACATAGTTGATCTTATCCGTTCCTAAATCATCCAGTGCGGCCAGTGTTTCCTTCTGCAATGCCCGGCAGGACGGGCATTGTGGATCATGGATCTGAACCACACTTGGCGTTCCGTTGCCGACACGGGTTAGATCATGTTCATGCATCGTTGCCCGTACATGATCGACAACGAGAAACCCAAGTCCGCCCGCGATTCCCACTCCAACAAACAGATTGCGTACCTTTCGAAGGGTGGATCGTTTGCCGATATCTGGCGCCGGTGTGTTGGTAGCAGGCGTGGGTTTTCTTCTGTTGCGGGGTTTTTGTTGACGTGGTGATTTCTTCATTGCTGTTCCCAATTGCAGACGCTGGTCGCATTGCGCTGAGCAACCGATCTGCTTTCCTGAAATTCTTAGTAGATGGCAGGCCTATTGGAGCCCGCGATGACCATGCACGACGATCAACGCGCACGGGTGTGGCAATCAGGAAATGGGGGGGCGAAGATCCATATAAGAAAACAAAATATCGCGGAGTCGAGTTGCACCGGCGCTGAAATCTGCAGGCGCTTTGGGCGTAATGATTATGGTGAGAGAAATGACGGCTTTGCAGTCTGGTTTGCAGACAGACGCGCTCGATTTGAGAAACGAATCCGTTTGGCAGCAGCCGACATCATCAGGCAAATCCGCCAAGTCAGTGCCGACTTTGCCGCTCTGCAATACGGCAATCGCCTCTGCTTCATAAAGGTCATCTACCATGCCAGCCGCAAATCCGCTGTGAACTGACGCGGCAAAAACGATGGCAATGAGCAAAAAGCGCAACATTTCTCTTCGATAGCGAAACGCCGCCGGTCAACCAATCGTCAGGTTTTCAATTCTGTGTGAGTGTCACGCCTTTGACTCGGTCGCCTCTTTCAGCTTCTGCGCGGCCTTTTTAGACACAACAACAGTCACCACGAGAGTCGCGAGGATACCCACACCGAAGAGCACATATTTCAGGATGCTCATATCTCCTGCGCCAGCCGACGCACCAAGGTCTGCAATCCAGATGTAAAGGAGTGTGCCGGGCAAAATGCCAAAGAAGGTGGCGATTGTGCTTGGCCAGAATCCGACCGGTGTAACGCCAAGGAACCAGTTTTGCAGTGAAAACGGGAATGCCGGTGAAAGCCGCAAAAGCAAGACGACGCGCCAACCTTCCTCGCGAATAGCCTCATTCACTGCACGGAACTTGGGATAGTCTTGGATTTTGGTTTGAACGCGTTCGTGGAACACATATCGGGCGGCAAGAAATGATATCGCTGCACCGATTGTTGCGGCGACCACGACAATTGGGAAACCCCAAAGACCGAAGGCCACACCGGCCGCCAGTGTCAAAGGTGAGCCCGGCACCAGCGCGAATGTGGCGAGTGCGTAGACCACAATGAATGCAATCACACCAAACGCGCCCTGGCTCTCGACCCAGGTCTGAAATGACGCAATCCACTCCTGAACCGGAAGATAAGACCAGCCCGCAACCAGCGCGCCGAGCGCCAGCGCGATCAACGCCCAACGGGTCCATCCAGATTTTTTGACAGGCTGTGTGTCTACCATTGTCGTAGCGTCGGCAATCGAATTCATCTTGGACCCTGTGTTCTAACAACTCTTGCGCGGTGATGCGATTCACCATCATTCGCAAATGCTTGAGGCTCAGCGCCATCTTTCTCAGCGCAAAAGTATGAACAATTCAATGAATTGGGAGGGGTCTCACAGACAGTTGACGGAATGCCCCCGGTTCGTGAACGCACAGTGGTGCCACGAACTGCCTTGTGCACATGCCCTCGCACCGATATTGGTTTGCCAACGGGATATTGAGCGATGACCATGCTTTGGATCATCGCCTCGGAAGGACAATTCGATGACACAATCAGCAGCCGTTCAAAACGATCATGAGCATGTCGCAACGCCAGAGTCAGCGCGGGCGAGAATGCCGCAAATGAACTGGCAGGACCCGTTCCTGATCGAACAGCAGCTTTCCGAAGAAGAGCGTTTGGTGCGGGATACGGCTCACAATTTTGCAAAGGAACGTCTTGCAACCCGTGTCACCGAAGCCAACCGTCATGAGGTCTTCGACCGGGACATCATGACCGAAATGGGTGAACTCGGGCTGCTCGGATCAACCATTCCCGAGCAATATGGTGGCGCGGGTCTGAACTATGTCTGCTACGGTCTGGTTGCCCGTGAAGTGGAACGCATCGATTCCGGATATCGCTCCGCAATGTCGGTTCAGTCATCCCTCGTCATGCACCCGATCTTTGCCTATGGCAGCGAAGATCAACGCAACAAATATCTGCCAAAACTTGCCTCAGGCGAATGGGTTGGTTGTTTCGGTCTCACCGAGCCGGATCATGGCTCTGATCCGGGCTCCATGATCACCCACGCCAAGAAAGTGGATGGCGGCTATCTGCTGTCCGGCGCCAAAAACTGGATCACGAACTCACCAATCGCGGATGTGTTTGTGATCTGGGCCAAATCCGATCACCACGACGACAAGATCAAGGGTTTCGTGCTTGAAAAGGGCATGAAGGGCCTTGCCGCGCCGAAGATTGAGGGCAAGTTTTCGCTCCGTGCTTCGACCACTGGCATGATCCAGATGGACGAAGTGTTTGTGCCGGAAGAAAATCTGCTGCCTGAAGTTACTGGTCTTGCCGGACCATTCGGATGCCTCAACAGGGCCAGATATGGCATTTCCTGGGGCGCGATGGGTGCGGCTGAATTCTGCTGGCATGCGGCTCGCGAGTATACGCTTGAACGCAAGCAGTTTGGCAAGCCACTCGCCGCCAATCAGCTCATTCAAAAGAAATTGGCTGATATGCAGACCGAGATTTCCATCGGCCTGCAGGGGGCGTTGCGTCTTGGTCGATTGTTTGATGCGCACGAAGCTCCGGCGGAACTGATCTCGCTGATGAAGCGCAACAATTGCGGCAAGGCGCTCGATATTGCCCGAATGTCCCGCGACATGCACGGGGGCAATGGCGTTTCTGACGAGTACGGCGTCATTCGCCATGTCATGAACCTGGAAGCGGTCAACACGTACGAAGGTACTCACGACGTGCACGCCCTGATTCTCGGTCGGGCGCAGACCGGCCTTCAGGCTTTTATGTAACGTCAAGATCGGAACAAAGCGCGTGGCGATCCGGGGTATTTTGTTCGACAAGGACGGCACGCTGCTCGATTTTGAGCCAACCTTCGCGCCAGCCTGTTCTGCTGTTCTTCTTGAGCTCGCTGATGATGATGCGGCCAAGCTGAGCCGCCTTGAAGAGATCAGCCAGTTTCGGGTGAGCGATGGATCGTTCTCTCAAGGCTCGGTCCTGATTGCGGGGTCACTCCGTGATATCAGTGACGCTTGGGAGACGGTGCTGAACACTGGAGATGCCGACGCGCTCGAAGCCCGGGTGGATCAGCTTTTCATCAGGTTCACCACCGAAACGGCAACGCCGTTTGACGGCACCGCCGAGATTCTCGGCACTCTGCAAATGCGGGGAATAGAACTGGGTGTTGCGACAAATGACAGTGTGGAAGCTGCCCGCATGCATCTTGATGCGACGGAGCTGACAGGGTTTTTTCCCTTTGTTGCGGGGTTTGATTCAGGTTTTGGCACCAAGCCTGAACCGGGAATGATCGCCGCTTTTGTGGATCACATTGGTTGCGATATCAGCGAAGTGCTGATGGTCGGTGACAGCGACCGCGACCTTCAGGCGGCGAAAAATGCAGGCGTTGTGGGCATCGGTGTCGCCACGGGCATGACAGATCGAAGAGTGCTTGAACAACTCACGCCATATGTTCTTGATGGCATTTGGCAGCTACCGGATTTTCTGGCGTCGACTGAGGCATTCCGTAAATGAACGAACCCAGTTTCGATGTTTTCGACGATATGGGGATCATCCTTTCCGACGGATGCAGACTTTCAGCGCGGGTCTGGCTGCCAAAGGGCGCGGACGAGCAACCGGTGCCAGCAATCCTTGAATATCTCCCTTACCGAAAGCGCGATGGAACCATCGCGCGGGATGAACTGACCCACCCATGGTTTGCAGCGCGCGGATATGCCTGCGTTCGGGTCGACATGAGGGGAAACGGCGATTCTGAAGGTCTGATGGCGGATGAATATACGCCTCAGGAACATGCTGATGCGGTCGAAGTGATCGACTGGCTTGCCGGTCAGGACTGGTGTACTGGGTCGGTGGGCATGATGGGCATTTCCTGGGGCGGGTTCAATTCCCTGCAGGTGGCCGCACTTCGCCCGGAGCCCTTGAAGGCCATCATCACGCTTTGCTCGACAGACGATCGGTATGTGGACGACATCCACTACAAGGGTGGGTGTCTCCTCAACGAAAATATGGGTTGGGGAGCCACCATGCTCTCCTACTCATCCCGCCCGCCGGATCCAGCACTGGTTGGTGATAAATGGCGAGAAATGTGGATTAATCGACTGGAAAACCAGCCTTTTCTGCCGGAGCTTTGGCTGCGTCATCAGACCAGAGATGCCTATTGGAAGCATGGTTCGATCTGCGAAGACTATTCTTCGATTCAAGCAGCAGTGCTTGCCATTGGTGGGTGGGCCGACGCCTATAAAAACCCTGTGTTCCGAATGCTCGAAAACCTTGAAGCACCAACCAAAGCCATCGTTGGCCCGTGGGCACACAAGTACCCGCATTTCGCCATTCCCAAACCCCGCATTGGATTTCTTCAGGAGGCGCTGAAGTGGTGGGATCACTGGTTGAAGGACGCAGACAATGATGTCCGTGAATGGCCGGCCTATCGCGGATTTGTCATGGACGGCTTCCGCCCGACCAGCGAGATCGTCGCGCGTCATGGACGCTGGATTGCAGAAGATGAATGGCCATCACCGAACATTGAGAATTCTCAACTGCATCTGACGGGTGATGGTCGCCTAGAGCCCCAAAAACAGGCGGCATTCGAGGCAATTGTCGATAGTCCGCTAACCTGTGGAGCGAACGCAGGCGAATATTGTGCGATCTGGCTCGGGCCAGAATTGCCCGGTGATCAGCGAGGCGATGATGCTCTGTCTGCCTGCTTCGATGGTGAACCGCTCAAAGCGGCGATCGATATCGTTGGCGCGCCGGAAGTCAGGCTGACCGTCGTGCCTCAGGCCGAACAGGGGCAAATAGCGGTCCGCCTCAACGACGTGAGTCCCGATGGCGCTTCAAACCGAATTACCTATGGGGTTCTTAACCTCAGCCACCGGCAGGATCACGAGCACCCGACGCCACTGGAACCGGGCGTTCCGATTGAAGTCTCTGTAAAGCTTGATGACATTGCCTATCGCATTCCGGCTGGGAACCACATTCGCGTTGCAATCTCGACAAGCTACTGGCCGCTGATTTGGCCGTCGCCGACAAAATCGCCCGTAATGCTTCTAAGTGGCGGTGTGCATCTGCCCTGTCGGCAGCCGGGCATTCATGACGCCGTGGAGTTTGAACCGGCAGAAACGTCCAAGCCTTGGCGTGTGGATGTAATCCGGGAAGCTTCCAATCAGCGGTCCTCATCAACGGATCATGTATCAGGACTGCTCACGCTTTATATTGACGATGATTTTGGTGAAGTCCGCGATCTCGAACATGGACTTCAAACAGGTGGTTTTGGGCGAGAGACCTGGACAATTCATCCCGATGATCCGAATTCCGCGCGCGGTGAATGTCATTGGGAGCAAACTCTTTGCCGCGGCAATTGGTCAGTCCGAACTGTGACACGCTGTCATATGACGAGCACGGAAAATCAGTTTGATCTTGGCTATTCGGTTGAGGCATTTGAGGGTGATGATATCGTCTTTGAACGATCCCAATCTTTCACAATTCCCCGAAACAATCTCTGATCGGACAAGGCCAGATGCCTCTTTCCAACAAACTTCTTCTGATCGTGCTTGATGGTGTGCCATGGCGCAATTTCCGGAAATTCTTCGGCAATCTTGAGGGATGGGTGGAATCCGGCGAGGCCCGGGTCTGGCGCATGAAGGCGGTGCTGCCGTCAACTTCCGCATCCTGCTACGCGAGCATCCACACCGGCGTAACGCCACAGGTGCACGGCATTGTCTCCAACGAGGTGCGCTGGCGTTTGACCCAGCCTGATCTGTTTTCGGAAGTCTCCAAGGCGGGCGGAAAGACGGGCGCAGTAACGCATTCATATTGGTCAGAATTCTTCAATCGGGCGCCCTTCGATTTCGTTCGCGATATTGAATATGACGATCCATCCGGTCCCATCCATCACGGGCGGTTTCACACCATGACCGGCTATAATCACAACAACCAGATGACCCCTTGCGATGTGGATCTGTTCGCAACGCTCACATCCCTGACCATTCGGTTTGGCATCGACTACGGTATATTGCACACCTGCACAATGGACAGCATGGGCCATCGTTTTGGCCACGACTGCACGGAGATGGACAATGCCTGCTTCATCATGGATGCGATGCTTGCCAATTTCCTGCCGGTCTGGCGGGCCGCTGGCTATGAAGTGATTGTCACTGCCGATCACGGTCAGACGGATCGCGGGCACCATGGCGGTCATGATCCCCTTATGCAGGAGACAGCGCTTTACTGGTTTGGCGGTGGCGAAGGCCCTGCAAGCGATGCCACCATCGATATGTTGTCGCTGGCCCCAACGGTGCTAACGCGGCTTGGCGTGGCCGTGCCTGATACGATGAAGGCAAAGCCTTTTCTTCAATAAGGCCACTCACCCTTGCCGAGATGGCTGACGGCATCGACTATCCTGTCGAAACTATCCCCTGCGCGTTTAACCGTGCTGCGGGCTCTAAGATAGCCGTGCACCAGCCCGGTTTCGATCACGCAGTGCGAGTTGATGCCCGCCTGCTTCAGTTTTGCATCGTAGTCAGGGCAATCTGAGCAAAGCGGATCGCACTCGGCGGCAATAAGCACCGTCGGTGGAAGCCCGGAAAAGTCATCGTCCTTAAGAGGATAGGAACGCGGATCTTCGCCCGAAGAAGTACGGCTCGAGTAAGCAGCGGAATAGAGGGCGATGTCGTCGGTGGTCAGCATTGGTGCATGAGAGTGTTCGACATAGGAACCTTTGCTCATGTCGCCGCCGAGGCCCGGATAAATCAGCACCTGTCCGATGGGCTGATGGGTTTTCTGCCGGGCGGCATGGGACACCGTTGCAGAGAGGTTCCCGCCAGCGCTGTCACCGCACAGGACCACCGGCTTTCCGAAGGTTTTGGCGGCCCAGAGAAAGCTGAAAACCGCATCATCAAAAGCAGCTGGAAATCGGTGTTCCGGTGCAAGGCGATAGTCCACCGAAATGAGCTCATATCCGGTTCGTTGGCAGATTTCGGCACAAACATCGTCGTGGCTTTCAAGGCCTCCCACAACGAACCCACCACCGTGATAGTAGACGACAACAGCGCTTTGGTTAGCGCTTTCGCAGGAATAATGTCGCGCAGGAATTGAGTGGGCTTCGCAGTCAATTTCGATCATTTCCGCGCGCACGCCTTCCGGATAGCCTGTGAAAAATTCGCGCGACATGGCGTCGTAAATTGCCCGCTGCCTATCGATTGGATAGTTTGCCGTGTCGGGCGGATACCAGTCATTCGTCCGCTCGATGAACTCCCAGGTTTCCTGATCAATGAGATCAGCGTATTTGCCTCGATCAGACGACATGCTTGTGTAAACCGTTCAACGTTTTCGATGGGCTCCCATAACAAGGATTGACGAAATGCACTACTCATCCCGCGTTGCGCAGCTTGCGGGCACCGGTTCCGATGCGTGGAACATTCACTTTGAAGCGGAGCAGGCCCGGTCACGCGGTGAAGATGTGATTGTCATGAGCGTCGGCGATCCGGATTTTGATACACCAATCGGAGTGTGCGAAGCCGCAATTTCGGCGATCCGGAGTGGCGACACGCACTATACCGGCATCAAGGGACGCTTGCTGCTGCGAGAAGCCATTGCAGCAAAAGCACAAAAACAGTTTGGCGTTCCGGCGGAGCCCGAAAACGTGATTGTGCTTGCTGGCACACAAAATGCGTTGTTCAGCGCCGCGCAGTGCCTGTTTGAGCCAGGTGACGAAGTGATCACCATCGATCCGTCCTACGTGACCTACGATGCGGCAATCGGCGCATCGGGGGCCCGGCTTGTGCGGGTTGCAACCAGTCCTCACAGCGGATTTCGTCCTGACATCGATGCGGTAGCGTCGGCGATCACCGGGAAAACAAGAGGGCTTTTGTTCTCCAGCCCCAACAATCCCTCCGGCGTATCGTTTACAAAAGACGAACTTGAACAATTGGCCGCTTTGGCGAAGCGGCACGATCTTTGGGTGCTTTCGGATGAGGTTTACAGCGACCTCATTTTTGACGGCGAACATAAAAGCATCGCGGCCTTGCCTGATATGGCGGAGCGCACGGTGGTGCTGTCCAGCCTTTCCAAGTCTCATGCCATGACAGGTTGGCGCATCGGTTGGATGATCGGGCCGGCAGAACTGGTGGAACATGCGGAACGGCTCGCCCTTTGCATGCTCTACGGTCTGCCTGGGTTCATCCAGCAGGCAGCGCTCGCCGCTTTGACTGAGGGGCAATCCGAAACACAAAGGATGGTTTCAACTTATCGGTCCAGAGCTCGTGCAGCAGTGAGCGCGCTACAGCACGTTCCCAAAATCTCATTGAGAGCACCCGAATCAGGAATGTTCGTGCTCGCTGATGTGCAGAAGACCGGGCTGAGCTCCAGTGAGTTCTGCCAACACCTGTTTCATGAACAACGGGTTTCCGTCCTGAATGGCACGGCGTTTGGAGCCTGTTGTGACGGGTTTGTCCGACTGTCATTTGCAGTCTCGGACGCAGACATTGAAGAAGGGTGCCAGCGCATTGGGAGTTTCTGCAACAGTCTTGCATGATTGTTGCACGCGTCTGGCGTTTTACTGCATTCCTGATTAGTGTCCTCTTCAATTGAACCAATCTACCTTCGTCTCTGGGAGCGAGCGATTATTCCATGACCAAATACATCAAAATTGCAGCCTTTTGTCTTTTGGCGAGCCTTGCGGGGCCGATGATTGGTCAGACGGCAGCGCAAGAAGCAAAGAAACCTGAGGCAAAGCCGCAGCAAACGCGTGCTCTGTGGGCTGTGAACTGCAATCCCGTATCTGATGGTTCCCGTCTGATTTGTCAGATGTCGCAAACCTTCAACGAACAGCAGTCTCGCCGTCGGGTCATGGCAGTTGCGATACGTCCCAATTTGGCCGACGCCAAAAAACCGCCCCAGATGGTGTTGAGCCTGCCGCACGGCCTTGATCTGACCCGCGGTGTGACCACCAAAATCGATGATGCTGATGCAGAGCTGGTGGTTCTGATGACCACGGACCAAAACGGTGTTTATTCATTCATTGATTTGAGTGAAGAGAAGTTGGCGGCGCTTCAGAAAGGCAACGTCATGACGGTGACCATGCACGGCCGATCCGACAACACCATTGCGTTGCCGGTTTCGCTTGTCGGGTTCACAGCCGCATTCAAAAAGGTGATGGCAGATCAGTAAATTGCGCAGCCCCCGCACAATGCGGGGGTGCCGACTTTCCTAGGCAACTATTTTGCCGCGGACGATTTCTCGATCAGATGCGACCAGTTTCCGGTCGATATCATCTGACAATAGATGGCCGCCAGCGCGCCTGATTTCCTGAGATCCAGAAAATCTTCATCAGAAAGCTCATTCAGCTTCTTCTCATCGACGACACGAAAATCAGTCACAGAAAGCTGTTCACCGCTGGCGAGGCTGATGTTTGCCTGGTTGGTGATCAGAAGATCTTTCTCTAGAATTGACGCTCCAACAGACTGGGTTCCCTGAACCTGCGCCTGATAAACCCGGCAAAATTCCAACGCATTCTTGGTTGCTTCTGATGTTTCTTCGCCTTCGAACAGCGCGACACCGCCATCTTCGACGATGTGGGGCGCATCGCGGTCGATGCACAATGAAAACTGCGTCTGTTCATCGTCGGTCACAAAAACAAACGGATAGCGGCGAACATAGGCTGGGATGTAGGCACCGTTCACCCACGAACCGTCTTCGTTGACGAACAGGTTTTCATCCTTGCGCAACCCAAGCACCGCAACTGGAACAGGAGTCTTGTCGCCAATAAACACCACCGGATAGAAACGCGCTGCAGCGGCAAGTTCGGCCACATTCAGCGGCACCACATGGGTTTTCGATGCAAATGCAAAGCCGGCATTGGCATCAAATTTCAGGTCGCCATGCCGTTCTGGTGAGAGCGCTTCAGGTTTGGTGTAGAAGAGGGGAAATGCGTTTTGCTCGGCGGAGTTTCCCGTCGTCTGATTGTCGTCGCTCATTTTGTTTTCCTGAAAAGTTATACGAATGCTCCACGTCCGCCGGATCTGATTGTTCCGACCAGAGTGTAAGGAGATGTTGGCTTACCGGGTGCATGCAGACAGTCGACCTGCCTAAGTGCTGAACACGCCCCCGATGGATCGCAATTGATTGCTTTCGGTTGATTGTTCCGGGTCAGGGCATTAGCACAGCTACAGTCTAGGTAAAGGGTTTCTTTAGGTTCAATGCGGTTGTTCAACCCGATCCGCGCAATATATTGGAGCAGGTATGGCGGCGACACCGGTTAGACATTCCGGAAAGACGTTTTCGGGAGGAGATCTCGAACTTGACGCCAAGGAATTTCACAACTGCACATTCAATCACTGCAATCTGATCTACCGCGGTGGATTGCCACCGGCGATGAGCGGCTGTTCATTCAACAATTGTGGCTGGCAGTTCGGCGATGATGCCGCAAGAACACTTGGGTTCTTGTCAGGTCTCTACGGCGGTGGTTTTGACGTGCTTGTGGAGCAGATATTTCATCAGATACGGAAAGGTGAGACCTTCGCCAACGTTCCGAATCCCCTAGAAGAACAAACGTCGTCAGGCGTGCAGGACAAGACCCTGTTCGGGTTCAAGCCGCCCCGTATCTTGAAAGTTCCAAAGAAAAGACCTCACTAGGCAAGCAGCTTTTCGCGACCCTTAACCTCGCTTCAGGGAGGGAAATTGACCTAAGTCGGGCGCGGGCACCGGCGCACATTTTTCAACCTATGGTAGTAGTTCAGATTTGTTACTGAATTTGAACAAGCCTGCGCGCGCCTGTTCAACAAAAATACTCGGTGCGCGTTAAACCGCCTTCAGATTCACCTCAAACATGACCGGTGGATGAAATGAGGCAAATTGGTGTTGCCAATTTGTCAATACCGCTCATATTTCAGCAATTTACGGTTGTTGCCGAAGTAACGACTTGGTAATTTTTACGGCAATTTCGATGGAGAATCTCGCCCGCATTCCAGACAGTTGAGCACTCTTGGTCGGTTCGAAGCCGGCGGCATTAGCAAATTCGGGTGAAATTTTTGGGGGAATAACGTGGGTTTTCACACGCGTCATCAAGAGAAACTACTGGCCTCGGCGTCAGTTTTTCCTTTAATTTCAACGTCCATTCTTGCGGCGTCGGCTTCTGTCGCGACCTCAGACGCTGGTGCTGCTGAGAAAAAATGGTCACCATCCGTCACCAGTCGAATCACGACTCGCGACGTTGATATCCAGAGTGCAACTGAACTTTTTCTACCTGTCGGGCAGGACGAAGATTCTCTGTTCTATCTCGATTTGCGGGTTGTGCCGGAAAATATCCACGAAATTGAGGGCAATTTCGGCGCCGGTTTTCGCCAGATTGTGGGGGAAAATTTCGGTATTGGCGCATATGCTTTTCTTGACACAGCCCAGATCGACAACCAACGATTCTGGGCGACTACAATTGGTGTCGAGGCTTTTACTGATGTTTTCGATGCCCACCTGAACGTTCATCTACCCATCACGCAAGATGTGGTGACCGCAACCGGTGCGGGTACTGGCCGGTCAACATTGTCGCTTGTTGGCAATTCGATCATCGAATCGATCTCAACCGGGTCGAACAAGATTTCCGGGCTGTATGGCGTGCAGGGCGAGGTCGGGGTTACGCTGCCGGTCGATCTTCCGCCGGACAACTCGATCCGTTTCAGTGCCGGGGCATTCCACTTCGAAGGAAATGGGGCACAACCAGTAACCGGAGCCACGGCAGGGTTCGAGTACAATTTCAACAATGCACTCGGCATTGACGGCGCTCGATTTACAGTTGGTGTCGGGGTTATTCACGACACAGTGCGCAAGACCGATTTCACCGCTGAAGTGCGCTTGACCATTCCTGTGGGTTCGGTTGCGCAATCAGACGAAGAAGGCGAGGCGACCTCAACCAATCAGCCGGCACTGACTGCGCTGGAGCGTCAGATGCAGGGCCGTGTCCGCCGCTTCACCCAGGTGCCAACACAGAAAGTCAACAACCTCAGGACGGAAAACCGCGTTGCCGTAGATGCACGCGATGGGTCACTCTACAATTCAATCTTCTTTGCTGATGGCGCCAATTCGACCGGTGCCGGCACTCAGCCTGACCCAACCACTCTCGATGATGCGGTGCTCAAAGCTGCGGCTGGCAATGGCATTATCGTCGCCGAGGGCAACAATGGTGTTATTTTCACACCAGATGGTGTGACGCTCAAAAACGGTCAGGACCTTCTGGGTGGCGGAACCACGGTGCCGGTCCGCCTGCGCGATGGTCGTGTCGTCAACTTCACGCTGGGCCAGACGAACGGGATTATCCAAAACCAGTCGAACCTTTCCGATACAATTCGTCTCGGCAACACCAATATTCTTCAGAATTTCTCTGTTCGTGGCGGTCTGAATGGTATTTCGGGCGACGGTGTTGGTGGCATCAATCTGATCAATGTCCGGGTCAGCAATACTGCGGGCGATGGTTTCCGCGTCCGTAATCCGAATGGGCCGTTCAATGCTACCGGGTTTCAAATCACCGATGTCGGTGGTGACGGCATTGATATTCTCGGCGCCAGCGGCACGTTTACCTTTGTCGACACAGACATTTCCGGAGCTGGTGGTTCTGGCGTGCGATTGTCCGGCGGCATTGACACGACATTCGATGGTCAAAGCACGATTTCTTCGTCGAGACCTGTCGCACCATCAATCACCATTGAAGACCACACCGGGACACTGACGTTCGATGGTACGATTGACGCGACAAGCGGCACGGGTCTGCAGTTCGACGATGCGGACGGCACTTACGATTTCAATGGTCAGGTGACGTTGAATGGTGGCGATGCGGGCATCGATATTCTGGGCGATTCCGCAGGCACCTTCACCTTTGCGAACACTGACATAACCAATCCCACTGGTCCAAGTGTGCGGGTTGACGGTGGCTCGGCCAACGTCAATTTCGGCCCTGGCAGCTCTATCAACCACAACTCAAACTCATCGACTATTGATGTTCTGAATGGGCACACTGGTACAATCACCTTTGGTGGGCCAATCAACTCTACGAACGGCACCGGGCTGCAATTCGACAATGCGGACGGCACCTATAATTTTAATGGAGAGATCACGCTGAACGGCACTGCCGGGGGTGCCGATGTCGGTATCGATATTCTCAACGATTCTGCTGGCACTTTCACATTTTCCGGTCTGACCACCATCAACAACACTGCTGGTGGAGCGGGTGTGAACATTGATGGTGGATCCGCCAACACCACGTTCACCGGCGGCATCAACATCACCACCAACAATGGCACTGGCCTCAGGATCAACAACAATACCGGTCTGACCACCATTCTGAACGGCGTTCCAAACGTCATCAACGCCACTGGCGGTCCTGCAATCGATATCAACAATTCCAACGTCAATCTTGATATCGGTCAGGTGACGTCGAACAATTCGGCAACCGACGGCATCGCTTTGTTCAATCTGCCGGGAACCGCGAATGTTCGTATTGGTCGAACGGCAGTCGGCAACGCCACACAAGATGGCATTGAAATCTTCAATAGTGGCGGCACGCTCACATTCTTCAACACCACAATTAACGGTGGGGCGAATGATGGTGTTGCCATTGAAGGCGGAACAGGCACGTTTACGTTCAACACCTTGAATATAAACGGTGCGGGCGACGAAGGCTTCGATGTCGACAACTCGAACGCCACTGTGAATGTCAACAACGCGACCATCACCGGCTCGGGTGATGACGGCCTTGATATTTCGGATTCCGGAGGAACATTCACCTTCTCCAACATCACAGTTTCCAACACCACGAATCATGGGGTCAATGTCAACGGCAACAATGGGCGGATCGATTTCAACGGTACCACCAATGTAAACAACTCAGGCGGCGCTGGTGTTCTGTTGAATGCCGCCATGGGTGGGCCCATCAATTTCAATGATCCGCTGAACGTCAATGGTGCCGGAATTGACGGTGTGGCCATTCTGAATGGAAACGCGACCATCAATTTCCGCGATGTGACTGCAAATGGCGGCATTACATTCGATGGCGTCTTCATTAGAGATTTTACAGGCACCGCAAACTTTGCCGGCACAACGACCGTAGCCGGTGCTGGTGACGATGGAATCGATATTCAAGGTGGCAATGGCACCCTCACATTTGGCACCATCGACATCTCCAACACCACCGATGATGGCATCACGATAAGTGATGCCCAGGGCACTTTAAACGTCACTGGCCCGACCACCATCGCAAATGCGGGTGATGAAGGGATTCAGATCAACGATTCACCGATTCAACCCACCTTCAACGGCCTGACAACGATCACCAACCCGAATGGGCATGGTGTATTGCTGAATGCAAACATCGGTCAGAGTCTGTTCAACAACCTGAACATCACCAAAGCAGCAGCCACAAGCAGCGGTTTTCGTATAAATGGCGGCAATCTGGGTGGAACTGGCGTTACGATCAACAATATTGACGTAAGCGGGTTTATGACGGGTATCGATCTCGTTTCCACCCTCGGCAACGTCACCGTCAATGACGGCACCGTAAACAATACCGCGAACGACGGCATCAGCGTTTTCAACACCAACGCGTCTTTCAACAGCATCGACATTGGCGGACTGGCCGGGTCTACGATTGGGGACGACGCTGTCGATGTGCTGAACAATGATGCGGTCAACCGCACGTTCTCCTTCGTCAACGGCAATATCGGTCTTGGTGCCGGTGCAACGGTGAACAGCAATGGTATTTCCGTTTCTTCAATTGGAACCGGGACACTGAACACCACGGTGACGACCAATCAGATTGTGTCCAGAACCGAGACAATCAGAGTGTCAGCCGGTGTCAATGCCAATTCAATTATCCTGAACCTCAGCGACAATGGCACACTTACGCGCACGACGAACGGCTTCACGGTGGATGTTCGGGGATCTGGCCTGAACTCTGTCATCGTGACTTCGCTTGGGGCTGGACCAACACAAATTATTGGTCTGGGTCCCGCCAACGGCGGTGGCGTATTGTTCAGCCAGGTGAGCTTTGATGCTGATGGCAATACCGGAAACGGATTTCAGCAGGTCACTGGCGGTACATTGCAAGTCGGTAGCAATGCTGCAAATCGCGTCCAGGGTGACGGTCTTTCCTTCCTGGGTACCACAGGAGACATCGGCTTCGCCAACGTGACCATTTTCAACAATGGTGGCACCGGCCTTGAAGTTGACACCAAACTGTTTGGCGGCACTGTCTTCAATCTGGACGTGGCTGCCGGGTCCATCGATACGACTGGTGGTCCGGTTCTGTTCCTTGATCCGCTGACCGGCAATATGACGTTCGGTTCGCTTGCCGGCAACGGCACCACAACGGGCGGTGCAACCAACACCGGCAACAGCGGCAATGGGTCGGCGATCACGCTGGACGGGTTCATTGGCACGTTGAATGTCGGCCAAACCAACATCACCAATCTCGGTGCGGGCGAATCCGGTATTCGATTCCTGAACAACAATGCGGGTACAACGGCGAATTTTGGCACGACAACCATTTCGTCGGCCAACAACAATGTAACCGGTATTGATCTTGGCAATACCAATGGCGAAACCATTCGCACCGGTGCGAATTCTTCGATCAATCTCACCGGTACAGGCACAATCGGCATTGATTTAACTGGGGCCAATGCAAACTTCATTTTTGGTGATGGCACCGCGCCGCCAACGTCGACAATAAACGCGGCAACACTGATCGATCTTACAGGCTTCGCACCCACTCCCACGACGGTCATTAACCTGTTGGATTTGAACTTTGCCAATCAGAATCTTGGTCCGGCATTTGGGCAGAACAATACACATTTCTTTGCCCAAACGGCGCGTGGCACCGGCGACGGATCGTCCATTGCAAATGCCTCGAACACGACAACTGCGGATGCCAACAATGCTGCGAACGTGTCCTTTGTTGCTGTTGGCGGCGGCAATCTCGATGTCAATGTCAATGGTGATGGACAATTCGACCTGGCGGCTGATCAGGATCTGACAGCGTTTACCGTTGCAGGTGGCACTGTGAATGTTGGCTTCACAAATCCATTTGCTGCAAATCTGTTGATCAACAACACCGCAGGCACCTTCACCGATACAGCGAACGAAGGCGCAACGGCGCTGACGACCTCATCAGGAAACCTCAACGGCGCTGTTGTCGTCATCGGGCAGAACAGCCAGCTCAGTGACATTCAGATCAACGCCTCAGCAGGTGCGGATGGTGCCGGCATCATTGCATCTGGTGCGCTGGGCGGTTCGACCCTGACAAATGTCGACATCACCGGCATGAACGTGGGACTGTTCGTCACCGGAGCAACCGGGGCCCTGGTTGCGGATGCGGCGAGTTCCATCTCAAACGCTGGGGTTCGCGCGTATGATGAAGATGTCAGCACCGCCAATGTAACGTTCAATGGCACCATCAACCAGACCGGCGCGACCGCGGTTCGTGTCAATGGCCGGACAGCTGGCACGCTGACATTTGGCGGCATGGTGACGGCGAATAGCGGAGCAAGTAACGCCGTTCATCTGACAAACGCGGGCGGGACCGTCAATTTCAATGACGGCCTGAACATTGATACCACCACTGGTACCGGCTTAATCGCGTTGGGTTCTGGAACGGTCAATGTGGCGGCAACTGCTGGCGATGAATCCATCTCCTCCACGATGGGACAGGCCGTTGAAATCAATTTCGCAACAACCAACATCAATTTCGACAGCATCTCCGGCAATGGCAACGGCGCTGCTACGACTGGTGTCGGAATTGGGAATTTGGGCTTCGGCTCTTCCTTCACGGTTTCGGGTCAGACAACGCTCAACAACTACACCGCCCGGGGTGTTTCGATTGCGAGCCTGACCAGCGGCAATATCACGATCAATTTCGGCAATACGGATGTTAACCGGACCACTGGTGTTGCCGGATCGACGGGCATAATCATCGACAACGTGTCGGCCGCCAATGTCGATATTGACTTCGCCACCACTCAAGTGGGGCAGGGGCAGGTCACGACGGCGGGTGTTGCTGTTTCAAATGTCACCAACGCGGCAGCGAATTTCAACACCACGTTTGGCTCGCTCAACATCAACCGCGCACAAACCGGATTCAGCGTTGACAATGTGGACCAGGGCTCCGTCAATGTGACCGGCAATGCGCTGGTACAGAATGCGCAGACCGCCAACATCACCGTTCAGGGATCAACGGCAAATGTGAATTTTGGTGGGGTGACCACCACACAGAACAATTCCGGCTTCAACGGCCGTCACATTGGTCTCGGCAACACTGCGGCCAATACGGGCACAACCACATTTAACGGCCAGGTCACAACCACATCCAGTGGCTCCGCTGCAGGTGAGGGTGTTAATCTGGGGTCCGGCACGGCAACATTCAGCGGCGGATTGAGCGTTACCACGCTGAACGGCGCAACAGCACTCACCCAGACGGGCGGCACATTGAATGTCAATGCCAGCGCCGGAAACGAAATTCTGAATTCCACCGGTGGAAGGGCCATCGATATTTCCGGCGCCGGATCGACTGTCAACGCGACCTTCGATTCTGTGACGTCGACGAATTCCGGGTCCGAGGGCATCGTCATCAATGGTGTGGGCGCGGGGTCCTTCAGCGTTACCGGCACCAGCACCGTAAACAATGCCACTGGCGACGGTATTGCGCTGACCGGCAATACGGCCACCGTCACATTTGGCGCGACCAACATTGATCAAGGCGCTGGCGCAAATACGGCCGCCATCGACATTGAAGGGGTCAACAGCCAGATCAATTTCGGCGCGACCACCATCACCGATGTGAAGACCGGTCAGACCGGTATTGATTTCACCGGTGCCGATGCACCGGCCACATTTGGCGTAACTGCCATTTCCGGCCCTGTAAATTCTGGCGCGACGGGCATCAACCTTTCGTCGACGCAGAACAACCGAGCCATCAATTTCGCCACCGGCTCGTCTATTACCTTCACAGGCACCGGCAATTCCATTGGTGTGCAGCTTGCGCAGGATGACACCAACGCGACAACTGCCAATGCAAACTTTATCTTTGGCGATGGCGCCCTGCCAACGGGCAGCACGATTTCGGTGGGAGCCAATGGTTTCACTGTCGACACCATCGGCCTCAACGCCGCTTCAGGCACCTACCATTTTGTAGATGTGGCCTTTACCGGCAATGCCGATTTGCCAGTCAGCGGCGCGGGAATTGTGTTTGTGTCGCAAGCGGGTGGTTTGCTGAACGCTGGTACATTTGGCCTTAGCCATGACGTTAACACGGTGGATGTGGCAACGGCAGAGGCAGCGCCGGATACCAACCAGACCTTTGTTTTTGTTGGCAATAATCTCGACTTTACTGCCAACGGTGCGGATGGATTCACTCTGGATGACGGCCAGAATGCCGATGGTTTTGCCAATGGCAATTCTGTAGCCGTCGGGACGCAGGCGCAGGCCAATGTCACCGGTATTGCCGGAACGCTGACGAACGTGACGGCTAATGCGACACAGATCACCAATTCGAATGCTGTCGGTGATGTCTTCACCCTTACTGGCAACAATATCATCGAGAATATTGTTGTTGAGCGCCCCGGAGCCACAGCACAGGACATTTTTAGCGCAAATGGTGCGGTTGGCACCGTAACGATCCAGAACACAACCATTCAGAATACCAATGGTGGATTGATCTTTAATCTCTCCAACACCAACGGCATGGTGACGATCCAGAACAACACGATCAACACGCCGACCAGCCAATTGTTTTCAGCAACGGGCACTGGAAACATCACAATCACTCGCGGGACGGGAACGGTGTTCAGCGCAACTCGTCTGGAAGCCACCAAAACCGGCGGATCGCTGACGATCAATGGTGATTTAACGCTGAACAGCGGTGTCGCCAATGCGCTGACGCTTCAAAACAACACCAACACCATATTCGAATTCAATGGCTTGCTCGACATTGACACCACCGGTGGCATTGGCGTCCAGCTGATCAACAACAATACGTCGACCATCAATTTTAACGGTGGTCTGGATATCGATACCGGCACCGGCAGCGGTTTCGTTGCGACAGGTGGCGGCACACTACATGTGAACGATCCCGGCGGTGGGACCGACGCAAACGTGACCTCGACCGCAGGTCAAGCGATCAATCTGGACGGGATGATTGTTGCCGCTGGCGGTCTTGAGTTTGGAACGATTATATCGATTGGCGGTGTTAACGGCATCCGGGTCAATAACTTGACAGGTGGTCAGATCACCTTCGGTCATCTGGCTGAGAACGTCACCATCACCAACTCAACGATGGACGGCATCCTGCTGACCAACAACGCAGCCAATATTGAGTTTGATAATGTGGCGGGGCCATCTGTGGCGGTAACCGCCGTAAATGGTCCCGCCACATTATCAAACTCAATATTGGCTGCGTTGTTGGTCAGCAGGATGCCGTCCATCGTTGAGTTGGTGATGGTGACGTTCTCAGCCAGATGACCGAAGGTGATCTGACCAC
>JBCCGR010000019.1:0-78474 GCA_039029195.1 Pseudomonadota bacterium
ATGGTTCAAATGTTGCGAGACGCTCCGCGTCACGTGCCATTTGAACAGTTCATATCGCACGTGGGACGCCAGTCCCTCGCAAGATCTGAACAAAAAAGAGCCATACCCCGGTGCTGAAAACGCACGCGGGAACGATGATGCATATCCCGCACCCTCGATTGTCATTCCGGACGGCCCACAGCAGAGAACACTGCGGGCCGCTGCAAGGGACGTTCCGATACCCTTTATGTTGCGCCTTAGAGGCTGGCGTAGATTGCCTTTTCGTAAGCCTGATAGGTGCGCATGTAAGGCTCTTCGACAAACGGGAGTGATTGGGTCATGATCACAGCAGCAACATCTGATGCCGGATCAATCCAGTAGTGTGTGTTGCATACGCCAGCCCAGCTTTGGGTGCCTGCGCGACGGGCGCCGGGAACATCGGACTCCGCGCGGACAAACGCAAAGCTGTGCGTTGTGCCTGCGGGCATTTGAACATCAGCGGTGAGTGGCGGCGCAGCGGTCACCATATGTTCAAAATGCAGCCCTTGCATTTGATCTGATGTCATCTCGGCAACTGCGCCCTCGGACAGGATGCGACTGCCATTCAGTTCGCCCTTGTTCAACACCATGCGAATGAATGTGAGATAGTTTGGCGCGGTGGAATAGAGCGCGTGGCCCATGCCGTAAAACTCCGGCTGCGGAGGAGGGGCAATTTCGAAGGGGCCGAATTTTCCGTCTTCTCCGCGGATTGACACGTCGGCCAAACGATCGGCGAGGGCATCCGGCTCAAAGGCAGTGTCGGCCATACCAAGTGGATCGAAAATTTCCTGCTGGCAGAATTCCACGATCGAGCGGCCATCCACGGCTTCAACAACTTGGCCCAGCCAGTCAAGGCTTGGGCCATAGCCCCAGCGGGTGCCGGGATCAGTCATCAGCGGATACATCAGACCAGCCTTCATACCGGAAAGGATGGGGGCGGCCTCCGTCACTTCCAGATACTTTGCCATATCCGGATTCCAGAATTCGTACTCCATGCCGCTGGTGTGGGTTGCAAGGTGGCGAACAGTGGCGGTGGTCTTTTGTGGTCGAAGGCGTGGTGTGTCACCATCCCAGCCATCGAGAACCTGAAGCTCGTTCCAGGCGGGCAGAATGTCCGCAACAGGCGTATCCATGGAAAGTTTGCCGCGATCGATCAGGATCATGGCAGCAACGGAGCCCACGGCCTTCGTCATGGAAAAGATGCGGAAGGCCGTGTCTTCGGCAGCGGCCCGCCCATCGGCCGCCTGACCGGCTGCCCCGGAATAGGTGACCCCAGCAGAATTGCCCGCCATCGCAACCACAAACGGAACATCACCTGCTGCCACCGCGCCGCTCAGAACGTCATCCATATTTGCCATTTCATCCTCCTCAAGTGTGTGAAATCGTTGCACCAGGGATCAGTGAACCAACTTCATCGCGAAATTACGAGGCGGATGATTGGCGATGTAGAACCTGAATTCAAGCTACGCCTTAAATCGATTGCGTTTGGGCAATTGCTGTTCGGGTCCAGATTGGTGAAGCCTTCCGCAGGGGAGATCACGGGTGAATTTGCTGCGGTTTTGAAAATGCTCCAAGACTACCAAGCAGCTGTTTACAAAGGAAAATTATCCAGTGTCCGATCAACCTGAGTTCGATGAAGACGGATTTCCAATCTATCGACCAAGTGAGGAAGAACTCGCCAGGACCCGAGAGCAAATGAACAGGTTGGTGGATTGTCGGAAACTGGCAAACGAGATGATGACGTCCCTGCCTGAAGCTGATGCGGAATTGCTTGCGCAGCTTAAGAGTGGACATGGCATTGATGGCATGATGAGCCTGACCGAGATCGAAGGCGAGGATCTTGGCGATACTTATGATGAAGCGGACGAACCGATTGTTCATGCTTTGCGCTATGTGCCCGTCGCACGTTGGTTACCATCTGATGTGCGCCTCATGCTTGCCTATGGGCATGGGATCGATATCGGTTTGCTGCTGGCGGAGTGGCTTCTTCGCGACGATGTGATGCTTGAAGCAGAGTATCATTCCGGTGATCTGTTGGAACTATTTTGTGGTCTGGCCATTGGTCGTGGGAGGAGGGATCGCGTTGAAAAGCTCACCGCTCGCTTTGAAAACAGCATCTGGGATAAGTTCCAACACATTGCCAAAGAATCAGACATGGACACGGCGACGGTCGAAAAGCAGCGTGTGCGATTGTTGAACGGTGTCCGATCGGAACCGGGGCAAAATCCATTCTTAAAGATCGAACGCGATCTGAAGACGCTAGCCAATCTGAAAAACGATCTCTGGCCACCGCGGGTGATTGCAAAGGCGAGAACAAAGCAGCTTTTCGCGCGCTATCGTCCGCGCAAGTCGGTTGAACTTGTGCTGCTACCGGATTTGGACGTGGCTGAGTATCGCGCCACAATCAATGATCCAGATACGTTCAAGTTTCGGCGCGATACCGATTTCAATATCGTGCAAGAGCAGAACGAAGTAGGCGTGCGACTTCGTATCTTTTCCGCTTCAGCGATGGATCACAAGCAAGGGATCTGGTTTGAAGATGTGGCCGCTGCGAAAGCGGCTGCATTGGAGGATTATGGAATCGGGGCGTTGAACTGGGAGGACTTGTGAGCGCGACTCTTGCCGGTTCAGTTCGTGGCCTTCTTGCCCTTGCCGTCTTTTTTCAAAAGGTTCCAGGCGCCCTTTTGGGCAAGTACATCCCGCAGATAGGCGATGTTGGCCTGAGCTTCTGCCGGTGGAAGCTCGCCAGCGGCAATGTCTTCGGCTTCGTCGAACCGGCCCTGCAGACCAACCACAAGGGCCAGATTTTGTCGCACGCGACTGTCGGCCTTCGGCTGATTGATGGCGGACCGCAGATAGGTTTCAGCAGAGCGCAGATCACCGGTCAGAAGGTACGACATGCCCAGATTGGATAGAACTGAGGGTTCGTTTGGTTTCAGATCGAGGGCTGAACGATAGTTCTGGCGAGCCAATTCAGGTTGGCCAAGCTGGTCGTGAATGGCGCCTTCAGCAGAATAGAGTTTCCAGTCGGGATTGTCGGGCGTTTGGGCACGGCGGATGACTTCAAGCGCCTTGGTGAGTTTTCCCGCGCCGGCCAGCGCTTTGCCATAGGCGGCCAGCACCTGTCGATCCTTTGGGTGGGAAATTACGACTTGTTGCATGACGGCAAGCGCCTGTTCATGTCGACCGGTGGTCCGCAGGGCAGCCGCGAAATTGAGGCCAATGGCCTTATCTTTCGGGTTGCGGGCATATTCGCGCTGCCAGAAGGCAGTCGCCGATTTCAACTCGGTCATCGTCATCTGCGCGACCGGTTTTTTCAGTTGCGGCGGTACGGAACCAGTGGTGGTGCGTTTGCTGGCGCAGGCAGATAGCGCAAGGACGGCGCACAGAACAGAAGCGGTGGCAAGTTTGCGAAACGATGGATGAGACAGATCCCCCGGTTTCGATGCCATCAGCCCCTCCATGAATTCTTTTGAAATTTGCCTCTATCGGATGGTTAGAAATATTCTGTTAACCCTAATGGATGGTTAATGGCGTCAATCTCGATGGTCGGAATCAAGTTGGATCAAACCCATGCTGCCACAGGAAATCGTCCGCAAGAAACGTGATCGTCTGACGCTCGAAGCCGAAGAGATCAGTGCCTTTGTGGCTGGCATTGTCGATGGTTCTGTCAGCGAAGGTCAGATTGCGGCGCTTGCCATGGCTGTGGTGCTCAACGGCATGGGCCGCGATGAAGCGGTGGCGCTGACGCTTGCCATGCGTGATTCCGGCACGGTGCTTGACTGGTCAGATGCGGACGCACCGGTGCTCGACAAGCACTCGACCGGCGGGGTGGGAGATAATGTGTCCCTCATGCTTGCACCAGCCGTTGCAGCCTGCGGTGCTCTGGTACCGATGATCTCCGGTCGTGGACTTGGGCATACGGGCGGCACGCTCGACAAGCTTGATTCCATTCCAGGATATCAGAGCCAGCCGAACCGGGAATTGTTTTATCAGGTGACGAAGGAGGCGGGCTGTGCCGTGATCGGCCAGACAGATGATCTTGCACCAGCTGATCGCCGCTTTTATTCGATCCGCGATGTGACGGCGACAGTGGAATCCGTTCCGCTCATCACTGCATCAATTCTGTCCAAAAAACTTGCAGCAGGCCTTGGTGGGCTGGTGCTCGACGTGAAGTGTGGTTCAGGCGCGTTTATGGACAATCGCGATGATGCCCGTGAACTTGCAGAGAGCCTCGTTGCCGTGGCGAATGGGGCCGGGCTGAAGACATCCGCGCTTATCACCGATATGAATGAACCACTGGCATCCGCGGCGGGCAATGCGCTGGAGATCAGAAACACAATTGATTTTTTGACAGGACGAGAGATTGATTCCCGACTTTGGGATGTCACCGTCGCTCTCGGTGCCGAGATGCTGGTGAGCGGTGGATTGGCCGCTGATCAGGACGCAGGCAGGACAAAAATGCAGGATGCATTTCAATCCGGTGCTGCTGCGGAACGATTTGGCAAAATGGTCGTGGCGCTTGGCGGTCCGGCTGACCTTTTGGAGAAGCCCGAAAACCATCTAAAGAGCGCGCCATTTGTCCGACCGGTGTTCGCGGATGAAGAGGGACTTGTCGCCAGGATCGACACGCGTGGGGTGGGGCTTGCCGTTGTGGCGCTCGGTGGTGGTCGCACCCGACCACAGGATGCGATTGATCACGCGGTGGGAGTCAACGAGCTAGCCGGGCTGGGACAGTTTGTGGATGGCGAGACACCACTTGCTTTCGTCCATGCGCAGGACGAGGCACAATTTGAGGAGGCTGCGCAGCAGGTGAAGGCGGCCTATTCCATCAATCCGGAAGCCCAGGTTTTGGACGATGATGTTGTGCTCGAACGCATCTTAAGCGCCTGATGCAACATCGTACCTATGCGCCTAAATGTCATGGGCGGTTTCCTGGCATCGGGCTCGGCAAAGACCGTCCCTTTGAGGTCTGGCAGACAACCCATTTAGACACTCTTGTGCGCGGCTGGCTCGGGCAGAACCCGCCATGCTTGGAGTTGGCCACCTTTGCCCTTGCGGAATTAAAAGACAGACGTGCAGAGCTTGCCAGCGAAATGGCTTTCGCTGATCAAGATCTTGAACCGATCCCCTGGTTGATTGAAGCGCGCAATCACGTGCGGGGGAAGTTTTTGGAAGAAGCGGATGTCATCTCCACTGATAAGCGCAGGCGTGGTTCGGTCTATGTGATCTTGCGTGGTGGCTACACCAGCGAAAACGGCTGGTATGGGGCCTATGTGGGTTCAACGATCAAGCCGGTGGAGAAGCGGTTTCTGGAACATCGAAAGGGTGTTCGATCGGCGCGCGGCCTGCCCAAATATGGTATTGAACCGCTCTATTCGTTGTTTGGATTCGTGAACCCGCTTCCCAGCAGTAAAGACCGGCTGCGTGAGTGGGAAACCAGGCTGCACGAAGCACTCGCGCCAATCGTGCCGAAAGTTACCGGTGATGTGGCGTTCTGAACTGGTTTAGGTGTTCTCGGCCCAGTCGCTGAGTTTTTCCAAAAACTGACAGCACTCATCCATCTGGGACACGTCAATATACTCGTCTGGCAGATGGGCCTGCTCGATGGAGCCGGGGCCAAAGATGACGCCAGGCACACCAGCTTTTTGAAAGTGACCGGCTTCGGTCCCGTAAGACACACGTGCTGACTCGTTCAGACCGGTCAGATGACGAAGCAGGGTTTCGGCGGGTGAAGTTTCATCAGGGAGCAACGCCGGTACATCCATGAGCTGATTGACGGTAACCCCAGCCACATCCGAGATGGTTTTGAGGTCAGGTTCGACTTCGCGTGCGATGAAATCGAGCAGTCTTTTCTCGATAACATCAGGATCGTCGAACGGGGTCACACGGAAACCGAAACTCAATGTACAATGTTCGGGAATGATGTTGCGTGCGGTGCCGCCGGAAATGATGCCAAGATCAAGTGTCGAGTAGTAAGGATCGAAGCCGTTGTTGGGATCAGCGCTCTGCTTCAGTTCGTCAGCAATCTTCACCAGTTCGTTGATGATCTTGTTGGCCGCAAGTATGGCGTTCGCACCTTTTTCCGGCAGGCTGGAATGGCCACCAACGCCGCGAATGTCGGTTCTCCAGCCGCGCCCGCCCTTGTTGCCACCAACGATACGCATGGATGTGGGTTCACCAACAATCACGGCTGCAGGTGTGGGCAGATTTTCGCTCATATCGGTGATCAGGCTTTTGACTCCGACACAACCAACTTCTTCATCGTGGGAAAACGCAAAGTGAATAGGTGTTTTCACATCGCGCTTTGAGAGGGTTTCTGCGAACGCAATTGCGCAGGCCACAAAGCCCTTCATGTCAGCGGTGCCTCGACCAAACAGGCGACCACCACGCTCTTCCATCTTGAAAGGATCGCTCGACCAATCCTGACCATCGACCGGAACCACATCGGTGTGACCGGAAAGCACAACACCACCTGGGCTATCGGGCCCAATGGTTGCCCAAAGATTGGCTTTGGTCTGATCGGAATTGAACGTCAGCCGGCTCTCAATGTTCAGCGATTTCAGATAGTCCTGAACGTGATGAATGAGTTCCAGGTTGGAATATCGTGATGTGGTGTCAAATGCGACGAGCTGGTCGAGCCAGTTGATGGCGGATTGGGTGTACGGAGATTTGTGGGTCAATTATTCGGCTGCCTGACTGGTTTTGGTGCCATATTTCTGTTCAACGTAGTTGTGCACCATTGCCTCGAATTCTTCGGCAATGTTCTCACCGCGAAGTGTCATTGCTTTCTTGCCATCAATGAAAACCGGAGCGGCTGGCGTCTCACCGGTACCGGGCAATGAAATCCCGATATCGGCATGTTTCGATTCACCCGGTCCATTGACGATGCAGCCCATCACGGCAACCTTGAGGTCGGCGACGCCTGGATACTTCTCGCGCCACACCGGCATGTTGGCGCGGATTTTGTCCTGAATGGATTGGGCGAGTTCCTGAAAAACAGTCGACGTGGTGCGCCCACATCCCGGACAGGCGGCAACAATTGGCACAAATGACCGAAAGCCCATGGTTTGCAGCAGTTCCTGCGCCACCTGCACCTCTCGTGTGCGGTCACCGCCCGGTTCCGGGGTGAGGGAAATGCGAATGGTGTCGCCAATCCCCTGCTGCAGCAAAATGCCCATGGCGGCTGACGATGCGACAATACCTTTGGTTCCCATGCCCGCTTCTGTGAGGCCCAGATGCAAAGCATAGTCCGATCGTTTGGCGAGTTCAGTATAGACCGCGATCAGATCCTGAACCTGTGAAACCTTGGCTGAAAGAATGATGCGGTCTTTTGCAAGACCGATGTTCTCAGCCAGTTCACCTGACAGAATGGCGGATTGGACGATGGTTTCCCGCATCACCTCTTCAGCGGAGAGTGGACTGCCATTCTCCTGATTTTCATCCATCAACCGGGTGAGCAGGGCCTGATCGAGCGAACCCCAGTTCACGCCGATGCGCACCGGTTTGTCGTATTTGATTGCTGTTTCCACAATCTGGGCAAACTGGAGGTCGCGCTTCTCTTTGAAGCCGACATTGCCGGGATTGATGCGGTATTTTGCCAGTGCCTCGGCGCAGGCCGGATTGTCGGCGAGGAGCTTGTGACCGATATAGTGAAAATCACCAACGATGGGGACGTTGATGTTCTTCAGCATCAGCCGGTCGCGAATGTGCGGTACGGCTTTTGCCGCCTCGTCGCGATCGACTGTGATCCTGACGATTTCTGAGCCTGCCTGATAAAGCGCTGCAATCTGTTCAACAGTGCCGTTGATGTCGGCAGTATCGGTGTTGGTCATTGACTGCACAACGACGGGCGCGAGGCCGCCAACCTGGACACCACCTACATCGACGCCGGTTGTTTTGCGGCGGGCGAGCGGGGCGGTCAAAAATGGATCGCAAGAGGAATCAGCAGCCATTGTCTGTCCGGACTGGATTTTCTTAGGAGATGGGATTCTGGTCGGTTCCTTCAATAGCCGTATTGCCGCATCTGTCCAAAGGAAAACTGTGCATTTTTGATGCAGCTGGTAGCTTATGGCCCAGGCACGCGCAGGGGATTGTTTTCCAGCGCCGTCCGGTCCGGCGCATCGACCGCGACACCGCCGGTGAACGCCGAGAACAAATCTGTGATTTTTTCCGGTTCGATTCCCCGGCAGATGGCGACGAGACGCGTTTTGTCTTTGCGGCCCGCCAGATCTTTCGGCCAGGCAGGAAGATGTGCTGGCGGATGCATGGCTTCCTGAACTGCATGCAGAACAAGCGGGCGCTCAGGATCTTCCGCCAGCTCCACGATGCCCTTCAAACGCAGCAGGTTTTGACCGTAGAGGCTGCGCAACAGGTCGAGAAAAGTCTGAAGCGCATCTGAGGTGACAGGTTTGTCGCTCGTCATGGAGAAAGCACGGATGGCGTGATCATGATTGCTGTTGTGTCCATGGTCGTGCGTTTGAGCGTTTGCAGACGGCTCATGGCCGAGCCAGCGGCCAATATCGGCCTCGCTTGTTGCGGCATTGATGAGCCCGCACTCCAGCAGCTCTGACACCGGGTTTTCAATGTCGGCGGCAACAAGACGCGCCGCACCCGGATTGATGGACTTGATTTGTTTGTTGAGGCGATCAGTGGCAGATGGACTGGCAATATCGGTTTTGGACACAACAATCCTGTCCGCAAGCGCGACCTGTTTGATTGCCTCCTCGTGATGGCTGAGTGTGGCCTCGCCATTGACCGCGTCAATGACCGCGATCACGCCATCGAACCGCATCGCGTGTGCTAGGACCGGGTGCATCACGATCGTGTGCAGGAGCGGTGCGGGGTCTGCGAGCCCGGTCGTTTCCACCAGAATGCGGCCGAGTCCGGCCTCCTTTGATTTCCGATCCAGCAAGTCCAGCAGCGTGTCGACAAGAGCGCCGCGCACGGTGCAGCACACACAGCCGTCCGACAATTCAATGATGTCTTCGTCACCGCGCTCAACCAGCAAATGGTCAAGAGCGACATCGCCAAACTCGTTGACGATGACGGCGGTGTTTTTCAGATCGCCCTCGTTCAGCAGGCGATTGAGCAGGGTGGTTTTCCCCGCCCCCAGAAATCCGGTGAGTAGAGAAAAGGGAACCGGGTTTGATGGCTTCAAGGGGTTCTTCTGGGGCTGGTCAGTTGGTTAAAGTTGGCCGAAACCTTGGCGGTATGGCTTTCTTCCCCTTTTCGCCGGTGCTGAATGGGGGAAGATCGTCAATGCGGGCAAGCTGATAGTCAGGCCGTGGTTTGGGCACGGCGATATAGGGTGGAGGGGTTGCGCCGTTGGCAACGCGAATACCCACCGGGCTTGGCCCGAATGCCCCACCAAGCACGACCCGGACTGGTTCCTGAGTTCGCACTGGCGGCGTGAGATAAAGCGCTTCTTCGGCCTCACGTCGCTCCAGTTCCCGCTTGAGGCGGGCACGGCGTTTTTTGCGGGTTTCGCGTTTGGCGGTCTTGCGTTTCTTGCGGCTGCAGACTTCATCGCGAATGCTGATTGCGTTTTTCCGGTTGGCACCATAGGGCCGGAAATTTGCAAGTGGTGTGGCGGATTTCAATGTCCCGTCAAAGCCTTCGGTCAAGAGCTTGCCAGCCCGAACGGCGCGCTTGCTTGGATGGGTGGCACCCAGAACAACAGTGACGAGACGACGCCCGTTGCGGGTTGCTGAACCAACAAGATTGTAGCCGCCAGCGCAGATATAACCGGTTTTGAACCCATCAGATCCGGAAAACCGTTCCGTCAAAGGATTGTGGGATTTCAGGATCGCTTTGCCGTGACGAATGCGTTTGATCCTGAACAGAGGTCCGTATTGGGGAAACTCGCGGTGCAGAGCGATTGCCAACACCGCCATGTCGCGGGCGGTGGTGTATTGCAGGTCGTGGTGTAATCCGTGTGGGTTGACGAAATTGGTGTCCAGCATGCCGATCTGTTTGGCAGTCTGGTTCATGCGGGCCACAAAGGCGCTTTCCGTGCCGGAAAGAGATTCGCCAATGGCGACGGCGATGTCGTTGGCGGACTTTACGATCAGCATCTTCAGCGCATTGTCGAAGTTCAGAATGGTTCCTTCGGGCAGGCCCATTTTGGATGGCGGATTGCTCAGTGCGTTCTTTGAGACTCGGACAGGCGATTCCAGAGTAATTTCACCGGCTTTGATGGCGCGGAATATTACATATGCGGTCATCAATTTGGTGATGGAGGCCGGGTGCCAGCGCTGAAACGCATCTGTATGTGCAAGAACAATAGCCCGGTCGGCATCGACCAGAATTTGCGGGCGTGCATGGGCAGAATTTGAGACAACCAGAAATGCCGCCGCCGCGGCGAGCAATCGAAAGAAATACATGGATGCACCTGAAGTGAATATCAGTGCTGTTCTTTTAGCGGGTCGTGTTCTGATTTTCGACCGGTTTTTACCTGACCGGTAAACACAAACGCTTAATTGGCCGCTTAATCGGCGCTTTTGTCACCGGGCGGTGCCTGTTCGACGGGTTCATCAATGGCAACAAGCTCTGTGGGGTAGGGCACATGACTGTTGATATGCTGGTAGGGGTCTGTGTCCTCCTGCGGCACCGCATCCTTCTTCAACAGGCGGAACAGCACAAACACCGAGAGTGCACCGGCAATAAAAATCGTGACATAGATGAAGGACTTGGGACCGTAGATCGGCATCAGCGCCGAGGTCACGGCAGGAACAACAATGCCCGAAACTGACCATGCAACCAGCAGGGTACTTGAAAGCGCTACGAAATATTGCGGGTCTGCTCGGTCGTTGGCATGGGCGTTGGCGAGCGAGTAGATCGATTCAGTCGCGCCCGCCCAAATTGCGAAGACGGGTATGAGCCAGAAGAGATTCAGGACGCTCATCTGATTGATCACCACGGCACTTGTGATCACCAGCACGCAGGCGGCGATGAGCACAAAGCGGCGGTCGGTGCGGTCTGAAATAGCGCCTAGTGGAAGCTGTATGGCAAACATGCCGAATTGCATGAGCAGGTAAAGCAACGCCACATCATCTTTTGAGAAACCGCTGGATGTCGCAAAGATCGGCACAAAACCCTGACTCATCATGGTGAGACCACCAACGGCGATCATTGCACCCAAGCCGACGGGCGAAATGCGCCAGACGGCGCGCACATTGATTGCGATGGATTCCGGTGGTGGTGGCGCGTTGAGGCGCGTCAGGCCGATTGGGAGCATGGACAGTGTGACGAACAGGATCGCCAACATCGGGGCGGCGGTGTTGTTGAGCTCAATCAACCGCAACATGTAGCCACCGATGCCGATGCCCACCACGTACATCATGTAGAAGACAGCCAACACCCGCCCGCGCCACTGATTTTCAGACGCGTCGTTGAGCCAGCTTTGTGCCACCACGAACAGTCCGGTTGCGGCAAATCCGTAGAGCGCGCGCGCCAGAACCCACAGCCAGGGATTGTTTCCAAGCGACAGCAAAAGCGCTGAAATTACGATCACAGCCGCCATACAGACATATGTGCGTGCATGACTCACCCGCCGAACCACCCAGCCAATAGCGAAACAACCGATCAGCCCGCCGAACGCCAATGCGCTGACCATGGTGCCAGCCACCCATGGTGGTTGGCCGATCTGGGCAAGCCGCAACGGTACATAAGCATGAAGCAATCCCGTGCCGAGCGCCAAAAGGCCCATTGAAATCAATATGCTGGATACGGCAATCAATGGCGCTGATGCGCGTGGTTCCGGCTTATTTGCGTCGCCCGTGAATGAAGAAACCGAAGACATAGTGCACTCCCGCTCCCCCGGATCCCGACCGGCAGGGAAGGTGAGGACGCTAACCCGGAAACTGAAAATTCCCTATCAGGGAAGCGACCAGATTTCGTTCGGATTTATGATGGTGAGTGGGCATCAGGATTTTCGATCAGGGGATGCACTGGTCAGGTATCAGAATACGCATGAACGATTTGTCGACACTTTTGTGTAAGCCTGTTTCATGTGTCGAAATCGCAGAAAAACAAGAACAGACATGTTGTATCTTCGTCGCCTGAAAAAAGAGCGTTGTGAAATCTCATCCGGACGTCACACATCCTCGGATGCATACCCGTCTGATGCGATGGCTGCCCGTCACCTTTCTGTTTTTCGTGACACGCGCACCATGGCGCGTGTTGAGGCCAAGATAGACAAGTCGCTGAGCGAACCCTCAACAAAGAACTGAATTGAGCACTTTGCGAAGCGATTTCGCTGGGAACAATCGACGCCACGTGTCACATTGCGAACCTGTTGATCCACTTGCTTGATTGATCAGGTCCATGGCCAATCACCAGAAATCCGAAGACGAAGCGCGGCTTGAAGAATCCAGGCGCATTCTTCGTGGCGTCGACCGCGACAGCGAGACGGTTGGCCGCTCCACATTGGCCCGAACCGCTCAGCAAGCCAGTGATCACATGTTGGCTGAAGACAAAAGTTCCGATGATTCCATTGAAGTCTGGGGTACCCGAATTGGCCGCATATTGTCGTTGATTGCCTTTGTGGCGCTTGCCATCTGGCTGTTCAACTTCCTTGGCCGCCCTGCATCATGACCCCGTCACAATCTGGTGTGCCCAAAGTTGGTTCGCCGGCAATCATCGTTATTTCCAGTCATGTGGTGCGCGGCTCCGTGGGCAATCGCGCAGCGGCGTTCGCACTGGAAGTGCTTGGCCATCCGGTCTGGTCCCTGCCCACCATCATTCTGCCCTGGCATCCCGGACATGGCCCCGCCAATCGCATCGTTGCAGACAATTCAAGCTTTGGCGCCGTGATTGATGATCTAAGCCGTGCGCCCTGGCTTGGCGAAGTGGGGGCAGTGCTCTCGGGCTATCTGGGCGATGCGTGTCAGGCATCCGACATTGCGCGTCTGGTAGCGGCCGTGAAAACGGCTAATCCGGCGGCACTTTATGCCTGTGATCCCGTGATCGGTGATCATGGCGGGCTTTATGTGCCGGAGGCGACCGCGGTTGGCATTCGCGACGAACTGATTTCGATCTGCGATATCGCCACGCCCAATCGCTTTGAATTGCAGTGGCTTAGTGGTTCTGATGATTTTTCCGCCAATGAGGCGCTGGCCGTTGCAGCGCGTGGACTTGGTCCTGCGATCGTGCTTGCGACATCGGCATTTGCGCTTATGCGCAATTCGATTGGTTCGCTTCTGGTGACCCCGGACAATGCGGAACTAGCCGAGCACCGATATGTTGCCGATCCACCAAATGGCCTTGGCGATCTGATGTCAGCGCTTTTTCTGTCCCATATAGTGAATGCCGGAACCGGGTTTGAGCAGCAACGGCAGGCGCTTGCGCGATCCGCGGCCTCGGTTTTCGAAATCCTGCAGCGCACGGCTGCGATGCACGCCCATGAACTGGTTCTGGAACAATCTATCCAAAGTATTCAGCAACCGGCCAGCCCGGTTCAGATGCGGAAAATAGCTGGCATTTAAGCAGCAAGTAAGCGGCAAGGGTCCGACTGGAACCAGTCCGATATTGGATGGTGGACCTTCGCCTGCGCGCTGCGGCTGTTGCCACTGCAACCCGTTGCAATCTTTTGTTTACCAAAATTACAAGCCGCGATGATCCGTTAAGCCGCTGTTTGGTCTTAACGAATAGTGTCGACGCCAGGGGAAGAATGTAGGGGTGGAAGCCGTGTCCTCAAAGGATACTATCCATATTCTGATCGTTGATGATGACGAAGATGATATCTTCCTCATTTGCGACACCATTGATGAGATCGTCGGCCATAAATATGAGGTCAAGACGGCGCACTCGCCTGCCGCCGCGATCGATCTCCTGGCCAATCACAATTTCGATCTGATCCTGTCTGACTACATGCTCGGTTCCATTTCGGGCATCGAGTTCATTGGTCAATTGCGGGACAGCGGCATCGACACGCCGGTTATCCTGCTGACCGGCATGGGCGGCGGCACGATCGACCAGGAAGCGCTGGAAGCCGGCGCATCGGACTTTCTGTCAAAGAGCTCGCTCGAAGCTGAAATTCTTGACCGAACCATTCGCTACACCATCGCGAACACTGAAAAGCAACGTCTGCTTCAAACGGTGCTCAACAATGCGAACGCCGCAGTTGCGGTTGTCAATCAGGATGGCAAAGCGATCCTGTGGAACTCCAACTTCACCGAACTGGTCAATTGGAATGCGGCGAACAATCAGGAAGGTGCAACCGTCGCGGATCTGATCAGCCTGGTCATGGCGTGCGAAACGCTCGACATTCTGATCGGCGAACGTATTCACGACCGGCGCCTGGCGAACTTGCCGGATGGTGGCACAGTCATCACACTTCACGATGTGACAGGCCGTGTGCGGGCGTTGGAAGAGCGCCGCGCTGCTGAAGAGCGTATCGCCTACGTTGCCCTGCATGACAGCTTGACCGGACTTCCCAATCGCTCAGATTTCTCCAACCGAATTGTTGAGCAGATTGAGCGCGCCCGCGCGGATGGACACGAGTTTTATCTGCTTAATCTGGACCTTAACAGGTTCAAGGAAGTCAACGATGTCTTTGGTCATCACATTGGCGATGGCCTGTTGAAAGAAGTGGCAGACCGGCTGAGCGGCTGCCTGAAAAGCAACGAGTATCTTGCCCGCCTTGGGGGTGACGAGTTCGTGGCGATCCAGCCTGCGGGTGACGAAGTTGATGGATTGCCTTCCCTTGCACATCGTTTCCTGTCCTGCATGGACGATACATTCGAGATTGAAGGTAAACTGGTGCGAACCGGCCTGAGTATCGGTGCCGCCTCGTTCCCGAAACAGGGTGACAATCCAGAAGAACTGCTTTCCAACGCCGATGTCGCCATGTATCGGGCGAAGGAAACACCATTTGCGAAAGTGTCCGTGTTCGATCAGGCCATGGACAACAACATCCGCGAAAAACGCTTCCTGGCGATGGAGCTGAAATCAGCGGTGCAGAATGAAGAACTGGAAGTGTTCTTCCAACCTCAGGCCAATGTCGCAACCGGCGATCTGGTTGGTTTTGAGGCTCTTGCTCGCTGGCATCATCCTGAGCGTGGTGCCGTTTCGCCAGCCACATTCATTCCGATTGCGGAAGAAAACGGTCTGATTATTGACCTTGGCGAATATATTTTGCGGCGTTCGTGTCAGATCGCTTCAAAGTGGTCGAAAGATATTCATGTGGCGGTGAACGTGTCCGCCGTTCAGATCCGCCACACCGATCTTATAAGCCTGACGCGCTCCGTGCTTGTGGACACTGGACTTTCACCCAGCCGGCTGGAACTGGAAGTCACTGAATCTGTTCTGATTGAAGATCTTGAGCAAACACTCCACGTGCTGCGCGGCATCAAGGGAATGGGCGTTGCGATCGCCATGGATGACTTTGGTACAGGTTACTCATCATTGTCATCGCTGCTTTCGTTCCCGTTCGACAAAATCAAGATCGACCGGTCGTTCATCGAGCATATCGGCGTCAACGCTCAGGCGACGGAAATCGTTCGTGCCATCATTGGTATGAGCAACAATATGAACTTCGGAATTGTTGCTGAAGGGGTTCAGAGCGACGAGCATGTCAATTTCCTGCGGGAGCACAGATGTGCAATCATGCAGGGCTATTTGCTTGGGCCGCCAATGCCGGCTGAAAAAGCCGAGCTGATGATTGAAGGCATGTCGTTTGAAGATATTGATGCGATGAACAGCCCGTCGGCAATGGCCAGATCAGCTTGAGCTGATCGGCATAATTCTCTCCCGGCAATAGATTTCTCTTCCAAATCGTCCTATCCGGTCGCGGTGTTTCCAACCCGACCGGATTCAGCGACTTATGGCCGGAAAGAAAATCAGACTGGGCACGCGCGGCAGCGATCTGGCATTGGCGCAGGCGCATGAAGTGCGCGACCGGCTGATGGCTGAGGCAGGCATTGCCTTTGATGCCGTTGAGATCAAAGTCATCTCGACGGCTGGTGACCAAATACAGGATAAGCCGCTTTCGGAAGTTGGTGGAAAGGGCCTTTTCTCTAAAGAAATTGAAAACGCACTGCTGGCGAACGAAGTCGATATCGCTGTTCACTCGGCCAAGGACATGGCGACCCGATTGCCAGACGGGCTTGAGATGCCGGTTTTTTTGCCTCGCGAAGATGTTCGCGATTGTCTGATTTCCAATTCGGTGGCCAACATTGACGATTTGCCGCCGGGCGCTGTGGTCGGGTCGGCGTCTCTGCGTCGGCAGGCACTCATTGCCCGTCTTCGACCGGATCTCAATTGCGTTTTGTTTCGCGGCAATGTCCAGACCCGATTGCGGAAATTGCAGGACGGCCAGGCGGACGCAACGCTGCTGGCGCATGCAGGTCTCAAACGACTTGGCTTGCAAGACAAAGCTGCGAGCGTGCTCGATACTGATTTATTTCCCCCCGCGCCCGCGCAAGGCGCAATCGGGCTGGAACTCCGCGCGGATGATCATGAGGTTCGGTCCCTGATTACCCCAATCAATGATCACGAGACGGAACGAGCGGTCGCTTGCGAGCGTGCGTTTCTGGCTGCGCTTGATGGGTCGTGCCGACTTCCGATTGCCGGCTATGCGAAAGTTTCCGGTGCGGATCTGAGCTTTCATGGCCTCATTGCAAGCCCGGATGGGCAGTCCGTATTCGAAACGCGTATAGCTGGCCTGGCCACCAATGCTGAATCCATTGGATCCAATTGCGGCGCTAAACTGCGAGCGCAGGCAGGTGAGATTTTCTTCGAAGGATGGTCAGGTGCGCCAGGTTCCTGAAATGAAAATCCTTGTGACCCGACCTCAACCGGCAGCGCAGCGCACAGCCGATGTTTTGCGGGCTGGAGGCTATGAGCCAATCGTCGATCCGCTTTTGCGAATTGAGCCGACAAACCAAATAATGCCGGTCGGTCAGTTCGGCGGGCTGGTGTTCACAAGCGCAGAGGCTGTGTGCAGCTTCACTGATCATAAGCCCGTCGCGGATTGGGCGGGAGCAACGGTTTTTTGTGTTGGACGGACCACTTTGGAAACAGCAAAAGACGCAGGCTTTGGTGTGGTTCAGTCGGGAGATGGAACAGCCCGGCAACTTGCCGAAACCATCGCAATGGATCCTGCGGCGTCGAAGCTGAACTTTCTTTATGTCTGTGCTGAAACGGTGTCATTCGATCTTGCTGGCGATCTGGAGCGAAGGGGCATCACTTGCTCGACTTGGCCAATTTATCGGGCGGTTGTTGCTTCGGGGTTTCACGGTTCAACACTTGAAGCCTTCGAGAAGGGTGAAGTTGATGCAGTGTTGCTTTATTCTGCACGGACAGCGAAGGCATTCAGTTATTGTGTCCAACAGGCTGGCATCAGCGATCTGGTCCAAAACGTCCGTATATTCGCTCTTTCGCGACAGGTTGCGGATGCGCTGGACCCAGACAATTCTTCTGTGGTGGTGATATCAAAGGAACCGACCGAAGTGTCGCTCATAGAGGCAATCAGCGGGGCGACCTGACCGGTGTTGCGACCGAATGTCGTCGTGTCCCAAAAAACGCCAAAATATCCTGAAACTGCAACCAAATATGGTAGAGACCACTTAGTGGCGAATGAGTGCTTCTCTTTTGAATCTCCCAATTGATCAGGACGAGCCGATGGCAGACAAAAAACCGGAAACCGCTCGCAAGGGAACCGGATCATCCCAAGCTGGCAAAACTGGTGCAGGTGGCGCCGCACGTTCACGATCGCGCGCTGCTTCGACCAAAAAACCGGTCATGATCGATTTGAAGGCAGAACCTACAAAAGGTGCAACTGAGAGCAAACCGGGCGATTCCAAAGCCGCCGGCGCAAAGCCGGAGCCGAAACCGACAAACCCATCCAATAAAGGTGCGAGCCAGCTTGAAGTAAAAAAGACTGAAGCGAGCAAACCCGAGCCGAAGGCTGCGTCAACGGCGGGAAAGACCACATCCGCTGAAAAACCGCAGCAGCAGAAGCAATCGGCACAAAAAGGAACTGCCAAGCCAGGTTCACCCAACAAGCAAACACCGTCTGCGGCATCGAAGTCCGGCGGTGGATCAACCACGCCACCACCGCGAAAGACCGCTGATCGCTCTGGCGGAGCAGGGTTCGGAAAACTGCTTGTTGCTGCAGTTCTGGGCGGCGTGATCGCGCTTGCCGGCGCATGGATCGGGCATCTTGCAGGTCTGGTAAATCCCATACAGTCGAGCGCTTCGGTGGAAACAATCCAAGATCTGGAAACGCGCCTTGCCGCCGCTGAAGCGCGTCTGTCAGCGCCGCAATCCGCCACGCTTTCCGATAATGACAAGTCAGCGCTGGAGGCAGCACAATCATCCGCGGCTGGAGCACAGAAAACGGCTGACGATGCTCAATCATCGGTCAGCGCCCTAAGCGAAACCGTGAATTCGACCATATCTGAAGTCATCAACCAGATTGCGAGTCTGGCTAAGGCTCAGACTGAGCTGAAAATCGCCATTTCTTCGGGTGCAGCGGGCGATGGTGCAGCGGTTTCCACACTTTCCGGGGACATCCAAAAGCTCACTGCGCGATTGACGACTTTGGCCAGCGAAGTGGACAGTTTGAAAGATCGTCCAGAGGCCACAGATGTGGATGTAGCTTCGCTTACAAAGCCGCTTGATGACAAGATTTCGACATTGTCATCCGATCTTGCGGCCTTGAGTTCGAAGATTTCTGCTCAGGAAGCAGCGCAGGGCCAAACAGCTGAAACACTCGCCGGGGTGCAGTCCGTCGTTTCTGATTTGACCGATGCCGTCACCAAACTCGACGAGCTGGCCAAAAAGCCAACAGGTGAAGACAAAGCCGCGCTGGCGATTGCTGCAAGCTCGCTGAAGACTGAAATTGACAGGGGTGGGTCATTTGCCCCGCAACTCGCTGCGCTCGAAAAGCTGAGCGGTGGCTCTGTTGATTTGTCACCTCTCAAGGCCTCTGCAGCCAGCGGTATCCCCACGCTTGCCACGCTGAAAGATCAGTTTGCATCGCTTGGTGACAAGATGATTGATGCTACTCGCCCAAAGGCAACGGGGTCGGTGATTGAAAAGCTGCTTTCGAATGCCGGCACTCTCGTGAAGGTGGAAGGTGAGGCGCCTTTGGAGGGCAACTCCACGCCAGCCATTGTTTCCCGCATCAGCGCTGCATTGGAAAAGGCTGATCTCGGCGCCGTTGAAAGCGAATGGTCGGCGTTGCCGGAAGTCGCACAGTCGCTTTCATCCGACTGGATTGCCAGTGTCCGCGCCCGCAAATCTGCTGAAACCCTGATGCAGGTCATCGTCGACAAGCTAATTTCCGACATTACTCCTGCAGCGTCCAACGGATAGAGCCATTCCATGATCCGCACTGCCATTTTCTTTCTTGTTGTTTTTGCACTGGCTGTTGGCTTCGGGCTTCTTGCTGACCGTCCGGGCGATGTCGAGATCACTTGGCTCGGCTATCAGTTCAAAACGTCCATGATGACTGCGATGGTCGTAATTGTTGCACTGATTGCTTCTATCATGATCACCTGGTGGCTTTTGTCATCGATCTGGAATTCACCAAAGCTGTTTGCCAATTGGCGAAAGGGGCGTCGCCGTGACCGCGGCTATGCGGCTCTTTCCAAGGGACTGGTGGCCGCTGGTGCCGGTGATCAGTCTGCCGCGCGATTGCTCGCAAAACAGTCAGGCAAGCTTTTGAAAGACGAGCCACTGGTCGCTTTGCTTGATGCGCAAACAGCCATTCTGGAGGGCAATCACGAGCTCGCACGCGAACGGTTTGAGGAGATGCTGGCAAACCCCGACACACGGTTGTTAGGCCTGCGCGGTCTTTTCATTGAATCCGAAAAGCTTGGTGACAGATCCGCCTCACAGCATTTTGCGAAGGAAGCCTTTGAACTGGCTCCAACCACCGGTTGGGCGGCACAAGCCGTTCTGCGTAATCAGTCCACGGATGGGGATTGGGAAGGCGCACTTCTGACACTTGAAAGCAACAAGTCGGCTGGGCTTGAGGATCAAAAGGCTGCAAATCGGAAGAAAGCAGTGCTGCTGACGGCACGTGCGATGGCCGCCGAGGCCAGCGAACCGGACAAGGCGCGCACATGGGCCTTCGCCGCGCACAAGCTAGAACCGTCACTGGTTCCTGCGGTCGTGGTCGGGGCCCGTCTTGCCAGCCGAGCTGGCGAAATGCGCAAAGCCACAAAGATGCTTGAGACGAGTTGGAAGCTGTCACCGCATCCCGACATTGCGGATGCTTATGTGCATGTGCGCAGCGGTGATTCCACACTGGATCGTTTGAAACGCGCAAAAGCGTTGGCGTCAAAGCGTCAAAACCATCCTGAGGGGCAGTTTGCAGTTGCCCAGGCAGCAATTGATGCCAGCGAATGGGATGAGGCGCGCAAGGCCATGGAACCGATTATTCGCGAAGTGCCGACAGAGCGTGCCTGCCTGTTGATGGCAGATATTGAAGAGGGTCAGTTTGGAGCAACGGGCCGCGTGCGAGACTGGCTTTCCCGTGCGGTTCGATCGCCACGCGATGCAGTCTGGACCGCCGATGGCCACATTTCCGAAGAGTGGGCGCCAATTTCACCGGTCACGGGTCGACTGGACGCATTTGAGTGGAAAGTGCCGGTGGAACAAATCGGTGCCGGCGATCATGTGGAAGACTATTCCGAGTTTGTGCACATGAAAGCGCCCGAACCAGAACCGGCTTCTTCTCCGCAGGACAGTGAAGATGTGAAGTCCATCGAAGCGACGCCGGATGTGGAGGAGGCCATCGTTATCGAAGCGAAGCCTGTTGCTTCTGAAAAAACCGAAGTGGTTGAGGAGCCCAAACCGGCCTCGGAAGAGCCTGCGAAAGCAGCTGAACCAGAGCAAGCGAAGGAAAAATCCGACCATCAGCCTGTTGTTTCAAAACCCGCTGAACCCGATCCTCAAGGAGAGCCTGCGCCGCCTGCACAGGCGGTTGAAGCAGCGGAGCAAAAAGCCAAGCGAATGATGAAACAGCGGCCCGACGATCCTGGCGTTCCGGGAGCGAACGGGGCGAAGGTCGAAGAAAAGCGCGGCTTTTTGGGATTGTTTTGAGCTCAAGCGGCTCTGGTTTTATTGGTTCCAAATCTGCCGGTTTAAACCCTTGAATTTGACCGCAGAAACCGAGACGCTTCTGCATCATGCACCTAACGATTCCCAATGATAAGGCTCGCCAACTGATCCTGCATTTACAGGGTCTGTTTGAGCCACCACATCTTCACCAGTCACGCGAGGCGCTACACGCGCAAATCTGCAATCTTGGCTATGTTCAGGTTGATTCCATTCAGTGGGTGGAACGTGCGCATCACATGATTCTCTATGCGCGCAATCAGACGTACCGCCCAAAACAGCTCAAGGTTCTGCTAGAGAAAGACTGTTTGCTGTTTGAAAACTGGACTCACGATGCCTCCATCATCCCGAGTGCCTACTTTCGCTACTGGCGGCACAAGTTCTCGCGCGATGCGCCTGTTCTGAAAACCAAATTCGTCATTTGGCAGGGGGATGGTTTTCTGGGGCAATGCGATGCGCTGGTTGAGCGGATTGCCAAGGGCGGACCTTTGCGTTCGCGAGAGATTGAAAAGCCGTCTGGCGCAAAGCTTGAAATGTGGCAGTGGCATGAGGGCAAGGCCGCGCTTGAATATCTGTGGCGCACCGGACAACTCGGAATTTCCGGCCGCGATGGCTTTCAGAAAATCTATGACCTCACCCATAACTGTTTGAACGCGAGTTGCTACGAGGCTGGCGTCAGCCACGACGAGTTTATCGACTGGGCCTGCAGCAGTGCGATTGAGCGGTTGGGGTTTGGGTCTGCCGGTGACATCTCTCGTTTCTGGAATCTGGTGAGCATCGACGAGGTGAAGGCATGGCTTGAAGGGCCCGGTGCCGCTCTGACAACGAGCGTGCTTGTTGAACCTCGCAATGGAGAAAAGCCGCGCGAGCAGGTGGCACGGGTTGATATCGAGGATGCGCTAAGCGTGATTGCCGATCCACCACAGCGGGTCAGGGCTCTTTCGCCATTTGACCCAGTGATCCGCAACCGCAATCGGCTGGAATGGCTTTTTGGTTTCGATTACCGGATTGAAATTTACGTGCCTGAGGTCAAACGAAAGTGGGGATATTATGTCTTTCCCCTGCTTGAGAAGGATCGGATCATCGGGCGCATTGATATGAGGGCGGACCGCAAGGCTGACCGCCTTAGTGTGAAGAAGCTGTGGCTCGAACCGGGCGTAAAACCTGCCGCTCATCGGCTGGAGAAAATTTCCGGTGAGCTGGTGCGTCAGGCGCGGTTGGCGAGAGTATCAGATGTGGATTGGGATGGTGCGATAGCGCCATATCCTAGCTAGCGAGACCGCATCACACCGCTCCTATCAAAAGGTTGATTGTGCGTTTTCTCTTGCCTCATGGACTTGTCCAACCGGCTTCGCCATCATGACGGGAACACAATTGCTGCAGGAGAATTCTGATGCCCGGACCGCTTTCTGGCGTGCGCGTTATTGATCTCACTTCGATGATATCGGGCCCCACGACCACCATGATCCTCGCCGATCAGGGTGCGGATGTGATCAAGGTGGAGAACCCCAATGGCGGTGATCATACGCGCAATGTCTCGACCCGGCGCAACGGATTTTCAGCGTCCTTTGTCAACAACAACCGCAACAAACGTTCCGCCGCATTGAACTTGAAAACGTCTGCCGGGGTGGATGCGTTGAAGCGGCTGACCGCCGGGGCCGATGTGTTTGTTCAGAATTTTCGTCCCGGTGTGGCTGAACGCATAGGAGTGGGCGAAGCGGCGATTCGCGACATCGCGCCGGACATCATCTATGTTTCAATTTCCGGATTTGGTGATCAGGGACCTTATTCGCAAAAGCCGGTTTATGATCCGCTTGTGCAAGCGCTGTCCGGGCTGACCACGATACAGGCCGGATCCGACGAAGATCGACCCAGGCTGGTTCGTACCATCTTGCCCGACAAATTGTCGGGTTATTCGGCGTCACAGTCCATTTGCGCTGCCTTGTTTCACAGGGAACGGACAGGTGAAGGGCAGCACATCAAGCTTGCCATGCTGGATGCTGTTGTGAGTTTTTTGTGGGGTTCCGATATGGGTGGCCATACCTTTGTCGGTGACGAGCTTGAGCGGGAAACGGCGCAGAGTTTCATCGACCTCATTTATGAAACTCTGGACGGTTATATCTCAGTGGCTGTGCAAGCGGACAAAGAATGGGCAGGCTTGTGCCGGGCGTTTGAAAGACCGGAATGGATCAAAGACGCACGGTTTTTGACCGCACGCTTGCGCAACAAAAACATTGATGAACGGCTCGCTTTGACACAGGAGATGCTGCAGACCCGCACCGGTGCCGAGTGGCTGGCGCGGCTGGAAGCCGAAGACGTTCCTTGCGCGCCGGTTCTGACCAGAAGCGATGTGATCCGGCACCCGCAGATTGTTGCCAATGCCCTGGTGGTGGAAAATGACCACCCGATTGCTGGCACATTGCGCCAGACCCGACCGGCCCCTGTATTCTCCAAAACCAAACCGGAATACCGGGTTCCGGCTCCCGCGTTAGGGGAGCACACGGAAGAACTGCTGCGAGAAGCAGGTCTGTCAGACGCGGAGATTACCGCTGCGGCTGGTTGATTGCTACCAGCTTCGCTTGGGCCCGTTGTCGATGTGGAAGTGGCCTGTGCGACGGTAATAGGAGATGCCGCCAACTGTCCGTTGTCGCCGCAGATATCGCCAGACTGAGCGGCGCGGTGCGCGAACCTTGAAGTCCGCAGCGCGGCATTTCTTGTGGTAGGACTTCTTGGCGCCACCAACCTTGCGGTTGTACCAGGGCGAGCGATATGTGGAGTAGACGACCACGTCGCCATATTTGCTCGCCACCTTGCGCAGCGTGCGTTTGATGCCCCAGGGCAAACACCAGGATGTTGCCTTGTAGACAACACGCCCTTTGGAAAACGGGTTGAGGCTTGGGAAAGACGCACACGCACTCACCCCAATGGCAATCGCCACCATCACAAAGACGGTTCTTAAAAACTGAGGTGATGCACGCCCAATGGACGCGGAGGGTGTTGATGGATTGGCCATACGCAAAACTCACTCGCCGGTTGGCCGGATTTTCGCGCAGGATCATTAAAATTTGGATCAAATTGATGGTTAACAGGAAACCAATGCTTCACCATCTTGAGTTCGCTCGTTGCTTGGGCAATTCTGCTGACGGGCAGGATCAAACAATACAACCCAGCTCGGAATATCATCCGATCCTGGGCAAGTCGGGAGAGGACAAATGGAATTTTCAGGGGTGAACTATATCGCTATTCTGGTGTCGGCTGTTGCAGCGATGGCCATAGGTGCCGCTTGGTATTCAACGCTCGCCAAGCAATGGGTGGCCGCTGTCGGGTTTTCGCAGGAACAGATTGATGAAGTCGAGAATGGCGGCAATCCTATCATCTACGTCTTTGCCGCGCTCAGCCATCTGGTGATGGCCTATTTTCTGGCTGGCGTCATTGGACACCTTGGGCAGGTGACAATCTCGGGCGGGCTGACCACTGCCTTCTTCCTATGGCTTGGATTTGTTGTCACAACCATGATTGTCAATCATCGCTTTCAAATGAAACCATGGTCGCTAACGATCATTGACGCTGGTCACTATTTGGCGGTTCTTCTCGTGCAGGGTGCGATCATCGGCTGGTTCGGCGTGTAAGCCGGCGACAAAAGTCTGACAACAGCAATCTATCACAACAACCGATGGTTCGGGGCGACCCCTGCGCAAGTCGAATGGACGGCTGCTCGTCAACCCTGTTATCAGGCTCGTGATTTGAGTAGGACCAGTGTCGCCATTTATGGTGGAAGGAGGCAAAAATGAGTGATGAAAATCTCTATCCCGTTCCTGAGGAAATCGCAGCCAAAGCGCATATTGACAAAGCCAAGTATGACGAGATGTATCAGGCCAGCGTGTCTGATCCTGAGGGCTTTTGGGGCGAGCAGGGGCAGCGCCTCGACTGGATGAAGCCTTATTCCATCGTCAAAAACACCACTTACGAATATCCCGATGTTTCGATCAAGTGGTTTGAAGACGGCATGCTGAACGTTTCTACCAACTGTATTGACCGGCATCTGGCTAGCCGCGGTGATCAGTTTGCGATCATCTGGGAGGGTGATGATCCGGCAGATGATGCCAAAATCACCTACAAGGAACTACACGGCCATGTATGCCGCCTGGCCAACGCGATGAAAACGCTAGGCGTAAAAAAAGGCGACCGGGTCACCATCTATATGCCCATGATTCCGGAAGCGGCTTACGCAATGCTTGCCAGCGCACGCATTGGTGCCGTTCACTCCATCGTATTCGGCGGTTTTTCCCCGGACGCTCTTGCTGGACGGATTGAAGACTGTGAATCCAATTTTATCATCACCGCCGATGAAGGCCTGCGCGGTGGACGATCCGTACCGCTGAAAGCCAACACCGACGCGGCAATCGATATCGCGGCAAAGAACGGCGCCACCGTGAATAACGTTCTCGTGGTCAAGCGCACGGGCGGCGATGTGGCCTGGGATGATAGCCGCGATGTCTGGTATCACGAGGCTGTCGATGCAGCTTCTGATGATTGTCCGCCAGAAGAAATGAACGCGGAAGATCCGCTGTTCATTCTCTACACTTCGGGTTCAACCGGCAAGCCAAAGGGCGTGCTGCATACAACGGGCGGTTATCTTGTTTGGGCAGCCATGACCCACGAATTTGTCTTCGACTATCACGAAGGTGATATCTACTGGTGCACCGCCGATGTGGGTTGGGTGACCGGTCACTCATACATCGTCTATGGACCGCTTGCGAACGCCGCAACCACGCTCATGTTCGAAGGTGTGCCGAACTACCCCACGAATGCTCGCTTCTGGGAAGTGTGCGACAAGCATCAGGTGAACACATTTTACACCGCGCCAACCGCCATTCGCGCGCTGATGCAGGCTGGTGATGAACCGGTGAAGTCCACTTCACGATCTTCTTTGCGACTTCTTGGTACAGTGGGTGAGCCCATCAATCCAGAAGCCTGGGAATGGTACTATCATGTTGTGGGCGAAGGCCGATCTCCCATCGTCGACACATGGTGGCAGACTGAAACCGGTGGCCATATGATCACGCCTTTGCCGGGCGCGACCGCTCTGAAACCGGGTTCGGCAACGTTGCCGTTCTTCGGTGTTCAGCCACAGATTGTCGACAATGACGGCAATCCGCTTGAAGGCGCGACCGAAGGCAATCTGTGTATTGTCGATTCATGGCCAGGCCAGATGCGCACCGTTTATGGTGACCATGAGCGGTTCGTACAGACCTACTTCTCGACGTACAAAGGCAAGTACTTTACCGGGGACGGCTGTCGCCGTGATGAAGACGGCTACTATTGGATCACCGGTCGGGTGGATGATGTCATCAACATTTCCGGTCACCGCATGGGAACAGCCGAGGTGGAATCTGCGCTGGTGGCCCATAACACCGTGTCGGAAGCTGCAGTAGTTGGCTATCCGCACGACATCAAAGGGCAAGGCATTTACTGCTACGTCACTCTGATGGCGGGTGTCGTCGGCGACGATGATCTTCGTAAGGAACTGGTGAAACAGGTTCGCTCCGAAATCGGGCCTATCGCGTCTCCCGATAAAATCCAGTTTGCACCTGGCCTGCCGAAGACCCGTTCAGGCAAAATCATGCGCCGTATTTTGCGCAAGATCGCCGAAGACGACTTCGGTGCCCTCGGAGACACATCCACGCTTGCTGATCCAGCGGTGGTCGATGATCTCATCGAAAACCGTCAGAACAAAAAGGGCTAATCCCTCCGAACAGATCCGAGAGCCCGATTGCGGGGCTGTCGGGCGCTCGACTTAGCTGAGGCCGAGCATCCGGCGATTGGCCTCTTCATCGGTTCCGCCATCGGCGAAGTCGTCAAAGGCCTTGTCGGTGATGTTGATGATGTGATCTCGCACAAATTGTGCGCCTTCGCGTGCGCCATCTTCCGGGTGTTTGATGGCGCATTCCCACTCGACAACGGCCCAGCCATCGAAGTCGTATTGCGCGAGTTTCGAAAAGATTGATTTGAAGTCAACCTGACCGTCACCCAGTGAGCGGAAGCGGCCGGCGCGATCAATCCACGATTGAAATCCACCATAGACACCCTGCCGACCAGTCGGGTTGAGCTCCGCGTCCTTCACATGGAACATGCGGATGCGCTCGTGATAAATGTCGATGTTCTGGAGGTAGTCGAGCGCCTGAAGCACATAGTGCGACGGGTCATAGAGCATGTTGCAGCGGGTATGATTGTCTACCCGCTCCAGAAACATCTCAAAGCTGATCCCGTCATGAAGATCTTCGCCGGGATGTATCTCATAACAAAGATCAACCCCGTTCTCCTCAGCATGATCAAGCAGCGGTCGCCAGCGTTTTGCCAATTCGTCGAACGCCTGCTCAACAAGACCCGCCGGTCGTTGCGGCCATGGATAGAGATAAGGCCAGGCCAGAGCGCCGGAGAATGTGGCCAGTTCACCAATCCCCATATTGCGCGACGCCGAGATGGCCTTTCTCACTTGATCGACAGCCCACGCCTGACGGGCTGATGGATTGCCACGCACGTTTTCAGCCGCAAAACCATCAAAGGCCGCATCATAAGCAGGATGAACTGCAACAAGTTGGCCCTGCAGATGGGTCGACAGCTCGGTTACCGTTATGCCGTTTTCCTGCGCAACACCTTTGAATTCATCGCAATAGTCCTTGGACTGGGCCGCCTGCTCCAGATCAAATAACCCGCTTTCCCAGCTTGGCACCTGAACGCCGATGTAGCCGCAATCGGCTACCCACCGGGTGATGCCTTCCCAGGTGTTGAATGGAGCATCCGCACCCGCAAACTGCGCCAGAAAGAGGGCAGGTCCCTTGATTGTCTTCATGATGAACGCAACTCCGGTTGAGGATCAGGACGAGACATTGCCATCAGTCCAGACCGAGATAGTGAAAGTGATGAAAATCGGCCTGACGGGCAGCGCCGCTGGTGTCAAAAGCAATCATGCCTACAAACGCGCCTGTGAAGGATGCATGTTCACCGCGCCCGCCTTCGTCTGATATGACGCTGGCGTCTAGCATGGGTCCAACGTCAACCCATTGCTCTTGGTTTGTCGTTCGATATTGAAATTGCAGCGAAGCACCATCGATGTTCATGGCCAGATCAATGCTTCCAGTGTCCGGAAGCGGGATGTCAGTGTCCATCGGGAATGAAAGCTGGTTTTCCGGCCAGTCTCCCGGGCAACTCAGGATCGTCAGTGACCGTCCCATTTCCTCGTGCCAGGTGATGCCAACAAGATGGAATTTGTGGCGGTTGTAGTAGTGCGTCAGACCCGCGAGCTGTTGGAAGTTCTCCGGATCGAATGAGACATTTGTTTCGATCCGCAGTTTGAAATGTTCCTGTCGTCGCGCGACTATCGTTTGTTCGAACCAAGAGCCCACCGACTCTCTTCCGGTCAGTCTCAAAGCCTTGCCGGTCAGTTCAAAAAGTCGCTCAGGTTTTGGCGTGCGAAGCCACTGAAACTCAATCGGTAAGGTGTCCGTGTCGAAGATCGTCACTGCGCTCGTATTGTCGATTGAGTTTTCGACTGATTGTGGTGGCTCCACCTCCACGGATGGAACCACTCCGCCGTTTTGAAGATAAAGCCAATCGTCATCGCGCCAGACGCATTTTTGAATTGCGGTTTCCCGACCCAGCGGAGAACGCTTCGTGTCGGGAACGGGACGTGAGCACAGGTGCGTGTGATAGGTCTGACCGTCCGGGGTTTCGACAATCTGGCCATGTCCGGATCGCTGCAACACCGCGTTTGGTGCATCCTTGGATGTCAGCACATGAGTGTTGGGATGAAGCTCGTATGGGCCGCGCAGCGATCGGGATCGCATCATGGTTACGGCATGCTGATATCCGGTGCCGCCTTCAGCGACCGTGAGATAGTACCATCCGTTTCTCTTGAAAAGATGCGGTGCTTCGGTCAGGCCGTGGGGACTTCCCGGTGTGATGTTTTCGATTGGTCCGAAGCACTTCCTGGACATCGGGTCCAGCTCCTGCAGTAATATTCCTGCAAATGCCGGATGTTTCGGATTGCCGCCCACAGAGTCGCTTCGATGGTTCCAGACCATGTTCACGAACCACTTTCGACCATTGTCGTCGTGAAACAAGGAAGGGTCGAAGCCGGATGAGTTGATATAGCATGGTTCAGACCAGTCGCCCTCAATGGCCGGTGAGGTGACAATATAGTTGTGCGCGTCTTTGAAATTGCCATCAAGGCGTTTGACGTCGGTGTAGACCAGCCAGAACAACCCGTCTGCATAGGACAAACACGGGGCCCAGACGCCGCAGGAGTCGGGATTGCCACGCATATCAAGCTGGGATGCCCGCTCCAACGGTCTGCGCACAAGCTTCCAGTTCACGAGATCGCGCGAATGATGAATCTGAACGCCGGGGTACCACTCAAACGTCGATGTGGCGATGTAGTAATCTTCCCCCACCCGGCAGATCGATGGATCCGGATTGAAACCAGGCAGGATGGGATTTTGGATCATTTTAATCCTCGCCAATCAACCCGCCAGAAGGTCTGTGGCATCGCTGGTGGAAAGAGCCGCCGGTCTTTCGCAGGTGGTTGTTAGGTCGATAAATTCGCCGGTTTCACCGGATGCGAGGATTGAGGTCATGACATCGATGGCATGCAGCGCAAGATCGAGGCTGCATCGATGCGCGCCGCCTTCGACGATGCCGCGCGCCATGTCCGCGAGGCCAGAGGCGCGATAGTTGGCCATGGCCCCGTTTGAGTGTTCCTGATTGGGAACAGAAAACGGATGAGCAAAGTCGCCAAGTTCAGCAGCGCTGTCCTTATCGGTGATGCGGACTTCGCCACCAAAGAAATTGGGATCGGGCACAAACATCGTACCGACCTCGCCATAGAGTTCCATATTGTGATGACCATGGCTCCACACATCCCAACTCCCGCCGAGCGTTACGATGGCGCCGGAATGGAATTCCAGAACGGCATGGATTGTTGTCGGTGTTTCGACAGTGATTTTTTCTCCGGCTCGGGGTTGTGATCCGATGGTTCGGGTTGGGGATGGCGTGGACGCCATCGCACCAACCCGCTTCACCGGCCCGATGAGTTGAACGAGATTGGTGACATAGTATGGACCCACATCGAGAATTGGTCCCGCACCGGGCTTGAAGAAGAAGTCGGGGTTTGGATGCCAGCTTTCCATGCCGTGGCTCATCACATGGGCGGTACCGCTGGTGATGCGTCCAAGTTTTCCGCTGTCGATGATTTCGCGCGCCTGCTGATGAGCCCCGCCCAGAAACGTGTCCGGAGCTGATCCAACCCGCAACCCATTTGCTTGTGCAATGGTTTTGAGTTCCAATCCCTCGTCGAGTGAAAGCACAAACGGTTTTTCCGAATAAACGTGTTTCCCACTCTGGAGGCACTGCTTCGAGACTTCAAAGTGGGCGGCTGGGATCGTTAGATTGACAATGATGTCGACATCATCATCGGCCATCAGATCGTCGATCGATAATGCGCGCAAATCAAACTCAGTCGCACGCGCATCGGCGGCACTTTGATCAATGTCAGCACAAGCCCTTATGTCGATGTGTCGGAACAAGGGGCCGAGTTCCATGTAGGCTTTCGAGATGTTGCCGCATCCGATGATGCCGACGCCGAGTTTGCTCACGGTCTATCCTCTGGCTTTACGTCTAAATCTGATTGGTGGTCGCGATGGATCGCTTGGCAAAGCGAGCATGATCGTTGGGCTTGTCATGCTCCATTACGAACCATTTGCACGCCGTGTTTCGCGCCGCATTGAGCAGGGTTGGCCAGCCCATTGTGCCGTGGCCGACATCTGCCCAGCCATCTTCGTCGGCGCATTCGCCAGCCGGGGCGATGTCCTTGATGTGGATTGCGCTTATGCGATCAGCGTGATCCGACATCCAAGACAGCGGATCGCCACCACCGCGCACGATCCAGGCTATGTCGACCTCCCAGGAAAGATCGGGCCCCCCGGCCAGTATCTCACCCATAGGTGTGGAACCATCGGACTGGACGCCGAACTCGAAGTCATGGTTGTGCCAGCCGTAGATGAGACCTGCGTCTCGAACCGGCGCACCGGCTGCCTGTACACGCTCGCCAAATTCGCGCCAACCAGGACCGTTGTCCGGGCGCAATTCGGGCCCAATGTGTGGGCAATAAATGGCTTCCATGCCCGTAGTTGATGCGATTTCAAGAACACGATCCGGATCATTTTCGAGCATGTCGAGACCGAAATGTCCGGTGGGCATTGCCAGACCAGCCGCATCAAGGGCCGCTCTCAATGCCTTGGGGTCGTCGTAAAGACCTCCAAATCCTTCCACTTGCTGATAACCAAGATCGGCCAGCATTGAGAGTGTTTCGGGCAGGGGTGGAAATTCGCGGGAGGAATAGAGTTGATAGGAATAGGCTGTCATATCAGGAGGGTCTCCAGGTCAGAGAAATGCAGATTGAGGCGTGCAGCTTCAGACGCGCAGTTCGGTTTTTTGATCGAAAATCGATGCTCGGGCTGGGTCGAATCCAATGTGAATTGCTTCGCCGGTCCGAAGCTGGGTGTGTCCATCAACCCGCAGGCGCAAATCCTGGTCGCCGAACTTTCCCCAAATCAGGGTGTCGGAGCCCATGGGTTCGACCACGTCTGTTGTGAGTTCCATCTGAAACGGTTCGTCACTTGCCGCCTTACCCATTTGAACATGTTCGGGCCGTATGCCGAATGAAACCAATTCAGGTCGGTTTTCTCCCGCAAACTCGTAGCGCGAGAGATCAATTGTGCTTCCTTCCGCCTCGAACTTTGGAGAGTTGCCGCCTGTCAGTTTTCCTTCCAGAAAATTGATGCTCGGTGAACCGATGAAGCCAGCAACATAGCGATTGACGGGCTTGTTGTAGATGGTGAACGGGTCCGCCAATTGCTGGATTGCACCATCGCGCATGATTGCAATGCGGTCCGCCAGTGTCATGGCCTCCACCTGATCATGCGTGACATAGATCATGGTGTTGTTTTCAAGGTGCTGATGTAGGCGTTTGATTTCGACGCGCAGTTCAGCGCGCAGCTTCGCATCGAGATTGGAAAGCGGCTCATCGAACAGGAACACATCTACATCGCGAACCAAGGCACGCCCGATCGCCACGCGCTGGCGCTGCCCGCCGGAAAGCTGTGACGGTTTTCGCTTCAACAAGGGCTCAATGTGGAGAATGTCAGCGGCGCGCTTGATGCGTTTTGCGATTTCGTCGCGCGGGAGCCCTGCATTCTTCAGACCGAAAGATAGGTTTCCTTCCACACTCATCTGCGGATAGAGCGCATAGGACTGGAACACCATTCCAATGCCGCGGTCCTTTGGTTCATTCCAGGTGACGTTTTTATCGTTGATGAAAATCTGACCCGCGCTAACATCCAGCAACCCGGCGATACAGTTCAGCAAAGTGGACTTTCCACAGCCAGATGACCCCAGGAGAACCAGAAACTCGCCCTTTTCGATATCGATATCGAGGTTCTTCAGAACGTGGACTTCGCCAAAGCTGAGATCGAGATTTTTGACAGCAACACTTGCCATAGATCAGCCTTTCACCGCGCCGGCTGCAATGCCACGCACAAACAGTTTTCCGGATACGAAATAGACGACGAGCGGCACCAGGCCGGTTAGTATGGTCGCCGCCATATTCACATTGTATTCCTTCACGCCCTGCACAGAGTTGACGATGTTGTTCAACTGCACGGTCATCGGATAGACATCGGGCTTGGTGTAGATCACGCCGAAGAGGAAGTCGTTCCAGATGCCGGTGATCTGAAGGATCATCGCAACTACGAATATCGGCAACGACATGGGAAGCATGATCTTGAAATAGATGCCCCAAAACCCCGCCCCGTCCACGCGGGCGGCCTTGAACAGCTCTTCCGGGATCGACGTGAAGTAGTTTCGAAACAACAGGGTGAGGATCGGCATGCCGAAGATGGTGTGCACAAGCACAAGCCCTGGTAGCTTTCCATATAGCCCCAGCTCGCGAAGAATGATCACCAGCGGATAGATCATCACCTGATATGGAATGAAGGCTCCAAAAATCAGGATGGTGAAGAAGATGTCGGCACCCTTGAACCGCCAGTTGGCGAGGGCGTAGCCGTTCACCGATGCAATTGCGATGGAGAGGATGACCGATGGCACGGTGATCACCACCGAATTCATAAAGCCACGGCTCAAGCCATCGCAGTTGAGGCCTGTACAGGCTTCTGCCCAGGCCTTGACCCAAGGCTGGAAAGTGATCTCCACGGGCGGGGAAAAGATGTTGCCCAGCCTGATTTCCGGCATTCCCTTCAGTGACGTCACGATCATCACGTAGAGCGGAAGGGCATAGTAAATGGCGACGATGATCAGCGTGCCATAGATGAAAATGTTGCGGCGTGAAAAGCGACGACGCGGGCGCGGACCGCTTGGCCCTTCAAGCACGGTCGATTGATTTGGGGAGGCCATGGTTGTGTCAGACACGCTTTTTGCCTCCGAATTCGAGATAGGCCCACGGGATCAGCACAATCAGCACGGAGAGCAACATCATGGTTGAGCCTGCGAAGCCTTGCGCAAGGTTTTGTTTCAGGAACATGGAATCGTAGACGTATTTTGCCGGCACCTCAGACGCGATGCCGGGGCCACCGCTGGTCTGGGCAACCACGAGGTCGTAAACCCGAACAATGCCGGACGCGATGATGACCAGAGTTGTAATGAAGACGGGCCGCATCATCGGAATGACGATAAAGAGATAGGTCTTCCACATGGGGATGCCGTCAACGCGGGCGGCTTTCCAGATTTCCTCATCAATGCCGCGGAGGCCGGCAAGCATCAGGCACATGATGAGACCGGTGCCCTGCCAAAGTCCGGCAATCAGGATGCCATAAATCACGATGTCCGCATTGTAGAGCGGGTCGAAAACGAAGCTTTCCCAACCCAGGCTTCGAACGATGTTCTGAATGCCGAACTCGGGATTGAGCACCCATTGCCAAACCAGGCCGGTGACGATGAAGGAGAGCGCAAATGGATAGAGGAAGATCGTCCGAAATGTGTTTTCGAACCGAATTTTCTGGTCAAGCAAGGCGGCGAGAACAAAGCCGATGACCAACGAGAATATGAGAGATAAGAAGCCGTAGATCAGCAGATTCTCAATTGAGATGAGCCAGCGATTTGTCGACCACAAGCGCTCATACTGGTCGAGGCCCACGAACTTCAGACGGGGCAGCAGTTTGGAATTCGTGAAGGAATAGACGACCGTCCATGCGGTGCCGCCAACGAAGATGAACACCGCCGTTGCGATCATCGGGATTGCGGCGATCTTTGCGCTCAAATTGCGAAAAAGCTGGGAAGGGCGTCCGTCGGCCATCATCGCATTCCATTGGCGGTTCAAGAATTAGAAGAGAGGGCCGGATGGGGAGCGCCACCCGGCCCAACGCAAATGACGATCAGTCAGCGTTTTCGATGATGGAGGCATAACGCTCCTGAGCATCTTTTGCGGTAATTGAGGTGTCTTTCCAGAACTCCACAATCAGATCTTCAATCTGTCCCTGTGTGTCGGGGGACAAGGTCTGGTTTGCGTCTGGCAAGATGTTTCCTTGCGCCAGGATGGCGAGGCCCTTTTTCATGCAGTCATTTGCTGCTTCAAGATCGACATCGCCTCGAATAGGAAGGGATCCTTTTTTCAGATTGAAGGCGACCTGGGTCTGTTTTGAAACCATGACGCTTGCCAGTTTGAACTGCGCTTTGGTTTTTTCCGGATCATCCAGTTTCGGGAAATAGAAGGCATCTCCACCTGTGGAAATGATCTCATTGACGCCGAGACCTGGAAGGCAGGAATAGTCTTTGCCGGCAACCTGTCCGGCGATCTGGAACTCACCCTGTGCCCAGTCGCCCATAATCTGCGCGCCTGCCTTGCCGGTGATGACCATGTTGGTGGCCTGGTTCCAATCCTGAACATTGGAGTTCTTCGACAGTTCGCGCGCAGCAGCGACTTGTGCAAACACTTTGGCCATTTCCGGACCACGTGCTGCAGCTGCATCCTTGTCCACATTCACCTTTTTCCAAAGGTCAATACCGCCGATCGCGATGGAGAGTACACCGAACGCGCCATTGGACTGCCAAGGCTGATTGCCCATGGCGAGCGGAATGATTCCGGCTTTCTCAAGTGCAGGTGCAGCAGCGACAAACTCGTTCCAGTTGGATGGTACGGGAATGCCCGCGTCAGCAAACGCCTTGTGGCTGAGCCAGATCCATTGCCAGGAATGGATGTTTACCGGCACGCAATAGATGCGGCCATCAAGTGTGCAGCTGTCCAGAAGGCTGGAGGGCTTGATGACCTCTTTCCAGTTTTCTTTCTCGGCAAGCTCGGTCAGGTCTTGCATCAGACCGGCTTCCACCAGTTCTTCCGCCTGACGACCGTGATTGAACTGTGTTGCCCCCATGGGGTCACCGCCGGTGATGCGGCTGATCATGATCGGACGGGCAACGCCACCGGACCCGGCAATCGCGCCGTCGATCCATTTGTTGCCAGTTGCATCAAATGCCTTGGCGAACTCCGCAACGGCTGCGGCTTCACCGCCTGAGGTCCACCAATGTGTCACCTCCAGATCCGTTGCTGTCGAAGCCGTTGTCAAAGCCAAAGCCGAGACGCAAGCCAGCATGGTTTTCCTGAATTTCATCTAATTTCCTCCCTGAGCGCGAACGCAAATGATATGTAATCGATTACAAATCTTGTCAGCCGCTCCTCCGCAGGTAAAGGATTTGCTTTTGTAATCGATTACATTTACCCTGCGGCAGCTTCAGCGAAGAGTCAAGAGGGTTAAATTTGGACGCTTAGTCAGGTTGGAATTGTTGCTTCACTATGAAAAATGAGACTTTGAAAACCAGGGCGGATTTCTAAAAAAGAACTGATGGATCAAACCTCTGTACCGAAAATCAAGGATGTTGCACGGATGGCTGGCGTCTCAACCGCTACTGTCAGTCGTGCGCTGAGCAAGCCGGAAACAGTTGCCAAAGAAACCCGCGAATTGGTGCTGGAAGCTGCTGCACAGACGGGATATCGGGTCAATCTAGCTGCAAGAAATCTGCGCAGTCACCGTACCGGTACAATTGTCGTAATGGTGCCCAATCTTGGCAATCCATTCTTTTCTCGAATTCTCTCTGGCATCGAATCAGTGGTTGTCGATCGCGGCCTCAGCGTTCTTGTTGTGGACACCCAGTTTGCAAAATCCAAGATGGATCTTGTCTCCAACTACATCCATCACAGTCGAGCAGACGGCTTTATCGTGCTCGACGGTTCGCTCCCTGATGAGGTGGTTGAAAACCTCTTGGACTCGTCGCCACAGCGCCCAGTCATCTTTGCGTGTGAGTGGTTGGAGGATGAGCGGTTTTCATTTGTTCGGGTGAACAACCGGCGCGGGGCAAGCCTTGCCATTGATCATTTGGTTGGCCTGGGTCACAGCAGAATTGGATACATCAACGGACCGGTGGAAAATATCCTCACCAAAGCACGTTTTGAAGGTGCGCTGACCGGGTTTAATGAGCATGACATCACAATTGATGCTGCCTGGCAGTTTCAGGGGGATTTTTCACTAGAGTCCGGCGCTGTGGTTGCCCGGCAATGGTTTGCACTGGAAGACCGACCGTCTGCGATCTTTTGTGCCAATGATGAGATGGCGTTCGGACTGATTTCAGAGCTCAATCAAAACGGTGTCAAAGTACCTGAAGACCTATCTGTGGTCGGATTTGACGATATTGATCTGTCAGCTCACTTCATTCCACCACTCACAACCATTCGCCAGCCACGCACCGAACTGGGCGTTTCGGCGGCGGAAATGCTGATCAAGGCCGTCGATGATCGTGCACCGGGGGGTGAGTTGCAGTCGAAGGTCTTGCCAGTGGAACTTATGGTGCGCGGGAGCACGGCGGCTCCCGCAGATCGCTAGTCTGTTCAGGCGCCGTAAACCTGCTTCGCCTCAAGGCGCTTTTGGTGCAGGATCGGCTCGGTGTAGCCGGAAGGTTGCTCGCGGCCCTTGATCACCAGATCGAGAGCTGCCTGAAAGGCAACTGATTTGTTGAAATCACCAGACATTGCCCGATAGGCGGGATCACCCGCATTCTGGCCGTCAACAACTTTGGCCATGCGTTGCATGGTTTCGACAATGCGCGCCTCATCAACGAGGCCGTGGTGCAACCAGTTGGCCATGTGCTGTGCAGAGATGCGCAGTGTTGCACGGTCTTCCATCAGGCCCACATCATTGATGTCGGGAACTTTCGAGCAACCAATGCCCTGCTCGACCCAACGGACCACGTAGCCAAGGACGCTCTGGCAATTGTTGTCGAGCTCGGACCGAATTTCCTCATCCGACCAGTTGGGTCGCGAGGCAACAGGAATGTCGAGAATGGCGTCCAGATCAGCGCGACCGCGATTGGCGATCTCTTTTTGAACATCAGCCACCTTGATCGTGTGGTAGTGGGTGGCGTGCAGAGTGGCCGCTGTCGGAGACGGCACCCAGGCTGTGTTGGCACCGGCCTTCGGATGGCCGATTTTCTGCTCAAGCATCGCAGCCATGAGATCGGGCATGGCCCACATGCCCTTGCCGATCTGAGCGCGGCCCACCAGCCCGCACTCCAGCCCGATGTCCACGTTCCAGTCCTCATAGGCGGCAATCCAACGCGAGGCTTTCATGTCGCCTTTGCGGATCATCAGACCCGCTTCCATGGAGGTGTGGATTTCGTCGCCGGTCCGGTCCAGGAATCCCGTGTTGATGAATGCAACCCGCTTGGAAGCCGCGCGGATACACTCCTTCAGGTTCACAGTTGTGCGACGTTCCTCGTCCATGATCCCGATTTTTACCGTGTTGGCCGGCAGTCCGAACGCGGCCTCTACGCGATTGAAAATTTCGTTGGCAAAAGCCACTTCCTCCGGACCATGCATTTTTGGTTTCACAACATACATGGACCCCTTGGCGCTGTTGGCACGGCGGCCTTTGACGCTGCCACACCCCACATCGTGGATGGAGATTGCAGTGGTCACCAGCGCGTCCATGATGCCTTCAAAGACTTCGTTGCCTTTGCTGTCATGAATGGCCGGGTTGGTCATCAGGTGGCCCACATTGCGCACCAGCATCAGCACCTGTGCCTTCAGTTCAGCATTTGATCCATCTGCGTGTTTGATTGAAACAGGTGGATTGAGCTTGCGCGTGAAGGTGTTTCCACCCTTTGTGACCTCTTCAGCGAGGTCGCCCTTCATCAGGCCAAGCCAGTTGCGGTATGCCTCCACCTTGTCTTCAGCATCAACGGCGGCAATTGAATCTTCCAGATCCATGATTGATGTTATCGCTGCTTCCAGACGCACGTCCGCAATGCCAGCCGGATCGCCTTCTCCAATGGGAGACGTCCGGTCAATCACAACATCAAGATGCAGGCCGTTTCGATTGAGGATAATGCCATCCGGAGAGGCGGTTTCACCCCGATAGCCGACAAACTGATCTGAATCGGAAAGTCCAACCGACTGACCATCTGCCATGTCGGCGCGAAGCGTTCCGGCTTCCACGACCAGCTTGCGAACCTCTGTCCAGTCACCGGCAAGTGGAACAGATTTGTTCAGGAAATCCCGTGCCCAGGCGATGACTTTGTCACCGCGCACCTTGTTATAGCCGGGGCCTTTGTCAGCGCCACCCTCTTCGGAAATCGCATCAGTGCCATAAAGAGCATCGTAGAGTGATCCCCAGCGCGCATTGGCGGCGTTGAGGGCGTATCGTGCGTTCATCACCGGCACGACCAATTGCGGGCCGGCAATCTCGGCAATCTCCTCGTCGACATTTTCAGTTTCAACCGAAAACGGTTCACCTTCGGGCACCAGATAGCCGATCTCCTTCAGATAGGCTTTGTAGGAGGCTGGATCGAACTCTGTGTCCTTGCGCTCGGAGTGCCAAGTGTCGAGTTTGGCTTGAAGATCTTCGCGTTTTTCGATCAGGGATCGGTTTTTGTCTGAAAGATCGTCCACAATGGCGCTGAACGCCGACCAGAACGTGTCCGCTTCAATGCCGGTTCCCGGCAATACTTCCGTGTTGACGAAGGTGTGCAGAATTGGGTCGACGGAGAGTGTTCCCGCCTGAATGCGATTGCCGGATTGGGTCATGAATTCCTCGTTGGAAGTGTCGGGCGCTGAGCTGGTGGGCGCGCGGCGCTGTGGTTGCCGCTTGTCTATTGTATTTGTACAGCCAGTCAATCATGACCCGGTGCCGCAAGGGCAATGCGGTCTTGTTGAATCGATTTAACGAGAAAAATGCTGCACTTTTAGTTGGATCAGGGTCGGTTCAAACGAGGCTGGAAGCCAAGTGGTGGCCTGTAATCAGGCATAAAAAAAGGGCGAGCCGCAGCTCGCCCGATAATCGCCAAGGGAGGAGGGGTTGGCGATTAAGCAGCCTTTTTGGTTGCTTTCTGAACTGCCTGAGCAGCTTCAGCCTGAACGTCTTTGCCAGCAGCAAGCAGCAGCTCAACGGTGTCCATCTGAGCTTTCTTTGCAACTTCTGCAAATGCAGCGAGGTGCTCAGGAGTGGCTTGGGACTGCTTGGAAACAAAGTCGGAAACCAGCTTTGCATAATCGGAAGGCTCAGCAGGTGCTTTGGTGAAAGCGTCGAGCTTTGCAAGCGTGTCTTTGGTCCACGTCTGGCTCAGTTCAGCGTTCTTTTCAGCGGCGTCCAGAGCAATCTTTGTCATTTTGCCGGAGAACTCAGCGGAGTTCTTGAAAACGTCGGTGAAGGCTTTGGTGTCGGTTGGGACAACAGAGAAGAAAGATTCGAACATTTTGTTGAAATCAGCAGCTTTGGTCATATTGGGCTCCATACGTCAGCGGTCTGGGAGGATGGACCGCGTCTCACAGTCGGGTTGATCTCCTCACGATGTTTCTGCGGTGCAGCAACGCCGTGTTGACCGCTATTTAGATGCCGCATCGCAGCATGTCAAGGAAAAATTCTGCAATGCAGCAAACGTTTTTTTGCAGATGCAGCAAACGCGCCTAGCTTCGCGAAGCCTGGAAACCGTTAAGCCGTTGCTTGGGAACGTAAAACACTCTTCAGGAACCGGCGTGTGCGTTCCTGTTTCGGGTTGGAGAAAATTTCTTCTGGTGGTCCGTGTTCCACCAGCCGACCTTGATCCAGAAAGCAGATACGGTCCGCAAAACCGCGTGCAAAACCCATTTCGTGAGTGGCGAGCACCATGGTCATGCCCTGTGATCGCAACTGGCGCAAAAGGTCGAGTACCTCTTCGACAAGTTCGGGATCAAGTGCCGAGGTGATTTCGTCGAAGAGCATAATTTCCGGCTGCATGGCGAGGGCTCGGATCACCGCCACACGCTGCTGCTGTCCACCGGAAAGCTGGTCAGGATACTTGCTGATGTGATCACTGAGGCCGAACTTTTTAAACAGTGTCTCGGCGCGTTGCCGGTTTTCTGAAGTGGGAAGTTTCAATACCCGTCTGGGTGCCAGCATCACATTGGCAAGGGCCGTCATGTGAGGAAACAGATTGAACGACTGAAAGACGATGCCAATGCGTTGATGAACGGGCCTCGGGTCGATGCCGGGCTCGGAGATGTCCCGTCCGTCAAACAGAATGACGCCGTCATCTGTGGGTTCCAACAGGTTCATGCAGCGCAACAAAGTGGACTTACCTGACCCCGATGGGCCAATCAGGCAGATGGTCTCGCCCTTGGCGATGTCGAGGTCGAATGCGTTGAGCACCTGTTGATCGCCAAAGGACTTGGAAATGCCCTTCAGGCTGAGTTGAGCCGGGGTCATTAACTGCGCGCCTCGCGCTGACGGGCAAGCAGGTAATCCGCGTAGCGGGTCGCAGGCACAGTCACTGCCAAAAAGATGACCGCTGCCACCACATAGGGCGTGAAATTTGCAAGCAAACTCTTGAAAACACCGGCCTGGCGCAGAATTTCCACCGGGCCGATGAAGCTCAAAAGTGCCACATCTTTCTGAAGGGCAATCAGCATGTTCATGTTGGCTGGAACCACCCGCCGCACCGCCTGAGGCAGGATGATGAAACGCATCACATCCCAGTTGGTAAGACCAAGACATCGCCCCGCGGCGCGCTGGCTTTCGTGGATGCTCTCAATGCCTGATCTGAAGATTTCAGCCACGTAGGCGCTGTAGGTCAGAACCAGAGCAACAGTGCCCCAAATGTAGGGGCTGTTCCAAGGGCGTGGAAGACCCAGACCGGGAATACCGAATCCGATCAGATAAATGACCAAGACAACGGGGACACCACGAAAAATGTCCACATAGATCGCACCAAATATCTTCAAAGGATAGAACGCCGGTGATTGTGTGGCCCGGCAAAGTGCGATTGCCAGACCCAGTATGCAGATCAACGGGGTGGACCAGAGAAAGATCGCTACATCCAGAAGAAAGGCTTCAAACAACCTTGGAAAGGTGCGGACGAAGATATCCCAGTCAAAGAAGCTCGCTTTGACGCGTTCCCAGCCTGGCGCAAGCGGTATCAGCAAATAAATTGCTACCAGCACCGCCAGGGTGCTGGCGGTGGCGATAACTGTGGATTTTCTGCGCTGTTGCGCTTCGTAGATTTGTCGCCGGGTCTGCGTCACGAAAGGAGCGTGGATCGCCTACTTGATGACCGGAACACCGGTTGCTTCCTGCAACCATTCGGCTTCGATTTTGGCAAGCGTGCCATCTTTCTTCAGTTCACCAAGAGCGGCATTCACACAATCTTTGAGCGCGCTGCCCTCCACCATCAACAGGCCAAACTGGTCTGGGTTCTCTGCGCGGTCCGCGGGGAACTGACCCAGAATTGCACCGTCGGACAAAACCACCGCAGACAAATAAAGAGCGGTTGGCAGATCAAAGATAGCTGCATCGATCTGGTTGGACTTCATAGCTTCAACAACATTGGTGTTGTCATCGTAGAGCAGTGGATCGCTTTCGGGTTTGATGATTTCGGTCACAACGGGCAGCGCGGTTGTGCTTGCGACGGCACCCCATTTCAGTTTTTTGAGGCTGGAGAGTTCTGCTTTCGCTCCTGCCTCGACTGTAGGTTTGCGAACCAGAACCGCCATGGCTGCCGAATAGTAGGGTTCTGAGAAGTCAACGACCTTTTCCCGATCCGCTGTGATGGAAAACTGCTGAAGGTTGAAGTCAAAATCCTTTTCGCCGGGCTGAATGGCCTGATCGAAGGAGGTTCTGGTCCACTTCACCTTGTCTTTTGCAAAACCCATGCGGTCGGCAACGGCAAAGGCCACAGCAGCTTCGTAACCTTTGCCGGCTTCAGGCTTGTCATCTATTACCCACGGATAGTAGGCGGGATTGCCGGTCGCAATGGTCAACATGCCTGCGGTTACGGTATTTCCTTCGGCACAGGATGCGGCATTCGCAGTTCCGGCGCTAACCGATGCGAGAGTGGCCACTGAGACAAAGGCCGAAGCCAGAAGAACTTTCTTGAACATCACAAACTCCAAATTCCCTGCTTGCTGGTTGGTCTGGGTCTAATTGTTTGAAGGTCAGTGCGCGCGTGCGGCACACGAGGCAAGTTTCGCCCCGTCCTCATATGATCAAGCATTCATGGGTACGCAAAATTTGTCCAGCCGAAATATCGGTGTCAACACCTGCGATCAATGCAGCGCTGTTACTGTCAGGCTTGAGGTGCGCGCTGCTTTACGTAAGAGCCGGGTGCTGCTTCCAGAACGGGATAGGTCTCAGAACCAGGTAGGCGCGCCTTGACCAAAGTTCCTGCCCGCTTGGTGAACCATTTGTTCCATTTGTCCCACCAGGAGCCCTCATGGAATTCTGCATCCTGTGCCCATTGATCGAGCGTTTGAACAGTTGAGCCCGGATCAGCCTCATTCAGCCAATGTCCGTATTTCTTGGCTGCTGGTGGATTCACGATGCCGGCTATGTGGCCTGATTGGGCCAGGACAAAGTTCTTTTTGCCGCTGGTTTTGTTCAAACCCTTGAAGGATGACTGCCATGGAGCAATGTGATCCGACTTTGTCGCGATCACATAGATCGGCAAGTCGACGTCGGCCATGTCGAGCGTTTCGCCCAACACCTCAAACCGACCTTCGCTGAAATCATTGCTGCGATAGAGACCGTAGAGATATTCTCGCGCCATTCGAGCCGGCAGATTTGTGGAATCGCTGTTCCAGTACAGCAGGTCAAAAGCTGGCGGCTTTTCGCCAAGCATATACGAGCGGATCGCCGGACCGTAGACCAGATCGCGGGCGCGTAGATATGAGAAGGTGCGCGCCATATAAAAGGCTTCAAAAAAGCCCTTCTCTTCGACTTCACCCTCAATACCCTTGAGGAAGGCATCGTCAATGAAGACCGAAAGTTCACCCGGGTCTTCAAAGTCGGTGAGCGTGGTGAAATAAGTCGCCGACTGAATGCTGTCATCACCGATTTTGGCCATGTGGGCGAGCGACAGAGTGAGCAGTGTGCCTGCAATGCAATATCCGATCGCGTTGACTTTGGGCTGGCCGGTGATTTCCTTCACTACGCGGACGGCTTCGAACACACCTTCCTGCATATAGGTGTCGATGCCGACATCGCGATAAGTGCCGTCCGGGTTCACCCAGGAAACCACGAATACGGTAAAACCGGCGTCCACCGCATATTTGATGAAGCTGTTTTCTGGTTTGAGATCGAGAATATAAAACTTGTTGATCCAGGGCGGGAAAAGGATCAACGGGATTTTGCGAACCTTTTCTGTTGTCGGCGCATACTGGATCAGCTGGAACATGCGATTTTGATAGACGACCGACCCAGGCGTTGTGGCGATGTTCTCACCGACCTCGAAACTGTCGGGGTCAGACAGTGTGACCAGCAATTCACCGTCATTGGCTTCCAGATCGCGGACGAAGTTTTCAAGCCCCTCCACCAAAGACTTGCCCTCGGTTTCGAGCGCCTTTTGCAACGCATCGGGATTTGTGGGCAGGAAGTTGAGTGGTGAAAACATGTCCACCACCTGTTGGGTAAAGAATTGAACACGGCGTTTTTCGTCGTCTGACAGAGCGCTCAGGTCGCCTGTTGATTCTTCAATTGCCCGCGCCGTGAGCAGATATTGCTCCTTTACATTTTGGAAAAACGGGTGCGAATCCCACAAAGGGTTTCGAAATCGTCGATCTTTCGAAGAATTTTCATCTCGTTCTTTAGTCGTAATTCCCATCAGCGCAGACTGTGCCTGCGACCAGTGCTTGAGTGATTCCCCCCAGAATGCGGCCTGTTTTTCGAACATTTTGGCCGGATCTGCCACAAAATCGGCCATAAATGCCGATGCCGCCTTTTGGTAGAGCTGTGGATCAGGGCCAAGCAGTTGAGGATTGGTGGGCCGTTTTTTGGCTAAAACCTGCGTCAACCTTTGGCTTAACGCCTCCAGTTTGGCGATATTGGCCTGCATTTCGGCGCTCATGTCACCGGGTTCCTTTGACAGATCAGTCATAAATTGCCATTTCTTCGATCAAGCGACCCTCCCATCGCAGACATTACTGCATTCTTTAGACAAAGCGAACAATCAATGCACTCTCTGACCGGTTACGACTATTTCGAAAGCATGCGCCAAGCGAACCAGTGGCTTGGGGCCACTGCACACGCGTTTTGGGGCAATCCGGCATTTTCACTGGCCGCCCACCCGGCACCGGCAATGCTTGCGGCTTGGGGCAAGGTAACTGAGCGTGCTTTTGATCGCGTTGCCGCCAAACCAGATTGGGGTATCGACAGCGTGGTTAGCGACCATCGCGAATGTGTGGTCACCATCCAGACTTTGATCGACAAACCATTTGGCAGCCTCATTCAGTTTCGCGTGGAAAGGGTGGAGAAACCCCGCCCGCGGATTCTGCTTGTTGCACCAATGTCGGGTCACTACGCCACGCTTGTGCGCAAGACTGTGATCAGCCTTTTGCCGGACTGCGACGTGTTCGTGACCGAGTGGCACAATGCTCGAGAAATCCCAGTTTCGGCCGGCAAGTTCGATATCGAGGACTTTACGCTCTATCTCGTTGACTTCATGCAGCATCTGGGTCGTGACACACATGTGGTCGCTGTTTGCCAGCCGGCACCGCTTTCGCTCGCTGCGACCGCATATCTCGCTGAAAAGGACCCCGACAGTCAGCCGCGGACGTTGACGCTGATTGGCGGACCGATTGATCCGGATGCCAACCCCACGGAAGTGACGGATTTTGGCAGACGCGTGACAATGGGTCAGCTGGAGCGGCATGTGATATATTCGGTGGGTGCTAGCTATCCCGGTGTTGGCCGTAAGGTCTATCCCGGTGCAATGCAGCTTGCCTCGTTCATGTCGATGAAGTGGGATCAGCATTGTTCTGCCTATATGCAGCAGATTTTCGATGTGGCGGGAGGGCAGGCGGCGGATCATGACCGCCACAACACATTTTATGATGAGTATCTGGCGGTAATGGATATGACGGCGGAGTTCTATCTCTCCACCGTTGAACGCATCTTCAAAAACCGTGAGATTGCCCGAAACGACTTTTATGTCGCTGGAAAGAAGGTCGACTTTTCAAAGATCACCAAAACAGCCGTGAAAACGGTTGAGGGCGGTCACGATGATATTTCCGCTCCAGGGCAATGCGTTGCTGCACTTGGCTTGCTGACTGGTCTGTCTGACAAGCAGAAGGCACAGCATCTTGAACCTGAAGCCGGTCACTATGGCATCTTTTCCGGGAAGGCGTGGCGCAACAATATCCGCCCGTTGGTGCTCGAATTCATCGCCGCTCATTCAGGCGTGGAGAAAATGCGGGCCACCAAAAAAGCGGCATAGGGCGAGGTTCGCGTTTGCATTGACCGGCGCAGATGCGTCGGTCAGCACAACGCGGGCTGTCGAATTGAAATCGACCAGAGCGGCTTAACATCAGCGGCTTTTCAGCAACCGGTCCAGATAGTCGAGTTCCACCTTCGGGCGGAACGGCTCTGACAGCCGACGCCGAATCGCTTCCAGAATTTTACGGGCGCGCTGGGCATCAATTTCGTCCGGCACATCGACGGATTCCCCGAAATCAGGTCCACGGCGCTGCTGCCGTCGGCCAAGCGGATCGGGATCGCCATTGCGTTGCTGGCCGTTTGGATCGGTGCCGCCACGCTCGCCTGCCATCATCTGTTGCATTTGTTGCATCATCTGCTGAGCGCCTTTGCGCATGGCCTGCAGTGCGCGGCCCTGTTCCTCGACGGCCTGACCGTTGTTGCCCTCGCCAAGGGCATCCTTCGCATTGCCCATAGCCTTGCCAGCATCACCCAATTCGCGACCGGCATCGGTGCCCTGCTGATTGAGCCGATCCATAAACTGTTTCAAACGGTCCTGAAGCGCACCCTGTTCTTTTTGGAGTTGCTTCAATGCCTGAGCAAACTCCTCTGCCGTCATGGGGCGTTGGCCACCCTGATTTTGTTGACCACCCTGCTGACCCTGGCGTTGGCCGTTCTGCTGTCGCTGGCCCTGCTGACCTTGTTGACCTTGCTGGTTCTGCCTTTGACGCTGCATGCCAAAGGTTTGATCCATTAGGTCCTGCTGGCGCTTCATCATGTCGGCAAGTTCGTTCATTTGCTTGCGAAACTGATCTCCGTCCTCGCCCATGCGTTGCTGTTGATGACGCCCAGCCTGCAGATTGTCCATCATCTGCTGCAACTGGTTGAGGAGTTCGCGGGCGGCGTCCTTCGAACCGGATTTAGCAAGGTTTTCAATCTGATCCATCATGCGGTCCAGATCGCGCTGGGAGAGCATCTGGGTGTTAGGATCAGCGCGCGCCATGTCCTGATTTTGATTGCGCATGGCCTGCTGCGCGAGTTCCTTCATGAACTCGTTCATGGCCTCCCGCAGCTCTTTCATGAGCTTGTCGATTTCTTCGTCGCTTGCCCCATTCTCAAGGGCCTCGCTCAACCGTTCCTGAGCCTCCCGCAAGCGGCGTTCGGCATTGGAGAGGTCGCCATCTTCGACGTCGAGCGCGATATCCCACAACAGATCAACCACTTTGCGCAGGTCATCGTCTGTGAGCGCATTTTGAATGGAGCGCCGTGCCACACGAATGCCCATATAGACAGCCGCGTCATTGATGAACGTCTCAGGCTCGTGGGTGGTGAACACATCAAGCATTGCGGCGACGTGAGGCGCGCTGCGAGCATCCATCGCCAGAATTCGGCGTTGCTCGGCAATGGCTGCGGCCAGCGGCTTGGAGAATCGGCGCGATGGCAGCAGAAACTCGTGTGCTTCGCTTTCCCCAATTTTGCCGGCCACATCGGTGGCAACCAGCTTGAGGCTGACCATGGCGCCGGCCCAGGGGTGATTTGTCAGATCGCGGCTTGTGCGCTGAACACCCGCTTTCGCGTTGCGGCGGGGGAGGGGCAGTGAAAAGTCCGGCGCATCGTAAAGTGGCCGTGCTGCACGATTTCCAGCAGTCGAACCGTTTCCGGCGCCGTCATCTGAGACTGGCCGGATTTCCGCCCGCGCCGATGCCACGCCATAATCATCTTTGATCTGATAGAGCAATTGCAGCGCGCCACGCAGAGCCTGAGACGGCGGTTCCGCATGGCTGATCTGTGGTGGTGTGTCTTCAATAACCGTAAATGCCCACCGCTTCAGTTCGGTTTCGCCAGACATCAGAACGATGTCGCCATCCCCTTTCAGATCAAACTGATATTCCACCCGCTTGGTGAGTGCCTTCTCAGAAACGGGATCATCGGTTTCCTTTTCCGATTTTGTCGCCGGTTTGATGTCTGAGGTTCCAACTGAGGTTTCAAATTGAACGCTTGCCTCAACATCATTGGCAATCCGGAGCACAAACTTGCTGGCTTCCGGGACATTCCACGCTTTGCCGGAATTGCCGTCTGGTGCCACAGCGGTTTTCCGCGTCAGGAAGATCGGCGGGCGGTTGGTGTAAGCGGGTGGCGTGACCCAAGCGTCAAGCCGGGCCTCACGGGCCTTGACCACAGACTGAGGCGTAAACGCCGAGACAATTCGATCAAAGTGGTTTCCGGCGCCATAGCCAAATGCGATGAACAGGAGCAGGGGGGCGATGGCACGCAGTGCATATGGATCGCGCTCGGCCAAAGACGGGCGCGGTAAATCGGCTCTGACCGCACGTACCCTGTCAGACATGCGTTTTTTGTGCTCTCGCCACAACGCGCGGGCAAATGGGCTGCTTTTTGTGTCCTCAATACTGTCAGACTGCGTCGAGATCGGCTGATGCGCCAACGCATTGAAACGCTCCAGTCGTGTGTCAATCTGGGCGGAAGTTGGCGCCCGGAAATGGCGCAACATGCTGATTGCGTACAGTGTTCCGATTCCGAACACGCCAAGCAAAGCGTAGCGTGCCAAATCCGGCAAGTATTTCCAAAGATCAAACCAGGACACCGAAAGGAAGAGGCTGACCACCAGAAACAATGGCATCAGCAACGGCCACAACCGCTCCCAGGCAATTGCAATTGCGGTTGTGGTCCGACTGCCTTGCAGTCTTTTGTCCAGTGAACGCCCGTTTCGTACCTGCTCTTCAGCCAAGGAGACACCTTTCAGTGGGGTGATACGCGAGTCTCAAATTGCGATTGCGGTCCACCTAACCTTTTGATTTCAAGGCCAATTTTCTTAAACCAGAGCAACACTGATTCGAACATACTTAGCATCCAGCGCTCAGGTTGACGTGAGGTTAGCACCGAAATGCGTCACAAAACGAGCCTAAATGGCAGAATTCCGGGAATTGTGATTGAGCAGCGGTTAGCGCGGCTGGCTCAAAGCCACTCAGGCACTGAATCGAGTGCAATCAAATCATCGTAGGTCGGCCTTGGGCGAACCACGTGAAACCTGTCACCATTTACCAGAACCTCGGGCACCAGCAGGCGGGAGTTGTAGGTAGACGACTGAACCGCACCATAGGCTCCTGCGGAGCCAAAGGCCATGAGATCACCGGCTTCGAAGGCCGGGATTTCGCGTTCCTGCGCCAGATAGTCGCCGGATTCGCAAACCGGACCTACCACATCGGCCATGATGCGAGGACGATTGACAGCATCATGCTGCACCGGTCGCACTTCGTGCCAGGCCTCGTAAAGCGTCGGTCGGATGAGATCATTCATTGCCGCATCGACAATAACAAATGCCTTGCTGCCGCCGTCTTTGACGCGGATCACCTTGGCGACCAGAACACCCGCATTGCCGACGATCAAACGGCCGGGCTCGAACATCACCTTGCAATCAAGATCGCGCACATGACGTTTGACGATTTCTGCGTAGGCTGAAGGGTCGGGTGGGGTTTCGGCGTCGTCCTGATAAGGAATGCCCAAGCCGCCACCCAGATCCACATGCTCGATCGTCTGGCCATCAGCCCGCAGGTCGGCAATCAGCTCGCCAAGCCTGTCGAACGCGGCATCAAACGGATCGAGCGCCGTGATTTGGCTGCCGATATGCATATCGATCCCGGTGATTTTGATCCCGGGAAGCTTCGCCGCTTCGGCGTAGATGCGCCGCGCCTCTTTCCATGGAACACCGAACTTATTCTCAGCCTTGCCAGTTGAAATCTTGGCATGGGTTTTCGCATCCACGTCGGGATTGATGCGGAACGAAATGCGCGCTGTCCTGCCCAGCGCTTCCGCGCGTTGCGAAAGGAGATGAACCTCATCTTCGGATTCCACGTTGAAGCACAAAATATCGGCTTCAAGAGCACAATCGATTTCCTCAGCAGTTTTACCCACACCGGAAAACAGTATTTTTTCAGGTGGAATGCCCGCGGCCAGAACCCGACGCAGTTCACCTTCCGAAACAACATCGGCACCACAGCCAAGATTTGCCAGCGTTTTCAGCACGGCCTGATTGGAATTCGCCTTCATGGCATAGCAGACCATCGCATCGATGTCGGCAAAGGCTTCCGAAAAGACCTTGTAGTGCCTTGTGAGTGTGGCGGTCGAATAGCAGTAGAATGGCGTGCCAACCTGTTCCGCAATATCGGGAATGCTCACGCCTTCGGCGTGCAAAACACCATCAACATAGTCGAAATGGTTCATGGTCGGGCCCGGATATTATGAAGGAAAAAAGCGAGAAGAAGTTCGCTATTGCAGCAGTGGATCAAGAATGAACTTCTTGTTTTTGTTGTAAGTTTCAGGCTTGGTTTTTCCGGCGGCCTTGTCCTCTTCAGAAAGCTCCACTTCCGAAGGACGCAGCGGGTCTCCCTTGCGACCGCATCCGGCAAGCCCGATCATCAGCGCGAGTGCACCGAGAAGGAATATGGATCGGGAAGCATTTGCGATCATCGAAAGTCAGGCTCGTTCAGCGAATGGCAATCTGAATTGCCTCTCTATCACACTCCATTCACCTTGCCACCCGCGATGTGGGTCGCGGCAACAAAATGTGAGCGGGGCCGTCCTATCCCTGATAGGCGCGAAACGCCACCACGGCATTGGTGCCACCAAAGGCGAAGGCATTGGATATTGCTGCCTTGATTGGGCGTTCACGGGCTTCATTCGGCGTGACGTCAAGATCGCAGTCCGGATCAGGTTCTTCGTAGTTGATGGTCGGTGGCACCACACCTTCGCGAATGGTGTTCACACAGGCGATCACTTCCAGCGCACCAGACGCGCCAAGACAATGGGAGTGCATTGATTTGGTTGAAGAAAGTGACAGGTTGGTTGCGTGATTGCCAAAAACGGATTTGATGGCCGCCGTCTCGCTCGCATCATTCGCTTTTGTGGCCGTACCATGGGCGTTGATGTAGTCAACGTCCTTAGGGTTGAGGCCTGCGTCACTCAAACAAAGTGATATAGCGCTCGCCATTCCATCTTCTGCAGGCGCGACAATGTCACCCGCATCTGCACAAAGTCCGGCGCCCGCAAGTTCTGCCAGAATGTTTGCGCCCCTGGCTTTGGCATGCTCTTCGGTTTCCAGAACGGCAACTGCCGCCCCTTCACCCAGAACAAGACCGCTGCGATTGGCTGAGAACGGACGACAGGCATCCCGTGAAAGAACCCGCAGCGCTTCCCAGGCTTTCAGGCTGCCGAAGGTGAGGGGGGCTTCCGTGCCGCCCACCAGCATTACGTCGGCCCGACCGGCCCGCATCTGATCAAGCCCGCTCAGAATCGCATGATTGGACGAGGAACAGGCAGAAGAAACGCCAAACACCGGGCCGCGCAGGCCAAATCGCATGCTCACCTGCCCAGCCGGTGCACCGGGCATGATGCGCGGCACGGAGAACACGTTGACGCGCTTTTTGCCTTCAACATAGAGCGCTTCATAGCCAGCCTGGATCGCATCACATCCGGCAATTCCTGTGCCGATTATTGCCCCAGCCCGATGGGAACGGGCTTCGTCCACCTCAAGTCCGGCCTGCACCATGGCCTGATGAGCCGAAATCACCGTGTAAAAGGAAAACGGGTCCATCGTGGACATGTCTTTGGGCTCAATCCCAATGTCGGGAATCTCGTCAATCTGGCCGCCAAACGTGACGCGTAAATCCTGTAGTGCCGGATTTCGATAGGGAGCAATTCCATTGCGCCCTTCGCGCATTCCGGCCCAAATTTCGTCTGCCGACGAACCGAGGCCGCAAATACCGCCGAGGCCCGTGATGACAATGCGCGGAGGCGCCATGAGTGTCAGCCCTTGGCTTTGACGATGGCGTCGAGCGCGCCGACGATGTCACCCACGGTTTTGAGCTGCTCCGCAGCATCAACCGTATCAAGGTCGAGGTCGACGTCGAGCCGCTCTTCGAGTTCCATGATGACTTCGGTCAATTCGAGAGAGGAAAGTCCAAGCTCCTCAAACGGGGTATCGCTACTCAAGGATGAGGCATCCAGACCCTGCCGGACTTCGCAAATGACGTCGATGGTTTCCTGCAACAACACGCTTTTGATTCCGTGAAACTGGGGCGCTTTCGCCCCGAAGATGAGTGTTGATGCTCATTAGAGGAACTGGCCAGAAATGACAAACGGTTGACGAGCCGGTTTGCGCCGAGCTCCCCGAAAAGCAATGCGGCCGCCGAATGGCAGCCGCATCACAAAATGCCCCACTGGTTTGTCACCAGATGCTAAAAGATGAAATCGTCCTCGCGCAGTTCAGCAACGGTCACATCTTCAAGTAGCAGAGTGCCAAAGGTGCCAAAATCAAGCAGTGCGCCTTCATCTGTGTCGGACATGTTGATTTCCGACATAGAACTCATCTCCACAAAGTCGATCCAGATGCGGTCCGTGCGACCGTCACCAGCTTCAAAATCGGTGATCACATCGCTGCCGAAAGCGGCCTTGAACAAATAGACATCATTGCCGGCACCGCCTGTCATGGTGTCGTTGCCCTGCATGCCAATCAGATAGTCGTTGCCGCCGGCACCGTTCAGAATGTCATCACCCGCATTACCAACGAGTCGATTGACCCCATCGTCGCCGGTGATGTCGTCATTGTGGGCAGAACCATAGACAAATTCGAGATTCTTGTAGGTATCGCCATTGGCCTCACCGGCGAAACCACCGGTCGAGAGGTTAACCCCGACGCCTTCAGTCGCCTGCTTATAGTCCGCCGCATCTCGACTACCCGCACCACCGTCCATGGCATCTGCGCCAAGGCCGCCGACAAGAACGTCGTTGCCGCCGCCGCCGTTCAGAATGTCGTTGCCATCCTTCCCGACAAGACGATTGACACCATCGTCACCTGTCAATGTGTCGTCGAAAAGCGAACCGTAGACATATTCAATATTGGCGAGCTGATCGCCCTCAGCGTGCCCACCCGAGCCGGTGCCGGTCTCCAGATTGACGTTTACGCCTTCAGTTGACCACATATATTCAGCGGCATCGCGGTTGCCCGCGCCACCATCAATCTGGTCAGCACCGGCGCCGCCGAGAAGGATATCGTTGCCGCCGCCACCATTCAGAACATCGTCACCATTGTGACCGGAAAGCCGGTTGACGCTGTCGTCGCCAATGATTGTGTCGTCGTAATGGGAGCCGTGGACATATTCCAGATCGGCGTACTCATCGCCCTCGGCTTCGAAGGATTTGCCTTCTCCGGTTTCCAGATTGACGTAGACACCGCCTTCGCTCTTTTCGAATGTCGCGGTGTCGCGGTCGCCAGTGCCGCCATCGAGCTTGTCCGCGCCTTTGCCGCCTTCAAGAACATCGTTTCCCGCGCCGCCATTCAGAACATCGTCGCCATCGCCGCCGATCAGGAGGTCGTCGCCACCATCGGTCGCCGCGTTGAAGCTCGTGTTTTCACCGGTCAGCTTCACATTGTCGACCGTGCCGCCTAGAGAGTCTTCCTTACCGGCACCCTTGAATGTCAGCCGCGCGTCACCATCGCTCGATTTGACTTCATAAGTGTATGTTGTCCACTCGAAGCCTTTGTTGCCTTTGCCTGATTGAGAAATCGTGTCGAGCAGAACGCCATCCCAATAGACTTCAATCGTGTTTGAATCAGCGCTCACGCCTGGTCGCGGCGAATAGTCGAACGACAGCGTGTAGGTCATCTTGTCGTCGAGACCATCAATATCGCGATAGACGGTTGAATTGCCTGTGGAATCAAGTTCAAGCACTGCTTTACCGTCTGAGGCCTGACCAACAGTGCCCGAACGTTGCAGCTCGATCTTGTGCTTGCCCTCATAGTGCCAGCCGTTGACCTCTTCAAAGAGACCCCAGCCACCACGATTGTAGCCATCGTGAAACTCATAGGAGTTGTTGATGTAGTTGACGTTCTGTGTACCACTATCACCATTCAGAACGTCATTGCCATCAAGGCCAATCAGCGTGTCGTTTGACGAAACACCGGAAATAACATCATTGCCATTGGTCCCGGTGTAGGTATTGTCCTGCCCCTGCTCGTAGTCAGGATTGTTCAATTTCTGAGCCATATTTTCCGCCACATTCCGGCCCGTAACCGGGCTCTTGGTCTCGGATTCCAGTGTCGAAATCCATTCATCGTGGAAACAAAAGTAGCGGAAAGGTTGAAACATCGCGTTTTCAACCATGGTTGGACTTGTTCAATCCAGTTAAGCGTTGAGTAACGAAATCGAGGCTCAGCCCCCCAGGAAAAGCTGACCGACTTTCGGGTTGGCCAGAAGCTCGTCGCCCGAACCGGCGATGGCGATTTCACCTGACACCAGCACATAGCCGATATCGGCAAATTCCAGTCCCTTCTTGGCGTTCTGCTCCACCATGATGATGGTCTTGCCTTCATTGTGTTGAAGGTCGTGCAGGATCTCAAACACCATATCAATGAAGCGCGGCTCGAGGCCAATGGACGGTTCATCCACCAGCAACACATCCGGGTTCATCACGAGCGCACGGGAGATCTCGAGTAGTCGACGCTCACCGCCGGACAGGACCTTGGCCTGATGTTTGCGGCGCGCGGCGAGACGAGGATATTTCTCGAAAACCTGTTCCGCAGCTTCTTTTGCCTGTGCGGGCTGATCTTTCAGAAATCCGCCCATCCAGAGATTTTCTTCAACCGTCATGCCTGGAAAAACTGACTTGTCCTGCAGGATGTAGGCAATTCCTGCCTGACGCAGCTTTTCGTTTGGAGACAGAGACGTCACATCTGTGCGGCCGTCGCCCACATAGATGTTGCCGGAAAAGATGTTGTTGAAACCGAAAATTGCGTGAAGCACAGTCGACTTCCCGGCGCCGTTCGGACCAATCAGGCAAAGCGATTGTTTTCGGCCCACACGCAAATTGATGTTGTGCAGGATTTCCATCTTGCCATAACCGGCATTGAGATTTTCGATGGAGACGTAAGGATCGCCATCCACCAGCGCATCAAGTTGCTCGACGGATACTTCCTGTGCGATCTCTGCGACCTGCCGCGTGACCTCGTCGACGGAAATAACAGTTTCAACGCCACCACCACCGTAGCCTGAGACGTTCTTTTCTGAGTTTTGTTCGCTCATCAGTGCGCTCCCAGATAGGCATCGATCACACGCTGATCATTCTGGATGTTTTCCGGCGGCCCCTCCGCCAGCAGCTCCCCATGGGCGAGACAATAGATGTGATCGGCCATGTTCATGATCACACGCATATTGTGCTCAATGATAAAGAGTGTGATGCCAAATTCCGAATTTGCGCGTTTCAGCCGGTCAATCAGGCCATTGATCAATGTCGGGTTGATACCGGCTGTTGGCTCATCAAGAAGCAGAACAGTTGGCTCGTTCATGAGTGCCATAGCGAACTCAAGCAGCTTTTGCTGCCCGAAGGACAAGGAGCCGGAACGTAGGAAACGCTTTTCGTAAAGACCGACGAAATCGAGAAGGTTTTCTGCCCGTTCGCGATCTTCAGCCGTGTTGCGGCTTAGCGTGTCGAGAAAGCTCATCTTGCGATGGGGCAGCGAGATCAGCATGTTTTCCACACAGTTCATCGCCCCATAAATGCGGGTCTGTTGGAAGGTTCGCAAAAGACCGAGCCGGGCAATTTCCGGCACCAGCATTCTGGAGATTTCCTGCCCCTGAAAGCGGATGGATCCGCTATCGATGGGGTGGTAGCCAACAATCGAGTTGAACAAAGTTGTCTTGCCGGAGCCATTGGGTCCAATCAAGCCGGTGATACCGCCGCTTTCAACCGTGATGGAGATGTCCTTGTTGGCGACGACGCCACCATAGGATTTCGAAACGCCGGAGACTTCAATGATCCTGGTCATTGGGCAGCCTCCGCAGCTTTCTCTTTTTCCTCAACTTTGATCCCGAACCATTCCGGCTTGTTGTGCCTTAGCCAGCCCATCAAACCATCCTGGAAGAACACCACGACAACCACGATGAGCGCGCCAAGCGCCACCCATTGCCAGCCAAGGAAGTAGTTCCAAGTTACCTCCTTGAAGACATGGAACATCAACGCACCGATCACCGGCCCCCACAGTGTGCCCTTACCACCAAGCAGCACGCAAACAACCATGAAGATGCCAAGGTTAATGGTCTGATACGCCGTTTCCAGCGGTTCGAAGTGAATGAGCTGGAAGGCTGAAATCGAACCGGCAGCTCCCACAAAGAAAGCGGCCATGGCCCAGGTCACCAGCTTGTAGCGCATGGTGTGAATGCCCATGGCTTCGGCCTTTTCCTCATCGTCGCGGATGGCATTCATCGCCGCACCGAAGCGCGTTGTGTAAAGCCACCTCAGAAAGAGAAAGAGAACGACGCCAAGCGCTGCATAAAGGAAATAGATGAGCAGTTTGAAGTCGTCGAAATTGTCGCCGGGATAGTTGGGCATGGAAATTCCCTGCCCGCCGCCAACCCAGTCCCAGTTGGAAACAAGCTCACCGGCCGCAATCGCAACCCCCAGTGTGCCAATGGCAAAATAGGGCCCGCGCAGACCAAAGGTGACCCAGCCAACAATGACAGCACAGATGGCGCAGAAGATGCCTGCTCCAATCGTGCCGAGCACAAGGCCTGTGTAATACTGTCCGGCCGTGAACTTGAAGATACCGCCACCGGCAGCATCGGTGTATTCGCCCACGTTGTAGGCCAGGCCGATGGTGATAACGGCGGAGACATACATCCCCGTGCCATAGAAGAATATGTTGCCGAGCGAGTTGTACCCCATCTGGCCGCCTGTCATGTCCCATGTCAGGGCCACGATGATCATCAGCCACAGGGTCGCAAGCTGCGTGCTGAAGGCGGGCGCAATAAATGGTGCCAACACAATGATGATCGCGAGCACGCCGTAAAGAAGCGATTTTTGCATAGCCATGATCCCTTCCCCTACTGCAGAACCTGGCGCTTGCGCCGTTGTTGCAACAACCGCACCACAAGAACAATGAGAAGGAGCAGGACCGCGATCGCCTGCTGGTAGCCAATGCCGAAGATGTGGCTGCCATATTGTTCGGCAGCCCCAATGCCCAGACCAGCGGCGATCACGCCCGGCAAATTGCCAAGACCCGCAGCGGTGACTATCACAAATGCTCGGACGGAATAGGTGATGCCGTAGAACGGCTGGATCACCCAAACCATGACAATGATGGCGCCTGCTGCACCGCAAATTGCCGAGTTAAGCGAAAAGGTGAAGGCGTAGACCCGCTCCGTGTCGATCCCCAAAACCCGTGCAGCGCGCGGGTCCTGTGCTGTCGCCCGGATCGCCTGTCCCATGCGGCTGTTTTTCATGAACAGAATGACCGCGGTCGCGAGTGCTGCTGCCATCAAAACGCCGATCAGCTTGGCCACGGGAATGTTCACAATGCCATCGAAGAAGGAGAAGGTTGAATAGCCCAGATCGACACTCTGAGTGTCAGAGCCGAACATCAGGTTCATGATCTGCGCCATCATGATCGCCAGACCAAAAGTGGTCAGCAGCGACGTGAACAGATCGCGTTCAATGACCCGAGAGATCACCAGATTGTAAATGCCGCCATTGATAATGAGCAGGACTGCAAGCAGCAGGCCCGACCATTGTGTGATGGACCGACCCAGATCACCACCGCTGGTTACGCCATACATCAGTGCGACAAATCCGGCGATGGACAGTCCGATCATCAGTTTGGAATTGGCGCGTGCTATCTTGTGAATTGCTGTGCCGTGCAATGCACCGCCGAGCAGGGCCATGATCACGAGGGCAACGGGTACACCCAGCAACGGGTTCATCCCCTGACCAGCCATCCACCATGACACATAGCCGCCGGCGATTACGAAGTCGCCCTGAGCCAGGTTTTTGACGTTCATCACGCCCCAGACCAGCGCCAAACCGTATGCCGCGAGCGCAAACAGTGCGCCAATCATGATTCCGTCGACCAGAATGGCCAGATTGACCACTGGGAACTCGGCGAGAAGCTTTAAATTGAACCAGATCTGATCCATCGGATCAGCACCCTCCCCTAGGAAGCCCGGTTGTTCTTATTAAGGTCGTTGCATTCCGGGCAAATGCCGACAGTCAGATTTGGGCAGGTTGAGAAAAGGCCGGGGATTTCCCCGGCCTTTTATTAGCGTTCGACTGAATGCCTTATTTGCGTGGCCAGTTCAGCGGATGCGATGCAAATGCAGATGGAGCAACCACATTGTAGGCGCCATTCTGAATCTGACGCAGCACCATCGGCTTGGCGATGTTGTTGCCGTTTTCCGAGAACCTGATGTTGCCGTAGAAGGTCTTCATGTCCGTTGCGGCGATCGCATCACGAAGCTTGTCCTTGTCCAGCGTTCCGGCGCGCTCAAACGCGTCTTTGAACACGTAAACAGCAGCCGATGCCTGAGCGGTCTGATAAGGAACCTTTTTGGATGCATATTCCGGATAAGCTGCCTTGAACTCTTTTTCGTAGTTCGAAGCTGAGCCGAAAATCGGATCCTCATAGGTCAGGGTCTCTGCCCACTGGGTGGAGCACAGGATGTCGTTTGCAGCATCTCCAAAGTTACCGGTCACGTCTGCGGCTTCGCAATGTGTGATGGCAACCATTGGAACCGATACTTTTTGCTCGCCAATCTGGCGAACAGCGGTAGCCGCACCCTTGGAGTGGCCTGAAACGATCAGCACGTCCGGCTTCACCAGTTTCACCTTCGTGAGGATGGCAGACATATCGGAGAGGTCGCGCGGCAGTTTTTCATCCACAACAATCTGCATGCCCAGCTTCTTGGCATCGTCAAGAACACCTGCGCGAATGTCGAGCGAGAACGGGTCGTTCTCAACGGCTACAGCGACTTTCACAGTCGACGGGTCCTTACCGTTTTCCTTGGCCTTTTCAGCCGCAAGCGTGATTGCGGACGCAAGATACTGTTCAGACGTGGAAAGCACGGCAAACAGATATTTGTAACCCTTGTTGAAAAGCGAACGCGAAGCGCCTTCTGCTTCAACCATCGGGATCTTGTATTTCTCCGTCACCGGCGCGATCGCCTTGGTAAGACCGGATGAATATGGCCCAAGCATATACTGGACTTTGTCCTGATTGATCAGACGCTCGGCCAGCGTGGCACCACGGTCACCCTTGGACTCATCATCATAGTAGATGACACGGAAATTGTAGCACTTGTCGCCAATTTTCACGCCGCCATTTTCGTCGATCTTCTTGATCGCGAATTCATAGCCGTTTTTCGCGTGAACACCGTTGGTGGCGTACTTGCCGGTCAGTGAAATGGCAGAGCCAAGAACGAGTTCCTCGCAGTCAGCAGCCATAGCGGTGGAAGCCGTGGCGAACAGGGCACCGGCGGCATAGGCCAAAACCGAAGTTTTGAATTTCATTGGTGTTTTCCTCCCAACACGTTTTTTGCGCAATCCTTCACCCTATTCTGGCGGGACGGAACTCCCCTCAAGGCCGGACATTGCGTCCGGCGCTCGATACCGCGTCAAAAGCGACGGATTGCATTCATCACTATGTCATCGGGATTTTGGGAAGTAAACGCCTATTGAGTGGCGGCTGGTTGAGAATTTTGGTCTCAATAATTTGCAGATTTATGGAATCAATACCGAGCTTGGAATTCCGCCAAGCTTGGAAAACAAAAATGCCGCCCGAAATGGGCGGCATCGATCATTTGCTCTGCAACGGACGTTACAAGCGTAAACGCATCAGTACATGTGCTGACCGCCATTGATTGAAATGGTGGAGCCGGTGATGAATTTGGAATCTTCACGCACCAGGAACCAGACAGCACGAGCAATCTCAAGCGGGTCGCCGAGACGGCCAACCGGAACAGTGCTGATGATTTTTTCCAGAACATTTTCAGGCACCGCCGCAACCATATCTGTTGCCACATAGCCCGGGGCAACGGCATTGACGGTCACTCCATAGCGTGCACCTTCCTGTGCCATAGCTTTGGTCATGCCGAATACGCCTGCCTTTGCAGCGCAATAGTTCACCTGGCCGTACTGGCCAGCCTGACCGTTGACCGACGAAATGTTGACGATGCGGCCAAATTTTTCAGCGAGCATGGTTTCCCAGACAGCCTTCGACATGTTGAAGACGGACGTTAGGTTGGTCTGAATGACCGACATCCAGTTGTCGTACGACATTTTACGCAAAGTGCCATCGCGGGTGATGCCAGCATTGTTGATGAGCACGGTGACCGGACCATGAGCTTCGGAAATTTCTGCAACTGCAGCCTGACAGGCGTCAAAATCAGACACATCCCACTGGTAGGCCGGAATGCCGGTTTCCTCGGTAAAGGCGGCCGCTTTGGATTTGTCGCCACCGTACCCGGCAACAACATTGTAGCCGCGATCTTTCAGCAGTTCGGCAATGCCTTGTCCGATGCCGCGTGTGCCACCAGTCACGAGGGCGGTGCGGGATGGATTTTCTTCAGCGGGAATAGTCATAATTGGTGTTCCTCCACTTTGGGCTTTGGGGATGGGATCAAGAATGGTGCCCCCATGCCACAAGAGTCCACCTAGCAAATAGAACAACACCATTGGGGCAGCCCTGCGCCCAATGCATGGGTGTGATTTGCTGCATTAATGGAGGAGATGTTCTTTCAGACATCGCGCTGAAGATTGACTGCCATCTTTGCAGGTGATGAGCTGCGTTCGGAATCGAACATTTCACGTGGTTGTTCTGGAAATTACATCACCGTATAGGATTGATGCATGACTCAACACTATTCCTCTAACGACGAAAACGGCAACGGAAGGTTGGATTCAGTTCTGAAACGCATTGGCTTGTCGAAGGAGGCGTTTGCCGCTGAAGAGGCTCTTGGTCGTGGGCTCGAGTGGCATGAACAGTTTCTCATTAGCGTCGATCAGGGGTTGTCGGAGGCAGAGCGAGGCGAGTTTGTGGCCCTGGACAAGGTGCAGGTTGCGCTGAACAAGTATCGTCCGACAATCTGATGCACACCAAATGGACAGCAAACGCCTTACGCGAACTGATGGAAATTCAGGACGAGATTGGCAAAGACAACCCGTTTCGAGCCTTTCGGGTCGCGGCAGGCATCAATGAGCAGATTGAGAAACTGAAGCTGATGCCAGAGCTGGGTGGTGCCGGGCGCGTTGATCAGACCCGGGAATTGTTGATTTGCGACGGGGCGTATGTCGTCGTGTTCAGAATGACAGGCGATGTTGAAATTCTGGCGCTTCGCGTGAACTAGTGCGTGTCACCCAAAGTGGATGCCGGTTCGCTTTTGTCACAAGTTCAGCTTCAAACCTTCGTGGCTCGCCACAAATCCCAATCGCTCGTAAAACCGAATAGCGTCCTTTCGTGACTTATCGCTGGTCAGCTGAACCAATCCGCAACCTTTCGCGCGTGCCTGCGCAATCCCGTGTTCGACCATCTGGCGGCCGTATCCTGCATCGCGAAATTCTGAGTGAACACGCACGCTTTCGATCATTGCACGCCAGCTTCCTTTCCTCGATAGGCCGGGAACAAATGTGAGCTGATAGCACCCGGCAATGCGGCCATCGACATCGAGGATGAAAAGGCGCTGGCAGGGATCCCGATCGATTGCGTCAAAGGCCGCCTGATAGTCGGGATGAATGCCGCCACCCATATGCTCCCGCAATTGGCCCAGCGGATCGTCGCGCAACATTTCAATGGTCGTTTCAAGATCTTCCTGCACCGCTTCGCGAAACGTTGGTTCAGAGTTCATTTGCTGTTCGCTTCATTGAGTTTGAGAACTGTCGGAGTTTGTGAAGGCTCTCCTAGATGCTGACACTTATGCTTCCCCCAATGCCTGCTGATCAATCTATTGCGGTCTTGCGAGCCAGATTTGCTGGATGAATTGACAGTGTAGTCAATTTTTGATCAACTGATAAAAATTTTGCTGATTGGTGGCGATTCTACCTCGGCAACAACATTGGTCTGAATTGGGATTAGCGGATCGCATCGTTCGTTGCGTTCCGACGACACACTGAAACGGTTGAGTGATCAGTATCGAACCTCCCGGAGAAAGGGCCAGCCACTGGCGAGCACATGCCGCCATGCTGGCCTTTTCATTTTTGATTTCCTCTTCCTTCACCGTTGGCGAAGCGATCACCGGCACCCTTGATCCCAAAGCTCTGACATTCCTACGCTTTGTGTTGGCTGCATTCATTCTGTTCCTGATCAGCCGTTTCAGCGGATCGCGATTCCCCGTGCCGACCCTCCGTCATTGGCCGATATTCTTCTGGCTCGGCTTTCTGGTGATGGCCTATTTCGTCCTGATGTTCGAGGCTCTGCGCCTGACATCCAGTCTCAACACCTCAGCCATCTTTACTTTGGGCCCGGTCGTTACCTGGTTCTTGTCACGACTGTTTTTGGGTCAGCGCCTTACAGCGGTACAGGCCCTGGCTCTCATAACCGCCGGATTTGGTGCATTGTGGGTGTTGCTTGATGGAGACATCGGTTCGCTTGGTGGTTTCCGGCCGGGTTGGGGCGAGGTGCTGTTTTTCACGGGCACGGTGTTTTATGCCGCCTATTCGCCGTCGATCCGATTGTTTGGTGGTTCCATTCCGCTACCAATCCTCACCTACTGGACCTTCTGGGCGGCGGCAGTTTTGTTACTAATGATCGGCTTTTCTGAAATATCTGCAGCGCCTTGGCTGAGTGTTCCGTGGTGGACCTATCTGGGCATTCTTCATTTGGCTGTCTTCACGACGCTTTGTTCATTTTACCTCATTCAGTATGCGAGCCGGTTGCTGCCTTCTGCACGGGTCATGGCCTACACCTATCTTATTCCAGCATTTGTGGTGCTGCAGAACCTGGTGGTCAAAGGCGAAGTGCCCGCAGCTTCGGTGCTCTTTGGCGTTCTGATTATTGCCGTCGCGATGATAATACTACAGAAGCCAGCAACCCATAGTTGAATGGATGTGCTGACGTTCTGTTTGACCAATGTCCTTCAATCTTAAAAGTACGTCCACAATGCGGAAAGGGACGTCAAAGCAATTTTGCACGTTCTGTTGAAGATAGATTTGGTGATCGCATCTCTGCCCGTCCTCTGCTCTTTATCCTCGCAGCAATTCGTTTGTGAATTCCCGCCAACAGCACCTCAGACTTTTGACGTACGAATTTTGGAAATTGAGCGGGTTTGTGCACAGTTGGCTGCATTTTCAAACCCGACAGGTTCGGGTTGCTAACCTCGACGTTGTATACTCCAGAGGCCGAAACGATCGCTCTGAACTTGCAGCTAAATCGCCCAGAGATTTCATAACTGGCGACCCGATTTTGGTAGTTTCCACCTGCCAGCAGCTCTTCTGTATCAACTTCAGCACCGCCATCGATGTCAAATTTAATCCTCGCAGACGACGAACCCGAAGACCCGGATGAAGAAATTTTGCAGTTCGAAGCCACCCAATACCCCTTTGAGCATCTGTGCTGGATCAAAACTCTCGTTCCAGATGCAGCTGCTGTTAAGTGTGTGGTGATAATCGTCAGGACTTCTTCTTCAATAAATTTCTCTAAATATTTGTTTGCCATCAAAAAATCCGATCTTGTTTCAAAAAATGTATAAAAAACCTACTTCAATAACAATGAACGTTAGCAATACTATATCACGATAGCAATCTGCTGTGGGAAATTCATAGGTCAAGTTTGCAGCTTTAGCGGTCTAACGAGGCTTTATTCCCAGCATGAAAATGGTGCGTAGTGTGCTTTTTGCCGTGTCGAACCTCTCGTCCCGTTCACCGGGTGCGAGAATTTCGGTTTGCACGTCAAAATCCGCATAATGCTGAGTGGTGGCCCAGATCATGAAAATCAGGTGCACCTGATCGATGTCGGCGATCTTGCCTGCGGACATCCAGTGACGGATCACACCGGCCTTTTCTTCCACCAGCTGTTTTAAGCTGGTTTTGAGGTAGCCTTCAATGTTGGGTGCTCCGTGAAGGATTTCGTTGGCGAAGAGTTTTGAGGCCTGTGGGTGCTGACGCGACAGTTCCAGCTTCTCTTCGATGTAGCACCACAATTCTTCAATTGGATCGCCACTCGCATCGAGCCGCGTCATCGGCTCAAGCCAACTGTCGAGGGTGAGTTCGAGAACCGCAATGTAGATCGCTTGTTTGGTCTTAAAATAATAGAGCAGGTTGGGCTTGGACATGCCCGCAGCCTGGGCGATCCGATCTATCGTTGCGCCGCGATATCCGGCGGTAGAAAAAACAGAGAGTGCAGCAGTTAGTATACGCTGACGGTTTCGTTCCTGGATGCGGGTGGTTTTTTTGTGAGACCCCGCATCAGCCAGCTTGTCCAAGGTGGCAGGTCTCGCAATCGCGCTATCGGCAGTTACATCGTTCATTATGCCCGTCGTTTTTCCGGTTAATGAGCCCGTTTTATCGATTGACCTGCTCCAAGCTTGGAACTAGCCTAAATTCTTGACCATTTGGTCAGAAATTAGGCTACGCGAATTCCAGCGCAATAACAACAAACCCGTCGGGACGCTGTGGATTTGAGGGAGATGGCTGTGTCAGTGATGCCTCCGTCTGTTGATAATTTGTGCGCTAGGGCAGAATTGCAGTTTGCCGTGGGAGGCGACGTATGAGCCGACCGCAGGCGTCAGCAACTCAGCTCGTTGATGATGAACGGGTCCGTGTCACCCGTTTTGATTTTGAGCCCGGTGCCGAAACTGGCTGGCATACCCACGGCATGGACTATGTGATCACACCCGTTACTGACTGTACTATGCTGTTGGAGGAGCCCGGCGGCACTTCGCGAACGGTTTTCATCCCTGCTGGCGAATCCTACCGCCGGGAAAAAGGCGTTGAGCACAATGTTATCAACGATGGCGAGACCAAGATGTCGTTCGTCGAAGTTGAACTAAAATAGGAGAGTTTTATGTCGTCATTATCGTCTGCCGCGTCGTCTGCTCCGGGCGAAAACATGCGCATAAATGCGGATCGCCTGTGGGATTCGATCCATAAAATGGCAGAAATCGGCCCCGGTATTGCAGGTGGCAGCAATCGGCAGACTGTGACTGACGAAGATGCCGAAGGCCGCAGGCTGTTCCAGAAATGGTGCGAGGATGCAAGTATGACCATGGGTGTTGACCAGATGGGCACCATGTTCATGCGTCGCGAGGGAACTGATCCCGATGCGCTGCCTGTTTATGTGGGCTCTCATTTGGACACACAACCAACTGGTGGGCGATACGATGGTGTGCTGGGTGTGCTCGGTGCGCTGGAAATCGTGCGCACGCTCAATGATCTGGGTGTCAAAACCAAACATCCGATTGTGGTGACCAATTGGACCAATGAAGAAGGAACACGCTTTGCGCCTGCCATGATGGCATCTGGCGTGTTTGCGGGTGTGCTTGATCAGGAGGACGTCTACGCTCACACAGACGCAGAAGGCAAAAAGTTCGGGGACGAGCTGGAGCGTATCGGCTGGAAGGGCGAGGAGATCGTTGGCGACAGAAAGATGCATGCCTTCTTCGAGTTACACATCGAGCAGGGTCCGATCCTGGAGGCGGAAGGCAAGGACATCGGTGTCGTCACCCACGGCCAGGGCCTGCGCTGGATTGAAGTGACCGTGACCGGCAAGGAGAGTCACACGGGATCCACCCCCATGCCAATGCGCAAAAACGCTGGACGCGGGCTGGCGCAGATCACTGAGCTTGTTCATGAGATTGCGATGGCAAATGCGCCCAACGCAGTGGGCGCTATCGGTCATGTGGATGTCTATCCAAATTCACGTAACATCATTCCGGGCAAGGTGGTTTTCACAATCGACTTCCGTTCGCATGAGCTCGACACGTTGAACGGTATGGTGGAACGCCTTATGGCGGAAGCACCAAATCTCTGTGAGGCGATTGATGTTTCTTTCGAAGCCGAAATTGTCGGCCAGTTTGATCCGCCGGCCTTTGACGAGAATTGCGTGGCCGCAATCCGCGATGCGGCGGAGCGTCTCGGCTATTCCCATCGGGATATCATTTCTGGTGCAGGACATGATGCCTGCTGGGTCAACAAGTTGGCGCCAACTGCAATGGTGATGTGTCCCTGTGTCGACGGTCTGTCTCACAATGAGGCGGAAGACATCTCCAAGGAATGGGCACAGGCTGGGGCCGATGTCCTGCTCCACGCGGTTGTCGAAACCGCGGAGATTGTGGGTTAGCAACAGTGGCGAAAAACGCGCTTTTTCAGGATGTGATCAGAGCCCGACGCAGCGTTCGCAAATTCGAAGCGGGACGCGAGGTGGGTCGAGACGTTTTGGAGCGGATTGTTGACTGCGGTCGTTGGGCACCTTCCGGTGCCAATGTCCAATGTTGGGATTTCATCACTGTTGATGATCCGGACCAGCGTCAGGCCGTCACGGATGTATTCCTGCGTCAGGCCCAGCGGCTGGTTGATCACGCCAAGGGATTTCCAGCCGTCAAGAAATCCTATCTGGCAAACACAGTTGCCATCGTCATCGTTCTTGGCGATCCGCGATGGAAAGTTTGTTTCCCTCAAGCCACCACACAGGAGTGGGACCACGAATATCGTGAAAACAATGAGGCGATATTCCTGTGCTCGCTTGGTGCTGCCATTCAGAACATCCAGCTTGGTGTTGCTGCAAAAGGGCTGACTTCAGCCTGGCTTTCCGGTGGTGGCGAAGATGCAACCAATGCCGAGCTTTCGAAACTGTTGGGCTATCCGGAGTGGATGAAGGCCTACGGAACGATTCCGATTGGCTATCCGAAATCCACGCAAGATCGGAGATATCGTAGGCCATTGGAGCAGGTGACCCATTGGAACCGCTACAATCCGCAGCAATATCGCAAGCACGAGCAGATTGATTTTTACGAAAGCACGTTGCGCCCATTTGCCATGTACCGGGATGATGAACGCATGGAAGATTGGAACGATGCGGAAGAAAAGCTGGGTTCGTGGCGCGCGGCATTCACCGGCCGCGACTCAAATCCAGATGGAACCCTTCAGGAAGAGGCTGAATTCGCGTCTCCACGCACCGTCGGGCAGGCAACCAAGCGGCGGGGATAGCCAGAATTGGCAGATTGGCACAAAGAGGAAGCAGACAAATGACCACCACAATCAAAAACGGCACCATTGTCACCGCCGACCGGACCTACAAGGCGGACGTACAGATCGAAAATGGTGTCATTTCTTCTATCGGTGAAAACCTGTTGGGTGGAACTGAACTGGACGCAACCGGATGCTATGTCATGCCCGGTGGCATCGACCCGCACACGCATCTGGAAATGCCCTTCATGGGCACCTATTCCTCCGACGATTTTGAAAGCGGTACCCGTGCTGCTCTTTCCGGTGGCACGACGATGGTGGTGGATTTTGCTTTGCCGTCCCCCGGCCAGTCGCTGCTTGAAGCCATTCAGATGTGGGACAACAAGTCGACGCGAGCCAATTGCGACTATTCCTTTCACATGGCGATCACATGGTGGGGCGAGCAGGTCTTCAATGAAATGGAGACTGTGGTTCGCGAGAGAGGCATCAACACGTTCAAGCATTTTTTGGCCTACAAGGGCGCGCTGATGGTGAATGATGATGAGCTTTATGCTTCATTCCAGCGCTGTGCCGAGCTTGGCGCCATTCCCATGGTGCACGCGGAAAATGGCGATGTGGTTGCAGAACTTTCTGCGAAATTGCTGGCAGATGGCAACAATGGACCGGAGGCGCATGCCTATTCCCGCCCGCCACAGGTGGAGGGAGAGGCGACAAACCGTGCGATCATGATTGCTGATATGGCCGGTTGCCCGCTCTATGTGGTGCACACATCGTGTGAGGATAGCCACGAGGCCATCCGCCGGGCCCGCCAGCAGGGCAAGCGCGTGTGGGGCGAACCGCTTATTCAGCATCTGACGCTCGATGAGAGCGAATACTTTAACAAGGATTGGGATCATGCGGCCCGTCGGGTGATGTCGCCACCGTTCCGCAACAAGCAGCATCAGGACTCACTATGGGCGGGTCTTGCCGCTGGTTCGCTACAAGTGGTCGCGACGGACCACTGTGCCTTCACGACCGAACAAAAACGCTATGGCGTTGGTGATTTTACAAAAATCCCCAATGGAACCGGTGGTCTTGAGGATCGTATGCCCATGTTGTGGACCTACGGTGTGGCGACCGGGCGCCTGACAATGAATGAGTTTGTGGCCGTGACCTCCACCAACATCGCCAAGATCATGAACATCTACCCCAAGAAGGGCGCGATCCTCGAAGGGGCAGACGCCGACATTGTCGTGTGGGATCCCGAGAAGGAAAAAACCATTACTGCGGGCGTACAGCAGTCAGCCATCGACTATAATGTGTTTGAGGGCAAAGAGGTGAAGGGCCTGCCGCGCTACACTCTCTCCCGCGGCCACGTGTCGGTGGAAGACGGCACGGTCAAGACCCAGGAAGGCCATGGCAAGTTTGTCAAACGCGAGCCCAATGGCACAGTGAACACCGCGCTTTCCACATGGAAAGAACTCACCGCTCCGACGCCGATCCAGCGCACAGGCATTCCGGCAAGTGGGGTATAAGATTTGCTGGGACTGAAACTACGACTTGTCTTCCATGATGACGATGACGCGATTGTCGGAATCCCACATATAGTCGATCGCATTGACGATCCCGGCGTCGCGAACGCGCTCTTCCCAGATTTCGTCAAGACCGCCGTCGAGCCAGTCGGTGAAAAAGTGCTCTGCCATTTTTGCACCCTTCTCGCCTGCAAATTGCAGCGTGATGGTTGGCATGGTCTGGTTCATCTTTTTCTTGGGCATATTGGCTCAGAGCTCCTTGTTCCTCGTACTTTCACAAGAACGGGTGTTGTGAACTGATGTCAACCGCAGCCCCAATTCCTGGGTCAGGCAATACAGTCGTATCCGCCTCCGATCTTTCCCTCACGTTTGAAACGAACGACGGGCCCGTGCATGCACTGTCGCATGTGGATCTAACCGTGAATGCGGGAGATTTCGTGTCGTTTATCGGCCCGTCCGGCTGTGGCAAAACCACTTTGCTGCGTGTGATTGCAGATCTTGAGCAGCCGACGAGTGGAACGATCACCGTCAACGGCGTTTCACCCCATGAGGCGCGCATGGCGCGTGCCTATGGCTATGTGTTTCAGGCTGCCGCACTTTACCCGTGGCGCACGATTGCCCGCAATATTGCATTGCCGCTCGAGATCATGGGGCTATCCAAGACGGAACAGGATCGCCGCATCCGCCACAATCTTGATCTGGTTAACTTGACGGGTTTCGAAAAGAAATTCCCATGGCAATTGTCCGGCGGCATGCAGCAACGCGCCTCCATTGCCAGAGCACTGGCGGTGGAGCCCGATCTTTTGCTGATGGATGAACCGTTTGGGGCGCTAGACGAGATTGTGCGCGACCATCTTAACGAGCAGCTGTTGCAGCTTTGGGACAAGACCAACAAGACGGTAGTGTTTGTGACACACTCCATTCCTGAAGCGGTGTTTTTGTCCACCAAGATCGTGGTGATGTCGCCGAGACCGGGGCGTATCCACGACGTGATCGAGTCCCACCTGCCGCGCGACCGAAACCTCGACATCCGTGAAACGCCCGAGTTTCTGGAAATCGCACATCGTGTTCGCGATGGTCTTCGTGCCGGGCATTCCTATGAGGACTGAGGTGAATACAAAGTCCCCGGTCCGCACCGCGGTGGTTGCTGACCTCGCGTACTGCGCCACCATCATCAATGACTATATTGACGAGACGGATTGGTTGCCCCGGCCTTTCCCACGAGATGAGATGCTGGGGCATTTCGAGCGTGGGTTCGACACCGACAGGAAAATGTCGGTTGTCGAGCATGAAGGGGAAATCGTCGGCTATCTTTCCGTAGAAATCCGACAGCCACCACAATTGCCGTTTGTTCATGCGCTCTATTTAAAGTTTGGTTATCGAGGTCAGGGCTTTGGCAAAGCGCTGCTTGATCATGCAAAAACAGAGCTCAAATCAGGATTTGAACTGACCTTTTGGGAGCCGAATCAGGCGGCGCGCGCCTTCTATCTGAGAGAAGGGCTGGTGGAAGTTCCCGGTGGTCGCGATGCTGAGACTGATGATGGTGTGCCGACAATTTTGATGCGTTGGGTAGGGGGGCTCAATTGACCTCCCGCCTCATCCCCATCCTGACAGTTGTCGCTGCAATCATCGCGTTCTGGTATGCCGCGACCGTGTGGATGAACTCTGCTTGGGAATACGATCAGGCCGAGCGCATTTCCAAGCCCGCACCGACGCTGATGCAATTGATCCCCAAAACCATGCAGCAGGAGCGGCCGGTGCTCCCGGCGCCGCATCAGGTGGTCGAAGAAATCTGGAAAACCACGGTTGAAAAAAAGGTCACGTCGAAGCGTAGCCTCATCTATCATGCCTGGATCACGCTTTCTTCCACCACGGTTGGTTTTCTGTTCGGCAGCTTGCTTGGCATTGTGCTCGCAGCCGCGATCATCCACGTCAAATCGCTCGAAAAGAGCATGATGCCGTGGATCATTTCATCCCAAACGATCCCCATTCTGGCGATTGCGCCGATGATCATCGTGGTGCTCAACGCACTGGGGGTGCAGGGCCTCTTTCCCAAAGCCCTGATCTCGGCCTATCTGTCCTTCTTCCCGGTCACGGTCGGCATGGTGAAGGGATTTCGATCACCCGACACGGCGCATCTTGATCTGATGCACACGTACAATGCTTCCGCCGCGCAGATCTTCTTCAAGTTGCGCTGGCCATCGGCTATACCGTTTTTGATCACCTCGATGAAGGTGGCAATTGCTGCCTCTTTGATTGGCGCAATCGTTGGTGAAATGACGCTCAGTCAGGATGGTGGTGTGGGCGCCCGATTGCTCAATGGTTCCTACTACGGTCAGACAATGATGATCTGGTCAGCGCTCATCATGGCCGCTGCGATGGCGGGTACCCTGGTGGCGCTGATCGGGGTGGCCGGGCAGATTGTCAACAAACGTATGGGGGCCAATCCATGAGCCCGCTGCGGTTGATATTGGCAGTCGTTGCTGCGCTGGTGGCCGTGTTCTTCGGCAAGTTTGCCATTGACCACCTGAAGGACACCGGCATGGCCTGGTGGGGCGGCTGGGTGGCGGTGGTCATCACATGGCTTGCAGCTTGGTATGTGGTGAACGCTCTCTCGCGTGTGGAGAGTCGAAACCGTGTTATTCAGTTTTCACTCAACATTGTTATCCCGCTGATTTTCGGGATCACGCTCCTGTTCCTTTGGGAGGTGCTGGTGCGAGGGCTGCAGGTGTCGCCTGTGCTGTTACCACCACCATCCATGATTGGCGCCAGGATTGTGAGTTCCACCGATATTCTGATCGCGGACTTCAGGCAGACATTTCTGACGGCAGTCCTGATCGGCTATGCCATTGGATGCGCTGCGGGGTTTGCGATCGCGATTGCGATTGACCGGTCGCCTTTCCTTCAGTCGGGTTTGATGCCGATTGGCAATATGGTGAGCGCACTCCCGATTGTGGGCATCGCGCCGATCATGGTGATGTGGTTCGGCTTCGACTGGCACTCCAAGGCCGCCGTCGTGGTTGTCATGACCTTCTTCCCCATGTTGGTGAACACCATTGCGGGGCTTGCCGCATCAACGGCAATACAGCGCGATCTGATGAAAACCTACGCTTCATCCTATTGGCAAACGCTGCTCAAACTGCGTCTGCCGGAGGCTTTGCCGTTCATCTTCAACGCACTGAAAATCAATTCCACGCTTGCTCTGATTGGCGCGATTGTTGCCGAGTTTTTCGGCACGCCGATTGTTGGCATGGGTTTCCGCATCTCCACGGAGGTGGGTCGCATGAATGTGGATATGGTGTGGGCGGAAATTGCCATGGCCGCGTTGGCAGGCTCCGCCTTTTATGGTCTCATTACTCTCATCGAACGCTGGGCAACCGCATGGCACCCTTCGTTCCGGGCAACACGATAATAACGGGAAAATCAATAATCCGATCTCAACCAGAAGGGAGATACTCCATGAAGAAACTGCTGATTGGTGCCGCTGCACTGGCGCTCGGCCTATCAAGTGCTGTTGCACTTGCTGCCGACAAGGTGACGCTGCAACTGAAATGGGTCACACAGGCTCAATTCGCTGGCTACTATGTGGCCAAGGAAAAGGGCTTTTATAAAGAGGCCGGTCTCGAAGTCGAAATCAAACCCGGCGGTCCAGACGTTGCACCTCCGCAGGTGATCGCCGGTGGTGGTGCGGATGTGATCATCGACTGGATGCCATCTGCTCTAGCTTCGCGCGAAAAGGGTCTGGCGCTGGTTAACATTGCCCAGCCATTCAAACGCTCAGGCATGATGCTGACCTGCCGAAAAGATTCCGGCATCAAGTCGCCTGCGGACTTTAAGGGCAAAACCCTTGGTGTGTGGTTCTTCGGCAATGAGTATCCATTCCTGTCCTGGATGTCGAAGCTTGGTCACAAGACCGAAGGCGGCGAAGATGGCGTGACTGTGCTGAAGCAGGGTTTCAATGTTGACCCGATCCTGCAGAAGCAGGCTGCCTGTGTTTCTACAATGACCTACAATGAGTATTGGCAGATCATTGATGCAGGCCTGACGCCGGATGATCTGGTGGTCTTCAAATATGAAGATCAGGGCGTCTCCACTATGGAAGACGGGCTTTATGTTCTTGAAGAGAACCTCAAGGATCCTGCATTCGTTGACAAGATGGCCCGCTTTGTGGCCGCTTCCATGAAGGGCTGGGCCTGGGCGCGTGACAACTCCGATGCTGCCGCAGATATCGTGCTCGAAAACGATGCGACCGGTGCTCAGACTGAAAAGCACCAGCGCCGCATGATGGGCGAAATCAACAAGCTGACTGCCGGAACCGATGGCAAGCTTGATCCAGCCGATTTCGACCGCACTGTCGAAACCCTGCTTTCTGGTGGTTCTGATCCGGTGATCACCAAAAAGCCGGAGGGTGCCTGGACCCATGCCATCACCGACAAGGCGCTTGGCAAGTAAAACCAGCGTCAATTGAGACCGCTAAACGGGGCCCATGTGGCTCCGTTTTTGTTGGATTTGTTACTGTCTCCGACTTCGTTTTGCACACCCGCGTCCCAAAATTTCAGGGGGCAGTGCTGAGCGAAAATCAACCAAAGAAAAGCGTTTTCGATGGTGGAGTGCATTTTTACCGATATACAACTATTAATACACTCAAATTTTAGGAAATCCCGCCATGGTTGTTGGTAATAATAACAATCAACAGGGACATCATCATGCAGAGCGTGGAGGCCACGGCCGACTTAAAAACACCCCGACGCGCCAAGGCGAGTGACTGGACTGGCCGGTATTTTCAGGCACGAACCAGCCTCATCGGACTGCCGGCCTTTGTGAAAGAACTCATCGTCGCCGGAAGCGATCTGACAATTCTCGCATTGGCCACCATGTTGATCTCCCCGCCGGGGCTGACTGGCGCCGTGATGTTGCTTCTTGCTCCACCCGCCGCGCTGGTGTGTGCAGTTCTTTTGAAAGTCTATCGCAACCCTGCCCGACTTCCGACGCCCTATGTGGCACGACAGATTGCAACGGCTGTGGCTGTGATCAGCCTTGCCATTTATCTGGTTCTGGTACTGTTGCTGCCAACTGCAACGGCGATTATTGCAGCATGGCTGTGGTTTGGTGCTTCGGTTAGCGGCATGATGGTGCTCCGCTACATCGCCAAATCGATCCTCAATCCCGCCATTGAACGGCGGAAGATACGCCGCCAGCGTGCTATGATTTACGGCGTTGACCGCTGGACCTGTGAGCTCATTCAACAGCTTCACCTCACTGGAACCATCGACCCCGTTGTGATCATTGACGACGAGGGCTCATTTGTAGGACGAGAAATCTCTGGCCTGCGGGTCTTTGACAAGGATGGTCTGGACGTTCTGGCCAAGCGCTATCGCTGCGACGAAGTTCTGGTGACCAAACGCTCGTTGAGTCCTGCACAGAGGAATGAACTAGAAGAAGCGCTGCATGGCACGCAAACTCGCGTCCGCCATCTGCCAAACACCGGTGATCTTACCAGCGGGCGTCTGGAAATCTCGCCGGTTCGCCCAGTCACAGTTGAAGCACTGCTCGGTCGTGAACCCGTGTCACCCAATGCTGAACTGATGGATAAAGCTATCGAAGGGCGCTCCATTATGATCACCGGTGCCGGGGGCTCCATCGGCTCGGAAATTGTTCGCCAAATTCTCAACCACCGTCCAAAGGCAATTGTGCTTCTGGAAAATCATGAACTCGCCTTGTTCCAGATTGGTCGTGAGGTGGACGGGATCTGCGAAAAGCTCGCCGTACCTCCTGCAGTGGTGCGTGTGCTTGGGAGTTGTCTTGATGAACGTCTCGTTGAACGCTCCATTCGCGAGAACCATGTGGACACCATCTATCATGCCGCCGCCTACAAGCATGTGGGGCTGGTTGAGGAAAACCCCGCCAACGGCATGACCACAAACATTTTCGGCACGCTGACCACAGCGCGATGTGCGGTGGATTGCCAGGTGGATCAGTTTATCCTGGTTTCGACCGACAAGGCCGTGCGCCCGAAAAGCGTGATGGGAGCCAGTAAACGGCTTGCGGAGATGATCCTTCAGGCTCTTCAGAACGAAGGCACACCGACCCGCTTTTCAATGGTGCGGTTTGGCAATGTGCTCGGCTCCTCAGGGTCTGTGGTTCCGTTGTTTCGCGAGCAGATTGCTTCCGGTGGGCCGATTACGGTCACGCATCCGGATGTCTATCGCTATTTCATGCTGATCCCGGAAGCTGCGCAGCTGGTCATTCAGGCGGCAGCGATGGCGAAAGGTGGCGAAGTTTTCTTGTTGGATATGGGTGAACCGGTCAAAATCATCGATCTGGCGCGGCGCATGATTTCGCTCGCGGGACTTGAAGAGCGCACCGAACAAAACCCTGAGGGTGACATCGAGATCGTCTTCACGGGTCTGAAGCAAGGTGAGAAACTTGCCGAGGAACTTCTGATCGCTGATGCCGGCGACACCACCAATCACCCTCGCATTATGACCTGCTTCGAAGAGTTTATGCCCTGGGCGCGTGTTCTTGCTGAACTTCAGTCGCTCGATACGGCCCTGAGCCAACATCCGGTCGCGGCCAGCAAGATCCGTCTTCTCGACCTTGCCAACAATTGCGCGACTGGTGAGCCGGAAGACTGGCTCGCCGGGCTTCAGTTGCCCTCTCTGGGCGACTGGAAACCGAGAAACCGTCAGGAAGGACGAACTCTTTCAATGGGAGGCGCGCCCGTCCCTGTCGTGATTGCACCTCTGGGTGTTCTCGACGCGGGAGCGGCGGTGTAATGGATGCGCAATGGCCGCAGGCAGCATAAATCCCGCTTCCGGCAAAGCGGTCGTGCATGCGACCGATCTTTCCGGGAGCGGTTTGCGCGCCATCAGGGTGAAGTTGCAGACGGGCCTTGCCATCGTCGTATGTTTTTTGATGCCCGTGATCATCAATCAGGGGGCGTTTGACCATCTGCTCGGTCATTGGCTGGGAATCCGTGGCGGCACGTCCTTGCTGACGTTCAGCCTGTTTGTGTTGATCGTTTCAGGCCAGCTTGCGCTGAGCGAGCTTGATCCGGTTGAGGTGACTTTCGCGTCCCTTTTGTTGCTTTTATGTGCGGTCCTATGCGCCACCAGCATCTGGGGAGACTCGATTGCCTATGCAAACCGCAAGGTCACGCTGACAATGACCCTTCCGGCGGCGAGCTTTCTTGCCGGTGTGGCGGTGGTGCGGCAGGGCATGCTGCACTGGCTGCTGATTGCTTGTCTGCTGCTTGGAACTGCCTTCGCCTTATCCTGGACCAACTATGACGCGGCGACCTATTGGGAGCTCAATGCGATCGGCAAAACCGAGCAGACCATCACCTATCAAGGTGTGTCCTATATGCTTGGCATCGGCACGATGGGCACTGCGCTTCTGATCTGGCGATCCAAAGATTGGCGCCTGCGTTTCGTGCTGCTGGCACTTTTTGCCTATCTGGCAATGAAGCTCCTCGGGTCCGGTGGTCGGGGAGGTATTCTTTATGTGATTGCAGCGCTCGGTGCCTATTTTCTGGCAAGCCAATCTCGAACCATGATCGCCATCGCCTTTGCAGGTGCATTTCAGTTCATCAGCCTGTTCGCAATCACCTTTACTCCGGTTCAGACCTATCTCATCGCCAATCAGGGCAATCTCAACCTGCCATTTTCCATCGAGCGCATGGTGACATCGGTTTATGTACAACAGGCTGATGAAAGGCCGGGTGAAGTTAGTCGCGATTTCCTGAAGGATCAGGCGGTGGTGGTATGGGGTACGGCGCCCATACTGGGTGTGGGCTGGGGCAGCTTTCCTCTCAATGCGGGTCTTGGCGACAAGTCAGGATTTTACCCTCACAATCTGGTCTACGAACTTTTGGCTGAATCCGGTGTGGTTGGGCTGGGTCTGTTTTTACTCCTGCTCGCGGCCATGGCGCTTGCCTTTGCACTGAAACCAGCTTCGGTGCGTGACAAGGCGACGATCTGGGGGCTGCTTGCTGCAGCCCTCGCGCTATCCATGGTGAGTGCCGATTTTCCAAACCAGAGACTTATGTTCTTTGCGTTTGGCCTAATGGTCGGACTTCCAGACACAGGTCAACGGGTGAATGCCTGACGGCCAGGTCCGGGTATCTGGGCGTTTGATGCTCCGGCCAGTTCCATAAGGTGATCGCAAAACGCGCCATAGACTGAGCCGGCGCTAAAGCATTCGCTGTAAATACGCGCCGCGTTGTCGGACTGTCGTTGGAGGCGATCATCGTTCCAAATCAACGCGTCAAGATCATGGGCCAATGTGGAAGGGTCGGTGTCGCTGGTCACTACTCCGCAATCCTGATCGTGAAGGAGATCCCCGACCCGCCCGTCAACGGTCGAAAAGATGGGCAGGCTGCCTGCCAGATATTCTCCAACCTTATTTGGGAACGCAGAGCGAAAATCATCGCGGCGCGGGTAGAATAACAGGCCGCATTTTGCCTCTTGCATCAATGCAAAAATGTCCTCGGCATTCACCTGCCCCGGCGCCATCAGCTGAGGATGGTTTTCTGCCTCGCTCCTGAACCAGTTGAAGCGGGTGCCGGTGCCACAGATCACCATTTTCAAGTTCCTTGCAGAACGCTCCGGTAGATGTTCCAGCGCTGCAATGGCGTGCGGAAGAATGGGCACGTCGGAGATGTTGCAGAACATGCAGGCGATTTTTTCTTCACCTTCAAATGTCAACCCGCGGTCAATCCAGCGTTGCCGGGCTGCGGCGAGCGCCGATTTGTCTCGCGCTGGCGGCTGATAGGCGAGGAGCATTTCGCCGTCACCAGCGCGTCGTTCCCGCCTGGCAATTTCAAGTCCCCGGTTTAGAAAAACTTCCGAAGTTGCAACAATGTTTGTCGCCTGTCCCAACGCCGCTGAAGCACGCCACCTCAAGGGTGAGATTAAAAGTTTGCCCAGCGGCTTGGGAACGGGTGCAGCATCAACAAGCACGTCCGGCCACATGTCGCGAATATCCACAATGACAGGGACGCCATTTGCCTTGCCAAAACTGGTCGTGGCATGGGCGAGATCGATCGTGGGATAACAGCAATAAATGACATCCGGCCGAGGCAGCTTGTTTGCCTTTGTACGAAAATCCTGCGCCACCTGCCAGTGATTGATCATCCGGTTCAGGCTGACATTTGATTGATAATCGCGCCCGTGCAGGTAGACGAGACGTACGCCATCTTCGCTCATCTCCTCGGTGCCAGGCGGCACAACAGGTTCCTTGCGTGCGTGTGAGTATGTGGAAACGAACCAGGTGACATTGACACCGCGTGCGCGCAGCATTTTGGCGATCAGCCCGGCGCGCATGGTGCGGGCCGGTTCTCCCGGTCGTGGTACAGGCTCACCGATTTCCACCACCCAAATGTTGGGCCCGGTGGACGAGGATAGAAAGTCCGTTTGACCGGCGGATTGCATCAGAGTGTGGCACCTGGTGGAGGTGCGATGGTCAGCGGTTTCTCAGGTTCTGTCAAATCAAGCAAGGCTGGTTCAGCACCACAGATTTTCAGCAGTGAACGCACCAAACGAAGTGCCGCGGGTTTTGAAATGATCGCAACGATGGTTGCGAAAATCAGCGCAACATCCAAAAGCACAGAACTGTGCTCCACATACATGAGCCCAAGGCGGCTCTTCCACGGCCGAATCACGCGATCATAGGTGTCATCTGCGGACTCTCCGGGTCGACCCGTTTCCTCAATGATCTCACCCTCGTTGGAGAACACGATTGAAGAAAAGTCTGTAATGCCGGGGCGGGCAAGCAACAGGCGCTGTTCTTCGCTGGTATAGACGGCAACACCGGCCAGCGTATTGGGGCGTGGGCCTACGAGGCTCATTTCGCCCGTCAGCACATTCCACAGCTGTGTGAGTTCATCCAGCTTGTAGCGGCGGATAAACTGGCCGAGGGGTGTGATGCGGTTGTCGGTGGCGGATGTGGATTCCACACCGGACTTGTCGGCGCCGACAATCATGGACCGCATCTTCATGAGCTTGAACAGCCTGCCGCCGCGGCCCACACGGTCAGGCTTGTAGATCGGGTCATGGCCATCCTGTCGCCAGACCAGAAACAACAAGAGGCCGATAAAGGGCGAAAAGACAATCAACCCGAGTGCTGATGCGAGAATGTCGAAC
>JBCCGR010000020.1:0-78098 GCA_039029195.1 Pseudomonadota bacterium
ATCGAAGGCAAGTTGCGGCACAAACGGAACGCCGAGATGGAACTTGCCGATGAGCGCCGTGGTATAGCCAGCCTCTTTGACGATCGTTGGTAGATTGTTGAATTCTCCAATTGCTGACCAGTTCTGCGGCCATTGATCCACAAGCCGGTCGTCAAGCCAATTGTGTATGCCGTGCTGGCTTGGCATCAGGCCGGTCAACACAGATGCCCGGCAGGGCGAACACATGGCATTGACACAGAAAGCCTGATCAAACCGCACGCCGCGATCAGCCAGACCGTCGAGATGGGGCGTGTGCACCTCATCATTGCCATAGCAGCCGAGCAGATCGGCAGGCTGATTGTCTGACATAAAAAAGAGGATGTTTGGCCGGGTCATTGCGTCAAGCCTTCATCCTGAGCCTGTCGAAGGATGGGAGGCATCCCTCACGGCTTCTCTCCATCAATCTGGATATCGAGAAGAACCTGACGCCGTTCGTTTGCGGCGATGTCGACTGCCCTGTCCAGCGTGGCGGCAAGCTCATCTCCACGCTCCACCCGCTCCGCATGCGCGCGACTTGCCTGTGCCACCAGACAAAAATCCGGTGATGGTTGCAGCGAGGTTAGCGGCATGTTGTTTGCCTTGGCCGCATAGCCGTTCGGGTAGAGACCGGTCACGGAGTGGCGCACCGCACCCCACTCACCATTGTTTAGGACACAGGTGATGACCGGCAGTTCCAGCGCCTCACAGACCTGATGACAGGCCGTCGGATTGGCGAAGACGTAGGACCCGTCGCCCACCGTTGCGAAAACCAGCGTGTCGGGCTCGGCAAGCTGAATGCCCATTGCAGCCGGAAGCCCATAACCCAATCCACCGGAATGGGGCTCCTGCCGGAACCCGTTAAAGTGATCAATCGACATCGGTCCAAGCGGCGCGCCGAGCTCGGAGGTGATACTTGCCTTTCGGGCCGCGCGTTCAATGGCGTCTGAGATACACTGCGCAACCCAGTTCTTGCTCAAGGGTCCCTTGTTCCCAGTGGCAGCTTTCGCGGACTGCGCTTTCCGAAATTCAGCAGAGGCCTCAGCAACCGCCTGTCGACGCCGCGCGATCAAATCCTCATCTGCGCTGCGATTGGCAAGCGCTTTCGTAAGCAGCAAAATTGATTCTGTCGTGTCGCCTGCAAGCGCCAGATCAGACCGGAAATTGCGGACCGGCGTGCGGGAGAACAGCGGGTTTGGACCGATATTGACGATTTTCGCATCGCGCTGCGGCACATGATGGTCCGGCATCCAGGGCGCGAGTGCATCAATGCAGATGATGAGATCGGCATCTGAGACCCACGGCTCGGGATTTCCACCGATATGCATCGGATGGTGCGTGGGAATGGCGGCACTTTGCGCCCAATAGCTGTTCACCGGAATGGCCCATTGCTCCACCAAAGCCGTCAACGCTTCAAAGCCTCGCTGTGTGCCGGTGCCACGCTGGCTGAAGATGACAGGCTTTTCTGAGGCTGCAATCAATTCGGCCAATTGTTCGATGTCCGCCTGAAGCGGCGATGCGTTCGAAGGAACCATGGTCGGTGGTTGCGACAGAGTTGAGCGGTTAATCGCGTCACACAACACTTCACGTGGCAGGCTAAGATAGGTCGGGCCTTTGGGTGAAGAGTTCGAGATCGCGACTGCACGATCAAGCAGTTCCACAATCTGATCGCCGAACTTGAGCTCGTAGTCCCATTTGACGCTCTCGCGCACCAGCGCAGTCTGGTCGCGCATTTCCTGACCCCAACCGATGGGCACGGTTCGGGAGCCGAACTTTCCATATTCGGTTGCCGGAGTGCGACCGGACATCAAAATCATCGGCACATTGTCATGCGCGGCGTTGATCGCGCCAATGGCCCCATTGGCGAGCCCGACATTGGTGTGAAGCATCACGGCCTGCGGTTTGCCGGTCGCCTGCCAGTAGCCGTGCGCCATGCCCATCGCCACATGTTCGTGAGGGATCACAATCGCTTGCGGAAGCGCCTCGTCCTTCGCAGCTGCTTCCGCCAATCCTTCGATGATCGGCGGAAAATCCGTTCCGGAATTGCAAAACACATAGTCGATGCCAAGCGTCTTCAGCCGGGCAAAAATAGCCCCGCCTGCCGTGATGGTTTGGTCACTCTCCTCCACCAATCATCCCCCTAACGCTGACCAACGCATTGCATCAGTTTTGTGCATGACGTCGGCCCGCGCAAGATCGCAATTGCATTTGAATTCAGAACATGGATTACCAGAGAGAGTTTATTGGTACAGCGCCACACGCGCTTGCTATCGAAAGCCAGTTTCGCAACTTGAGGCAATTCAATGGACCTCTACATTTCCCCCTTTGCCTGTTCCATGGCGGCCCACATGGTGTGCCAGGAGGGCGGGATTGCCGTAAATCTGAAACAGGTTCAGTTGCGCAAAAAGCTTGTCGAGGACGGCACTGATTTTACCGAAATTTCCGACCCTGCGCAGGTTCCCGTGCTCGTCCTTGATGACGGCACCATACTCACCGAGAGCGTAGCAGTCCTCACCTATCTGGCTGATCAGGCACCCGAACGCTTGCTGGCACCCCCACCCGGTGACCAACTGCGCTACGTATTTCTGCAGCGGCTGAGCTTCATCGCCACCGAACTTCACAAGCGCCTGTTCTATCCAATTTTCTGGCTGGATGATTATCACCGGGATGCAGCGCGGGAGGCTGCGCCCTCCCGACTTGCATTGATTGCCCGCCATCTGGATCACGCTGACTATCTGGTTGGCGACCGTTACAGCGCAGCCGACGCCTTCTTGTGCTGGTGGACTTTGATGGCCCGACCGGCCGAAATTGATCTCAGCGGTTTCCCGCAATTGTTGGCCCATCGAAAGCGCTGTGCCGCGCGTTCTGCAACGGCTGAAGCAATTGAATATGAAACCAAGCTTCTAAACTGAAATCACCCACCGAGGGTCTTCAGAAACGCGTCGGCACTTTGGAGAATCCCCTCGCGCTGATCATCCTCCATACGATCAAGCGACCGATAGGCCAGCGCCAATCGTCGGTTTCCTGCAAGTTTGCCTCGATTGCGGTGAAGGAAATGCCAGTATAGCGCATTGAACGGACAGGCCGCCTCGCCAGTGCGTTGCCGAACATCATAGCTGCAGGAGCGGCAGTAATCCGACATCTTGTTGATGTAATTCCCGCCCGATGCGTACGGCTTTGAGCCAAGCAACCCGCCATCCGCAAACTGGCTCATGCCCAGCGTGTTCGGGAGCTCCACCCACTCAAACGCATCCACATAGACACTGAGATACCATTGGTGCACTGCTTCCGGGTCAAGTCCGGCAAGCATCGCGAAATTGCCGGTGATCATCAGTCTTTGAATGTGGTGGGCGTAAGCTTCGTCAATGGTTTGTCCGATGGCCTTCGAAAGGCAGTTCAACTTTGTATCGGCCGTCCAGTAAAAGTCCGGCAACGGTCGCTTGACTTCAAAAAAATTTATGTCGCGATAGTCGGGCATCTTCAGCCAATAGATGCCCCGCACATATTCCCGCCAGCCGATGATCTGGCGAATGAAGCCCTCGACCGCGTTGAGTGGCGCTGAGCCGGTGTAGTAGGCGGCCTCTGCGCGTTTGCAGACGGACAAGGGATCAAGCAGGCCGACATTGATATAGGCCGACAGAACCGAATGATAGAGAAACGGTTCACTCGACAGCATCGCATCTTGAAAGTCCCCAAACCGGGGCAGGGATTTTTCAATGAAGATGTCGAGAGCCCACTCTGCCTGTTCAGCGGTCGTCGCGAACCAGAAATCATCAAGCGTGCCCATATGCTGGCCGAACTGATCTGAAACGAGTGCAATCACGTCCTTCGTGATGGCGTCAGGTGCAAACCGAACGGGGCGCGCCATGAACAGATCGGCACTGGCCGGTCTGCGGTTGTCCGCATCGAAATTCCAACGCTCGCCCTCCGGCTCATTGCCATTCATCAGCAACCCGGTGCTGCGTCGCATGTAGCGGTAAAAGAACTCCATGCGCAGTTGCTTGCGGCCATTGGCCCATTTTCGAAACGGTTCGAGCGAACAGACGAACCTGTCATCGGGAAGAACTTCAACCGGCAGTTCCAGTTCGTCCGACCAGCCCTCGACCGCTTGCAAGACCCGCCATTCGCCGGGTTCCGTGATCAATATCCGGTCAGGTCGATTTCGTTCGACCGCCCGTTCCAATTCGGCCGAAAACGAGCCCTGATTGTTGGGATCTTCCAGCCGAACATAGTCGACCGTCCAACCCTGCTCGCTCAAGCTTTGCGCAAAATGGCGCATGGCAGAAAGGATGAAAGCGATCTTCTTCTTGTGGTGCGCCACATAGGTGGCCTCTTCCATCACCTCCATCATCAGGATGATGTCATGCTCCTTCGAAGCACCAGCGAGCGACGATATTGTTGGGGAGAGCTGATCACCCAAAACGACAATGAGGGAGCGGCAAGTGGACATGGCTTAGAATCGAGTTGACGCGGTCATCATTCCCTACGAGCCATCGGCCCATTTGTGTCACTTCGACTCCGAGATTCCAGTTATGCCTTATGCAGGTCCCAACTCTCCCCGATAGGAAACGATCAGACCCAGCAACGGCGCCGTGATTTCCACGTTGAAGTGGAACCGACCGTTGAGATCTGTCTCATAAGTCGAACCACCCGGCATCAGAAACTTTGGCAGCGGAATGCCCAGGACGCGCCAGTGTCGAGGCACAATCATAAGCCGGTCATCCTCAACAGCCAGCGCCAGAGCGATATCAATCCATCCAAACCGTTCAACGATAACGAAGGCCTCCCGCCTTTGGACTACCCGCTGCACAGATCGGAACTGTTTTGTGCCAAACGTCCGCGTCCAGACTTCGCTATCTCCTTCTGGCGAGAAACGGACTTCGACGTCTGTTTTTTCTGTTCCTTCGGGAAAACCGAAAATCCGGGCCACCAGCCGGTTCAGAACTCCCTTGCCGCGTTCGACCTTCGCCGTACCGCGCCAAACCCGTTCTTCCGTGCTGTCGTGAAGCGCGCGGACCTTGGGTGGCAAGCGGTCAAACACGGCTCCCATAACCTGCCGATAAATCGGCAAACCCGTCAATTCGGCTTGTCGAACTCCGGAATGAAGATCGCGAAATGCGTCAGATCTGGCAAGAATATGGGATTTCATCACAAAGCCTGTCCAGCGGGTTGCTTAGTCTCCACCAAAGAAAGAGGTGGTGAAGCATTCGCCAGACCGAAAGTGACGTATCAGCGCACCCGCAATTCTTTAAAGGAAACAAGGCGATGAGCGGCTTCATCCCAAAGCACAAGTCGTACACATCCTGCACTTTCAAGCAATGTGAGGCGGCTCACATCGCGCAGAACAGGATGATCCCGTAGAACCCGTTGAAGGTTGTAGTAGGGAATACCGCTGCAAAGGTGGTGCACATGGTGCACACCGATATTGGCGCTGAACCAGCGCAGGATACGCGGCAGATCATAGTGAGAACTGCCATGCAGAGCCGCCTCGTGCCGGTTCCATTGCGGACTGCGTGCCCAAACCGTTTCTTCAAACTGGTGCTGAACATAAAACAGCCACACGCCAATCGATGCAGCAATTAGGGTGATCGGCAGCTGCACCCACAGGAACGGACCGAGGCCAGCCAGCCAGATGGCGCCGCCGACCAGCGCAATCAGAGCGATGTTTGTGATGAGTGGGCCGCGCCAGTTCGACCATTCCAGACGCAGCGAACTTGCCGGCAGCCTGTGCCTCAACAGAAACTGATAGGCTGGCCCCACAACGAACAGGGTCAGCGGATGCCGATAAAGCCGGTACAGCAACCGACCCAAAAACGGTCGAGACTGATACTCGTCGACTGTCAGCGTCGAAATATCCCCTATACCGCGGTGATCGAGATGTCCGGAACCGGCGTGGTGGATCGCATGGGCGTGCCGCCATGAATCATAGGGTGTGAGTGTGACGACACCCAAAGCCCGCCCAACCCAGTCGTTGACGGCTTTGTTCCTGAAAAACGATCCGTGGCCGCAATCATGCTGAATGAGAAACAAGCGAACCAGCAAGCCCGCCGCCGGAAACCAGATCAGCACCAGCAGCGGCCACCAACCTTGTTGCACCGAAACCCAACCGAGCAACCAAAGCACGAGAAACGGAAACACGGTGACTGCGATTTCAAGAAGGCTGCGCCGAAGTCGCGGAATGCGATAGCCGGCAAGCACCTTGCTCCATTCCAGCGCGCTTAAGGCTTCAGCGCCGGATGACGTTGATTGAAGCATCGAGTCCCCAAACTGTTGATTGATTTCTTGTCTTTTGGACAGTTCGGCCAAAATCGAGCGCGGCGCATCCGCCCGCCGCACGGACCGCGGGCCTCATCAATTTGGCCCTGCCATCGATTTCTGGAATAACGTACTGATCACTCTGCCCCTCAGTCAGGCGCCATTGAGAATCAGTGACCAGCCCTGCTGTTTTCGCTTCGTAACGGTCGGTGGTGTCACGTGCAATGAGAACGATGTCGCATCGATCATATTCTGTTGATGGCGAGGGCCATGAAAACCGGCGGAACTATCAAGCAGGACAGACTGCATGAACGCTTGCGCTCGTTCGCAAAAGCGGTATATAGACCGCCAACTGACCGGGCGTGCGCGGGCGGCATGGATTTATTTTTGCTGCCGTTAGACATAAACCGCACATTTGCCGGTCCCCGACCGAATTTATTGACGAGATGATGGAGCCTCGACATGGCTGTCCCAAAGAGCAAGATTACGCGCATGAAACGCGGCTTCCGCCGTTCGACCGATGCGCTGAAGCAGCCCACCTATGTGGAAGACAAGAACTCCGGTGAATTGCGCCGTCCGCACCACATCGACCTGAAAACAGGCATGTATCGTGGCAAGCAGATTCTGGAACCAAAAGAATCTGTCTGATTCAGACGGATTTTCAGAGGATTTGCCTCCAGACCAAAGCCGGCGCCATCGTCGGCTTTTTTCATTTTGGCGCTCATTCGCATTTTAAACGGGCACCTCTTTTCTCTCATCTCTAATTCTGCCATTTTTGCCACGTTCTTCGGCACCGGAAAATTTCATCTGAAAGACTGAAAAATGCTTCTCAACGTCCCCCTGATGCTCGTCGCCCTCATTCTCTACAATCTGGTGATTTTTGGCGTGCTTGGCACTTACAGCGTTGGGATCTGGGAAACGGAAATCACCAACCTCACGATGATTTCGGGGGCCGAATGGGTGATGAGTCTCGGTGATCTCATGATCGTTCTGGGGTTGATTTTACTGTTCTTTGAAATCCTCAAAGCCACACGCGTGGGGCCCGGCTCATTCATCGATCATATGCTGTCCACGCTGGTCTTCATTGTGTTCCTCATCGAGTTTCTGCTCGTGCGTTCCGCGGCAACACCGGTGTTCTTCATTCTCATGATGATGACCCTGGTCGATGTGCTGGCAGGTTTCGCGGTTTCCGTGCGTGCCGCAACCCGCGATGTTTCGCTCGGCGCAGACGGGTTTTGACCGCACCCCTCCTCACGGCCAGTTAATTTGATTGCCGGGGTCGCTGCCGCTATTGAGGGCCGTGACCCGCTTTAAACGTCTTCTAAGCCTGAAAGTTCTTCCCCATGCGTGCATTTGATTGCCCGGGCCGCTCAGCCGTCTATGCCACAGACGGAATGGCCGCAACGTCTCACCCGCTCGCCACCTCAAGTGCACTTAATGTGCTGCGCGAAGGTGGCAACGCGGTGGATGCGGCTCTTTCCGCCGTTGCTGTTTTGGGCGTCGTTGAACCGCACATGACCGGGGTTGGTGGCGATTGTTTTGCCATCATCCACGAGCCGGATGGAACGTTGCGCGGCTTGAACGGATCGGGTCGGGCAGCCGCAGGTGCAGACCTCAACTGGTATCTGGAACGGCAGGTCAGCGACCTCGACACGATGCCTGCCCACACGGTCACTGTTCCTGCGGCCGTGAAAGCGTGGGAAGCCTTGCAGCAACGCTATGGCACGTTTGGCCTCGACCGGCTGATGCGAGACGCAATCCGCTATGCGAAGGACGGCTTCGCGGTCGCGCCGCGAGTCTCTTCCGATTGGCAGGCTGCTACCGAGAAACTCTCAAACGATGAAGGCGCGACCCGGCACTACCTCATAGATGGAAGTGCACCTGATCTTGGCTCGCTGCACAAACTACCGAACCTCGCAACAACACTGGAAGCAATTGCAAGCGGCGGTGCTGATGTATTCTACCAGGGTGCCATTGCCGCCGAGATCGCCAGCACCATTCAGGCCAAGGGTGGTTTTCTGTCGGAGGACGATTTGTCTTCCGTCGAAGTCGACTGGGTTGATCTGATTTCCGCGCAGTATGGCGGGTATGACGTTCACCAGATCCCACCCAATGGTCAGGGACTGACAGCCCTTGTTCTGTTGCGCCTGCTCGACCAACTCGGGCTGAACCAACATGATGTGGATGCAGCGGAACGAGTGCATCTGGAAATAGAAGCTGCCCGCCTCGCCTATGCTGTGCGCGATGCATACGTTTCAGATCCTGCAACGATGAGCCGGTCGGTTAACGAAATCCTCGCTGATGATCATATTGCCGCGCTTGCTGCGACCTTCAACACCAGCAAGCGCAACGACGAAATAACACTTCCCAAACTGCCTGATTCCGACACCGTTTATCTGACCGTGATCGATCGCGACCTTCGCGCGATCTCTTTGATCAACTCTGTCTATGGCGATTTCGGCTCCGGGATTGTCACACCACAATCAGGCATTGTCCTGCAAAATCGTGGTGCCTGCTTTGTGGTGGAAGAGGGCCATGACAATGCCATCGGGCCGAGCAAACGCCCAATGCACACGATCATTCCCGGCATGGTCACCAAGGGTGGCAAGCTTGCCTGGTCGTTTGGCGTCATGGGGGGCGCCTATCAGCCCATGGGTCATGGCCATGTGCTGCCCAACATGATTGACTACGGCATGGATCCACAGGAAGCGCTTGATCATCCCCGCACATTCTGGGGCAAAGATGATGTGATCGAGGTGGAGCGTCCGGCGGCATCGTCTGTTGTCCCGCATCTGGAAGCGTGTGGGCACCCGGTCCGCGTCGCGCCGAAGCCGTTGGGTGGTGGCCAGATCATCGGTGTCGATCATGCCAATGGCGTCATGATTGGTGGCTCTGATCCGCGCAAGGATGGTCTTGCGCTCGGGATATAGTGCGACTCTCACTGACGTATTTTCGGACCGGCTCATTGGCATTGCGGCCAGTGGGGCAGTAATCCATTGATGAGAAAGTGTTTTTGGTAACGGCCCTGAAGCTGAAATGGCGGAGTCAGATATCCGCTTGCGTTTCACGCAGACGGACTCAATCCAGCCGTCCACACAAGCACACTTTCGGTTTCCTTAAGGTTTGCCACCTAAACTTTCGCGCGAGACGTGCTTCGGGGCATCGCGCGATGATCCGGAGCTGTGCTGCAAGGCTCCACCAAGGGACGGATCAATGACACCTGCTGAACCCGCTCGCGCAATGGTTTCTGATGAGAATGCGCAGGACGGAAAGCAAGCATCACCGGCCCTTCGCTCACAGCGCAATCGCATTCGGCCAGGTCCGCCAAATCGACGTTCCATGGATGAGCGGGTCGGTTCCGTCATGCAGTCGATCGGCGAAGCCGCCTATGAATGGGACATCGCCGCCGACCGCCTGATCTGGAGCAGCAACGCTGCAACACTGTTCTGCATTGAAGATGATGCCGTGATATCCACCGGCCGAGACTATAATGGTCTTCTGGTCTCCACATCGAGCCAGAACCGCAACGAGGCGGTGTTGGGCAGCGGGATGGAAGACACCGGAAATGGTGTTTCCTATTCCGTTCAATATGCCTTGTCCGGTGAAAAACTTGGCACTGCCAGCGACATCTGGCTGGAAGATTCAGGCCGCTGGTTTGCGGGTGAAGATGGTTCACCCACGCACGCACACGGTGTTGTGCGCATCATCAATGAACGGCGCGCCATGGAAGAACGTCTGGCCCGCCTGTCACGTTTTGACGGATTGACCGGCCTTTACAATCGCTCACAGCTCAACACCACGCTCGATGCGGTGATCAGCGAAGCGACCCGCAATCAGGAACCGGCAGCACTGATCCTCATGTCGCTCGACCGCTTTGATCTGGTCAATGCGATCTACGGTTATGACACGGGTGATGCCATCATCGCTGAAATCGCCGGTCGGTTTAGATCCTGCCTGCGCGGCGGTGATATCATTGGGCGCATCTCGGGTGCCAAACTCGGTCTCGTTCTAAGGCAGTGCTCTGAAGAAGAGATGCAACAGGCGGCCAACCGCTTTCTGATGCTGGTGCGGGACGAGGTGATCCACACTGACAAAGGACCGGTGGCGCTGACTGCGTCCGCTGGTGCGGTGATCGTGCCGCGTCATGCCCGCACGTCTCGCAGTGCCATGGCGGCAGCGCAGGAAGCGCTGACCCAGGCGCGCCAGGAACGCCACCCGAGGTTTGTCAGTTTTCATCGCGACGACAAGGCAGAGGCAGAACGCCAGCAGGCGGCAGAACTTGCCTCCGAGGTCGTTGAGGCGCTTGGCGCTGATCGTATGGAGATCGCGTTTCAACCGGTCGTCGATGCCTCAAGCCGCGATGTGGCATTTCATGAAGCACTGATCCGCCTCACGACCGCCAACGGGCAAACCCTTTCGGCAACCGAATTCGTTGGCACAGCTCAGGATCTTGGTCTGACCCGACTGGTCGATCATGCGGCGCTCGACCGGGTTTTAGAAACGCTTCGGCGATCAGACGAAGCCAGATTGTCATTGAACGTTTCAAACGACACAGCCAGCGATCCGGAATGGATGTCGCGGCTTTCGACGGCACTCGTTGCCAATCCGGAATGGGCGAAACGCCTGATCGTAGAGATCACCGAATCCCACGTGGCACGGGACCTCGAAGAAGCCGCCTTGTTCGTCAACACGCTGCATGATCTTGGCTGTCAGGTGGCGATTGATGATTTTGGGGCCGGTTTCACCTCGTTCGCCAATCTCAAGCACCTGCCCGTGGACATCATCAAGATTGATGGCCAGTTTGTTGAGAACCTTACAAGCAGCAAAGAAAATCAGTGCTTTATCAAATCACTGGTGGAACTTGCTAAAGTCTTCAACGCCCGGACGGTTGTCGAATGGGTGGATGATGACGCCACCGCGGCACAATTGCAGGATTGGGGTGTCGACTATCTGCAGGGCTATCGGTTTGGAAAGCCGTCAAGCGAAGCGCCATGGCCCATGCGTCCAGCCGTGGAAGTGTTTGTGCCGGGTGAAAGCCGGTAGCTTCGGGCCTTACGCCTGTTCCATCCCGATCATTCTCAAGACATCCGACTGTGTGACGCCTGCCTGACGCAGGGAACGCAGGCTGGTGTCGCCAGCACTTTTTGACAGTTTCCGCCCGTCTTCATCCAGAATGAGGCGATGGTGATGATAAGCGGGCGCGGGCAATCCCAGCAAAATCTGCAACAACCGGTGCACGGCGGTCGCCGGTTCCAGGTCCTGCCCGCGGACAATGTGGGTGACCCCTTGCAGGGCATCGTCCACCACAACACTCAGATGGTAGCTTGTGTGTATATCTTTTCGCGCCAGCACAACATCGCCCCACAAGGCTGGATTTTCTGCCTGCTCCTCAGCCCCGCCATCGCTGCCAAACCGGGATGAGTAGATTGGCGTTCCCGCCACCTCAAGCGCGTCATTCATATTGAGACGCAAAGTGTACGGCATTTCAGCGGCAAGATTTGCGGTCCGTTCGTGCGGTTCCAGCAAACGACAGATGTCGGGATAAAGTACTGCACCATCAGGATCGCGGGGCCACGCTTCACCGCGTTCCTGAGACGCCCGGACCATACGTTTCACGTCTCCACGACTGAGGAAGGCCGGGTAGAGCAACCCCTCGTCCGTCAGCGTGTCGATGGCAGCCTGATAGTCGTCAAAATGGTCCGACTGACGCCGCACAGGCTCTTCCCACTCCAGACCAAGCCAGTGAAGATCATCGAGCATCTGTTCCTCAAACGCGGGGGAACAGCGCTCCACATCTATGTCCTCAAAACGCAACAGAAACCGGCCACCAAACGTTTGGCAAAGACGATAGTTTTCCAGAGCAGACAAGGCATGACCCAGATGCAGATCACCGTTCGGGCTTGGCGCGAAGCGGAAAACAGGACGATCAACAGGATCGGCGAATGCCATGGAGTGATTTTCGCGAATGGAGCCCAAAAGTGGCCAAGACCTATCCGATTTCGGGTGGATCGGCCAAGTCTACCGGATTTATGGTGACCTGACCGAACTACCCTGAGGCAAAAATCGTGACCAAAATCACCAACAGGCAAGAACTCGAACGCGAGGTCGGGCAACTGCTGGCACTCGATCCCGATCTCAAGGCGCTGGTGCCAGATGTCGGCGCAGTACCGCTGCGCCTGCGCAAGCCCGGTTTTGCGGGCATGGTCGAAGTCATCGTCGGTCAGCAGGTCTCACGCGCCAGCGCATCGGCCATTCAAACGCGTCTTGACCAACTCGTTCAGCCCATGGAAGCGACAACCGTTCATGGCATCGCTGAAGAACCCCTGATTGATGCGGGTCTCTCCCGCGCCAAGCAAAAGACCATTCGCGCGCTTGCGGCGGCGGTTTTGAACCGCGAGATCGATCTTCTCAGCCTTTGCGAACTTCCCCCGGAAACCGCCGCTGAAAAATTGGTTGCACTTCATGGCATCGGCCCGTGGACGGCGGAGGTCTATCTGCTTTTTTGCGCCGGACATGCTGACATTCTTCCCTCTGGAGACATCGCCCTGCAGGTCGCGGCACAGGATCATCTCAGGCTCGCTGACCGCCCCAGCCCGAAAGAGCTGGCCGCACTTGCAGAACGCTGGTCACCCCATCGCGGAGCCGCCGCGCGCATATTGTGGGCGCACTATGCGCGTCTGAAAGACCGCAACGACGTGCTCCCCGTTTGAAGCATTCTCGCCACACAGCTGAGGAGAACATCGCCCAAGGCTTCACATCGCCGTCACACTGTTCTTACATAGGCGCACATGTCGATTCCCAATTCTGATTCTATGTTGAATCAATGAGATGGGCAGACGGTCCACAAAGTGATCCGGATGCCCGCTATCGAAGGAGAAAGAGTTGACAGTTGCCGTATCGCCGGAACAGTGCCCGGCACTTGTACTAAATGCGGACTATCGTCCGCTAAGCTATTATCCCCTGTCACTCTGGTCCTGGCAGGATGCGATCAAGGCTGTGTTTCTTGATCGGGTCAACATTGTTTCCGAATATGATTTCAACGTGTCCAGCCCCTCGTTCCAGATGGCGTTGCCAAGCGTGGTGTGCCTTAAGGACTATATCAAACCCCAGCGCAATCCGGCCTTCACACGCTTCAACGTGTTTTTGCGCGACAGTTTTGCCTGTCAGTATTGCGGGTCGCTTGAGGATCTCACGTTCGACCATCTCATCCCGCGTTCGCTTGGTGGGCTAACGACATGGGACAATATTGTGACCGCCTGCTCACCCTGCAATCTGAAGAAGGGTGGCAAGCTTCCAAAGGACGCAAAGATGTGGCCGACGCTGAAACCATTTCAGCCAACCGTCCACGATCTGCACAACAATGGCCGAAAGTTCCCACCCAACCATCTGCATGAAAGCTGGATGGACTTTCTCTATTGGGATGTGGAACTGGAGCCGTAGGGCAAGGTTGCAACTTTACTCTAAAAACACGCGCCTCCGTCATCCCGGCCTTTAGGGTCGGGATCCATGCTTGTGCTCAAAATCAATGGATTGCGGCCCTAAAGACCGCAATGACGATGGAGAGTACGAATGCGAATGAAGTCAGGTCTGTTTCGTGGCAACGGCTTCACTTCCCGTCCCTCAATCCCTTCAAATAATCCTCCACCTCGTCCTGCCAGAGCGTTGGGACGACCATCACCCAGTGGCCATTGTTTTTGCCGGGCACATCCACTTCCATGAAGCGACCAAGCCCGCCAGCTTCGAGATAGGAAGCAAAATTTTTATGATTGTGATCAATTGAATAAAAGAGATCATCCCGGCCGTAGAGCCACAGCGTCGGTCGCCCAAACGCTGCGCCCTTGTTGAGCACAGACTGGTTGATCTCCGTGGTTTCCGGGCATCCAACGCCCATCCAACCGCCAACAAAATTGATGACACCGGCCACGTGATCCCGATGCAGCCCGGCAAAGGCAATCGAGAGCGCGCCACCGCGTGAGTTTCCTGCCAGTAAAATTGGGGATTTGTCGATCTCAGGCAGGTTATGAAGCGCTTCAACCGCTGCCTCAATGTCAATCAACGCGCGATCTGCACCAGCAAGCGACAGGGTCGGATCGCAACTGTACCCCTCGCTGCGGTTCTTTGAAAAACCCTCATCATAGCGCCCATCGGACCCGCCTCGCCCGCGCCGCTGAGGAAAGGCAGCCGCCCAGCCATGTTCGTTCAGAACGTCCGCAAGCCAGATGTTGGACCAGGTTTCCTTGGCAAGTTTGGGATCGGCCCCGCGACCGGTCGATCCGTGATTGACCACCGCGAGCGGAAACGGCCCCTCGCCTTTCGGCAGAAAGAGGACCATTTCGAGCGAAGTCGCTCCATCGTCCTCGACAATTGAGGTCTTCAACATACGGCGTTCGCCAATATGCCAATTTGGTGTCACCGAACCTGCAATCGCTTCGTGAAGCGGCAGAGGCTGAAGGACGGCAAAGCCAACACCGTCACCCAAAACACCACGGAGGCGCCCGGTTTTTGAGAAGGAGAATACCACGTTGGCGAGCCGCCCGAACACGGTGAGAGCACCATCCACGATTTCCCCATCGAGGCGCCGCCAGTAGCGCTCATATCGACCGGGATTGTCAGCCGTTGCATAAACCGTCTTGACCTTACCGGACGGTTCAATCGCCTCAACCACCAGAATGAATTTGAGCCTGTTGTCCCAGACACCAGCCCAGGCCCCGGCAAACTTTGACGCGTGAGACGCGGCTTCGCGCACATCTTCCGGCAACGGCACACCATCAAGGAGATGATCTGCCAATAGTGGTTGAGACGCTGTCATGAAAACAAACACCAAGACCCTGCGGGAGAACAGGCTCGAAAGCCGATCAACGAAGTGGTGAAGGGTGGGCAAGCGGGTCCGCCAGATCAATAGGCGTCGCCGAGCATGCCCTTGGATGTGATCCAGGCCAAAAACGCGGCTGCGATCACATTCCACCCGGCAAAGGAAAGCCCCAGAAACCGGCCTGCCGCCTCGTTGCACAGCGGAGCGGTTGTTTTGCCCAGATTGCCAAGCAGGTCGCTGGCGTTGGTGGTGTTGCTTTGAACGCCCAAGCCACATTCAGCAGGCCCCATCCAAAATCCCCATTCAACCCCTGAATGATAGGCTCCCATGAGGGCGGTCGCGACAAAGCATAAAAATGCGATTGTCAGCATGCCGCGCGAAACACAGGCCGGCCACCATTTCAGCGCAGCAAAAAAAGCCAGAATGAGTGCTGGAATTGCGATGTAGTACGGTTCGCGCTGCACATAGCACATATAGCACGGGATGTAGCCGAACCCGTGCTGGAAGATCAGCACAGTCAGAATCACCAGAATGGAAATCAGACCGGCCAAAAACGCCGTTTCCACCTGCCGTGGCCCGGCTTCCCGGCAAAAATAGAACATCGTGCGATGCCTCCCCAGCCGCCGCATGGTGCGGAACGGGTGAAAGATTATCCCAAAAAGCGGATTGCAGCAAACCCGCCAATCAGCAGAACTACACCAGCAAAGAAGACCAGATTGAGCCGTTTTTCAATAAAAGTCTGAATGGGTTCGCCGAACTTGTACAAAAGAAAAGCCACAAGAAAGAAACGAAGCGATCGCCCGATAAGGCTGACCACCGTGAACACCAGGAGATTGAGGCCCGTCACGCCGGAAAAAATCGTTACCACTTTGTACGGAAATGGCGTCACGGCCGCGAAAAGCACGCCCCAGCCACCATATTCATTGTACCAGCTGGTGATTTTCTCAAAGCCGTCCGACTTGCCGTAGAACTCCAGCACGGGCTTTCCGACCCATTCATAGGCAAGCGCACCAATCGCATAGCCTGCAAACGCACCAAGCACGGAGGCTATGGTGCACAATAGCGCGTAGCGGAACCATTTTGACCGGTCCGCAATCACCATCGGGATCAAAAGCGTGTCGGGCGGAATAGGAAAGACCGAACTTTCCGCAAAAGAAATGACGCCAAGCGCTTTTGGCGCACCCTTGCTTTGCGCAAGCTTCAGGGTCCAGTCGTAAAGGGCGCGGATCATGAGGAAAGACCGTTGGAGATGGATCAGCGTCTCAATAGAGCATCGGGGTAAAGACGCAAGACACTCATTGTGACGTGGTGAAGACCAACATCTATTTCAGACAGCGTGAATATCGACTGGCAACACGGGCAAGGCGTTGCACACGCTTTGCCCGACGTTGGTCGCTTCGTCTCGGCTTAGCCGGATTGCGGGTGGCCGGGCTGGGCAATGTGACGGCAAGCAGTGCTGCCTGGCGAACATTCACCCGCGATGCCGTACCATTGAAATAGTTCTTCATAGCGGCATCAATCCCGAAAACGCCATCGCCCCACTCAACCACGTTGAGATAGATTTCCAGTATGCGCTTTTTCGACCACAGCGCATCGATCATCACCGCCAATGGCACTTCCAGCGCCTTACGCACATAGGATCGCCCCGGCCAAAGGAAGAGATTTTTGGCAAGCTGCATAGTGATTGTGCTCGCCCCGCGCGTTCGTTCCCCCTCCAACGCGTTGTCGATGACCTGATTGAGTTCTCGCCAGTCAATGCCCCGGTGATTGCAGAACTGACCATCCTCCGACATCACCACGGCATGCTTAAGGTCGATATCAATGTCGCTGAGCGGCACCCAGTTTCGTTCAACCGTTTGGCCCGTCACCATGCGACCCAGCATAAGGGTTGAAACCGGGTGCACGGAGGGGTGCATGTAGATGAGCGACAGAACAACAGGGATCGCAGCCAATACGAACCCTAGAATGAACAGCCATTTGAATGCGTGAAACAGTCGGGATCGCTTTTTTGGTTTTGATTTCTTGCGTTTCCTGCCCGGCGACTTTTTGCGCGCATTTTTCCCCTCGGACTCTTGGTCTGATGATTTGTCTGCTCTTGATCGGGACATGAGGATCAACGCAATTCAAACGGCGGAGAGGGTGGGAGTTGGTGGCGGTCATAGGCTTTTGCCAATTCCACCGCAAGGACGGGTCGCCTCGGCGTCGTTCAAGCGGGCTTCGGGGGCTTGACCAACAGCGCCCTGCAAGGCATCCCACGCTGAACAGGGAGCGGGCTTGTGACTGGATCATTCGGCAAAAAACTGTCGGCGTTTGGCGATGACGTCGCATCTGCGCTTGATGTCTTGCTGACCACGCAACCCTCCGCCGGTGAACTGGAACGGCCTGCCCGCCTCATCGAAGCAATGCGGCATGGCGTGCTCAATGGCGGCAAACGGCTGCGACCATTTCTGCTGGTTGAATCTGCAACTCTCTTCGGTGTCCGCAACGCCGAAGCCATGCAGGCAGCCTGCGCGTTGGAAATGGTGCATTGCTATTCGCTGATCCACGATGATCTGCCCGCAATGGACGATGATGATCTCAGACGCGGGCGCCCAACGGTCCATATCGCATTCGACGAAGCCACTGCGATTCTGGCTGGAGACGCACTGCTCACCTACGCCTTCGATCTGCTTGCATCTGAGGCCACACATCCCGATCCTGCAATTCAATTGAAGCTGGTGCGCGGCCTGGCCCGTGCGGCTGGTCATGGCGGCATGATCGGCGGACAGATGCTCGACATCGCAGCCGAATCGACGCCGCCCGATAACGCGGGCATTGTTACCTTGCAGGCAATGAAGACCGGGGCACTCATCCGATATGCTTGCGAAGCGGGAGCTGATCTTGGCAAGGCCAGCGCGCAAGAACGCGATGCATTGGTTCAATACGGAAAGGCCATCGGAGCAGCCTTTCAACTTGCCGATGATTTGCTCGACGCAACATCCACTGCAGCCGCCATGGGCAAAAAGACCGGCAAGGATGAGGATCGCGGCAAGGCAACTTTTGTCAGCCGACATGGAGTTGATGCATCGAGAGAAAAGCTCTGGTCACTGCATCAAAATGCTGTCGAGGCCCTGTCCGGGTTCGATAGTTCCGCTGATACGCTGCGCGAAATTGCGACATTCATCGTCGAGCGCGAGAATTGATCTCGAACAGTGCTCCATCCTGATTGGTCCGGACCGGACCAACCGCGATTCGGTATCTGCTTGAGACACCGATTTTCAATCGAGAAAGGCAATTGAATTGACCGCCTTCACCACCCGACCGGAAATCAAGGGCACCTTTGGTGTTGTCACATCCACTCACTGGATTGCGTCCGCCGTTGGCATGTCCATTCTGGAGCGCGGTGGAAACGCCTTTGATACCGCGGTGGCCACCGGTTTTGTGTTGCAGATTGTTGAACCTCATCTCAACGGCCCCGGTGGGGATGTGCCCATCCTGTTTCAGTTGGCAGGTGCGGACCGACCCCAGATCCTGTGTGGACAGGGTGTTGCACCGGAAAAAGCAACCATCGACTACTATCGTAGTGAGGGTCATCATCTCGTACCGGGCACCGGATTTCTTGCCGCTGTCGTGCCGGGCTCCTTCGCCGCGTGGCTGAGCTTGCTGCGCGATCATGGCACAATGAATCTAGCCGACGTTCTGGCACCGACCATCTTCTATGCGCGGGAGGGTTTCCCGCTGGTTCCGCGCATTGTGGACGCTATTGCCGATGTCTCGGCCATATTCCTCGATGATTGGCCAACATCAGCAGCGATCTATCTGCCCGGCGGCAAGCCGCCACCCGTCGACCAGCCATTCCGCAATCCGAAAATTGCCGAAACGTGGGAGCGCATTCTCTCAGGCTGCAAAGGTGCCGGAAGCCGCGAGAGGGAGATCGACATTGCGATTGAACAGATTTATCGCGGCTTTGTTGCCGAGACGATTGTCGGCTTCATTCAAAATCCGCTTCGCGACAGCAGCGGCAGACACAGTTCCGGCATTCTAAGCCGCGATGATTTCGCGAACTGGTCACCCACCTACGAGGCACCGCTCAGCTATGGTTTTGGCGATTATGAAGTCTTCAAAGGCGGTGCCTGGACCCAGGGACCGGCATTTCTGCAACAGCTGGCTCTTTTGAAGTCGCTCGATCTCGACAAGCTCGATCCAACCGGAACCGACTTCGTGCATCTTGTCACCGAGGCATCAAAGCTGGCCTTCGCAGATCGTGAAGCCTTCTATGGGGATCCCGACTTTGTCGATGTGCCCATCGAAACCTTGTTGAGCGATGCTTACAATGATGAGCGACGCGCGCTCATTTCACCGAACGCTTCTTTCGACCTCTGCCCTGGAACCATTGCCGGTTTCAGCAACCGGCTGGCAGACCCGAAAACTATGCTTGCTGCCTCAGGTGTTGAAATCGCGGATGGCGCGGGCGAACCCACAATGGCGCGCTACGATGACAAGGTGCAAAAGGCAACGTCAGGCGACACCTGTCATCTCGACATTATCGACCGGTGGGGCAACATGGTAGCGGCGACTCCGTCCGGAGGCTGGTTGCAAAGTTCACCAACAATTCCCGATCTTGGCTTCAGTCTAACGACGCGCGCTCAAATGTTCTGGCTTGAAGAGGGACTGCCGGCAAGCCTTGCGCCCTTCAAGCGTCCACGCGCAACCCTCAGCCCCTCTCTCGCCCATCGCGATGGCAAACCTTACTTGGTGTGGGGCACGCCCGGTGGTGACCAGCAGGATCAATGGACGCTGGTCCAGTTCTTGCGCCACGTGTTGCACGGTCAGAACCTGCAGGAGATCTGCGACAGCCCGATGTTTCATTCGGCTCACTTTCCATCTTCCTTTTATCCACGCCAGGCCCAGCCCGGGCGACTGGTGGTTGAAGATCGTTTTTCTGGAACGGTCATTCAGGAGTTGCGCAGTCGCGGTCACGATGTGGCGGTTGACGGTCCCTGGACGGTCGGGCGCATGACAGCGGCAAGCCGCGATGGAGCGTTTCTCAAGGCCGGCGCATCGCCGCGCGGATTGCAAGGGTATGCAATCGGGCGATAGCAATCCTGACAGGTTCGCTTCATTGACCGAATGGTCAAAAAGCAGCCCACAACCGGCTTGACCTTGTGCCAAATCTCTTTCACGTTGCTGTGAGACGCGCGTTCGCAGACCCACCAAAGGTCCACTCAGGAATGCGCGCGCAAAGAGATAACAAGCCAATTCAACTGGGAGAAACACATGAAAAAACAAGTCCTTGGATTTTTTACAGCGTCTGCGATGGCGCTCACCGCTGGCACAGCAGCGCTTGCGCAACAGCAGTTCATCTCCATCGGCACCGGTGGTGTAACCGGCGTTTACTATCCGACGGGTGGAGCGATCTGCCGTCTTGTAAACAAGAACCGCAAAGAGCACGGCATTCGTTGTTCGGCTGAATCAACAGGCGGCTCGATTTACAACATCAACACCATCAAAGCTGGTGAGTTGGAATTCGGTGTTGCCCAGTCTGACTGGCAGTATCACGCCTACAACGGCACCTCAAAGTTTGCTGATGCGGGCAAGTTCGAAAAGCTGCGCGCCGTTTTCTCAGTGCATCCTGAGCCTGTGACGGTGATTGCAAGCGATGCTTCCGGCATCAACACGCTGACCGACGCAAAAGGCAAACGCCTCAACATCGGCAACCCTGGTTCCGGCACACGCGGCACCTGGGAAGTGATTGAAGCCGCACTTGGCTGGCAGCGTTCTGATCTGAAGCTTGCCGCCGAAATGAAGTCGGCTGAAACCGGTCAGGCCGTTTGCGACGGCAAGATCGACGCCTACTTTTGGCTGGTTGGTCACCCATCCGCTCTGACCCAGGAATCGCTTGCTACCTGTGCAGCACATCTGGTGAATGTGGAAGGTCCGGCCATCGACAAGCTTGTCGCCGACAATTCTTTCTATCGTACCGCCACCATTCCGGCTGGCATGTACAACAACAAGGAAGACATCAAGACATTTGGTGTTGGCGCAACCTTCGTGACCAGCTCCGATGTACCTGAAGAGGTCGTCTACACGGTTGTGAAAGCGGTGTTTGAAAACTTCGATCAGTTCAAGAAGCTTCATCCGGCGTTCGCCAATTTGAAGCCTGAGGAAATGATCAAGGATTCCCTCTCTGCACCGCTGCATGACGGCGCTGCCAAATACTACAAGGAAAAGGGCTGGATGTAATTCCAACCTGATTTTCAAGTTCAGTTCGGGGGCGGTGCAGACCGCCCTCGGCGTTTTTCCGCTCTGTAATCGTCACTTTTGTCAGGGCGGACACCTTCGAAAGAAATTTTCGGGGAAATAAAGAGGGGAGCCATAATGTCCGACACACGGGACGATCTTGAAGCCTTTACCGCCACCGACACAGGCGGACGAACATCGACCGGACTGACCGGCAGCCTGATCTACTGGGTTGCGCTGATTTGGGCGTTTTTCCAGCTCTATATCGCCTCCAACCTCCCCTTCACCATCCAGGAAATGATTGGCTTCGGCGTTGTCACGAACTCCAACGCCCGTCTGATCCACCTAGCATTCGGTCTGGCACTTGCCGCCATGGCCTTCCCACTCGTGAAGTCGGCGCCAAAAGACCGCATACCCTGGTATGACTGGGTGCTGGTCGCGCTGGGTGTGATTTCCTGTCTTTATATCGTTTTCCTGCGCAACGAAATCGCGGTGCGCGCTGGTCTTCCCACCACCGGCGACCTTGTCGTTTCCACCATTGGCCTGATCATTCTTTTGATCGGCGTTTACCGCGCATTGGGTCTGCCGCTGGTCATCGTGGCCTGCGTTTTCCTGATGTATGTCTTCTTTGGAGATGCCCGCTGGCTGCCTGAAGCTATGCAGTGGAAGGGTGCTTCCTACGGCAAGGCCATGTGGCACTTCTGGATGCAGAATGAAGGCGTGTTCGGCGTCGCTCTCGGCGTCTCTGCATCGCTGATTTTCTTGTTCGTCTTGTTCGGCTCGATCCTCGAAAAGGCCGGTGCGGGCAACTATTTCATCAAAGTGTCCTTCGCGCTGCTTGGCCACCTGCGTGGCGGACCGGCCAAGGCTGCCGTTCTTGCCTCCGCGATGAGCGGTCTTTATTCCGGCTCATCCATTGCCAACACGGTGACCACCGGGACGTTCACAATTCCCCTGATGAAACGCACCGGTTTTTCAGCTGAAAAAGCCGGCGCGGTCGAGGTCGCATCCTCCACCAACGGCCAGTTGACACCGCCCGTCATGGGCGCTGCCGCATTTCTGATCGCAGAATTCACCGGTGTGAGCTACACCGATATTCTGCGCCACGCCCTCATTCCCGCGCTCGTTTCCTATATTGCGCTTGTTTACATCGTGCATCTGGAAGCGATGAAACTTGATCTGAAAGGTCTCGAGAAGCCCCCTGCCACGATGACCTTCGCGGCAAAAATGATTGGGGTTCTCTCTGGCTTTATCGGCATCGCAATATTGGGAGCCGCGGTCTATTTCGGGCTTGGCTGGATCAAGACCGCAACGCCCGACATGGCGTTTCCAATAGCCATTGTCCTTTGCGCCGTCGCCTATCTGATCCTGCTGTGGTTCGCATCGCGCCAACCCGATCTTGTGGTTGATGATCCCAACGCACCTATTCTGGAACTGCCAAAGGCAGGACCTACCGCGATGACCGGGCTCTACTACATTCTGCCCATCGTCATTCTGATCTGGTGCATTCTGATTGAGCGCTTCTCGCCGGCCCTCTCCGCCTTCTGGGCCACCATCGCGATGATCACGGTCGCGCTGACCCAGCATCCTCTCAAAGCGATGATGCGCGGTACGGGCAACCTTGGCGAAGCGACACGCCGGGGTGTCGGCGAATGGCTGGAGGGTATGGTTTCCGGCTCCCGCAACATGATCGGAATTTCCGTGGCAACTGGTGCTGCAGGCATCATCGTTGGAACGATTTCGCTCACCGGTGCGCATCAGGTTGTTGGCGAACTGGTTGAATATCTCTCCGGCGGTTATCTGATGGTGATGCTCATTCTCGTGGCCATCATGAGCCTGATCCTCGGCATGGGCCTGCCAACCACGGCTAACTATATTGTGGTTTCCTCCTTGATGGCGCCGGTCATTCTGACCCTTGGTGCCAAAAGTGGGCTCATCCTGCCGCTGATCGCAGTGCACCTCTTCGTGTTCTACTTCGGCATTCTGGCTGATGACACGCCACCGGTCGGGCTTGCAGCGTTCGCCGCTGCCGCCATTTCACAGGGCGACCCCATCAAGACCGGTATTCAGGGCTTCGCCTACGATATTCGAACCGCTCTGTTGCCGTTCCTGTTTATCTTCAACACGGAACTGCTGCTGATCGATGTGCATTGGACGAAGGCAATCTTCGTTTTCATTGTCGCGGTCATAGCGATGCTCTTATTTGCGTCGGCGACGCAGGGGTGGTGGCTTGTCAAAAACCGAATCTGGGAATCCGCCATTCTTCTGCTGATCGCATTCACCCTGTTCAGGCCTGGCTACTGGCTCGATCAGATCTACCCGCCATTCAACGATGTTGATCCGGCCAAGGTCTATGAGGTGGTGGGTGACGCCCCGGCCAAGGGAACGCTCACGTTTGTGGTTTCCGGTCCGAATTTCGACACGGGCGAAACCACCTCCACCACACTGCTTGTGCCCTTGGGGGACCGGGCGGAGGCCATCAAGCGGCTGGAAGCTGCAGGTTTGACGATCAACCTCGAAGACGGCCTTGCCAAGGTGGAAGAACCGCTGCCGCAAACACCGTTCTTTGAATCGATCGGCAAGCTGTTCGACTTCTACGGCGATGATCCCGTCGTGGTCAAAACCGTGCGCAGCAAAGCTGATCGTTTGCCGAAGGAAGTGTTCTATATTCCGGCCCTCATTCTGCTTGCGCTTGTCTACTTCGCCCAACGACGAAGACGTGACTTCGCAACCGCATAAGGAAGGCGTATAGGCGCACAAACACTTCTGATACGCGGTTGCGCAGCATGTCTCATATCTTCCATCGGCACACCAAATCTGCCCTCCCCACCGCTTCGCATGGGGAGGGCTGCTACCTGATCGATCAGTCTGGCAGGCGCTATTTCGACGGCTCGGGTGGGGCGGCTGTCTCATGCCTGGGCCACAGCGATCCGGATGTGACTGCAGCCATTCACGCACAGGCCGATCAGCTTGCGTTTGCCCACACGGGCTTCTTCACATCCGACCCTGCGGAGGAATTGGCTGATCTTCTGATTGCCAACGCACCGCAAGGCATTGAGCGGGTCTATTTTGTCTCTGGCGGATCCGAGGCCGTGGAGGCCGCCATAAAGCTTGCCCGGCAATATTATCTGGAGATCGGCGAACCTTCACGCAGCAAGATCATTGCCCGACGGCAAAGCTATCACGGCAACACGCTTGGAGCATTGGCCGCCGGTGGCAACGAATGGCGGCGTCAGCAGTTCGCCCCCTTGATGGTCGAAACCAGCCATATTGCGCCCTGCTATGAATATCGCGACCGTCACGACGGCGAGACGCTGTTTGACTATGGCCAGCGCGTTGCCAACGAACTCGAAGATGAAATCCAGCGGCTCGGCGCTGAAAATGTTATGGCCTTCATGGCTGAGCCGGTTGTCGGCGCCACGCTGGGCGGTGTTCCGGCGGTGGAGGGCTACTACAAGCGCATCCGCGAGATTTGCGATGCCCATGGCGTGCTGCTCATTCTTGATGAAGTTATGTGCGGCATGGGACGCACAGGCAGCTTCTTCGCTTGCGAGCAGGATGGCATCGCACCTGACATCGTGACCATCGCCAAGGGGCTGGGTGGTGGCTATCAGCCGATTGGCGCCATGCTTGCGAGCAACAAGATCTACGCTGCGATCGAAGCCGGTTCAGGATTTTTCCAACACGGCCACACCTATATGGGCCACCCGCTAGCCTGCGCGGCGTCGTTGGCGGTCGTAAAAAAGCTCACCGAGGGCGGGCTGACCGACCGCTGCAAAGCGATGGGTGAGAAGCTCAACGACGCGCTCAATCAGGCATTCGGCCAGCATCCGAACGTGGGCGACATTCGCGGACGCGGTCTTTTCCGCGGGCTAGAATTTGTTGAGGACCGGGCAACCAAAAAACCCTTCGACTCTTCGCTCGGGATCAACAAGCAGATCAAGAAAACCGCATTTGAAGAAGGGCTGATCTGCTATCCCATGGGCGGAACGATTGACGGACGCACAGGCGACCACCTCCTGCTTGCCCCGCCTTTCATACTCGAAGACAGCCACATCGATGAAATCATCGGCAAGCTGGAGACAACGTTTACACAGGTGTTTTGAGGGAAAACGCTCTTGCTTTGCCACTGCCGCAACGGCGGCGGTCCAGAGCGACTGTCAAAACGTCCGTTGGCCATCACCGTCGGAGTGTGCAGCACTGGATACCCGCTGTCGGGCGGGTGTGACAAATCAGGAGCTGGTGGGTTCTCTCACCTCCATTTCCACTTCTCTAACCATCTTCGCGTTAACTGGCGGCAGGAGACCCCGCCATGTCCGCACTCGCACAAGCCGCCGCACCCAACACGTTTGATGAAGTTGTTCTCTCAGCACCCGATCTTCTGTCGGAGCGTGCCCTATGGCTTGAATACTTGGCCGGGGAAAAACGCATGGCGGAAAAGACTATCGACGCTTACGAACGCGACTTGCGACAGTTCCTCCTGTTTCAGATCCACTATCTGGGGCGACCGGCGCAGCTGACAGATGTCGCAGATCTGAAACCATCGGAGGTTCGCGCTTTTCTCGCCCGCCGGCGCAAAGATGGTGCGGGTGCCCGCACCCTGGGGCGCGGTCTCGCCGGACTTCGGTCTTTCATTCGATATCTTGAAAAAAAGGGGCTTGCCTCCAGCGCAGGTGTTGGTTCGATGCGCGCGCCCAAACAGGCCAAAACCCTTCCGAAACCCGTATCCGCTGATCAGGCGCTGCAATTGAGCCATGCAAGATCCCAACTTGCCGAAGAGCCTTGGATTGCAGCCCGAGACGCGGCGATGTTGAGCTTGCTTTATGGCTGCGGCCTGCGCATTTCCGAAGCGCTTGGCCTGAGACGAGAGGATTTTCGTGATTCAAGCGCCACCAGCCTGAGGATCACCGGTAAGGGCGGCAAGACCCGCATCGTTCCGCTGCTGCCGGTCGTGCATGAGGCGGTCGCCGCCTATCTTCGACTTTGCCCTTACTCACCCTTGGAAAATGAGCCCTTGTTCCGCGGAGCCAAGGGTGGCGTGCTGCGCCCGGAAATCGTGCAGAAAGCCGTGCGTGCACTGCGTGGTGCGCTGGGACTGCCCCAGTCTGCAACCCCGCACGCATTGCGCCACTCCTTTGCAACGCACCTCCTGTCAGCAGGCGCAGATCTGCGATCCATTCAGGAACTCCTGGGCCATGCGAGCCTGTCGACGACGCAAATCTACACGCAAGTCGACAGCGAGCATCTGCTTTCTGTGTTCAAAAAGGCCCATCCGCGCGCCTGATTCGCGAGCACTTTCGCGGTTGGATTAATCATTTGGCCGCATTCATTGCGTTAAACTAGGGTAACAACATCAAAACTGCCCGAGCAGACCATGAACCGTCTCGACGCTTTCCTTGATCGCAGCATCACAATCGCTATCGGCATCAAACTATGCCTCGTCGCATCCATGCTTGTCGTACTTGCCGGAGCCAGTGGCGCGGGTGCCCAATCCAAGACGGCACAAGCGCAAGAAATTGTCTGCAAGGGGAAGAACATCTTTCCCGCGCTGAAGGCAGAAGACCCTGCAGCCTATGCCGCCATCCTGAGCGAAGCCGACAAGCTTTTGAACGGCGAATCCCTCTTTTGGAAAATCGAAAAAGAGGGCAGCGCTCCCTCCTGGCTGCTCGGCACCATGCACATGGCCGACCCACGAGTGGTCGATATGCCGGAAGCCGCTGACAAGGCCTTGCAACAGGCGAGCGCAATTGCAGTTGAAATCGCGGAGGCCGCAAACGAAGAAAAGATGGCAGCTGCCATGATGTCCTTGCGTAAATACACGATGCTGACCGATGGCAGCACGCTGGAGGACAAGCTCTCGCCGGATCTGGTTGAAGCGCTGAAGGCCAAAACCGGCACCCAGCCCACACCGTGGTTTTTGTTGAAGCGCATGCAGCCCTGGGTGGTTGCAGCCATGATCACCTTGCCGGAATGCGAACTCGCTCGAAAGCGCGCCAAGATGCCGTTTCTCGATCGGGTGATTGCGCAAAAGGCTGCCGAACTTGATATCCCGCTTGAAGGGCTTGAAACCATTGAGGAACAGATCAAGGCCATCGCCGGCATGTCGCCGGAGTTTCATCTTGAAGCGCTCAGCGAAACCATCAAATTGGGTGATCGCGTCGACGATATGGTCGAAACCATGATCCGCATCTATGAATCAGGTCAGATCGGGCTGATTTGGCCGTTGCTGGAACATATCTCCAGACAATCCGGTGGGAAAACCGATTATGCCGACTTCCAGGCCGCCATGATCGATCGACGCAACCAGACAATGCTGGACCGCGCTGTGCCACTGATTGAGAAGGGCAAAGTGTTCATCGCCGTCGGTGCACTGCATCTGCCGGGCGAAAAGGGGCTTGTGAACCTGTTGCAGGAGCAGGGCTACAAACTGACGCCGCTGGTTGCTTCAACGCCGGTGGCTGACTAGGCCACGGACTTTACGTCGCCTCCCTGAGGTCTATGCTGATGGCATGACCTCTGGTTTCGAGCGTCGGACAATTAAACCGGCAAACGCATTCTTCAGCCCGTGGCTTGGGCTGGCAATCATCGTTGGCGGCCTGCTGTTGGGCCTGCGATTTCTCGCTGGAGAGAGCCTGGAATTTCTTCCGCGCCCTGCGAGCGATACCATAATCTACGGCTGGCTTGCCACCAGCCTCATCATCCTTGCGCTGCAGTGTTTTGCCGCGATTCGATTGAAGCCGTATCTGGGTTCGGGCGCGGACATTCGTTCGCTTGGCACAATGGTCAACGCTGCCATTGCGGTGACCGTATTCTGGACTGCCCTTCAGGCGTTGGATGCGCTGAGCCGTTCAAGCCCCGACCGAACCGGCATCATCGCAAGCAGCGTCCAAAAACCCACGCTTCCGCTTCTGCAAGGTGGCAAGGCCATCGTGATTGAAACTGATATCAGTTTTGAAACCTCAACGGCGCTCAAAACCATGTTGCAGGATCACCCTGACCTGAGGTTGGTCGTGTTCGACAGCAATGGTGGACGGATATTTGCAGCCCGTGCGCTTGCGCGAACCATACTGGCTCATCAGCTCAACACACATGTGAAAGGCAAATGCCACTCCGCCTGCACCATCGCCTTTATGGCGGGCAACGAGCGATCAATGGCTGAAGATGGAACCTTGGGGTTTCATCGCTACAAGCTGGAACGGGAATCGCCGCTTAAGGGCAATCCACTTGATGTTGAGATGGAGAAGGACCGTCGCTTCTTTACAGAACGCGGCGTTTCGAAATTCTTTTTGAGCAAGATTTTTTTGTCAAACCACGAAAACATCTGGAGACCTGCGCGGTCTGAGCTCATTTCAGCCGGAGTGCTCAATCAGTAATTTCAGTGACGGAATTTAATTCAACCCTCCCTCCTGGATTGTCCTGAACATTGGGGGCGACATTACGATCAGGATAATGAGGAGGGAGGGTCGAAACTCTGCACGTAATACTCATGTGCAGAATTCAACTAGGGCAGCAGTTTAACGGGGGCATGACATCCGCGGTCCTAGCCAAATTTTCGTATCTAGTGATCGTCTTCCTCTTCTTCCTGTTTGAAGATCACGAGATTCTTGAGGAAAGCGATAAGCGCTTTTTGATCACCTTCCGAGAGATCGAGATAGTTCTTGCGTGCCGCAGATCCCGCACCGCCATGGTAGAGGATCGCCTCGTCAAGCGTGGTGGCTCGGCCATCATGCAGCCACGGTCCTGTCGACCCCACACCGGCGAGCGAACGGGTTGGCCACATGCGTGCTCCGATCTTCAGCGGATCATCCGGGTCTGCGAGCCCTTCACCCATGTCGTGACGTTTGAAGTCGGTGAACCAGTGGGCGAGCGCCGTTCCGCCCTGAGCCGTCTTCATCGCACCCAGAAGAACGGTCTTGCCGGCCTTTGTTTCAATACGGTTGTTCGGCTGATCCTTGGTCATGTCGAGCCAAATCGCGAGATCCTGCTTCAGCGCATGGTCACTCGGTTTTTCACCACTGGGGAATGCCACATCATGAAACCCAGGCGTGGTGCTTGGTTCGGAGAAGACCGGATTTTCAAGCCGCATCTCAGGAATGTGGCAGGTCCCGCAGCCTGTCGCGCCAAACACCGAACGCCCGTGCTCGATTTCCTTGCGCTCTTCCGCTGACACATTCTCAAGACCCAGATCAGCCAATTCCAGTTTGGTGACCGGGCGTTCAAGGCCTGCCATGTAAATGGTCAGCGCGGTCATGTCGCCGACGGTCAACTCATTGGTGATGCCGTCATGGTCGCCGTCCTTGTCACCAACCAGCTCGACGCCCTGAAGACCAAGTTCGTTGTGCGCAGCACCTCGTGTGAAAGCCCGGATTGTGGAATGGTTGCCTTTCCAGCCAAAGGCTTTCACCACCAGATCGGTGTCGATGCCCTCAAGCTTGCTCCAGTCAAACTGAACCTTGCACGGGCTTTCAGAAACCCGGTTGATCGTCACGCTCCCGAAGGAAACAGATTTTGCAGAAAGATTTGCGATAGCCGTACCCGATTTGCAGGCTTCTGCCTTCGCGGCATCGCGTTGGGCATAGAGCTCCACACTCATTTCTTCTGCGAGACGTTGAGGAATGCCAAGCGCGAAGAGTGGCAACGTGTTTCGTTCCAGAAATTTGGACGGGTCGCCCGTGTGGCCGGGATCGACAACCACATTCACCGCAACATCACCTGCCCCGTTCGGACCGGGTGCGTTGTGGCAGGCGATACAGGATGTGGCGTTCGGCCCTCCCTCGCGCTCTGGCGTGTGCTTCGCCCACTCCTTTTCGCCTTTCAGATCGGCGCGGGGAAAGCGCGAGAAGCGGCGACCCTCCCCCACATTCGCACCCACCCCGCGCGCGGCGGAGAAACTGAATTCTGTCAGTTCGTCACCCGCCTCAAAGGCATGTTCAAATGCCGCATTCGGCCCTTTTTCTTTGGACATCGCATTGAGGTCAGCCTGATTAACAGGCTTCAATTCTTCCTCTTCTGCAATCACTGAACCCGCCAGAAGCGGTAATATGGCTGCTGTCGACAAAAAAATGTGGCGAAACCGTGCGGTCATTCCAAACTCCCTAAAATTGTCACATCCAGCCAGTTGATCCAGTCGCTCGCTGTGGGTTCGTCGCACCAATTGTGCTTTCGCCTCATCGCCCGAAGCAGCGATGCGACGGGTTATGGGTGATCACGATGAAGTGAAACTGAAATCCGTCTTCAGCTTGGTTTAAGGTTGGATAGGAGCAGGCGCGTGTATCGCGAATCATCAATCTGCGTCGACCACGGCCGCCACGTCTCTAGAGTTAGTAGATTGAAATTAAAGGGCTATCAGTTTTGGTGCTGGAGCGTGACCTGAACCTGCAATCCGCCCAGAGGGGAACGATCAAAGCGGATTTCGCCTTTGTGACGCTCGACGATATCATTCACAATGGTCAGACCGAGGCCTGAACCTGAACGCTTTTCGTCAAGCCGCGCACCTTGCGCCAGCACATAATCATAGCGATCTTCAGGGATGCCTGGGCCATCGTCATCCACCTGAAACTGGCAGACGCCACCCTTGATCTGAATGTTGATATGCACCCTTGAATCGCCGAACTTCGCTGCATTCTCGATGAGGTTTCCAAGCAGTTCCATGGCCTCTGGACGGCCCATCTGAGCAACCAACGCAGCGTCACCATCGATCTGAAAGGATATGTCGGGAAACACCCGGCCAATAGCCTGCACGACCTCCTGCGCCACTTCCACGATTTTCGTGCGCATCGGGACGGCCACATCTTCAGGTGCCGCGACGGCGAGACTGAGATGACGATCGGCAGCGGCAGATACATTCTCCACCGCCTGGTCAGCCAGTTTGATGTTCAGTTCTTCTCCGCGTCTCAACTTCAACAGCTCATTGCGCAGGATCGCTGAAGGTGTCTTCAGCGCGTGAGCCAGATTGGCCGCCTGAAGTCTGCCCTTTTCGCGAAGCCGTTCATTGCGTTCCAGCATCAGATTGAGGTCATCGACCAGCGGCGCCAATTCGGACGGAAACTCACCGGAGATCGCACCGTTTTGCTTTTCATGGCGCACTGCCACCGCTTTTTGCAGTTGTCGTATCGGGCTGAGCGCCGACTGGAGCAGCAGAACCGCCGCAACCATGAGGATCGTTCCGAGAATCCCGGCGGACACCCAAAGCGCTTGCTGAAAGACGGCCGTTTCTTCCGTTAGCGCAGATTTGTCGGCAGCGACGTAGAGCGTCCAGTTCCGCCCGTCAGGGCTGATCGTGGTCTGCTTGAGGACCCGAATGCGCTGCTCGTCAGGGCCGTCCGCGTCAACGGCACTGTCACCCTCGACCATTACGTCAAGGCCGACATCCCACAACGAGCGCGAACGATAGCTCAGTCCGGTCGTATCTTCTGCTTGCCAATAGGCGCCGGAATAGACCCTGGAATAGTCAGGATTGATCATCTGATTGGTCGGGTCTTCAGACGACTTTGCAATCGCCGCATTCAACAGGGTGATCTGGCTTATGAGGCGTTGATCAAACTGACGCTCTGCGGACCCGCGAAACACATCAAGAATGATCCAGCCGCCAACACCCAAAGCCAGAGCCACCCAGACGAGTGAAGCCAGGATCGCTCTGGCGGTGAGAGATCGCGTCATCCACGCACACCAATTGTGTAGCCGCGTCCACGAATGGTGTTGATGAAACTGCCCCCAAGTTTTTGACGAAGCCGGGCGACATAAACCTCCACGGTGTTGGAATCCCGTTCTTCGTTGTAACCGTAAATCTTCTCGGCCAGCTCGCCTTTGCTGTGAATCTTGTCGGGTCGCATCATCATTGCCACCAGTAACTTTTGCTCGTTGGCTGTGAGTTCCACCGCCCGGCCATCGCTGTGCACCCGGCCGGTTTCGGTGTTCACTGAAACATGTTCATGGTGAAGCTGGGTCGAGGCGACTCCAGCGGAACGGCGAATAAGCGCCCGAATGCGCGCAACCAGTTCCTCCATCTGAAACGGCTTGACCAGATAGTCGTCTCCGCCGGCGTTCAGACCATCCACCCGATCCTGCCAACGTCCGCGCGCGGTAAGGATGAGCACGGGAGTTTTCACATCATTGGCGCGCCACTCGCGAATGATAGTAACACCATCCTTGATTGGCAGTCCGAGGTCCAGAACGATTGCGTCGTAGGGTTCGCTTTCGCCCATATAACCGCCGTCTTCCCCATCGTGAGACAGGTCGATGGTGAATCCCTCGCGCTCGAGTTCCGAACGAATTTGTTCGGCAAGGACAACTTCATCTTCGACAATTAATATCTTCATCGATTTGACGCTCCTGATCCGCCGCCACTTCCAGGCCCGCCCGGCCCGCCTGGTCCACCGGGTCCGGCACGTCCCGTTCGCCCACGACCACCATTGCCTCTTCCATTGTTTCCGCCACGACTGTTTCCCCTGCCACTCTGGCGGCCACCCGTGGATGACGCCGCTGAGGATGTTGGAGACGTCGACGTTGAAGCCGACGGTGTTGAAGCGGCTGACGGTCCGGAAGCAGACGGTGCCGGCCCGGATGATCCCTGCGGCGAATTGCTTTGTGCCGGTGAACTCTGTGCCGAAGGCGCGGGTGATGCAGATGTTGTTGCGCTTGAACTCGCTGGGGATGGTGATGAATCCGGGCTCGGGTCTGACGGACCATCGCCAGACGTCGTGACACTTTGGGAGGGCCGGTCGCCGCCGCCCGCATTATTGGTCACCTGAAGAACAGCCCCCCGTCTTCCATCAATTAGAACGGCCACAATTCGGCCCTTCTTGTCGCGGAAATAGACCTTCACCAGCACCCGGCTCCCACGCGGAATGAGTTCAGCATCGAGCATGGTCACTGGCCTGGAAATCGATCCTCTTGCAACCTTCAGAAGCCTGGAGAGCGGCAGCACCGCACCCAGTTCGCGTGCACGACGCGCCATATCCTGATCAAGAGCATGTACAGGCTCTGTCAGGCTCAGGCCGCCAACAAGAACGATGATGAAAACACGAAGAAACATAATTGCCTGTTTGATCCTTGAAGCTGAAACCAGCCTGAAGGCGATGCGGAGTCAGCTTTCCGGAAGGATTTCGCGGGCGACAATAACACGAGGTGATGCGAAAATGTCACGTAGGTTTGTCACAGCCGTGTTTGGTGGTTTGATTTGTTCGGCTTCGTTGCTGACAACGGTTTACGAGGCAACAGCCAGTCAGCATGGCAAGGCGTCCTGGTATGCTATGACGTCACGTACCGCCAGTGGTGAGCGCGCCGATCCAAACAAAATGACCGCCGCGCACAGATCGCTGAAATTTGGCACCCGCATTCGGGTCACCAATTTACGAAATGGCCGTTCGGTCGTGGTCTGTGTCAATGATCGCGGGCCATTTATTAAAGGGCGGATTGTCGACGTCACCAAGGCTGCAGCGCGAAGGCTCGGATTTGTGCGATCAGGGTGGACCCGCGTTCGCCTCGACGTCACCGGTCGACCGTCCAGACGTTGTTCCTGACGAACCGTCAGTCCCGAGGCGTCACAGGTTCAAGCGCCGGACTGGCTGCGGCCAATATCTCACCCGCCTCCAGCAACAAGTCTTCCCGGTATTGAGCAGCGAGCAATTGCACACCCATTGGCGTGCGGTTCTGGTCAACTGTGGTGGTGACCGCCAGCCCCGGCAGTCCCATGAAGGGCGGTGCGATCTGAAGTAGTTGCGCTTCCATGACCCGGTCAAATGCCTGTGGTGATTCCAAATCAAGCAGATCGGGAAACGGTGGCTCGGAAGAGACCGGGCAAAGAACCAGCGGCCAGGACTGAAAAAAGAGGTTCCACCCCCGTGCCAGACGAACACGCGCCTGCAGAGCATCGAGCAGATCCTCAAGTGACCCTGGCGGGCAAAGCCGCGACATCTGCTCGTAAACGAAGATGGCATCGGGATCGCCTTCCTTATCGATCATCGCAGCAGCTGAGCGTCTGAATTCGGCAAGCCACAACACGGCTTGCCAACGGGCAGCTTCCCGCACTGACGGCAGTTCTACCTCGTCGACAGTCCAACACGCATCTTTGAGGACCTTGGCAGCGCGCTCAACGGTGGAAACGACACTCGAATCCACCTTCCATCCTTCCGGCGCGATACAAATCGCTACCTTTCGCTCAGCTGGTTTTGGCAATTCAAGTGGCACAGGCGCTTGCCAGGGATCACTGGGATCAGCCTGCGCCATCGCTTCTAATCCAAGGCGGATATCGGCTATCGACCGAGCCATTGGCCCCGAAACGGCCATGAGCTGAGCCCCAATGTGTCTGTCCGGACTGGAGAGGTTAACTGCAGGCACGCGCCCGAGGCTGGGCCGCAGCCCATGCAGACCGCATGCATAGGCGGGATAGCGCACTGATCCGGCAATGTCCGTCCCATGACCAATTGCCCCAATTCCTGCCGCTGTTGCAGCCGCACCGCCACCGGAAGAACCGCCCGGCGTAAGCGCCGTGTTGTGTGGGTTGCGTGTATGACCATGCAACTGATTGCGCGTGAACCAGTGCAGGCTAAACGCCGGGGTGTTGGTGCGGCCCACCACCGCGGCACCGGCCTTCTTCAGATTTGCAACGACAGGATTGTCCGTCGTCGCAACTAAATCCTGTTGCAGTTTCAGCCCATTCGTTGTTGCAAATCCGGCTTGATCCACATTGACTTTGGTCGTGACTGGAACCCCAGCCAGCGGTCCAACTACCTCACCTTTTGCAATGGCCGCGTCCACATTCGCAGCCGCCTCCAACGCCTGATCCGGCATGAATTGGACAACTGCATTGATCGACGGGTTGACCGCATCCAGCCGATCCAAAACAGATCGGGTGACCTCCAGCGCGCTGAAGCTACCTTCGCGAACGCCGCGCGCAACTTCGACAGCCTCAAGTCTCCAGAATTCCTGCATGTTGATCGCCTGCCAGTTTGGGTTTGCAACGAAGGTCGCCCGTTACCCCGTACTGGTCAAGCGTCGCAGATGAGAAGCGCCAGTTGTCGTTTTGCGCAACGACAATATCCAGGTGCACTCTGCCAGATCTTAAGGCAATCTCGCTGAACAACATCACCTAACGGTTTGGAACCACAATGATTGAAAACAGCATCAAGACTTTATGGTCGAAAGGAAAGCCAGTTCTGAACGGCTGGCTTTCGATTCCGAGCGGGTTCTCAGCGGAAATCGTGGCCTCGCAAGGCTATGACAGCGTGACAATTGATATGCAGCACGGCATGATCGAGTTCGGCGATTGTCTCACCATGCTGCAGGCGATGGCCGCAAGTCGAACGACCCCGCTCGTGCGCGTGCCCTGGCTGGAACCCGGCATCGTGATGAAGGTGCTCGATGCTGGCGCTTATGGTGTCATCTGTCCGATGGTCAACACGCGGGAACAGGCCGAGCGACTAGTTTCCTATTTGCGCTATCCGCCGGACGGAAACCGCAGTTTTGGACCAACCCGGGCGCTGTTTTCTGCCGGAAGTGACTATGCAAGTGCCGCCAATTCCCAGGTGATCTGTCTTGCGATGATCGAAACCGCCGAGGCTATGGAGAACCTGGATGAGATCGTCGCAACACCGGGCCTGGATGGCGTCTATATTGGACCTGCTGACCTCACTTTGGGTGTCACGAACGGTCGGTTGCCACCTGGCTTTGATCGTCAGGAAGACGAGATGATCGAAACCATCAAGCGCATATTGTCCGCTGCTCATGGGGCAGGCATACGCGCGGTTCTGCACTGCGGCTCTCCCGACTATGCGGCCCGGGCGCTTGGCTGGGGATTTGACATGGTCACATTGTTGAACGACGCGCGCATGCTCTCCAACGCCGCACAGCAAAGCGTGTCGAAAACGAGAGAACTGTTGGGAAATGCTAACGCTCAAGGCGGAGGCGATACAGGATACTGACTTGATTGGGTGAGCCGGGGGCGATTGCTGCCGCTCACTCGTAATCTTCGGCTATATCTTCGGCCCACAATTCGGGCTTCTCCTTGATGAAGCGATCCATCAAAGCGATGCATTCCGCATCATTGACAACAATCACGTCCACACCCCGCTCGCGAAGAAAATCCTCGTTTCCGCCAAAGTTGACATTTTCGCCAACAACCACACGCGGAATTTCAAATTGAACAATCGTGCCCGAGCACATCATGCAGGGTGATAGCGACGTGTAGAGGGTCATGGATTTGTAGCTCTTCTGGCGACCTGCCTTTCGCAGACAGTCCATTTCCCCATGGGCGATGGGGTCACCACCTTGCACACGTTGATTGCGGCCTTGTGCAATCAAGCGATCACCTTCTGCCAGCACCGAACCTATCGGGCAGCCGCCCTCATCAAAGCCAGCCTTTGCCTCTTCATAGGCGATACGCAGGAACTGTCGGTCTGTTTCGGTGAGCACTCATTTGCTCCTTCAAAGATTGATATCTGTCAGTGACGCGCCGAAATCTCGGCTTAGACATCGGGCACCACAAGATCGCCGACGCCATCTTCGATATGCAACTCGGCGCCTGTTACCGCCTGAAGCTCATCAACTGAAAGTGCGGACAATTTTTCGCGCAGCACAAAGCGCTCATCCACCACATCAACCACTGCAAGTGAAGTGTAAACACGTGTCACACATCCCACACCGGTGAGCGGCAGAGAACAGGCATCCACGAGCTTCGGGTCGCCCTTTTTTGTGACGTGGTCGGTCACCACCGCAATCCGCTTGGCGCCATGAACCAGATCCATCGCACCGCCAACAGCCGGAACACCGCCTCGGCCCGTCGACCAGTTTGCAAGATCACCATTTTGCGCCACCTGATAGGCACCAAGCACCGCAAGATCGAGGTGACCGCCCCTGACCATGGCGAAGCTGTCCGCATGATGAAAAAACGAAGCACCGGGATTGAGCGTCACCGCCTTTTTTCCGGCGTTGATGAGATCCCAATCCTCCTCCCCTTCGGGCGGTGCCTTTCCAAATCCCAGAATGCCGTTCTCCGTGTGATAGATCACGTCCCGCCCTTCGGGCTGGAATTTGGCAATCATCTCGGGAAAACCAATGCCGAGATTCACATAGGAACCGTCTTCGATATCCTGGGCGGCGCGCCAAGCAATCTGTGCGTTGGACAGTTTGATATCGTTGAGTTGCTCGCTCATACCGAAACCTCCGGATAGCGGGCGCCCTGCCGGTTAAGGTCTTCCTCCTGCACGGCATCCGCCACCTCGACCACCCGATTGACAAACAATCCCGGCGTCACGACCATCTCGGGATCAATCTCCCCCACCGGCACAATCCTGGACACTTGAGCCACAGTTGTGTCCGCAGCTGTTGCCATCACGGGATTGAAATTTCGCCCGGCCATTCGATAGGTGAGATTGCCGAGTGCATCACCACAATCCGCCTTGATCAGTGCAACATCCGCCTTCAGCCAGCGTTCCTGCACATAGTGTTTGCCTTCAAATTCTTCCACCGGCTTGCCCTCGGCAACCTCCGTTCCGTAGCTGGTGGGCGTGTAAAAGGCGGGGATACCGGCTCCACCAGCGCGAATTCGCTCAGCAAGCGTTCCCTGCGGCACCAGTTCCAGTTCAATGCCGCCGGCAAGGTAAAGCTCGGTGAAAGCGCGAGGGTCAACAGATCGCGGAAAAGAACAGACCATCTTGGCGACCATGCCCTGCTCAATCATGGCGGCAATTCCGACATGGCCGTTGCCGGCATTGTTGTTGATGACAGTGAGCCCTTTTGGGCCATGGTCAATGAGCGCATGAACCAGTTCGATCGGCGCACCGGAGCCGCCGAAACCGCCGATCATAACCGACGCCCCATCTTCAATCCCCGCAACAGCGTCTGCGAGATTGCTCACCGTCTTATCAATCATCGAATCCTCAATAGCAGTCGGTTGCGACCTAAAGGTCGAAAAACACCGTTTCCCGTTCACCCTGCATGTGAACATCGAAGCGGTATCGGTTTGGACCCGTTTCTTCCGCAACCAACGTCGTGCGGCGCTCCTGCGGCACCTGTCGCATCACCAGATCATCATCATGTTGATCGCCTGGAAAATAGAGCCGCGTGATACAATGGTTGAGAAGCCCCCGCATGGTGACAATCACTGTCACGAAGGGTGCCTGTCCATCACCGGTTGCGCCAGGTTTGACAGTGTGAAACCGGAAATGGGTATCGCCGCCTTTGGCAGCAAGTCCACCGGCACCCGTGCCGCAGCGACCAAATCCTGTGAAACCGTCATTTCGAGGAGCGGAGGCATAGTTCCCGGCGCTATCCGCCTGCACGATTTCCACTATGGCATCATGAACCGGGACGCCCGCCCCATCGAACACCTGACCTTCGATCAGAATTTGCGTTTCGTCACTTTCACTCGGCAGCAATGAGGTGGCGTGAATTTCCTTGTGGGCGTATCCGTAAGGTCCCGGCGTCAGCCCGTAGGCAAAAAACGGACCCACGGTTTGACTTGGCGTAGGGCCGACTGAAGACGGTTGTCCGACGGCATCTTTATATTTGTAGCGATGTTCGCCACCTCGATCACCGAGGTCCATGTCGCCGAAGCCCATCATATCAGCCATGATCGTGGCCCTCCTCAAACGGTGTGGCAAAGGCACCGGAAACCACAATGTCGAACTTATAGCAGTGCGCCCATTCGGGAACCGTGTCTTCCATCGAAAACCGGCTGATCAGCCTGTTGCGTACCGCAGCATCTGCGGTCGAATTGAAAATGGGATCGTATGGCAAAGTCGGATCGCCGGGAAAATACATCTGCGTGATCAGACGCTGTGCCAATCCGGCACCAAATATTGAAAAATGAATGTGGGCTGGCCGCCATGCGTTGCGATGATTGCCCCAGGGATATGAGCCCGGCTTGATCGTGACAAAACGATAGCTTCCATCGGCAGCAGTGATCGCCCGCCCGGCACCCAAAAAATTCGGATCAAGCGGAGCAGGATGAATTTCTTCCCGGTGAATGTATCGCCCGGCCGCATTGGCTTGCCAAATCTCAACCAGCGCTCCAGGAACCGCGCGCCCTGCGTCATCGAGAATTTTGCCTTCGACAATGATGCGCTCACCGATGGGTTCGCCATTGACGCGGCCGTTCGAAGTGAGGTCGGCTTCCGCCTCCGCGAGCGTCGGCCATACCGGTGTCAGTGCAACAGACTGATCCCAGCCACTTTCGAGACGGATCGGCGCTTGTTTTGGGGCCCGTAGCTCGGTCGACCGATAGTCTTCGAAATCGGTGCGTGGCATGGAGCTCCAGTCTCGCCCCTCTTTCAGCTCACGCATTCTGCGCCTCCTTCAACCCCAGCATCTCGGTCACGGCAAGTGCCGTCATGCCGCCATCAATTGTGATGTCCTGTCCCTTGATCCAGTGGCTTTCAGGACCAGCCAGAAAACAGATGAGATCAGCGACTTCGTCAGCCGTTCCGGCACGGCCCACCTGTTCTATGGCCTTGTCCACGCGCGCACCAAACGCCGATTTGAAATCATCAAGAATACCGGTCGAAACCGCAGCCGGACTAACGGAATTGGCGCGCAGGTTCCTTTTCAGCAACGCTTCGCATTGGGCAATTGTGTGCACGATCACGGCTTCCTTGGAGAGGTTGTACGCGCGAATATGATCGATACCGTGCCCCGAAATGAAATCTGCCAGCGCACTCGTGTCCCTAAGCGCCATCAGCGCTTTCACCTGATCAATATTGTCCCGCCACATCGAGCCGGCTCGCGATGCGGTATTCACGATGGCACCACCGGGGGACAATTTGTCGACCATGGCATCCGTGAACTGCCGCAATCCAAAATAGTTCACCCGCAAGACAAGTTCGGTGAGTCCTTCCCGCGGCGGAAGGCCAGCATTGTTGATCAGCGCATCAAATAATCCATCGGCACGACCGGCTGCGTCGGAGATCGAAGCATTATCGCCCAGGTCAATTTTGATCCACTCATCCACATTGGCCTGTGGTTCGTTGAGATCAAACGCAACGACTGTGGCGCATTGCGCCTTGAGCTTTGCAGCCACCGACGCCCCGATGCCTGTAGCTCCTCCCGTCAGTGCAACGCGCATTCACGATCTCCACCAATTCCAATCGTAAACTTGTAAAGCACCTCTTCGAACGAACGGCAACAATGAACGTTTTGCCGACAACTCATCACACCTGTTCGCCGCGCACATCGGAGAGTTTTTCAGATAGGCTAGTCAGGATCGAAGCCGTTTGGCCTCCCAAAGATAGGTGTTGCGGGCGGTCGCGTTGAGCTCGTCTTCTGCGAGAGCTTCAAGCGTCTCGGCCTTTAGATCAGCGACATCCTCTCCAAGTGCCAAAAGATGATCGAGAAGTTCCAGCCGCCATTGCAGATCGCCCTCCACGATCGCGGCTTTCTTCAACGCATCGATGCCGCCGCTCAGTTTCGCCATGTGATTGGCTCCGGCCCGTGTCGATAGCGTCCCCAGATTGGTGGGGTTGCCGTCATACCAACCCAGCGTGCCGGATGCGAAAGCCCGCGCTGACCAGCCAATTTTACCATAGAATTCCTTCAGCCTGGGCTTGTCTGCCAATGGTTCGGGAAGCGAGATTTCTGAAACAATGTCATCAAGCGACTGCCCGTCATCCATGCCGCTCGCCGTCTCCATCATGACATGCTGAATGGCGTCGCGGGTCGTGGTCAGCACTTCGTGTACATTTTCCGCTCCAAACACAGGCCGCGTGTGACCCGGAGAAAGCACCTCCGCACCGATCTCGCTCAATGCGGAAAGCCCGTCTACCCAGGCAGCAAAATTGCGGTACGGCGTGCCACGAATTGCATAGAGATTTGGAAAGGCGTGGTACCAATTGTCTCCACAAAACAGAATGTTCTGCTTTGGCAGATAGACAACCATATGGTCTTCCGTTTCGCCGGGGATGAGCTTCAACTCGGCTTTCACTCCATCGAGATCAAGGTCGCAGTCCTGTTCGATTAAGTGCGTGGGCTCCAGAGATCCAGCCCCCAGCCCTTCCATCGGGCGGTCCCCCGGTCCGCAGCCAAGGCTGATGCGCTCCTGCGGCAACAAACCGATGCCAAACTGAGTCTGGGTCCGCCGTCCAAGCGCTTTGTTTGGCGCAATCACGGTCTCATCGGCGGCAATGAGGTCGGACTTGAACAAATGACAGGCATAGATCGGCACCGATCCATCGGAGAAAACCGACGCGCCCGAGATATGGTCGCGGTGCGAGTGCGTGTAGATGATCCTGCCAACAGGCTTTTCGCAGAGCTCCCGAAACGCTGAAAGAATGTTCTGCGCGGCTTTGGTTGATTCCGTTGCATCAATGATCGTAACCGTCTCATGCCCTTCGATCATATGAACATTCGAAGCGGCGTACCCCACTGCCATCCAGATGCCCGGACCCAGTTCGACAATGTCTTTTGCGGTTTGGGCGCCATGCGCGATTAGATCTTGGTGCGGCATTGAGATCTCATTTGTTGTTTTGTGAACCAGACTACAATCTCCCGAATGTGACCAGACCCGCCGAAGGCGTACCCGATGCACGCTTTGAGGCACCGGTCTTGAATTTCTGAGATCAAAGACCGATTCTTAACTGCCATGGGTGATCTCAACGCAGAACTGACCAACCTCCCTGCAGGCGGCGGCGAATTCAAGCTGGAACGTCTCACCATCGGCGTGTTTCGCAATGATCAGCCCACACATCGCTTTGCGCTTGGCGCGGACAAATCTGAAGCCGTTCCGCTGAAAGCCGATCAGGGCTGGATTCTGCCACCTGGTGCGACCGGAATATGTACCTACGACGCGCCGCTTGAAGTGATGATGGTGGAGGTCGCACCAAGGGTCTTGTCTGAAATTGGAATGGCTGATCCAGAAGCGGTTATCCCTGTCGTCGGGGACATTGACCCGCTGACATTCGAACTCGCTATGTCGGCGGAGAGTTTCAACAAGGGTGGCACACTCTATCGCGAAACCATGCATCGGGCGCTGGCCCTGCAACTGGCAAACAGTCTCAGATTGCGGGACGAAAAACATCTGGCAATCGAGGATGTGCGACTGCGCCGGGTGGTGGACTATATCCATGATCATCTGGGCGATGATCTTACGCTCAAGTCCATGGCTGATCTTGCGGGCATGAGCGGATATCACTTCAGCCGCGCATTCAAATCTGCAACCGGCAAGAGTCCGCTGCAATATGTGATCGCTGAGCGCATTGCGCTCTCACAGGTCCTTCTGACCACAAGCGATTTGACCGTTGCCGAGATCTGTTTTCGAACCGGCTACAACGATCTTTCCCGCTTTGGGCAACACTTCAAGCGCATCACAGCCTCAACTCCTGCGGAGTATCGCAAGAACGCGGTCTGACGTCCTTCAGCACCGCATTTCAGCAAGATTCGCACAATGAACCGCAAGTTTCGCTGATTAAACCGCGGGTGATTAGCGCCATTTTCTCCTCATCACACCGGCTCCTCCCAATCCCTCAGAGCCGGTGTTGCGTCAAAGGAGAACATCAATGAAAACTCTGCTTCTTTCTGCCGTCGCGGGCGCAATGCTTGCTAGCGCCGCAGCCGCCGACGAGATGAAAACCCGCACAATCTCATTTGAAAATGACGGTGCCAAACTGGTCGGCACGCTCTATCTGCCCGCCGGAATGAAGGCCGGTGAAAAACGACCGGCTGTTGTGGTCACCGGAGCCTGGACATCGGTTCAGGAACAGATGCCTGCAAACTACGCTCGGGCGATGGTTGAGCGCGGCTTCGTTGCTCTTACGTTTGATTTCCGTGGATGGGGGAAGTCGGGTGATCTGCCTGGCAAGGTCCGCTTTGTGGAAAGCCCTCAATCGAAATCGTCCGATATTCGCAAGGCGATCCAGTTCCTCACGAATGTCGCTGAAGTAGACAAATCAAACATCCACGGCCTCGGAATCTGCGCCTCCGCCGGATACATGGTGGATGCGGTTTCCGGCAATCCGGACATCAAAAGTGTCGGACTTGTTGCACCCTGGCTGCAAAACAAGGAAATCGTCGAGACGGTCTACGGTGGCGCGGAAGGTGTCACCAATCTCATAGCACTCTCCCGAAACGCTGAAGCCGAAGGCGGACAGGTTATTCCTGCAGCAGGCCCGGAAGGTGCGACCGGCGTGCTGATGCCGATTGGCGGCTACTATTATGAAGCTGACCGGGGTGCGATCCCGGAATATGACAACAAGTGGAACAATGCCGGCTGGGAAGGCTGGCTGACCTATCACCCCGCCGACAATCCCGGTCGCCTCGATAAGCCGCTCGCAATTGTTCACTCAGAAAGTGCTGCAATTCCGCAAGGTGTTCGCACCTTCCTGAAGGGATTTGCGGGCAAGGCGACCGCGAAGTGGCTGGAGAACGTTAGCCAGTTCGATTTCTATGACAACAACGAACATATCGACCGCGCGGCCGATGTTGTCGCCAGCCACTTTCGGAACCAGCACTAAACAATTGAAGGCCAGCGCGGCGCGTCGGGCACGCCGTCCGATGCACCGCGTTTCGAGCCCTTCCATCAAGGAAACCAAACAATGAAAACGCTTCTCAGGGCGGTTGCCATGTCCGCAACAATACTTGCTGCAAATCCTGCAATCGCAGCCTCACCAGCAGAAAACATCAAGGTCGTGCAGGATTTCTTCGCTGCCTACGGCAAGAACGACCTCAAGGCCATCGCCGCTGTCATGGACGAAAATGTCAAATGGCACATTCCCGGACGCCATCCGCTTTCGGGAACCAAAAACGGTCGCGATGAAGTCCTCGCCTTCTTCAGTCAACTGGGTGTTGCCGGCTTCAAGGCAGAGCCGATCTACTTTGGCGCCGACGAAAACTACGTGGTCGACATTCACCGTGGATGGTCGAACGCGGACGGCAAACCGAACGTCGATACGACCTGGGCACTGGTGTACCGCATCGTCGATGGAAAGATTGTCGAGGCCACCAACCTCTCGGCGGATCAGGACGCGGCTAACACCTTTTTCTGGTCGCAGTATCAGCTCGCACCCGTTCCTGATCGCTTGGCCAATTAGCGCCGCAAACCAACCCATTTCCCAACTCGGAGAATTTCAAATGTCTTTCAAAACCCTGTTCACCTGCCTCGTTGTTTCGCTGTTTCTAGGAGGCTCCGCCATGGCCAATCCGGCTGAAATCAGTCGTTCGATCACCGACATTGCCGCTGGTGCCGACCGCCACGAATGGAAGCGGGTGCGAAACGCGTTCGCCGACACCGTGACCACAGACTATTCAAGCCTGTGGGGTGGCGAAGCCGTCACCCAACCGTCCGACGAGCTTATCGCCGGTTGGGCGGCCTTTCTTCCCGGCTTTGAAATCACCCATCACATGGTCACCAACCATGCGATCACACATATGGACCAAACGACAGCCAAGGCGCAGGCCGATTTCACCGCCACTCATCGGATTGGCGATGAGTTGTGGACGCTGGGCGGACGTTACAGCTATGAACTGGTTAAAAGCGGTGATCGCTGGATTGTGACAAACATGGTTATGACCGCCCTCTGGGAAACCGGAGATCGTGGTCTCGTGGCAAAAGCCGCCGAGCGCGCCAAAGCGGCCAACTAACTGGTCGGATCGGGGGTCGTTCATGCATAGCGAACATATAAAAACCCCAACCAATAGCGAAGCCCGCCTGCAGAAAGCAGAAGATAACGGGCTTCGCCTTGCAATTTTTTGCCGGACGCTCGCTGCCGGTCTTGCCTTCACCTGGTACATTTCAGCGGTCGTATTCCTCGGTCAGGAACTCCGCGCCTGGCCGCTGATCGCCTTCTTACTGTTCATTCTGATCGGCGTTGCGCATCTCGGCGTCATCGGCACGCGTCATAATCGCTGGTGGATGAAATACGTCCTCTATGCCTTCGACATCCTGACCATCTGTGCCTTGTTCGCAATCATCCCCGTGAGCCGGGTGGAGGAGGTGCCACAGATCATCGCGTTTCGCGCTTACGGCATTTACTACCTGTTCCCAATTGTTGCCCTGGCCACGCTTTCCCTTTCCTGGCGGTTGACCCTTTGGGCCGGGGTGATTGTCACGATTGGCTGGTGGGGCGCCTTCTTGTGGGTGACTGCAGACATGCATTCGCCGCTTTCCTGGGCGGACATGCCGGCGCCCGCCACAAGAGCGGATTACGAGACAATCTTTCTCTCCATAGATTTTGTCGGACGGGGCAACAGGCTGGAGGAAACCGGTCTCTTGATGATCGGGGCATCTATTCTTGCCGTTGCGGTTTACCGCGCGCGGCAACTGTTTTTTGCTCAGATGGTGGCGGAAGAAAAACGCCATGAAGAGCGTCTCAAACGGCAGCGTATCGCGGATTCATTTGGCCAGTATGTGCCCGACGTCATGGTTGATCAGCTTGTTGAAAGCGGGGGCAAACTGCCCCTGCGGCAGGCGGAGGGCTCCATTCTTGTGCTCGACATCGAGAGTTTCTCCACCTTCCTGGCAAGCAGAACACCTGATGAAGCAATCAGGACGGTGGATGCATTCCTTTCCGCCGCCGCCGACGAAATAGGCAAATGCAAGGGAACCGTGATCAGCTACACGGGTGATGGTCTGCTTGCTTCCTTCAACGCGCCAATTGAAACACACGAGAGCGAGATTGAAGCGGTCGGCGCTGCCGCATCGCTGCTCGATATCGCCAGGGAGCATGGGTTCAGAATCAGACTTGGCATTTGTGCAGGTGAGTTGATTTCGGGAAGCATCGGCTCTCGCCATCACATGGCATTCACGGTCTATGGTGCGGCGGTCAATCGGGCCGCACGTTGCGAAGCCCTTTGTAAGGACTTGATTGTTCCCGTCCTCATGGATGCCCGGATCGCTGGAAAGGTTCGAAAAACGCACCGCACCAAAAGCGTCGGCGAACACACCTTACGGGGATTTTCGGAACCGGAAGAACTGTTCACTCTCAAACCTTTGAATGACGGGTAAAGCCGGTTCGTGCGCAATCTCCAACTCATCCTCTGCGAGGCTCACCAACACGCAACGCGCTCAAGTGATCATCTTTGTCGCTTTCTTGAGTATCCGGGGTCCTGAAAATGCGATGCTCTTCTCGTCGAAAGGTTGATTATGAACAGACGCATCGGGAAACGGCGCAGAGCTTCAAGCGACGCTGATTTGTGCGGACCGACGGAGTTTCCCGTTGGCGGTGCATTGAGACCATTGAGCGTGGCCGATCTCGTTCAAATCGAAACGCACGCCTATGAAATACTGTCAAATGTGGGAATGGCCGGATTGCCGCAGGAGGCAACACAACGCGCCCTGAAAGCTGGCGCATGGCATCGTTCGGATGGAAGGCTCTGCTTTCCAAAAGAAATGATCCGGGCTGCGCTTCGGCGGACACCGGAACAGGTCACCTTGCCGGGATTTCTGCCACATCGCGATCTTCAAATTGGCGGAGGCCGCGTTCACTTCGGCACTGGCGGTGCGGCCGTGCAGATGCTGGATGCTCAAACCGAAACCCACCGCGACAGCACGCTGCGTGATCTGTATTACCTGATGCAGGTGGTCGAAAGCGCATCCCACATCGCCTATGGCATCCGTCCGGTTGTTGCGCGCGACGTGCTTGATCCTTTCGAGCTCGACATCAACACCGCTTTTGCCTGTTTGAAAGCCACGTCGAAGCCCATCGGCGTGAGCTTCAGCGACCCTTCACATGTTGAACCTGTGGTTGATCTGTTCGACATGGCGCTCGGCGAACAAGGTTCCTTCAAAGCCCGGCCATTTTGCCTTGCGATCATTGTCCACGTGGTCCCGCCGCTTTCCTATGCGCCGGAAGGAATTGAGATGCTGGAACGCGCCATGGCGGCTGGAATGATCCCGCAAATTTGTTCAGCAGGACAAGCCGGTGCCACAAGTCCGGTAACTCTCGCCGGTGCATTGGCTCAAGGGCTGGCGGAATGTTTTGCCGGACTGGTTGTGGTGGATGGCATCCAGCTGGGCGGACCCTGCATCTACGCCCTCATGCCGTTCATTTCTGATCTCCGTACCGGAGCGATGAGTGGAGGAGGTGGCGAATCCGCCATCGCCAATGCCGCCGCCGCTCAGGTGCTGGCCCACGTCGGTCTGCCATCGACAGTTTCTGCTGGAATGACTGATTCCAAACTCATGGATGCCCAGGCCGGCTATGAAAAAGGATACACTGTGGCAATGGCCGGCCATGCCGGAGCTGACATGATCAACCTCTCTGTCGGCATGTTGGGGTCCATCATGGTTGCAAGCCCCGAAGCGCTGGTTATCGACGATGATATGTGTGGCGCTATCCTGCGATCTATCAAGGGTATAGAGGTCTCGGCGGCGACCCTAGATCTGGAATCGGTCGAGCGCGTCGTGACCACAGACGGACACTATCTTGGGGAAAGTGAAACGCTAAATCGCATGAAGTCCGATTATCACTACCCGACGCTTGCCGATCGGTTGAGCGTGACGGAATGGCAGGAAGCTGGCAGTCAGTCGATTTGGGATCGGGCCAAAGCACTTGTGGATGCAATCCTCGCCGGGCCACCTGCCTCGCATCTGAGCGCAGCCGCAGAAGCAAACATCAAAGCCAAGTATCCAATTCGGCTGGATCTCTAGAGGAGGACAAGGTGCACGTTTTCAGAAGCATGATCATTGATGCAAGCATCGATGAAACCTGGGCAGCGCTCAGAGCGTTTGATGGTGTGGTCAATTGGAACCCAGGTGTTTCAGAAGCTGTTCTTGAAAGTGGGCAACCAACAGCCACAAGCACCATCAGGTGCCTGTCAACGCCAGACGGACAAGTCTTTCGTGAAACTCTGCTCGCGCATTCCGACGCTGAGCACTTCTACTCATACGACATTCTGGAATCCCCGTTGCCCGTATCCGACTACGTCTCGACCCATCGACTCTTACCCATCACCAGCACCAATCAAACCCTCAGCATCTGGGAAAGCCGGTTCGAATGCCGACCACAGGACGTTGAAGAAATGGAGAGAGTCGTCGGCGACGTGATCTACATCGGCGGCATGTCGGGTCTGAACGCGTACCTAAGGGAACAATCCAATGGCTGACACTCTTGCACCACGCGCTATCATCGGCGTGATGACGCCTGCAATGAATACTGTTGTCCAACCGGAACTGGAGTTGCTCAGGCCGCATGGCGTGACCAATCAGATGCAGCGATTTCGTCTGGGTGGGGACAACATTTCCGATGACCTCGCGGAAGAAGCCGCCAAACTCATGGATTGCAACCCGACGGTAATCGCCGTCGGGTTGACGACAGATGCCGGTCCGGGCGGGCCGGATAAGCTCGGCACACGCTGTAGCAATTTATCGGAGGAACTCGGGACTCCGATACTCGGGGCCTCTCAGGCAGACTATGCAGCGCTCAAAGCCCTGGGAGCAAATCGCATCGCCGTCGTGACACCGTTCAACGCCGAGGTTGATGCTGTGGTGAAAGCCAACACCGAAACGGCCGGGTTCTCTGTGGTCGCCATCAAGGGAACCGAAACACCATCGCTGCCCGAAATTTGCGAGACACCTCTCGACGACATTCGCCGTGTGTTTGAAGAGGTCGCTGCGCATGAATGCGATGCCATTTTGCAGGTCGGAACAGCCCTTCCCGTCGTTGCATTGATCGATGAACTGGAAAACCGGCATGGCAAACCAATTGTCGCGTGCAATGCCGCTGTGTACTGGCAGGCTCTGCGGGCGGTCGGCATCACCGATCCGATATCAGGCTTTGGCGCCCTGTTGGAGCGCCACTAGATGCGCAGCCACGCCCAGGTCGCCGTCATCGGCGGTGGAGCCGTTGGGGCAGCAATCCTGTATCATCTGGCTGCAGCCGGGATTACCGACACCGTACTCATTGAGAAAAATGAGCTGACGGCCGGATCAACCTGGCATGCGGCGGGCAATATTCCGACCTATGCCAATTCCTGGCTCGGCATGCGGGCGGGCAACTATGCCTGGAAACTTTACAAGGAGCTTGCTGAAGACCCCGAAGCGCCGATCACCTACAGGCACACGACAGCCATTTGGCCGGCCCATTCCAGCGAACGCATGCAGCTGTTTGAGCATCTGTGCGGTGTTTCTCGCTCAGCGGGTTTCGATCTCGCATTGCTCACACCGAGTGAGATCGAAGACCGGCACCCATTCTGGACGAGGGACGACAGTGTTTTGGGCGGCATTCTCGACCCCTACGAGGGAGACATTGATCCAAGCCAGCTAACCCAAGCGTTAGCGAAGCATGCACGCACATTGGGCGCTGAAGTTAGGCGGTTTACGCGCGTTGTCGGGCTGAGCCAGCGGACATCCGGAGAGTGGCAAATTGAGACGCCCGAAGGTTTGTTGATTGCTGAAGCGGTGATCAACGCTGCCGGATCAAGCGGTGCGGAGATCGCTGCAATGGCGGGTCTGCACCTTCCTGTGGTAACGCTCGAGCACCAATACTTGGTGACAAGCCCACTCTCTGCACTTGAGGATAACCCGGACCTCTTTCCGCTGATCCGCGACCCTGAATTGCGATTCTACCTCCGCCGCGAGAGAAACAGCCTTTTGCTGGGCTCCTATGCCCATGAAGGTCGCCCGGTCTGGCAGGATGGCGTACCGTCTGACTTCGATCATCAACTCTTTCCAGACGATGTTGATGGGATGATGTCGGTATTCGAGGCCGCTTCAACCCATGTTCCGGTGCTGGCAGAAGCCGGAGCACAGCGATTTGTGAACGGGCCAATCCCCTATGCGCCGGATTCGCTGCCGCTCGTCGGTCCTGCCGGCGGTGTGCGAAATTTCTATCATGCGACCGGTGTTCAAATCGGGATCACCCACTCAGCTGCAATCGGAAAAGCGATGGCAGAGTGGCTCACCGAAGGCGAAACCGAATGGGACCTTTCTGCCTGGGATCCGAGACGCTTTGGAAAATGGGCGACACCCGACTATGCCGCCGCCCGCGCTTCGGAGCATTACGATCTTCAATATGCAATTCCCTTTCCACACCGCATCATGGCCTCGGGCCGACCGGTCAACCAAACGCCGCTCTATGACCGTCTCATCGATCAGGGGGCCGTCATGGGCCAGATTGGTGGATGGGAGCGTGCATTCTGGTTCCGACGCGAAAATCAAAGCGACTTCGCAAGACTCAGTTTCGGGCATGAGCCGTGGCAGGGCGCCGTCAAACTGGAGTGTGAAACCGTTCGCGACGCCGTGGGAATTATGGATCACGGCGGCTTCGCAAAATTCGCATTGGAAGGGCCGGACGCCGCTGCTGGTTTGAGTAAAATCATCTGCGGATCGCTGCCTGCCCCGGGTCGAGTCCGCTTATCATATATGCTGACAGCAAAGGGGCGTATCTGGTCAGAGGCAACGGTTGCCCGGCTTGATGACAATCGCTTTCTTCTGTGTGGTCCCACGCTCGCCATTGATCGCGATTTCGATTGGCTGGCGTCGCATCTTGCGGCCACGGACACGAAGCTCATCAAGGGCTACAAACACGATGCCGCTTTACTAGTCATGGGCCCAAAATCCCGGCTGGTGCTGCAATCGCTGACATCGGACGATCTCACACGACCTTGGATGAGTGTGGCTGAGATCAAGATCGCAGATATCGATGTGACGGCGCTGCGCGTCAGCTATGTGGGCGAGCTGGGGTGGGAGCTTCATGTCGCGTCAGACCAGCTTTGCGCATTGTATGAAGCAATCTGGACCGCCGGCATGAGCCACGGGATGTGCAACTTTGGATCCTATGCGCTCAACGCCATGCGGATCGAAAAAGGATATCACGCCTGGGGTGCCGATTTCGGAACGGAGTACACGCTTTTTGACGCAGGCTTGGCGAGATTTGCGGATTTGACCAAGGAAGCGTTCGTGGGTCGTGACTCGGTTGAAAAGCAATTGGAACAAACGGCTGAGTGGGAGTTCGTGGGGCTGGAAATCACCGATCCGGGACCCGAGCCCCTTCCATCCGATCCAATCCTGAATGGTGACCAACTTATTGGCTATCTGGCATCGGTTTCAATGGGATACCGCACCGGCAAACTCCTCGCACTCGGCTACATCCGGAATGGAAGCCTCTCAAGGGGCGAAACGTGCAACGTTCAGGCTTTTGGCGAGATGCGCAGTGCAGTTCGCCACAACCATCATGATTACGATCCAGAGAATGATCGGCTGAAGGCTTGAAACTTCGCAAACAAGCGGATCAGTATCCCCGTATCGGGTCGACCACGTTCTGCAACGGCTTCCCGTCCATCCATCGCTGCAGATTGGCGAGAAAGAGATCAAACGATGCCATCTCCCAGCCTTCAAACACAGAAGAACAATGAGGTGAGATCAGCACATTTTCGTCGTCCCAGAAGGGATGGTCGGCAGGCAATGGCTCAGTCTCAAAGACGTCGAGCACGGCACCCGCAACGTGTCCTGAACGCAGCGCGTCAAGAAGTGCAGTTTGATCGACCACACCGCCGCGTGAAACATCAGCGAGCACAGCGCCTGACTTAACGTTGGAAAGCAGATGCGCACTGATCAGCCCGCGAGTTTTATCTGTGAGCGGAGTTGAAATGGCTATGAAATCAGCCTCCGCAACCAGATCTGGCAGTTCCGCCGCCGCGCGAACCTCGTCCACATTCTCCATGGGCTCTGGCCTTGCCCGGCACCCTTTAACAGTCATGCCAAACGCCTTGGCTCTTAACGCCAAGGCCTGTCCGGTGCGGCCAAGACCGACAATCAGCAGGGTCTTCCCTTTCAGCGGGACAACCTTCCGTGCATTCCAGGCCCGTTCGGCCTTGTCCGCCAGCAGGCCCGGCACATCGAGGGTGAAATGCAGAAATCCACCCATCACATATTCAGCCATCATGTCGGCGGCCACGCCCGCAGTGTTGGTGACCAGAACCGTTTTTGGGTCCCAAACTCCGAAATGATCTGTCCCCGCTCCGCCATTAGCGATCCATTTGGGGCCATGTTCCGTGAAGAGAGCGTTGCGAGGATAGGTCGGCGTTCCGTTGAACCGAACTGTGTAGACGATGTTCGGTCGGAACGCATCCAGCAGCTCCGGCAATGCTTCGTAGCTGTTGCACTCTCTGTATTCCACCTCTGGAAACCGGGCTCGAAGTTGTTCAGCAAAATGCGCCGTTTCGTCATTGTGCAGGATGATTTTTGGATGCTTGGGCATTCGACTGCTCATTCTTGTTTTTTACGAGCGGGATTTCGCCAACAACGAACCAAACCCATGAAGCGGTTCGCCAAATCCGACAGCTTGCAAAGCCTGATGCAACATGGCCTGATTGGACGAGATCACCGGTTTGCTGGTTCTCGTTTCCAGCGCATCGATAATCTCCACGGCGCGCATATCGGTGCACGATAGAACGATCGCCTCGGCATCTGGATCGTCCGCTTTTAATCCCAGTTCCAACACAGCGTCTGGCGTCAGCGCACCCTGCCCTTCATTGTCGAGAGCGCCGTCCACCTCCGACCGGCGGACGGTTTTAATTCCCAGAGAGTTCAGAAACGAAACCGCCAGATCGTTGATGGCGGGAACATAGGGTGACGCAAATCCGATGCGGCTGACTCCCATCGTCTGAAGAGCAGACACAAGTGCGCCTGCTGCCGTCACCGTGGCAGCACCGCTCGTGGCATGGATTGTTTCAGCCAGGTGCCGGTCAAACTGGGGGCCGTGCGACAAGGTTGCTGACGTGCAGCCGTAAATGACCACATCGGGCTTAACCCCCATCAACAGCCGTAGCGGCTCATCCAGATCAGACGCGCCCAGCCCCTGCATCTGTGTCTCATCGGGAATCTCGTCTTCGTCGTACCCGCCAAGCCGCGCAAAATGCATGCTGATCCCCACCGGACGCATGAGCGCGAAATCAGCCTCAAGATTTGTGTTGGTGAAAGGGACAAGCACCCCTAATCGCGCCAGCCCGCGTGAGCTGCTGTTCATGTGCCGTTCCTCCAGTCCTTGAGCGCATCAATTGCATTGCGAACATCGACCTTCGGCCCAATCGTCATGCGCAGCATGTGTGGGAGTCCTACCCCACCCTGCCCCCGCAAAAAGATCCCTTTCGAACGCATATGTTCATCTGCATGCCTGGCCTTGGCCTCACTGCCAAAATCAATCAGAACAAAGTTGGTAAAACTGTCGGCGACAGAAAAACCGGCACCGCGCAGATCATCTGTTGCCGAACGGCGAATGGCTGCCACCATCTCGCAGGTCTGATGCACATACGGCTGGTCGGATATCGCGGCCACGGCCGCGGCCTGGGCAATTGCTGAAATATTATTCGGATTCAGAACCTTTCGGACTTCCTGTGAAATCTCATCAGGAAAAAGCCCCCAACCCACCCGGAACCCGGCCATGCCATGGGCTTTCGAAAAGGTGCGCGTGACGACCGTGTTGCCTTCCGCAACCATTTCAAAACAGAATTCATCGAGATGGTCGGCGAATTCGCCGTACGCCTCGTCGATGACCAGCAACACGTCCTCACGCAACCCTTGCCGCAACCGAAGCAATTCCGATTTCGAAATCCGCGTTCCCGTGGGATTGCCCGGATTGGCGATAAAGACAATGCCGGTGTCGGGCTGCACGGACGCCAGCAAGGCGTCCACATCGGCGGTCAGATTGTTTTCCTTGGCGGTATCAAAGCGGGCTTCCGCCAACCGCGTGGCGGTTCGAAAAAACGGATAGGCGTGCGCAGGCGCCAGAACTGCGCGCTCTGGTCCGGCAAATGTCCGCGCCAGCGCGTCAATAACCTCCAGCGAACCATTCCCGCAAAGCAGCTGTTCAAACGGAACTTCATGCAGGTGGGAAATCGCGGTGCGCAATTCTGTCCAATCAGGATCAGGGTATAGATGGGATTTTCTCGTCGCGGCAATGACAGCATCTTCAACCCTTGGGCTTGGCGGTCGCAGGCTCTCATTCTGGCTGAGCGAGATCAGCGGAAATCCGTCCGGCGGCGACAAATCCGCCAGCTGATAGGCCGCCGATGCAGCAATATGAGTCCGCGCGATGCTCATGATGCGCGCCCATAGACGGTCTTTGCAGCGCCCTCGCTGACAAGACCTTCATCGATATCGCGTTTCAGGTCTGCGGGCTCGCGTTCGGCCGGATCACCGAACCCGCCGCCACCGGGTGTTTGAAAGTAAAGATGCTCCCCGGCCCTAATGCGATATTCGCCCTTGCCTGCAAGATCAGGCCCGTTTTCGCCGATGCGAATGCGGCCTGCGGCACCGGCCTCACCACCTTCACGACCACGCGCAGGGTGATCCACCCGCTCAACGGATAGAAACAGCAGGAAATCCTCATTCGTGGCGGATGAGACTTCGATATCCTGTCCAAGCCCTCCACGCATTCGCCCGGCGCCACCAGAATCTGGTCTCAGTTCCCGCCGATGAAACAGTATTGGGGCAACCGCCTCTGTGGTCTCGATCTGACTGCCCCACACGCCGCTCGGAAACGCCGTTGCCGACAACCCGTCAAGACCGGGCCGGGCACCGGTTCCGCCGTTGAACACAAGCTCCAGCGCGAACTGCGTTCCGCCGCGATCCACCGCTTCCGCCAAATGGCGCAGCGGCAGATCGTACATGCAGGACGCCCCTTCTGCTGGAACCCTGTCGGGTACCGCTTGGGAGAGGCAGCCGTAGACGAGGTCCGGTGTCATCTGGCCCAGCGTGTGGCGCATGGCGACGGGTGAAGGCGGCTGCGCATTCAGAATACATCCGGGTGGCGCCACGACCTTAAACGGTTCCAGCGATCCGGCATTGTTGGGAATGTCAGGCCCAATAATGCAGCGCAGTGCAAACACAGAATAGGCCGCAGCGTAGTTGAGCGGCACGTTGATACCCTTGTTCACACAAGGCGCGGTGCCTGTAAAATCGAGAAGGATGTGATCATCTTCGACATCCAGCCGCGCATGAAGTTCAATCGGCGCATCATAGCCATCGACCGTCAAAACGCTTCGCCATGAGCCCTTTGGCAATTCAGCAATGGCCTGAAGTGTGCCACGGCGCGAGGTCTTGATGATGTGGTCGGCCAGTTCATCCAGTTCGACCCGTCCAAACTCTTCCATCATCTGGACCAATCGCGCAGCGCCCGCCTCGCAACAGGCAATCAAGGCATAGATGTCACCCTCGTTGGCGACCGGTTCGCGCGAATTTGCTTTCACGATCTCCATCAACAGGTCGTTGACTTTGCCTTCGCTGACCAGTTCGCATGGGGGGATCAGTAACCCTTCATCGTAGATGTCCGATCCCTCCGGCCCCATGCCAAGACCACCCAAATCGACGAGATGCGAGGTACAGGACGTGAAGCCAACGACACGGTTTTCAAAAAATACCGGCATCAGCAGCAGGAAATCGTTGAGATGACCTGATGCGATCCAGGGATCATTGGTCATGTAGATGTCTCCCGGTCGCATGGTCTGTCGTTCGAAGCGGGCGCACAGGGTTTTGACGGCTTCGGCCATCGTGTTGATATGCCCGGGTGTGCCGGTGACGGCCTGCGCGAGCATTCGTCCGTGCACATCAAAAATACCGGCGGAGATGTCGCCGCATTCCCGCACAATCGGGCTGAATGCCGCGCGCACGAGTGCCTGCCCCTGTTCTTCCACCACCGCCAAAAGGCGGTTCCACATCACCTGCAATTGGGTTTTGTCAGGCGTCATTGCAGTTCTCGCCTCCTAACGAGCCAGATATTGCCCTCGCCATCAATCCGGGCGTCAAAATCTGAGCTGACGAGCGTTGTGGTCTGGGGTTCGATGATCAGCGCTGGACCACCGATCTTGTCCCCGGCTGACAATGCCCCGCGATGGAAAAGGCCAGCTTCGATCGGTTGGCCCGTCAGATCACAGACAATGGTCCTTGTTTCACCGGACTGGATCTTGCTGCCCTGTTGGAGGGATGAATAGCGCTTGGGTTCTTCTTGCTGGTTCTTAAGAGACAGGCCCCAGTTCAGAATTTCTATCGTCATGCCGGGCACAGTCCGGGTGAACTGGTTTGCATATTCCGCTTCGAACGCTGACCGCAGTGTTGCCATGTCATCGCTTAGCAACGGGCGACTTGGCAGTTCGATTTCAATTTCATGGCCCTGCCCGTGATAGCGCATGAACGCGATGCGGCGCTGCTCAAGTTCGCCACTGGGCGAACCGGCCCGCACCACCTTTTCCGCCTCACCGAGCATTTCATCGAAGACATGATTGATGTCGTCGACGGACAGGAAGTCCAGGGTCGTGTAGTGGGACCGGACAATCTCGAACGAAACCGGGGCGAACAAAAACCCAACCGCTGAGCCGACACCCGGGCTCCTTGGGATCAAAATTCGGTCGACCTGCGCTCGCCTCGCAACCCGTGTCGCATGCAGGGGGCCGTTGCCGCCAAAAGCGATCATCAGTCGCTTGCTCAAGTCCTTGCCAGATTCAACGGCATGCATGCGACCGGCGGCCGCCATGTTCTCATCAACAAGGCCGCTCACCGCATGGGCAGACTGATGCGGAGCAAGGCCAAGCGCTGTACCTACATCGCGATCTAAGGCGGCACGGGCCTTTTCCTGAATGATCTCAAGACGACCCTCGGCGAAATATTCTGAGCGAATATAGCCCTGCACCACATCCGCATCCGTGACCGTTGGCTGAACGCCTCCCTTGCCGAATGCCGCAGGACCCGGATCAGAACCCGCGCTTTCCGGACCCACGTGAATGCGCTCGAGCCGGTCGACGCTGGCAATTGACCCGCCGCCCGCGCCAATCTCGATCATCTCAATCACCGGAATGCGCACCGGCATTCCCGAACCCTTGATAAAACGCTCCGCGCGCGAAATTTCGAATTTGCGAGCCGTTTGCGGGCGAAACCGATCAATCAGGCACAGCTTGGCGGTTGTACCGCCCATATCGAAGGACAAAACCTCATCTTCACCAGCCTGCCGTGCGATGCGCGCAGCCAGAATGGCACCGCCAGCCGGACCCGACTCCACAAGCCGGATCGGCAACCGGGTCGCCGTCTCAATTGTTGTCATGCCACCGCTTGCAGTCATCATCAAAATCGGACAGGCGAGACCCTGTTTTTCAAAACGGGTTTTGAAATCGTTGAGATAGTCTCCCATCAAGGGCTGCACGTAGGCGTTGGCAATTGTCGTGCACAACCTGTCGAACTCACGCGCTTCCGGGCTGACGTCATGGCTAAGAGAAATGCGAAGGTCGGAAAGGTGTTCCAGCAACAGTTGGCGCAACGCGAGTTCATGCGCCGGATTGGCATATGAATGAAGAAGGCAGATCGCAACCGCTTCGATCTCTGCTGACTTCAGCGCCTCAATAAGTGTTGGAACGCCATCGACGTCAAGCGGTTCTAGTTCCTCACCGCGCACGTTCATACGCCCGCCAATCGTGAACGACCGCGAACGCGGCACAATCAGATCCGGCTTTTCCAGATTTATCGCATATTGGCTGTAGCGCCGCTCATACGCGATCTCCAGAATGTCCCGAAACCCGCTGTTCGTGATTGTGGCAACCTTTGCACCACGGCGCTCGATCAACGCGTTTGTTGCGAGCGTCGTGCCATGGATAAGCCCGGAGACGTCACTCCAGTTCGCGCCAGCCTGTTGCAGCACATGACACGCGCCATCAAGCGCCCCGAGCGCCGGTTGGTGAGGCGTTGTGGGCGTTTTGGTCGAAATCAGGCGATTGGTGGCAGTGTCCAGCAACACCGTGTCTGTGAAGGTTCCGCCAATGTCGATTGCCAAACGCAACCCGGATTGATTGCTCATGAATTTTGGTTTTCAAATGAAAGGGAGTGGCGCGATATGTTCCGGCTCAAGAGCCAAACTGATCAAGCAAGTTGATCGGCATCAGGTCGTCAAACGACCAAGTCGCAGCCTGTTGCCCGCCGCGATAGCGGGTCACGCAATCCGATCAGGGCAAACAAAGTGCGCATACAGCATCTCCTGCCGCCGAGTGTGCATAGGGTTTGGCGCAAGCGTCAAACGAAAAAACCGCCACGTGATGCCGCAATGGCGACGTGCAAGGAAAATTCCTGTTCTTTGATCATTTGATCAAATTTATCTTCATGGCTTGTGTTGGCCTATGGACCTCTTCTGAGATTGCTGGCACGATAAGAAAAAACTCCAATCACAAACTGGGAGCAAATCCATGAATTTATTCCGAACCTTGCTGGCGACCACCGCACTGGCGATGACAGTGACGGCTGCCAATGCTGAAACCCTGCGCTGGGCGCGCGCCGGTGATTCCCTGACCCTCGACCCGCATGCTCAGAACGAAGGCCCGACCTCGGCGCTCGCACACCAGATCATGGAACCGCTGGTCATGCGCGACATGACCGGAAAAATCGTTCCTGCCCTGGCAACAGAATGGGCTCCGAGCAAGGAAGACCCGAATGTCTGGAAATTCAAACTGCGCGAAGGGGTGAAATTCCACGACGGCTCCGAGTTCGACAGTGAGGATGCAGTCTTCTCTTTCAACCGCGCCATGACCAAAGACTCCGATTACAAAGAACTGCTCGCTTCAGTGAAAGAAGTGCGCGCGGACGGAAAATACGGCTTTGAGATTGTGACCAACGGTCCAAACCCGATCATGCCGAGCAACCTGACCAACCTGTTCATCATGGACAAGCAATGGTCGGAGAAAAACAACGCCGTGAAGGTGCAGGATTATGAGGGTGGTGAAGACACATTTGCCGCCAAAAACGCCAACGGCACTGGCCCTTACAAGCTTATCAGCCGTGAGCCCGACGCCAAGACAGTTCTGAAAATCAACGACGATTACTGGGGCAAGGGTGAGTTTCCGATGGAAGTCACCGAGATCATCTACACCCCGATCCAGAATCAGGCGACCCGCGTTGCCGCCCTGTTGTCGGGTGAAGTTGATTTCATTCAGGATGTGCCTGTGCAGGACCTGAAGCGCGTGGATGATGCAGACGGGCTACAGGTTAAAACAGCACCGCAAAACCGCGTCATTTTCTTCGGAATGAACCAGGGTGATGCCGATCTGAAAGCGGACGATGTGGAAGGCAAGAACCCGCTTGCTGACAAGCGCGTTCGCGTTGCCATGAGCATGGCGATCAACCGCGAGGCCATCAAGAAAGTGGTGATGCGCGACCAGTCCATTCCTGCCGGTGTCATCTCGCCACCATTTGTGAATGGTTGGACCAAGGAACTCGACGCAGTGCCCGCCACTGATCTGGAAGGCGCAAAAAAGCTGATGCAGGAAGCCGGATATGGCGACGGATTTTCAATCCGTCTCGACTGCCCGAACGACCGCTACATCAACGATGAGGCGATCTGCCAGGCAGCCGTTGGCATGCTGGCGCAAATTGGTGTGAAGGTGCAGCTCGACGCCAAGCCGAAAGCCCAGCACTTCCCGCTGATCAGCAACCTGACCACCGACTTCTACATGCTCGGTTGGGGCGTTCCGACTTACGATTCAGAGTACATTTTCAACTTCCTGGCCCACTCCAAGGGTGAGAAGTACGGCTCCTGGAACGGCACACGCTTTTCCAATGCCGACCTCGACAAGAAGATTGAAGCGCTTGCTTCTGAAACTGACCTCGAGAAGCGCAACGGCATGATCGCTGACATCTGGAAAGTGGTGAAAGACGAAGCGCTTTACATCCCAATCCACCATCAGGTGCTGAACTGGGGCATGTCGGACAAGGTGGAAACAGTTGTTGCACCTGACGACACAGCCAAGTTCAAATACTTCAAGCTCAGCAAATAACAACAATGGCCGATCGCTCTTTTGGGCGGTCGGCCAAAACAATTTTGCGCCATCCAGAAATCGCAGGGACAACCAAGATGAAAGCACTCTACGCCGCAATCGTGGGAGCATCATTGATCGCATCCTCCGCACATGCAGAGACCTTCAAGTGGGCCTCCAATACTGATCCGCAGACAATGGACCCGCACGCCACCAACTCGGCTCCCGTGTTGGGCTTTTTGAACAATGTCTATGAAGGCCTCGTGCGCCGGAACAAGACAATGGGTGTTGAAGGCGCGCTGGCAGAAAGCTGGGAACCTTTGGGAGATAAGGGTTGGCGCTTTAAACTGCGAAAGGGAGTGACCTTTCACGACGGATCAGAATTCAACGCCGAGGATGTGCTGTTTTCCTACCAGCGAGCATCAAGTGAAGCCGCTGACACGCGTTCCTGGTTTGCACCGGTATCGGATGTGAAGGTTGTTGACGATTACACGATCGATTTTCTCACGATCGCGCCCAATCCCATCTTCCCCGATTCCATCGCCAACTTCATGATCATGGACAAGGGTTGGACGGAGAAAAACAACTCAACCGTTCCTGCCAAAGATGTGGAAACCCATGCAACGCTCAACGCCAATGGCACCGGTGCGTTCAAGCTGACGGAGCGCCAGCCAGGTCTGAAAACCGTGCTTGAACCATTCGATAAATGGTGGGGCAAGGCCGAGCACAACATTACGCGCGCTGAATTCACCCCGATCCAGAACTCCGCAACAGCCGTTGCAGCCCTTCTGTCGGGCGATGTGGACATGATCAATCCTGTTCCTATTCAGGATGCCGCCAGACTTCAGACATCGAGCAGCGTCAAGGTGATCCAGGGTATCGAAGCCCGGGTCATCATGCTTGGCTTCCCTCACGCGGCGGAGAATCTGAAGTATGCAGCCGATGCAGGAAAGCCAAATCCGTTCAAGGATGCGAAGGTTCGCCGTGCGGTTGCCCATGCAATCAACGTCGAAGCAATCCTTCAGAAAATCATGCGCGGCGCTGCTGCACCGGCGTCGCAGCTGGTGAGCCCAGCTATGCGCGGCTATTCCAAGGATCTGGCAGGCCGCCCTGCCTACGATCCGGGAAAGGCCAAGTCGTTGCTGACTGAGGCTGGCTATGCGGGCGGATTCGCATTCGGCCTGAAATGCCCGAATGACCGCTATCTGAATGATGAAGCGGTGTGTCAAGCCGTTGTCGGCATGCTGGCGCAGGTCGGCATCAAGGCGGAACTTGATGCAATGCCTGTCCGCAATTACTGGCCGGAACTGCGGGCAGACAATTTCGACATGTATCTGCTTGGCTGGTCTCCGGGCACGTTCGATGCAGAACATCCAATCCGGTTTCTGGCGCACACACCAAACGCTGAAAAGAAGCTTGGTAGCTGGAACTTTGGTGATTTCTCCAACGCTCGCGTTGATGAATTGCTGCCAAAAATTCAGTCGGAAATTGACGATGGCAAACGTCAGGCCATGCTGAACGAGAGCACAAAAATCCTTCAGGATGAAACTGCCTATGTGCCGCTCTATGTGCAGCCATTGGTCTGGGGCACGCGCGACAACATCGCGCTCACCCAGCGTCCTGATAACTTCCTCATTCTGCGCTGGGTGACCAAAAACTAGCGCCAGCAAAACAAGCAATGCCCGGTGATCTTTCACCGGGCATCTTTTTTATCCGTACCCCATGATCACATTTATCCTTCAGCGCGTCTTCCAGTCCGTCATTGTGTTGCTGGTGGTCGGGCTCGTCGCCTTTGCCATGTTCCGATTTGTGGGCGACCCGATCGACAACATGCTTGGTCAGGAACGCACTGATGCCGATATTCAGCGGCTGCGCATTGAACTGGGACTGGATCAGCCGTTCGTCGTGCAATATGCCAAGTTTCTGGGCAACGCCATGCAGGGAGACTTTGGCGTCAGCTACCGTCAGGGGCGACCGGTTTCCGCGATCCTGATTGAGCGGGCACCGGCCACGCTTGAACTTGCTGCAGTTTCCGGCCTGCTTGCCATTTTCTTCGGGGTGGTGCTTGGGGTGTTCACCGCCATCAGACGGGACGGGGTGGCGGCGAATGTCATCATGGCAGTGTCTTTGATTGGTGTCTCTCTACCGACCTTTTTGATCGGTATTCTGTTGATCTATCTGTTCGCAGTGGAGCTCGGCTGGCTTCCCAGTTTCGGGCGTGGCGACACGGTGATGATCGGAGGCTGGTCGACGGGGTTCCTCACCACATCGGGTTTGCAGGCGCTGGTGCTGCCCGCCATTACCCTTGGCCTCTACCAGATGACGCTGATCATGCGGCTGGTACGTTCGGAAATGCTGGAGGTCCTGCGCGCGGACTATATTCGCTTCGCACGCGCGCGTGGCCTGAAAAACCGGGCCATCAACTTCCGCCATGCGCTGAAAAACACAATGGTTCCGGTTATCACCGTGACCGGCTTGCAGCTTGGCGCAATTATCGCATTCGCCATCATCACAGAGACGGTGTTCCAATGGCCGGGGGTGGGACTGTTGTTTATCAATGCCATCCAGTTCGTCGACATCCCGGTCATGGCCGCCTATCTCATGCTCATCTCTGTCATGTTTGTGGCGATCAACCTGATTGTCGACATTCTCTACTTTGCTGTCGATCCGCGCTTGCGGGTTGATCGCACAACGGCGGAGGGCTGAGCGATGGACGCAATCCGCCGCGCCTGGCAGTCCGACTTTTCTTGGTCATTTCGCCGCTCACCAGTTGCCGTCGTCTCCCTCGCAGTGGTGCTGTTGCTGGTGCTTTCAGCGGTGTTGGCTCCACTGATTGCACCGCACAATCCGTTTGATCCGGCATCTCTCAACCTGATGAACGGTTTTTCCAAGCCGATGGAACCGAACGCTTTCACGGGCGACACGTTTTGGCTGGGCACGGACGATCAGGGCCGGGATGTGTTCTCAACCATACTTTACGGAATGCGGATTTCGCTGTTCGTGGGATTTGTTGCGGTCCTTTTCGCCTTGGTTCTTGGGGTTTCCCTGGGGCTGATCGCTGGCTATGTGGGCGGTTGGACGGAAACGATCATCATGCGGATTGCCGATGTTCAGCTCACCTTTCCCGCTATTCTCGTTGCAATGCTGATCTTCGGCATCGCGAAAGGCATAACGCCAGTCCACATGCGGGATGAAATGGCGATCTGGGTGCTCATCATCGCGATCGGATTGTCAGACTGGGTGCAATTTGCCCGCGTGGTGCGAGGGGCAACCCTTGTCGAGAAAAACAAGGAATATGTACAAGCCGCCCGGCTAATTGGACGGGGCTCCGGTGCCATTATGCTGCGGCACATCCTTCCGAACGTCCTGTCACCAGTTCTCGTGATCGCGACCATCTCGCTGGCGCTGGCAATCATTGCCGAGGCGACGCTCTCCTTCCTCGGCGTGGGGGCACCGCCCACTCAGCCATCTTTGGGAACCCTCATCCGAATTGGTCAGGGTTTCCTGTTCTCTGGTGAGTGGTGGATCATTTTGTTCCCGGCCGTCACGCTGCTGGCGCTTGCGCTTTCCGTCAACATGCTTGGCGACTGGCTGCGCGATGCGCTGAACCCGAAACTGCGATAGTGAAATGACGCTGCTTTCCATCGACCATCTCACTGTTCAGTTTGCCACACGCGGTGAGCCCTTTACCGCCGTCAGCAATGCCGCGCTTACCGTTGAACCCGGACAAATTCACGGCCTGGTTGGTGAAAGTGGTGCCGGAAAATCAACCATCGGTGCGGCAATCATGGGGTTGCTGGAAGGCACTGGTCGCATCAGCGATGGCTTGATTGAATTAAACGAAAGCAAAATATCGGGCGTCGATGAGGCCGCGATGCGCGATATTCGCGGCAGCCGGATTTCAATGATCTTTCAGGATCCGCTGACCTCACTCAACCCGCTTTTCACCATCGGTGAGCAATTGATTGAGACGATGGTTGAGCATCTCGATCTCAACGCTTCGGAAGCAAAGCGTCGGGCCATTGAACTTTTGAACCGGGTAGGCATTCCCGATCCCAAAACCCGCATCGACCAGTACCCACATCAGTTTTCAGGCGGCATGCGCCAGCGGGTGGTCATCGCTTTGGCGCTCTGCTCGGAGCCGGAAATCATCATTGCCGACGAACCAACCACGGCGCTTGATGTTTCAATTCAGGCACAGGTGCTTGAACTGATCAAGGAGCTCGCGCGCGAACGGCAGGTCGGCGTTATCCTCATCACCCACGATATGGGTGTCATCGCCGAGACCACCGATGTGGTGACCGTGATGTATGGCGGTAATATCGTTGAAACCGGACCAACCGAACAGGTTCTGGGTGATCCCCAACATGATTATACCCGCAGCCTGATCGCTGCGGTTCCCCGCGCCAACCGCAAGGTGCATCGCTTTCCCAAACTGTCCTATGACGGTCGCCAGACCGACTTTGCGATTGAGGAACTGGCCCGCAATTGGCCAAAGCAGGAAGCGCCAGACGGTCCTCTTCTGAAGATCGAAGGCATCACGAAAAGGTTCGTTGAAAAGCGTAGCATTTTTCCATCCCAGCGGCGCATGTTCACAGCGGTCGACGATGTGAGTTTTGAAATCCGGCCCGGTGAGGTGTTCGGGCTGGTTGGGGAAAGCGGCTCCGGCAAATCCACCATCGCACGGATGATTGCTGGCCTCTATCAGGTCGACAAGGGCGAGGTCTATTTCGACGACATTGCCGTTTCTCACGCAGGTCTCGATGAGCTCGCCACCTACCGTCGGCAGATCCAGATGATCTTTCAGGATCCGTTTTCGTCGCTCAATCCTCGCCACCGTGTTGATGCGATCGTTGCCGAACCCGCCCTGCATCTGGGTGTCATTCCGAAGGATCAAATCAACGAGCGTGTCTCTGAATTGCTTGAGAGATTAGGGCTCGGCGCCGAAGCCGGTTCTAAATATCCGCACCAGTTTTCTGGTGGTCAGCGCCAGCGCATCGCGATTGCCCGCGCTCTGGCAACACAGCCTCGGTTCCTGATTTGCGATGAGCCCACCAGCGCACTTGATGTGTCCATTCAGGCGCAGATCCTAAACATACTAAAAGACCTGCAGGAATATCTCGGGTTGACCATGCTGTTTATCAGCCATGATCTGCCGGTCGTGCGCCAGATGTGTGACCGTGTGGGTGTGCTGCGCAATGGTCAGTTGGTGGAAGTGGCTGAAACCGCCACGCTCTTCAGCGAACCCAAGAACGACTACACGCGGGAGCTTCTGTCGCTGATGCCTAAAACAGATCTGCTCTCGAGCCAGGATTTGGCAACTGCAGTCTGAATGACTGCGTCTGCATATCAACCGTCTGGCAAGCTGGTGCGTTAATCACCCGTCCCGCTGCATGATCCACTCGACTTCCGGGGCGGGGACGAAGCGCCATTCGCGCAAAGGGCCAGCCATAACGTTGAGATAGTACATCTCGAACCCGTAGGGCGCACCGCAGGGGTGGTGACCACGTGGCACCAGCACAACGTCGCCATCGGCAACGGCCATCGTTTCATCGAGCTGGCCATCATCGGTGTAAACGCGCTGAATGCCGAACCCCGACGCGGGATTGAGCCGGTGATAGTAGGTTTCTTCCAGATAGGTTATGCGCGGAAAATCGTCTTCATCATGCCGATGGCTTGGATAGGAAGACCAGTGTCCTGCCGGTGTAAACACTTCGGTCACCAGCAGGCTGTCGGCATAGTCCTCATTTTCCATGGCGATATTGTTGATGTGACGGATGTTGGTGCCCTTCCCCCGCTCCGTGAGGCTGATACCGTCTGGACCAATGCGGCGCGGCTCATGACCGCCTTTCCCCGGAGCTGAACACACCGCCAATGTGCAATCAGTTTCAGCCGTCGCCTGCCACTCGCTGCCATTGGGCAAATAGAGACAATGCGGTGGGCTTTTTTCAAACACGCTCAAGCGTTCGCCCAGAACGCCCCAGTCCTGGCCAGCTCCGGTGATGGAGGCTTTGCCCTCAACCATGACGAGGATCACTTCCCGCTCGCCCGTGACTTCACTTGCGACCTCACCAGCGCGCAGACGGTACAGTGAAAAGCCCACATAGCGCCAACCCGCACTGGCTGGCGTGATTTCATGCACCTTACCTGTGGTGCCAAACGGCTTTCTGAGAAGCTCAACCATCTCAGGATACTCCTGCATTCAAACGGATTTTGCGTTTCTGACGCCAAGAGCCTCTTCATACTCGGCACGCTTTTCACCAACTTCAGCGCGCTGACTGACTTCGGGAACTGCCACCTCCCACCAGGTTCCACCATGTGGAGTCGAAGGATAGGGATCGGTATCGATGACGATCACATATGGTCCTTTTACGTCGTTGCGATTTGCCAACGCATCTTCCAGTTCCGCTATTGATGCGGCCTTAGTGGCTGTCGCACCCATGGCGCTGGCATGTTGTACGAAATCAATCGCTGATGGCACCTCATGAACGGCATGGTCCAAAAGATTGTTAAACTCCGCTCCACCGGTTCCCATCTGCAAACGGTTGATGCAGCCAAATCCACGGTTGTCGGTGATAATAACCGTAAAGCCGATCCCCATCATGGCCGCAGTCGCCATCTCGGAGTTGGCCATCATGTATGTGCCATCGCCAGTGAAGCAGATAACCTCCCGCTCCGGTTCCGCCATCTTGATGCCCATGGCACCGGCGATCTCATATCCCATGCAGCTGAAACCATACTCCATGTGATAGGCACCTGGCCGTGGAGCCTTCCACAATTTGTGCAGCTCTCCCGGCATTGTACCGGCGGCACACATAACGATCGTGTCGTCGTCTGCCGCTCTTTGAACGGCACCAATGACTTGCATATCCGTAGGGAGTTGATTCGTGTCTGAGGGGGCATTCGTTAGCGGATCAACCTTGCCGAACCACTCTTCTTTCGCTGCCGAAACCTCCGGTTCAGCCCTATATCCGTCGAGGCTCCGGGACAATTCCGACAACCCGACCATGGCATCGGCCTGAACAGGCATCGCGCCATGTTTGGCGGCATCATAGGCAGCAGTGTTCAAACTGATCAGCAAACGCTCCGGATTCGCAAACAGGTTCCATGATCCCGTGGTGAAATCCTGAAACCGTGTGCCAACACCCAATACCAGGTCTGCTTCCGCGCAAAGCTTGTTGGCGGGTTCGCCACCCGTAACACCAACAGGTCCGAGGTTGAGTTCGTGATCCCAGGCAAGCGCAGATTTTCCGGCTTGTGTCTCCGCGACCGGAATATTGTGCGCTTCGGCAAACCTGGTCAGCTCATCCGTGGCGCCTGAATAGTGCACGCCGCCGCCAGCGATGATCACCGGATTTGTTGCATTTCTGATCGCGTCGACCGCACGCTGAAGTTCTGCCACATCAGGTCGAATGCGCCGCTGGTGCCAAACCTTTGGTTCAAAAAAGATCTCCGGATAATCAAAGGCTTCGGCCTGAACATCCTGACAAAAAGCAAGCGTTACCGGCCCGCAATCAGCGGGGTCTGTCATCGTGCGAAATGCGCGGGGCAATGCGGTCAAAAGCTGCTCAGGCCGGGTAATGCGGTCGAAATAACGGCTGACGGGTCTGAAGCAATCATTGGCGCTCACGGTCCCGTCGGCAAAATCTTCTATCTGTTGCAGAACGGGGTCCGGACCACGGCTGGCGAACACATCGCCAGGCAGCATCAAAACCGGCAAACGATTGACGTAGGCCAGCGCGGCAGCGGTGACCATATTCGTGGCACCCGGCCCGATGGAGGTGGTGACAGCCATCGCCCGGCGGCGGCGCTGCTGTTTGGCATAGGCGATTGCCGCATGGGCCATCGTCTGCTCATTGTGCCCCCGCCACGTGGGCAGAGCGTCGCGCGATGCGTAAAGCGCCTCGCCCAGCGCCGCGACATTGCCATGGCCGAATATGGCCCAGGCGCCCGCAATGAAGGGATCACCGTCTTCCGTCAATTGTGCCGCAACATACCGCACCAGTGCTTGCGCAGCGGTAAGCCTGATTGTTTTGCTCATGTCTGTATCTTCAATCCGCAATCTGAACCCAGATACCAAGGATCTGCGATGGCATTCGGGTCGTTTGTTTTTAGAGGAACATGCTTGGCTGATTTGCGGGAACTAGATTAAGCCCACACCAGGTTTCAACGCAGTCAGCACCGCGTCAATCAGACCGCATGTTCCATATACTCAGCTCCGGTCTTTGCACCGGTTATGTAGGCGACGACGTCCTGGCCATCGGTTTCTTCCTTCTTCAGATTGGCCACAATACGACCGCGCCGGAACACCACAATCCGGTCAACAAGATCCATCACCTGGCGCATGTTATGACTGATCAAAATGAGCGGCGCACCCTGCTCTTTCAGTTGCTTGACGATGTTCTCAACTTGAGCGGTTTCCTGGACACCAAGGGCCGCGGTCGGTTCGTCCATTATGGTCAGACGCGAATGGAAGGTGGCTGTCCGCGCAATCGCCACACATTGGCGCTGACCGCCCGACATATTCCGAATGGTGTTTCGAATGTTGGGGATTTTTACAGCTGTTTTTTCAAGTCCGGCGAGTGTCGCATCACGCATGCCCTTATAATCAAGAAGGCGAAACGGTCCCAACCAGTTCAGCTTGGTTTTTTCGCGCCCCAGGAACAGATTGTCAGGCACATCGAGATCATCTGCGAGCGCCAGTGTCTGAAACACCGTCTCAATACCCGCTTCACGGGCTTCCAGAGGTCCAGCAAAATTCACCTCTTCACCGTAGAGCCAGACCTTTCCGCCGGTCCGTTGTTCCACCCCGGTGATTTGACGGACAAACGTCGATTTCCCAGCCCCGTTGTCGCCCATAATGGCGACATGTTCGCCCTGCTTCATTTCGAAGTTGGCGCCCTGCAGGGCATGAACCCCGCCATAGTGTTTGGATAGATCTTCAGTTTTCAGAACGATTTCATCGCTCATGCCTATCTCCCGTATCAAGCGCGATTTCGTTGTCGGTATTGATCAAGCACCACCGCTGCAATGATAATTCCTCCCATCGCCATGAGCTGATAGGAACCGTCGAGCTTTATGTAGGTGAAGCCGGATCGGATGACGCCGATAACCATCGCTCCCAATACCGTACCTATGACTGAGCCTCGGCCACCAGTCAGGCTGATTCCGCCAATAACCGCCATGGCAATGGCGAACAGTTCATAGAATTCACCCATGCCGGCCTGAGCCGTTGCACCCTTGGCGCTCAGAACAATGCCTGCGAATGCCGCCAGTGTGGATGCGATCATGTAGACCAGCACCTTGTGCCGCTTCACATTGATGCCCGACATTCGTGCGGCTTCTTCATTGGAGCCGATGGCATAGGTGTGTTTGCCATAGACGGTGTATTTGAGAATGAGTTGGAACAGGACCGCCAACGACAGGAACCAGACAACCGGCATCATCCCAGAACCGATGAATTTATAACTTTCGGTGGGAAATGAAATCGGCCGCCCCTGCGACCACCATAGCGCGATGCCGCGACAGATCAGAAACATGCCAAGCGTGGCGATAAACGGCGGGATCCGAAAAAATGCGACAAAAGTGCCGTTGATTGCCCCGATGAAAGCTCCGAATGATAAGCCGACGATAATCGGTACGATAACCGGTAGATCCATCGCCCAAAGCCCGAATATCGCCTTGGGATTTGGGTTGCCGTTCACAAGCTCTGTTTGGGCGAAACTCATGGCGATCATCGCCGTGGCTGCAACCAACGGCCCGGAACTCAGGTCAATTCCTGCAGTGATGATAACCTGTGTTACCCCAAGCGCGATGATGCCGATGATCGCGACTTGCAGGATGATAATTTGCAGGCGCGCTTCGTTAAAAATGGAATCAAAACGGCCGGCGGAATCGAAAAGGAAACTCTGGCCCCTCATATAGGGAAGAACCTGACCCAATATCTCGAAAATCGCGACGATGATGATCAAAGCCAGAAGGATATTCAGCTCATTTGGCCACGACCTCTTGCTCTTGTCGAATGTCAAACCGCCTGTACCGTGGCTGGTGTCTGCCATCTCTCAAGCCCTCTCTCGAGCATCAATTGGAAGTGCGGGGCGGTGCTCCATTGCTCCGCCCCACCTGTTGACGAAATTTCGAGCTTAGTTTTTGCTCAAGAAGTCCTGGACATTTTCAGGCGTCACCAGCTTGAACGGAATATAGACCTTCCGGTCGACCTTCTTGCCGGCAACAAGAGCGAGAGCGGTGTCTACTGACCCCTTGCCCTGGCCATTGGCATCCTGAAACACAGTCACGTCGAGCTCACCTGCCTGCATGGCCACCAACGCGTCTTGCGTGGCATCCACACCGCCAACTTCGACGGCCTTCATGTCAACACCGGCGGCCTTCATTGCCTGAATAGCGCCGATGGCCATTTCGTCATTGTTGGCAATGACGAAATCGAACGGTTCACCTGAAGCCATCCAATTGGTCATGAGGTCCTGAGCCTCATCACGAGACCAGTTGGCGGTCTGTTCATCGATCAACTTCATGAATTTGCACATATCCATGCCGATCACGTCATGCACGTCTTTCGAACGTTGAACTGCGGCCTGATTGGAAAGTTGACCGTTCATCAGATAACCGGTTGCACCGCCTGCTTTGCCTGCTGCGCGCAGATTACGGCAGATCTGAAACGCTTCCAGCGTGCCGGACTCGATCTCATTCGATGCAACAAAAGCCTGCGTTGCCGGCAAACTGTCCACATTGTCGGGTTCGCGGTTCACAAAAACCAGCGGCACATTTCCCGCGGCTTCCGTAATCGCCGCACCTGCCGACGTATCAACGATGTTCACGATAATCGCGTCGACACCGGACGCGACAAAGTTCTTCACCTGGTCAATTTGCTTAGCAAGATCATCGGCAGCATCTTCAACCTGCAGGTCTACACCGTTGAGCGTAGCAGCATGCTCGGTCATGCCATTGCGCATAACAGTCAGGAAGTTATCGTCAAATTTCGCGATACTTACGCCGATTGACTGGGCAAGCGCAGATGATCCAACCATGGCCATCAAAGCAGCAGCTATAACAAGTGTCTTCTTCATCTAGTCCCTCCCATGGGGTTGGTTAAAGCTTCGGGGTCTACTGATCCCAGCTATTCGGTCTCAGCCGAATTCCTGATCGCTCGGCGCTGTCTGCCGAACACCTGATTTTGGGTCTGCCGCATACCGTGCAATCTATCATCACACAAAGTCCGCCAAACTAACCGGCATGCGGGTTTTGGCCGATTGCGCCGCGGCCTCGGCCATTGCCAGTGCGGCAACGCCGTCATTCAATGTGACCGGCATGCCTGTTGCCGATTTGATCGCATCCACAAAAACGGCCCATTCGGCCTCGTAAGCCGGCATATATCTTTCAAGAAAAAAGTAGGTCGGCTTGGCACTGCTCACGCCGGCGGCGGTTGATTTTACGACCGTGTTTTCAAGCATGTTTTCAACTTGCAGCATGCCCGTTGAGCCCAACAGCTCCAAGCGTTGATCATAGCCATAGGCAGCGCGGCGCGAATTCTTGATCACCGCGATGCGCCCATCCTGGTAGGTCATTGTCACGACGGCCGTATCCACATCACCAGCCTCGCCAATTTCAGGATCAACGATCGACGAAGCTGTGGAGGTGATTGTCTCTGGCAGCTCATCCATGATAAAGTTTGCCATGTCGAAATCGTGGATCATCATGTCCCGAAACAGACCGCCGGACACATTAACATACTCAATCGGCGGAGGCGCCGGATCAAAAGAAGTGATTGTCAGAAGCTCCGACCTGCCGATCTCTCCGGCCACCGCCGCGTTCTTCAACGCCTGAAAGTTCGGATCAAAACGGCGATTAAATCCAATCATCACCGGCACATTGGTTTGTGCAACAGCCTTCTGACAGGCGCGCGCCCGATCCAGACTGAGATCGACCGGCTTTTCACAAAGCACCGCCTTGCCAGCGGCAGTGGCAGCCTCAATCAAATCGGAATGGGTGTCCGTGGAAGTCGCAATCAAAACGGCGTCAATGCTCTGATCCGCGATGATTTCGTCTGACGTTCGCGCAGACGCGCCATATTGCTGGGCCAGGTTCTCGGCGTTGCTTGAAACAACGTCGGATATTGAGATCAATTCACTGTCGGGATGTGCGGAGATTGCCCGTGCGTGCACGTTGCCAATACGACCAGCGCCCAGAAGACCGACCTTCAGCACGAGACTATCCTCTCCCATCTCATTCCGTAAAGTAAACGACTTTCCGCAACCGGTTGCAAGAAAATTTTGCAATCGGTTGCAAAGTTTTCTTGGGCGTATTCATTGAGAGTGAAATTCAAGCGGGATTTATTCCGAGGCGAGTGGCAGGCCAGCGATAACCAATCGATCAAAGCATCCAATCAGGATGGAGCACCCAAGGCGCGAATGACCTTCCGCGCAGCCAGGGTCACCGGGTCCAGCGTTTCTTTGAGGATGGCAACCCGATCGAAACGTTCCGGATCAGCGTTCACCGCATCACGCAACGACTGACCAAACGCCATTCGCAATTCCGTGCCGATATTGTATTTGCAGATGCTGGTCGATTTCGCGAGCCAGGTTCTTTGTGTGGTTGGAACACCGGACCCGCCATGAATGACCAGCGGCACATCGGTTACAGAATCGATGGCGTGAATGCGCTCCTCATCCAATCCGCCTTCCTGTTTTTGCTGCAAGTGAACATTGCCGACGGAGATCGCCATAGCGTCAATGCCGGTTTCTTTGGCAAAGAGCGCTGCTTCTTCCGGATCGGTGCCGTTGGACGCTTCACCCTGCGCATAACCAACAAACCCGATTTCCCCTTCACAGGAAACGCCCGCCGCATGCGCCATTTCGCAAATGGCAGCGGTCTCATCGATGTTCTGCTGAAGGGGCTTACGCGAACCATCATACATCACAGAAGAAAACCCGCTGTCGATGGCCTCGCGACATTCCTCCTCTCGGTATCCGTGGTCAAGGTGCGAGACCACAGGAACGGACGCCCGTTCCGCCAGATAATTGAACATCTTTCCCAGAACCGGCAAAGGCGTGTGCGCCCGGCAGGACGGCCCCGCTTGTAAGATGACCGGCGCCCCTTCAGCTTCAGCCGCCGCGACGAAGGCACAGGCATCTTCCCATCCAAGAACAACCAGACCACCCACAGCATAGCCACCAGCGAGTGCGGGCTGCAAAACCTCAGAAAGTGTGGCGCGAGTCATTTAAACTTCGCGATCATGTCCTTGATGCCCGGAATGGTCTCGATCTGATAGGCATGAGTCGGCTGGAAGTATTGCACCAAAGAACGCTGCGAGAGCCCTCCAAGAATGGTGAAATAGTACATTTCATAACCAGGCAGCGCCGCACAAGGGTGGTAACCACTGTCAAGGCAAATGGTCGAACCATCGACGATGTGGTAGGCGTCGCCCGGTTCATTGTCCACGCGCTGCAACATCTGCACGCCCGACCCGTGGTTGGGTCGGAACCTGAAATTGTAGGTCTCATCGTGCCGGGATTCAGTGGGCAACCGGTCAGTGTCATGCTTGTGAGACGGAAACCCCGACCAGCCACCCTGCCCCACGGTGAACAGCTCGCTCACCAGTAGGCGACCGACTTTGCCGTGTTGTTTCTGACCGAGAATATGCTTGATCTTTCGGTGTGTCTTGGTGTCGTCAGAACCATATTGCACCAGATCAAGCTCGGAAGAACGAACGTCGAAAGGTTCCAGCACCTCGTCGTACCTGGCGCCCGCCACGAAGATCTCCGCATCCTGTGAAATACAGATCATGTTCGCTTTCGCACCGGACGGAACATAAACACCTTCCGGTTCGCCATCCCACACATCGACCCCACGATTGCCCAGCGCGGTGAAGGATAAACCTTCAACCTCAACATCAACGGTTCCGGTCGCAGGCACGATGCAGGTTTCATAGCCCGGCACCTGATAGTCGAATGCCTGCCCCGCTCTCAGTTTCACTATGTTGAAATAGTTGAGCGGAACCGTCTCATTGTCGGCGTCAACAATGGGCTGGTTTTGATTGTCGTATGGAGCGATGTGCATGAACGGTTCCTGTTAGACGTCGGTCGGGCCCGGATGAGAGGCAAGAAAATCTGCAAGTTGATCGGGTGTTGGCATCGCTGGCGCGCAACCGGGCTTGGAAACAACGATTGAGGCGCAGGCGGATCCGCGCAGCACCGCTTCCCGCATTGGCCTGCCGTCAGCAAGGCTAGCCAGCAAGCCAGCCATGAAGCTGTCGCCCGCGCCGTTGGGCTTTACGGCGGTGACCGGATAAATGCCTGTGCGAATTTCTTCACCATCCACCATGGTGACCGCCCCGCCCTCACCCATTTTGTAGATAACAATGCGACCCGGATGACTTGCCAGTTCCCGCGCCTTGTCGAGGCCTTTTTCAATGCCGCCGGCCATAAAGCCGAACTCTTCGTCATTGCCGACGATTAAGTCGCTTGCCTCACCCGCCCGCGACAGCACATCGGCTGCCACCGCTGGCGACGGCCACGAATAAGGGCGGTAATCGATATCAAAAATTACCGGCAGCCCCGCCTGTTTGGCGAGTTCAAACGCCCGGAAAGTTGAACCCCTCGACGGTTCGGAGGCGAAAACTGTTCCGGCGGTGATCAGAGCGCCATAGTCGGCATAGTTCACCCGTTCCACATCTTCATTGGTGACCTGAAAATCCACGGCTCCATTGCGGTAGATAACATTTTGAAAGTCATCCATGGTGCTTTCATAAACCGCCAGAGATGTCCGGTACTCACCACCCACGGGGCGCAGATATTGCGTGTCCACCCCGTAGTGCTTGAGCCGGTTGACGCAAAAGCGACCGACCGCATCATCGGACACCGACGTGACAAGCGCGGTGCTTGCGCCGAGCTTGGTGAGACCCGCGCAAATATTGGCAGAAGAACCGCCCAGATCGCTTTCAAACGTGCTGGCATGCTCACTTTTCGTGCCAATTGGCGCCGCAAACATATCCATGCCTGCGCGGCCAAATACGACAAATCGGTTCCGCTTGATCGCTTCGATCAACCTGTCCGAACCGGTCATCTGATGCCCTCGGTGTTACCGGCGTCTGCCACATCAAGCACTTCCGGATAAGGATAGTTGAGGCCCAGCAACTGGCGCATGTCGGCACTCGCATTGTCGACAAACTGAGCGGGAAGCGCCGCAGGCATGTCTTCCATGGGCTTTACCCATTTGGGCAGATACTGGATGAGCACAGCCGAACGATCATGTTCCGCCTTATTGGGCATCGCACAATGCCAGATCGCACCGAAAAACAGAGCGACATCACCCGGTTCACCCGTCATGCGATGGCAGTGATCAAAGAAATTGTCTTCAGAAGTGGGGTAGCGCAGTTCTTTCTGACTGCCCGGCATGAAAGCAGTTGCGCCACTTTGCTCAGTAAAGGGATCCAGTAGCACCGAAACCTGAGCGTTCATCGGAAATGAACTGTTGAGGCCGATGGGATGAGTATTGGGCTGGTGAAAGTCCCAGTAGGGATAGTCTACATGAGGCTCCTGGCCCGGCCCGCCGGGCAATATGCGGTTTGCCGCAATCGATCCCATGATAAATTCGCTACCAAGAAAGCGGCGCAATATATCCATAATGACCGGATGGGCAGCCAGTGCGGAAAACACCTCGCCCTTGGCCAATAAGTTCCACACACGCCGCTGCAGATTGAGTTTCCCTTCCTCCTCAGCATTGCCTTGAAAGTGAGTGACCTTGTCTCCCTCGCCATCTGAATACGCCATGATGAGTTGGCGGGCTTCCGCGATGTCCTCTGCGTTGAAAAGCCCAGAAATTGCAACAGCACCGGCGCCATTCAGCAGTTCATCAACAATTGTTTCTGGATCAGCATTGACAGCGGTAAATCGTTTCATGACCCTCCTCATTGGCACTGATTGTTCAAGCCACGTCCCTTTTGTCTATTGATAGATCTTGGTTTAAAGGATACAGTTTTTGCAATCGGTTGCAAACAAATTCTCGTTGGATCAGGCCATGATGCGTGACTTTAAGGAAATCGGCATCGGCATTGTTGGCGGCGGCTATATGGGCAAAGCCCACTCCGTCGCGATGGCGGCTGTTGGCGCCGTTTTCAACACCACGCTGCGACCGCGTCTTGAGATGATCTGCGCCACCACGTCAGAATCTGCACAGGGCTACAGAGCGGCATATGGCTTCAATCGCTCCACCGATGACTGGCGCGAGCTGGTGAATGATCCAGCGGTTGAGGCTGTGGTCATCGCTTCACCGCAACATACCCATCGCGCGATTGCCGAAGCCGCATTTTCTGCTGGAAAGCCAGTCATGTGCGAAAAGCCAATGGGTGCCTCACTGGAAGACGCCAAAGCCATGGTTGCTGCGGCAGAAGCATCCGGGCAAGCCAACATGGTCGGATACAATTACATCAAGACCCCGGTCACGCAGTTCGCCCGCAAGCTGGTCGCCGAGGGAGAAATTGGTGATGTGACCTGGTTTCGCGGCGAACACACAGAAGACTTCTATGCCGACCCGCAAGCTCCGGCCAATTGGCGGGCATCCGGCATGGCCAACGGTACCATGGGTGACCTCGCACCACACATGATCAACGCGGCACTGGCGGTCATCGGGCCAATCGGTTCAGTGGTGGCCGAAGTGGAGACTGTTCACAAAGAAAGACCTGGGGGCACCGTCTCCAACGACGATCAGGCCCAGCTTATGTGCCGGTTTAACAACGGCGTAATGGGGCATTTGTATTTCAGCCGTGTCGCCACTGGTCGAAAGATGGGCTACGCTTACGAGATCACCGGAACCAAAGGGGCCATTCGTTTTGATCAGGAAGATCAAAATGCTCTTTGGCTCTACCGTTGCGAAGGACCCGAGGCGGAACGCGGGTTTCGCAAGATTCTCTCCGGTCCCGAACATCCCGATTATCTGCCATTCTGTCAGGGACCGGGCCACGGAACAGGCTATCAGGACCAGATCATCATCGAGGCCCGTGATTTTCTCGATGCCATTCATACCGGGGAAAATGTCTGGCCGACATTCCGCGATGGATTGGCAGTCAACTTTGTCATAGATGCCGCTATCCGCTCATCAACCGAGCGGCAATGGCAGGACATAACTTCCCAAATTCAGGAGTAAAGCGGCATGACGATCCGCATTGGCAATGCCCCTTGTTCGTGGGGCGTCGAGTTCCCCGATGATCCGCGCAACCCGCCCTGGAAGACCGTGCTGAAGGAATGCGCGGAAGCGGGGTACAAAGGAATTGAACTGGGCCCGGTAGGCTTTATGCCCGAGGATCCAGCTATTCTTGCCGATGCATTGGCAGAACACGATCTTGAATTGATCGGCGGCGTGGTGTTCCGCCCCTATCACGATCCAGATCAGTGGGACAGCGTGCTGGATGGCACTGTGCGCACCTGCAAGGCGCTGCAGGCTCATGGTGCGCAGCACCTGGTGTTGATCGATTCAATATCAGAACGTCGCGCACCCACGGCCGGACGGGTCGATGAGGCTGAGCAAATGGATCAGGCCGAATGGTCCGCCTATCGCGACCGCATTGCTGAAAGTGCGCGGATCGGTGCAGAGGAATACGGTCTGACGGTCGGTATTCACGCCCACGCCGCCGGTTTTATGGATTTTGAACCTGAACTGGAACGTCTCCTCGATGAGGTCGACGAGAAAATCCTGAAGATCTGCTTTGACACCGGCCATCATTCCTATGCTGGGTTCGATCCCGTCGCCTTCATGCACCGTCACATGGATCGAATTTCCTACATGCACTTCAAGGACATTGATCCGAAGGTAAAAGCAGAAGTCGTGGCAAATCGAACGGGCTTCTACGACGCCTGCGGACAAGGCATTTTTTGCAATCTCGGCGAGGGCGATGTCGACTTTCCGACGGTTCGCCAGATCCTGCTGGACGCGGGTTTCGAATGTTGGTGCACTGTGGAACAGGATTGCGATCCGACCCTCGATATCAGTCCCATTGATGATGCGATTGCCAATCGCAAATATCTGGAATCAATCGGTTTTTAGGAAGAAACGTTCAGATGACAAAACTTCGTTGGGGCATGGTAGGCGGTGGTGAAGGCAGCCAGATCGGTCCCGCTCACCGCCTTGGAGCCCAGGCCGA
>JBCCGR010000021.1:0-77047 GCA_039029195.1 Pseudomonadota bacterium
GTTGAATTCTCGTTCGGGCCTCCCTGGTGGATGCATATGGTCATCTGGATTCCGGTCATTCTGGTGCTTGGCATTGCCGTTACACGGGCAATCAAAGGCATTCTGATTGTCTTGCAGTATCAGCACAACGCAGCCGAAGGCCGGTTGGTTGGACAGGACGAGGCATGAGCAGCGAGGATCAGTTGAGGCCTTCGCGAGGCCTCTCGGGTATCAAGCGCCTGGTGCTGCCCGTCTCCATTGTTGTGGGGTTTGTGGTTCTTTGCGCCCTGGGATCATGGCAGGTGCACCGGCTTCACTGGAAAAATGATCTGATTGCGCGCGTGGAATTGCGCTCAAAGGCAGCGCCGAAATCTATCGATTCCATCGATCTCGACAACACGCCGGGTGAACAACTCGATTATGTTCCAGCATTTGCAAATGGAACTTTTCTGCACGACCACGAAACCTATTTCTTTGCCACCCACAAGGGCACAACAGGTTGGTTCGTCTACACCCCCTTGCAGCGTGCGGACGGGACATTTCTGATCGTCAATCGTGGCTTTGTTCCATACGAAATGAAGGAACCCTCATTGCGTTCGGAGGGGCAGATTGCGGATTCACAATTGGTCGTTGGTCTTTTGCGTCAAACGCTTGCGCGAAAGCCCGGGCGTTTCCTCCCCGATAACGAACCCAACAAGAACATATTCTATTGGAAAGATATCAAATCCATGGCTCAGACCTCCGGGTTGGATGTTTCCAAAGTGCTTCCCGTGTTCCTCGATGCGTCCGATGTACCCAATCCTGGCGGCTTTCCGATTGGCGGGGTGACGCGTATGTCGTTCCCAAACAATCATTTACAGTATGCAATTACGTGGTTTGGTCTGGCTGCCGCATTGCTTTGCGTTGGGGCGAGCTTTATGTGGACAAGACGCCGAGGAAATTCGATCTCTGAACGGGTGCCTGATTGAGCGAAAAATCTGAACTCACTCTGCGTTTGTGTGGTCCGCGCGGGTTTTGCGCTGGTGTTGATCGTGCAATTCAGATCGTCATTCTTGCGATCAAGAAATACGGTGCTCCGGTCTATGTCCGACATGAGATTGTGCACAATCGTTATGTTGTGGAGGGGCTTGAATCCCGTGGTGCCATATTCGTTGAGACGCTCTCGGAGGTGCCGCCCACCGATCAGCCAGTGATATTTTCCGCGCACGGTGTTCCCAAATCTGTCCCGGAATCGGCCAAAGCACGCAATCTGTTCTATCTCGATGCCACATGCCCGCTTGTGTCCAAGGTTCACAAGCAGGCCATGCGGCACAATCGATTGGGTCGACACGTGCTCCTTGTGGGGCACAAGGGGCACCCGGAAGTCATTGGCACGATGGGGCAGTTGCCGGAAGGTGCAACCACCCTTGTGGAAAGCGTGGAAGACGCAAATTCGCTGAAACCTGATGATCCGTCCCGACTGGGATTTGTGACACAAACAACCCTCTCCGTCGACGACACGTCCGACATCATCCAAACGCTGATGCAGCGTTTTCCTGAGATGCAGGCGCCGGCGGCAGAATCGATCTGCTACGCAACCACCAATCGTCAGGATGCCGTAAAAAACGCCGCTCCGGGAACGGACCTGTTTTTGATTGTTGGCGCGCCCAATTCATCCAATTCACGCCGTCTGGTGGAAGTTGCCGAGCGGGCAGGGGCGCACCGTGGCCTTCTCGTTCAGAACGCCGGTGAAATTCCCTGGGATGAATTGGGAGATATTTCGACCGTCAGCCTCTCCGCGGGAGCCTCCGCCCCTGAAATTCTGGTGAATGAAATTGTCGAGACCTTTCGCGAAAGGTACGTCATGACGCTCGAACTGGCCGAAACCACCAAAGAGACGGAAGAGTTTCTTGTGACACGTGAGCTGCGGGACGTGGCGCTTGAACCGGCCGACATGTCATTCGTGAACGGACCGGCAGCCTGACATGGCCGTCTACACCGATGTTTCAGACGAAGATCTCGACAGATTCCTTGCCGACTATGATTTGGGTGAGGTGCTGGCGTTCAAGGGAATTGCTGAAGGTGTAGAGAACTCCAACTATCTGCTCAGAACGGATAAGTCCTCCTACATACTGACCCTCTATGAAAAACGCGTGGATCCAAATGATCTGCCGTTCTTTCTAGGTCTGATGAACCATCTTGCAAAAGGTGGATTTGCGTGTCCGCAGCCGGTCGAAAACCGGGATGGCGCAATCCTTGGAACCTTGTCAGATCGTCCGGCTGCAATTGTCACCTTTCTGGAAGGCCGGTGGCCCAAACGTCCAAACGTTGATCATTGCTTAGCACTGGGCAAGGCGATGGCCAGGATGCATATGGCGGGTGAAGGGTTCGAAATCACTCGGAAGAATTCGCTGACCGTCGACGGCTGGCCCGATCTAATTGAAGCGACGGCCGATGATGCCAATGACGTGCATCCCGGCCTAAAAAGCCTGATCGCCACCTCCTATGACGAACTGAACGGAGCCTGGCCGAGAGACCTGCCCAAAGGCACAATCCATGCTGATCTGTTCCCCGACAATGTGTTTTTCCTGCGGGAAAACCTGTCCGGCTTCATCGACTTCTATTTCGCCTGCAACGATCTCCTAGCTTATGACATCGCCATATCACTGAACGCCTGGTGTTTTGAAACCGATGGCATGTTCAATGTCACCAAGGCTAAGGCGCTTGTTTCTGGGTATCAGTCGGTACGCAGTCTGTCTGTTGAAGAGTACGAAGCCCTGCCAATTCTTGCGCGGGGAGCGGCGCTGCGATTTCTTTTGACCAGACTTTACGACTGGATTCGAGTGCCGGAGGGCGCGCTGGTCACGCCGCATGACCCGCTGGAATATGTGCGCAAACTGAAGTTCCATCGGTCTGTCGCAACCACCTCAGCCTACGGATTGTGATCAAGGGGCTTTCATGATGCGCGAAACTGTTTTTCGAGCAGGCGGGAAACGGCTGTGAAATCGGTAGACATATGGACCGATGGCGCCTGCTCGCCAAACCCAGGCCCCGGCGGCTGGGGCGTGCTTTTGCGTTTTGGTGCGATAGAAAAGGAACTGTGCGGCGGCCATCCCGACACCACCAACAACCAGATGGAACTGAATGCAGCGATTGAAGCGCTTAACGCGCTGAAAGAGCCGTGTGAGGTAAACCTTTATACCGATTCACAATATGTGAAGGGTGGAATCACAGGGTGGATTGCTGGCTGGAAGAAAAACGGCTGGAAAACGGCAGCAAAGAAACCGGTGAAGAATGCTGAACTCTGGCAGGATCTCGACCACGCTGTGGAACGCCACAAGATCCACTGGCACTGGGTTAAGGGACACGCCGGTCACCCCGAAAACGAACGCGCCGACGAGCTCGCCCGAAAAGGCATGGAGCCGTACAAGGAAATGGTGCGTGGGGTGGTGGACTAACAACCACCCCAAGCACCCCGAAGCTCTACATCTGACTCAACAAGGTCGCCGCTGAGGTTTCGTCAGCCTGTCCTGGATTGGGTTCGATATTCAAAAGTTCCACGGTGCCGTCATTGACCAGCATCGAGAAGCGCTTGGACCGCACACCCATTCCAGCGATGGAGAGGTCGATATCCAGGCCCGCAGCGGTTACGAACTCACCATTGCCATCTGAGAAATATCTGATCTTGCCTTCACCACCGGTGGCTTTGGCCCAGTGGTTCATGACGTGAACGTCGTTGACGGAAATCACACCGACAAGATCAACTCCCTTGCCAGAGAATGTGTCAATATTATCCAGAAAGCCCGGCAGGTGATTGGCATGGCAGGTCGGTGTGAACGCGCCAGGGACACCGAACAGCACCACTTTCTTGCCTGCAAACAGGTCTGCGGTTTCAACTTTGGCCGGTCCGTCTGCTGTCATTTCAGTTAGAGAGCCGGTGGCGAGTTTCTCACCAATTTGAGCCATTGCGTTTTCCTTAAGTTGGAATGAAGGATTGGAAATCGTGCCGATTTATAAGCGATGCAAGTGCGCCAATTTCAAGGAAAAAGAGCATGCCGCGGCCATTATTTTGCGGCCGGCGTGAAGTTCTGTTCGATTCCCTGGCCGTCAGCAACCAGCGTGAAACGCAGCGATGTTTTGGTGACATCAGCGTCCTTCGGAACATCGCCCAAGTCGAGTTCAAACAGAGCAAGGCCTCCGCTTCTGCTGACAAGCTTTGCCGGTGGCACGTACCACAAAGGCGGGCCTTCCGCGTAGAGTTCGGTATTGCTGGCCGTTTGCGGAATTCGCGTTATCACTTCCAGGACCCTTCGGCCTTCTGCAGGTTCTGCGGCGACAATGTGCTGCGCTTCATGAAACGGTTTCGGTAACGCAGCCCGGCCTTGCCGCAGAACACTCAACTCGTCGAACGAAGAGGATGTCAGTTGCGTGTGGTCGATGCGAAACTGGGCCTGAACGGGGATGCAGATATCGGCGCAAATGCCGATAAGCACAGAACTTTCGATGCTGAAGAACGGAGTGGCTGATCCCGATTGAGCGCCCAGTTTGAACCGAATGGGAAACACCACGTGTTTCTCATAGCCGACCACATCTCCACTCGGTGTGGGCAACAGTCGAGGGGTCGGGAAGTCGGTCTCGGCAGAGGCAATGTTCTGCGACTGGCTGAAATCAAGTTGCAGTGGAATTCCCGAGCTACCCGGATTGCGCCAATAGGTTTTCCATCCATCTTCGAGGTGGACATCCAGTGCGCCAACAATCTCATCGGAAGTCTCGCTGGGTTGTACGATGAGCCTCATTTTAACACCGGTCGTCTCGAACCATTCTGAGCTCGCAGCATGTGCGACGGCGCTGGACGCAACAAAAAGCACAGCCCCTATGAGTGACACGATGATCGACTGATTTGGCATCGGTTGGCCTGCGCCCCGGTGTGTGAATGGTGGATTTGCCGACCGAACCGGCAATGTGGACTAGTGGATTTGCCGCCTTGATTTCAGCATAATGAGAACACGGTCAACTGAAATTCACGTGTAGTTCTGCGAGGAATTGATTATGTTGGCGCGAAGTTTGTGAGTGAGCCAAGAGTATTCGGAGCACGAATTGCAGCTTGAAGGCCAGTTTTTGATATCAATGCCCGGCATTGGTGACCCTCGCTTTGAGCGCAGCTTGATTTACCTGTGCGCACATTCAGCAAGCGGCGCAATGGGTTTCATCGTCAACCATGCGGTCGAATCCACCGACTTCCTGGCTCTGTTGAAACAACTTGAAATCCGCAACGAAAACAGCATCGCAAATCTCTCTCCGGAGGTTTCGTCCCTGCCAGTGTTTCGCGGAGGACCGGTGGAACAGGCGCGCGGATTCGTTCTGCATTCGGCTGATTATTCCAGTGAATCGACCATGCAGGTGCAGGAAGACATCTGCCTCACTGCAACGCTGGATATCCTCAAGGCCATTGCCGACAACAACGGGCCAAGGGAGAAACTGCTGGTTCTTGGCTATGCTGGCTGGTCGCCGGGCCAGTTGGAAGACGAGATTGCGCGCAATGGATGGCTGACCGGCAAGGCGTCGAGCGACATCCTGTTCGAGCGCCAACTGGATCAGAAGTATGATCTTGCCCTGAAGTCTATGGGAATTGACGAAGCACTTCTGTCTGCTGATGCGGGCCACGCATGATTTGATGTGCGGTACGACTTACTTGGCGAGCGGATAGTCCTGGATCAGTGCCTGCCAGGCCGCTTCGCCGGTCATGGGTTTGCCGAACACAAAACCCTGAGCATACTCACAACCCATTTTGTGCAGATCAAGCGCGTCAACCTCTGTTTCAGCCCCTTCGGCAACCACTTCCATGCCGAGATCGTGCGCCAAAGACACAATTGACTGAAGGATCACCGGGCGGCCCTTGCCATTGGTGTTTTGAACGAATGCCTTATCGATTTTGATCGTGTCGAAAGGAAAGCGCATAAGATAGGAGAGCGACGAATAGCCAGTCCCGAAATCGTCCAATGACCAGCTTGCACCCAGCGCCTTGACCCGGTGAAGCACTTGAGACGAGTGCTCCGGGTTCTCCATGATCAGGGATTCAGTCAGTTCCAGCTTCAGCGTGTTGGGCAGCAATTGAACCTTGGTCAGCACGTTCTTGATATCGTTGATCAAGTCGTGGCGCAGCAGTTGACGGCTGGAAATGTTGACACTGGCAAATACCGGAACGCCGCCAAGGCCCGATTGCCAGCTCGCCAGCTCTCTTGCCGCCTTTTCAAGAACAAACATGCCAAGCGGAATGATCAGATCAGTGCGTTCGGCGATCGGAATGAATTCGCTAGGGCTGATCACACCGCGGCGCGGGTGCCGCCAGCGCATGAGCGCCTCAAATCCACCAATCACCTTCTCATCCAGATTCATGATCGGCTGATAGACGATCTCGATTTCATCGCGCTCCAGCGCACGGCGCAAATCCGATTCCAGGTGGACATTGCCGGATCGAATCTCCCTGAATGCGGGTCTGAACGGTTCAATTCTGTCTCCGCCAAACCGTTTGGCTTGGAACATGGCAATCTCAGCGTCCTTGAGCATGTCTTCAGGCGCGTCCTGCCCTTCAGACCAGCTCACAAGGCCAATGGAGGCTGTCAGAAAAATCTCCTGCCCGGAGAAGCTTATTGGCGCTTTCAAAGCGCGTTTGATTGAATCCGCAAATTCCGCAATCCGGTCGGGTTCAAACTCCGACATGAGAAGCAGTCCGAACTGGTCACCGTTCAGCCGGGCAAGGGAATCCTGCGGCTTCAACAGACGCGTCAGGCGCCGCGCTACCGTGAGGAGCATGGAATCGCCCACCGACAGCCCCAGACTGTCATTGATCTGGGAGAACCGGTCGATGTTGATCATGAAGACGGTTGGCTTGAAGTTGGCTTGTGCTCGAGCAAACGTCAGTACGGCATCAAGCCGGTCGAGAAACAGACGCCGGTTTGGCAGACCTGTGAGATTGTCATGAACGGCATCATGCAGTAGTCGTTCCTGGGAGGTCTTCTCCTCCGTGATGTTGGAGACCGTGCCCACGCAGCGCAGCACTTCACCATCCGATCCCAGCACCGGTCGGGCGCGCAGTGCGAACCATTGGAATTGCCCGTCTTGCGCACGAAGCCGCAAATCTTGCGCAATGCGTCCGCGACGATGTTCCAGTACCACATCAAGCGTCGAGCGAAACCGGTCACGATCCTCCGGGTGCAACAGTGTGAGCCAGTTGCGGGCAGGGCCGTTGAGTTCTTTTTCCTTCAGGCCAAGCGCCGCGCTCGCCTCCTTGCCGGTGAAGATGAAATCCCGGTCAACGTCCCAATCCCAGACGACATCTCCAGAACCCGTCAGTGCCAGCGCCTGCCGCTCGACATCGCTTACAAGGCCCTGAGCCAATGCGCCGCCAGCAAATGCGTGCTGCATGATCGTGAAGGAAATCAGCAGTACGATCAGAACCAGCCCTCCGCCTAGAGCGGGCTGCACAATATCGTTGTCGAGACGACCCGTGATTGTTGCCCATGCGCCGACGGTCCAGGTGAGAATAAGAAGCCAGGTGGGGATGAGCAGGATTGCCCGGTCGAAGCCACGGAAACCCAAGAACAGGATAAGCAACAAGCCGGCCCCGGCCGTTACAGAAAAGGAAAGCCGAGCAACACCCGACGCGATCGGCGGGTCAAGCACCGCCACAACGAACAGCACGAAAAGTCCCGCCAGCCAGGCAATCAGCGCGTAACTGTAACGTGCATTCCAGCGGTTCAGATTGAGATAGGCGAAGATGAAAATCACAAGGCTCGCCGCCAGAAACACCTCCGTTCCAGCGCGCCAGATTTGTTCGTCGCCCGGTGCGAGGCCGATGATTTTGACAAGAAAGCCAAAATCCACGCAGACATAGGCAAGCACCGCCCAGGCAAGCGCAGCCGTTGCCGGGAACATCGAAGATCCCTTGACCACGAACAAGATTGTCAGGAATACCGCCAGGAGCCCGGAAATCCCGAGCACAATCCCGCGATACAGCGTGTAGCTGTTCACAGTGTCCTTGTAGGCGTCGGGTTCCCATAGGGTGAACTGGGGTAGGCTCGGCGTTTTTAACTCCGCAACAAGTGTGATGATTGAACCCGGGTCCAATGTGATGAGGAAAACATCGGCTTCTTCAGAGGGCTGTCGGTCCAGCGAGAAGCCTTCACTCGGCGTGATGGAGATGATGCGGGTGGAGCCGAGTTCCGGCCAGATCAATCCCGAACCGGAGAGGCGAAAATGCGGAGCGACAATCAGGCGGTCGATCTGCACATCGCTCGGATTTTTCAGGGCGATAACCGCCCAGTTCCCTTCCGCACCCTCTTCATTGGCGCGCACTTCGATGCGGCGCACAATGCCATCGGCACTTGCGGCGGTTGTCACCTGAATTCGTGAGCCGGCACCGGGATAGAAGTCAGTGGCGCCGGATAGATCAATCGCTGGCACGTCACCCGAAACCTCAACAGGTTCAAGGGCCAGAGTGGGCGATGCGCTCGCTACAGCGAGCACAATTGAGGCCACGAATATGCGCAGTCTGGCAAGGAAAAGCCCGGCCGTGAAATTGTCCCGCGTCATTGTTGTTGTTTTTCGATCCGAAGCCCCAACGAATATGTCCCGTCTTGATACTCGACAAGCAACAGCAGGTAAACGGTGCTTGAACGGTGAACCAACCTTTTTCAAACGCCAAAATCAGGCGTTTCTAGGCCCGGTGCACGCGTGTGGGACGTGGGTCATCCCGGAGCAAGGCATATAATATGTGGTCCTGCCATTGGCCGTTGATTTTCAGGTACTTCCGAGCAAGACCTTCCTTTATGAACCCACAGCTTTCAAGCAGAGTCATAGACCGCTGATTGGTGGGAATTGAGGCGGCCTCGATGCGGTGCAGATTGAGTGTGTCAAACACATGCGGCACCAACGTGCAAAGGGCTTCTTTCATGAATCCCTGGCCAGCAAACGGTTCACCCATCCAATAGCCCAAAGTGCAAGAACGAGATATGCCTTGACGAATGTTGGAAAGGGTGACGCCACCCAACAGCGCATGGTCTTGCGACCGGAAAAGATAATAGGGCAGGGCGCGGCCTGCATTGAGATCGCTGTTATATTGCCTCAGTCGCTCCCGAAACGCTGAGCGGCTGAGATCAGCTTCACCCCAGACTGGTTCCCACGGACGGAGGAACGCAATGCTGTCGCGCCGCAACGTTGACCACTGCTTGTGATCATCAATGGTTGGAACGCGCAAATAGATGCGTTCAGAGTCCAGCCTTGGTGCGTCGTTTGGAGAACTGACAAACGGTAAAATGCGCATGGGTTTTCGTCCGCGCTACATCCTTACTGTGCCGCCACCCGCGCGCCCGCGCTGAGATGATCTGCAATGTCCTGAGACCGCATCACAGTATCAACCGGACCGATTGCAGAAACAGTGGGCCCCGATTCATGGAACAGCCGACCGGACAGATCCATGAGCCTTTCCCGCGATATCGCACCAAGCCGCTCCAGCAGCTCCTCGTTTGGAACCGGACGGCCATAAAGCAAAATTTGCCGAGCAATCTGTCCCGCACGAGAAGCCGGACTTTCCATGCTCATCATGAGGCTTGATCGAATTTGTGCTCGTGCGCGCTCGACTTCCTTTTGTTCGATATTGTCGGAAATCGAGGCAAGTTCCTGAAGCAGAACCGGCATCAGTTCCGGCACATCTTCTTCCCCGGTTGCCGCGTGAACGCCAAACACGCCAGTGTCTGAAAATCCCCAATGAAAGGCGTAGACCGAGTAGCACAGCCCCCGCTTTTCACGGATTTCCTGAAAGAGACGCGAAGACATCCCGCCACCCAGCAGAACGGCCAGCACTTGTGAGGCGTAAAAATCGCGCACATGATAGGCACGGCCTTCAAATCCCAGAACGATCTGGGTTTCCTTCAGATCGCGTGAAGTGAGTGTTTCTCCACCCACATAGTGGCCTTCCACAGGTGGTTCTGCGGGCTCTGGTGCAAATTGTGAAAGCCGCGCCTCCGCCGCCTTGACGATCGCATCATGATCCACGGCACCTGCAGCAGAAAGCACCATGTTGGCGCCGTGATAGTGTGTGTTGAGATAGTCGCGAATGTCGTCCGGTGTGAATCCAGCCACAGTTTCGGGCGTGCCCAATATCGTGCGGCCAATCGCCTGATCGCCAAAAGCCGCAGTCTGAAACTGATCGAATACCACATCTTCCGGTGAATCGAGCGCGGCACCTATTTCCTGTAAAATTACATGCTGTTCGCGGCGCAGCTCATCCTCTTCAAACGTGGAGTTGAGCAGAATATCGGACAGAATATCGATGGCGAGCGGGACATCGTCTTTCATGACGCGCGCGTAGAAACAGGTTGTTTCCACGCTGGTGGCGGCATTCACTTCACCACCGACACTTTCAATCTGTTCAGCAATGTCACGTGCCGAGCGAGAATTGGTGCCCTTGAAGGCCATATGCTCAAGAAGATGGGCAATCCCGTGCTGATCTTCGCGTTCATCCCGCGCGCCCGATTTGACCCATATTCCAAGTGCCGCACTTTCAAGATGAGGCATGTGATCGGTGACAACGGTTACGCCGTTGGAGAGTTTGGAAACCTGAACACTCACCTGCCGCATTCCTTATTTTTCGATGCGGCGAATACAAAAATCATACTTTGGCGCCTCCTCAAGCGCAGGAATGTGTTTTTCCGTGGAGACTGATCAGGCGTTAATGCGCGCCGAAGTCCGGATGTGTTCCTCTACCGCCTCCAATTCGGGTTTCAGAACTGTGAAACTTTCGCGACGGTTCATCAAGTCCCCTTGCCATTGTGGCAGAGCGGGCGTCACGCCACAGGCCTTAGACACAGCGTCGGGGAATTTGGCGGGGTGTGCCGTTGCGAGCGTCACCATGGGCATACCAGCCTCACTTTTGTTTGAAGCGGTTTTGACACCCACGGCCGTATGGGGATCAAGCAAATAGCCTGAACGCGATAGCGTGGACGCAATCGTGCTGGCCGTCGTTTCCTCGTCAACCGCTCCCGCATCAAACTCGTTGCGGATGGTTGCGAGTGTCGAACCTTCCAACTGAAAGGCACCCGATTGGCTGAGCGACGACATCATGGTGTTGACTGATCCGGCATCGCGATCCGACGCTTCAAACAGCAGACGCTCAAAGTTCGAAGAAACCTGAATGTCCATGCTGGGGGAGGCGGTCGCGACCACCGAACGGGTTTCGTAGCGTCCGGAATCGAGTGTCCGGGTCAGGATATCATTGGTGTTGGTGGCGATGATCAGCCGATCGATGGGCAAGCCCATGCGTTTGGCGCAGTAGCCGGCAAATATATCTCCGAAATTGCCGGTCGGCACCGTGAACGACACTTTGCGGTCCGGCGCACCAAGGGCACTTGCTGCCGTGAAGAAATAAACAATCTGGGCCATGATCCTGCCCCAGTTGATTGAATTGACGCCGGAGAGCTTCACCTCATCGCGAAACGCCATGTGATTGAACATGGATTTCACCAGCGCCTGACAATCATCAAAGTCGCCTTCAATGCAGAGCGGATGCACATTGGGTGCATCAACGCTGGTCATCTGCCGCTGTTGAACAGGGGAAACGCGTCCTTTGGGAAACAGAATGAACATGTCGATGTTCTGCATTGAGCGGAATGCTTCAATTGCCGCCCCACCCGTATCGCCCGATGTCGCCCCGACGATGGTTGCCCGTTCACCGCGCTCGGCAAGAACGTGATCCATCATGCGGGCCAAAAGCTGCATGGCCACGTCCTTGAACGCCAGCGTCGGCCCATGAAACAGTTCCAGCACCCATTGGTCGTGGTCGATCTGAACAAGCGGAGCAACCGCCGGATGATGAAACGTTGCATAGGCTTCATCAATCATCTGATCGAAGGTTGCCGGGTCGATCTCGCCCTCAACAAATGGCCTCAAAATGGTCTTTGCAACCTCGGCATAAGGAGCGCTACAATGTGACCTGACTTCTTCGGTTGAAAACTGAGGCCACTCCTGCGGAACGTACAGACCGCCATCACGCGCAAGACCAGTCAGGAGGGCGTCACGAAATCCGAGGTCCGGCGCATTGCCCCGGGTGCTCACATATTTCACCGGATATCTCCGCTTGATTTCAGGAGGAAATGTCAATCGGCGCGGAAACTAGTCTTTCCGGGCGTCCGGGGCAAGGTGACAGTTTGGCGGATACCGAACCCGCGAAACGCCTCAATTGTTTCATTGCGGAAACAAAAATAACCAAATGTGAAGAACGCAAGAAACGCGGGACGAGCAGTTTGGAACCGTCAGGCCGCACTCCTTCTCCAACGCCAGACATCGCAGTCAATTCAAGCAAAGGAATGAACCATGCTCGCTATTTCGAAATCAATCACCCTTGCTTCCCTCCTGTTGTCCCTGGCGGTTGGTGCAGCCGGTGCCGTCTCGCTCCAGAACAAGGACAGCGAAAAGTACAATATTCGGGTCACCGGCTCATCAACCATGTCGACCTCCATATCCGGCGGTACTGTGAAAAATGGTATCTGCAGCAGCAGTTGCACCATTGAGGTTGAAGGCGTCGGCGAAATAGATGCCAGCGGCTCTGACCGTGTGATCATTCGTGATGGTCGTCTGAGCAAGTAAGTCGATCTGAATTCCAAAACTGTTTGGGGGCGGAACTTTTCCGCCCCTGATTCTGTCGCAAAGCGCGTACTCGCTTTCGCCAAATTCGGGTGATATAGATCAGCCCGACCGAACGTTCTGGCGAGTACCAAATTGTATCAAAGACGACATGCACCTGTGCGGGCCTTGGCAGCAATTGGCATGATGAGCCTGTTGGCAGCATGCACCACTTCAGGTGAAAACGGTGTGCTCAGTAGCGCTGCTGACAACGCCAAGCGGCAGAATCCCAACGCCACACCGCGACTTGCCAACACGCGAAATGCGCTGTCCGACTATTGCCCGCAGGTGACAATACGTGACGGCACGGACACCTATCGCCATTTCCGCAACAAGCGGGATCGCAAGAACAATGAAAAGCTGCAATTTCAGGCATCGATTATCCGGGTCGCGCGGGAGTGCGACTATGTGGGTGATCAGCTCGCCATGAAAATTGGCGTGGAGGGACGCATCATCAATGGGCCGAGCGGTGCCAGTGGTTCTTTCAAAATGCCCTTGCGGGTTGCGGTGTCACAAGGTGGAGAGACGGTCTACTCAGTGCTCCACAAGCCGGAAGGTGGCATTGAACCGGGTCGGTCCAACTCGCAGTTTTCGTTTGTGGACGGGCAGGTGAGTTTCCCTGCACCAACAGCCCGGAATGTCAGGGTGTATGTCGGTTTCGACGAAGGTCCGTACAACACGCCTTGATTTGAGGCGGTCGGATTACTCAGGAAGCCCATCCCAGATTTCAAACGCGGCTACCACTTCGCTAAAGTCGGCAAGACGCCGGATCACGGTTTCAGCACCAGCATCCATGAGCTGTTCGCCGTGGCCGGTGTAGCTGTGCGAGCCACCAATAAAGCCGGTTACCCGCATCCCCGCGTGCACTGCAGCAGTGACCCCGTGCACAGAATCTTCAATTACGGCGCATTTGGATGGATCGATACCAAATTCATCCGCTGCGTGAAGATAAACGTCGGGATCGGGTTTGCCGCGACCGTCCCTCACATCATTGGCAGAGTAGACAAACGGCCGGAACCGGTCCCACAGGTCAGTGCGTTTGAGTTCCATTTCCAGCCGTTGGGACGATGAGTTGGAGCAAATCGCGCGGGGCTGGTCCAGATTGTCGAGAAGGTCGTGCACGCCGCTGATAGGGGTAACCTGTGCTGCCAGACGCGCATCACATTCACGCTCGACTTCTGCGCCGAGAGTGTCTGGCAGTTCGCGTCCCAATTCTTCTTCCACGCGTTTTTGAATGGCGGGCCACGAAAGACCGGCAAAACGCCCGGCGAACACCGCTGGTTCGATGTTAAGCCCATAGGGTTTCAGCGCCTCCGCCTCCACGGTCGCGCAAATGATTTCAGAATCGACCAGGACCCCGTCACAGTCGAAGAGGATAAGCTCACAGCCAGCCAAAGGTGATCATCCAAAATGGGGAGAAATTGCCGTAAGCGCTCTATATTCTAATTTGATGACAAACAAGCGATGATGCGCTGAAACCGAGTTGGGATGTTCACGATGCGTACATATGATGAAATATTTGACCTTGCTGCCGAGCGCAAAGGCGGCGCGAAAGCGCTCAACGCGATGCTCGAAGACACACATGCCAAATCGACAGCGGAGATTGCGGCGATCCCCGATGATCGCTGGTTGTCGGATATGACGAAACGGATTTTTCAGGCCGGCTTCAACTGGAAGGTTATCGAGTCAAAATGGTCAGGCTTTGAGGAAGCGTTCTGGGGATTTGATCTCGCCCGTTGCGCGATGATGTCAGACGATGATCTGGATGCGCTGGTAAGAAACACTGCGATTGTTCGCAACCCACAGAAGATTAAGACCGTCTCGGAAAATGCTGTCTTTCTGGGTGATCTGGCGCGCGAACACGGCAGTGTTGGCAAGGCTTTTGCTGAGTGGCCCTCGAGTGACTATGCCGGTCTCTTGATGATGCTGAAGAAGCGTGGCAGCCGACTTGGTGGCAATTCCGCCATGTATCATTTGCGGTTTATGGGGCTCCAGTCCTGGATATTCAGCAACGACATGGTTGCAGCGCTAATCCGCGAAGGGGTGATTGACAAGGCTCCAACCTCAGCAACGGCGCTGAAAAAGGTGCAGGAGGCCTTCAACATCTGGAGCGAGCAATCCGGGCGCGGGTTGAGCCAGATCAGCCGCACATTGGCACTGAGCATCGGTGATTAAAGAAATCTTCAGGACGTTCGGTAACCATGAGCGCGAGTTTTGTATTGCGTCTCATGAGTTGATCCATGCGTGTTGTAAACGTTGCTGATCTTGGCACGGCCCCATCCAGCCCAAAGTCCGAATCATCCTGGCTGAATTCCATCATCAAAGGGGATTGCGTGGCGGCGCTGGAAGCCTTGCCGCCCAAGTCTGTTGATGTTGTCTTTGCCGATCCGCCCTACAATCTTCAGCTAGCAGGCGATCTGCACAGGCCGGACCAGTCGCGCGTGGATGCGGTTGATGATCATTGGGACCAGTTTGACACCTTCCGCGCTTATGATCATTTCACCCGTGCCTGGTTGCTGGCCGTGCGACGTGTTCTCAAACCCAACGGCACGATCTGGGTGATCGGTTCGTACCACAATATTTTTCGCGTTGGCACAGCGCTCCAGGATCTGGACTTCTGGATTCTGAACGATGTGGTCTGGCGCAAGACCAACCCCATGCCAAACTTCCGGGGGCGACGTTTCACCAACGCCCATGAGACGATGATCTGGGCGTCACGCGATGAAAACGCGCGCAAATACACGTTCAACTATGATGCGCTGAAAATGGCCAATGATGATGTGCAGATGCGTTCAGATTGGCTGTTTCCCCTGTGCACAGGGGGCGAGCGGCTGAAGGGTGAAGACGGTGCGAAAGTTCATCCCACCCAAAAACCGGAAGCATTGCTGCACAGGGTCCTGATGGCGTCATCCAATCCGGGCGATGTGGTCCTGGATCCGTTCTTTGGAACAGGCACCACGGGCGCTGTTGCGAAAAAACTCGGCCGCAACTTCGTTGGCATCGAACGCGAACAAGACTATATCGACGCGGCCTCCGCCCGCATTGCGGCCATCGAGCCGGGGAAGAAAGCTCAGCTTACCGTGACCACGGGCAAACGCGCCGCGCCACGAGTTCCCTTCGGCAGCCTTATCGAAACCGGGTTGCTGGATGTTGGAACCATCCTTCACGATAGCAAACGTCGCTGGACCGCGACGGTACGCCTGGATGGTTCGCTGGAGCGCGAAGGGGAGTCTGCCTCGATCCACCGTATGGGCGCCAAAGTGCAGGGGCTCGACGCTTGTAACGGCTGGACCTTTTGGCACTTTGAAAAAGATGGCGCCCTGCATCAGATCGATGAACTGCGCGAACAGTATCGCGCCGCGATGGGTTCGGCGGCTTAGATTTAGCCAAGTTCATATTGTGATCTTGCAATCTTAGGATGATTTAAAAAAAATCCTTTCAGTCGTCATTGCGGCCTGCTGAGTTTATCGAAGCGGGGGCCGCAATCTATTAACGTCGCAGGGATTATTTGAATTCCGGCCGTTAAGGCCGGAATGACGAAAATTAAAGTTTCTTTCGTTTTGCCGGCCTTAAGAGCCTCCAACTTCAATTCCGAAAGACGTCAAATCGCTTCGCATCCCTGCAGCATCGACAAACAAGCGGGCTTGCCAGTCGGCGGCGATGGCGCCGTCGACATTCTTTTGACTGTCATCAAAAAACAGGCAAGCAGCGGGATCGAGATCGAATGCAGCGCAATGATGCTGATAGATCGCGAGATCAGGTTTGATTAACTCCACCTCACCTGAAACGGTGGCGCCTCGGGCACTATCCAGGAACGGATACTTTTCCCGAGCCAGTGGAAATGTTTCTTGGTTGAAGTTGGTGAGCAAAGTCACATCCCAACCGGCTTGAAGCAGGCGATCAAGGATTTCTGGCGTTCCATCAACCGCAGTCGGGATGGTTTCAATCCAGCAGCGCCTGAAATTCCGGATATTCTCCTCATGATCGGGAAATTTGGCGATGAGCTCATCTTCCGCTTCCCGCCAGGAACGTCCCAGATCCTGTCGCAGGTTCCAGTCTGGCGTACAGACATTGGCAAGAAACCATTCACGCTGTTCAGGATCAGGGATCAAACGGCGATAAGGAATTTCCACATCCCAATTAAGCAGCACACGCCCAACATCAAACACGATGTGACGGATTTCAGTCATGATTTGCTTCTTTGCTTGAACGCGTCTGGGAGTACTGCCGCAATCGCCTTTTTCATCACCGTTGGCAAGGCTTCCTCGGCCAATTGATTTGGTTTTGACCACCAGCCACCTGTTCTGTTTATGTCCACCACCTCAAGGGAAAACACCTTTAATTTCAGGTGGAAGTGGGTGAATTTGTGGGTGATTTCTCCGCTTGATCGCCAGTCGCCTTTCACAGGTGGTGTCATTGTGCTGTCCCCTTCGGCAGATCTTTTGTGCCAATCGCTACCCGGTACTTCGCTCATGCCGCCAAGCAGACCCTTTTCCGGTCGCTTTTGCAGAAAAACGGCGCCATCGCCCTTGCGCACAAGAACGTAAGCAAAGCCTGATCTTGTCCGCTTTTCTCCCTTCGGCTTCTTCTTAGGATAGTCCAGCGCCGTTCCATTTGCGCGTGCAGAACAGTGCGCGCCAACCGGACAGGTGAGACAGCCGGGAGTTTTTGGCGAGCAGATGGAAGCGCCCAAATCCATTAGGGCCTGCACAAAATCACCTGGGCGATCTTTCGGGATCGCTGCGAGAACGGCCATATTGATCTCGGCTTTTGCCTCTTCAGGAGGAACTTCGATCTCCAAAAGTCGGGCGTAGACGCGCTTGAAGTTGCCATCGATCGGTGCGGTCTGACGATCAAATGCGATTGCTGCAATTGCCGAAGCCGTGTAGTCGCCAACACCAGGCAATTTGAGCAAACCGTCCACTGAATCCGGGAACTTTCCGCCGAGCTCGTTCGAAATATGCTCCGCGCATTTCTTCAGATTGCGCGCACGTGAGTAGTAGCCAAGCCCGGCCCAGACCTTCATGACATCGTCGGTTTCGGCACGCGCCAGATCATTTACTGTGGGCCACTTGGTGATAAATGCCTCGAAATAGGCCTTCACCGCACCAACGGTTGTCTGTTGCAACATGACTTCGGACAGCCAAACATGGTATGGGTCGGGAATGATCCCGGCAGCGCGGTCGGCAGGGGATGTGCGCCACGGCAATGTCCGGGCCGCCACATCATACCAGTCAAGCAGGTTGGATGCGAACCGGGCACCATTTTCCGGGGACATCAGGTCCGGCACTGGCAAACTCATCAGGTGGAAGATCCAACGTGGTTGAACAAAGCAGGAGAAAAGGCGCCTATCAGCCCAAAGCCTTGTCGGAGATTTTAAGTCGGGTGGTCAACCCGATTCTGGAGCAGCGCGCGGGGATGAATGGTGATCTTGTTGCTGCCTGGGCTGAACTGGCGGGCGAGCGCTACGCTGAATGTTCGTTGCCAGTGAAACTCATCTGGCCACCGGCCCGCGGACCCGAGGATCGATTTGAACCGGCAACCCTGTTGGTGGCGTGCGATCCGGCGCAGGCGGTCTATCTGCAACATGAGGCGAGCCAGATCATTTCCCGCATCAATTTCTACTTTGGATTTGATGCGGTGGTGCGTATGCGCATTGAACAGCGTCGACCCGAGCAGCACGTCAAAACGTCTGCCTCTCGCCGCCCGCCGCCGATCAGAGCTTCGCGAAACGATCAGCAACGGGTGGCGGCCATGATTGCCGTTGTTGAAAATCCCAAGCTGAAAGCCGCACTCCAGCGCATGGGCGAAGCGGTGTTCAGCAAGGGTTCATCCAGATCGGGCGATGGCTGAGGCTGCGTAAAACCCGTGGCATTTTATCACCTCAACAAGATTTGAGCGAAGCATCTCGACATTGACTGAATTGTATCGCTTATATTCGCCCCAACAGCGGACACTGCTGCAAAAGACACGCAGCAAGGTCTGATTTTGAAAGGATCATCAATGACCATCAACAAACGTGAATTTGTCAAACTGTCGCTCGCAGGTGCTGCGATCTGCGCTCTAAGCGGACCCGCATTTGCAGTTGACGGGCTTTATGATGAGTTGCCGCTTCCGGAAAAATTTGTTGGCAAGGAAGATGCACCCGTCACGGTTGTTGAATATGCGTCCATGACCTGTCCGCATTGCAAGAGTTTCCATGAGCGCATATACCCAAAGCTCAAGGAAAAATATGTCGACAGCGGCAAGGTGAAATTCATCATGCGGGAGTTCGCCTGGGACGACCGGGCAAAGGCAGCGTTTATGCTGGCTCGTTGCGCACCAAATGATGCCTATTTCCCAATGGTTGATGTGCTGTTTAAGCAGCAGAATGTGTGGGCAACTTCCCGCGATCCCGCTGGCGAGTTGCTCAAAATCTCCAAGTTGGCCGGGTTTACGGAAGCCTCATTCCGCGAATGCCTGACGAATCAGAAGCTTCTCGACGGCATCAATGCCGTTAAAAACCGCGGTGAACGCAAGTTCGGTGTTAATGCCACCCCGACGCTGTTCATCAATGAAGAGCGGTTTTCTGGGGATATGACGGTGGATGGAATTTCTGCCGCCATCGACGCGCTTCTTTAATGCTATAACCCACGTTGAATGAGGGGCTCCGGGCAATAAACCGGCTTCGCCCATCTGGAGCGGCGTGGATGCAATTCAACAAGCTCCGTCTGCTCGGCTTCAAATCGTTTGTCGAGCCGACGGATTTTGCCATCGAGAAAGGTTTGACCGGCGTTGTCGGGCCAAATGGCTGCGGCAAGTCGAACCTTGTCGAGGCCCTGCGCTGGGTGATGGGAGAGAACTCCTACAAAAACATGCGCGCCTCCTCGATGGATGACGTGATCTTTTCCGGATCCGGTCACCGCCCATCACGAAACACGGCAGAAGTCGGCCTGTTTCTCGACAATTCCTCACGCACTGCACCCGCAATGTTCAATGAAGCGGATGAGTTGCAGGTCACGCGTCGCATCGAGCGTGAGTCAGGGTCAACCTACCGCATCAATGGCAAGGAAGTGAGGGCGAAGGACGTCCAACTTCTGTTTGCCGATGCTTCCACCGGCGCGCGGTCGCCATCGATGATCGGACAGGGGCGGATTGGGGAACTGATTTCCGCAAAGCCCCAATCGCGGCGTGCACTGCTGGAAGAAGCCGCTGGTATCTCGGGTCTTCATTCACGCCGTCACGAGGCGGAACTGCGGCTCCGCGCATCAGAAACCAATCTGGACCGTCTGGAAGATGTGATTGCCCAGATGGACAGCCAGTTGGAGAGCCTGAAACGTCAGGCTCGGCAAGCCAATCGCTTTCGAAATCTGGCTGGCGACATTCGTAAGGCAGAAGCCACACTGCTGCATCTGCGCTGGCTCGCTGCAAAGGAAGCGGAAAGTGCCACGCAGTCTTCTCTCTCGGAGGCGATCGTTAAGGTCGGTGAGCAGGGGTTGATTCAAGGAGACGCGGCCAAGGCGCAGGCGGTGATCGCCCACAAGATACCGGAATTGCGCGATGCAGAGGCAGCAGCAGCGGCCAAACTTCAGCACCTCACCATCCAGTCCACCCAGCTTGATGAAGAGCAGCGCCGCGTTGAAGCACGCGAAACGGAACTCAAGCAGCGCGTCCAGCAATTGGAGAGTGATCTTGAGCGCGAGCGGCGACTGATTGAAGAAAATCAGGACATTTTGCTTCATCTGGAGAAAGAAGAAGCGCTGCTGAGCGCTGAAACCGGCAATGCTGGTCAAAAGGCGGAAGCAGCGAAGCAACAGGTTGAGACAACGCGTGCTGCCCTGAATGAGAGCGAAGTGCGGCAGCAATCGCTTACCAATGAGCTGGCCACGGCCAACGCCGAACGGCGTCGCGTTGAAGGTCAGATTGCTGATTTGTCGCGTCAGTTGGATCAGACCAGGCAGCAACAGCAAAAGAACGCTGCGGAACTGGAGCAACTGGATCAGCGGATTTCACAAACATCCGACGTTTTCGCCCGGCAGCAAACGGTGGATTCTCTTGAGCAACAGCTGATCGAACTGGAAGCCGCCGTCACCCGTTCGGAAGAAGCATTGGCTAGCGCCCGGCAAGCGCAAAGTGCGGCGCGACAGCCCGTGGAGGACGCCCGTCGGGAAGTGGGGCGCATCGAAACGGAATCAAAGACACTTTCACGCATTCTAAACAGTGGGGGAGGTGATCTTTTTCCTCCGGTTGTTGAACGGATGAAGGTGCGTTCCGGTTATGAGACAGCGCTGGGGTCGGTGCTCGGCGATGATCTAGAACTTCCACTGGATGCCGCCGCACCTGCCTACTGGTCGAGCGTGGATGTCGCCGACGTTCCCGAGCTACCGCAAGGGACGACACCGCTATCGGAGTTCGTAGAAGCCCCAACCGAATTGCGGCTGCGCCTGAGCCAGATTGGTGTTGTTGATGACGAAGTCGTCGGGCAGGACCTGTCAACAAAGCTCAAAGTTGGCCAGCGTCTTGTGGCGCGCTCCGGTGCCATGTGGCGTTGGGATGGTTTGGTGGTGAAGGCCAACGCTCCGAGCGCAGCTGCGCAACGTCTAGAGCAAAAGAACCGTCTTGCGGTTCTTGATGCGGAGGCGGTGACAGCAACAAAAGCGTTACGTGAGCAGGAAGAATTGCTGGATGCGGCCCGCCAGGCGATGGCTCACGCAGAGGGTGGAGAACAAGCGGCTCGACAGGCCTGGCGTGATGCGCAGAAGGCGTTGAATGACGCCAATCGGCTGCTTGCAGAATCTGAGCGTCGGGTTGGCGAACTCTCCAACCGCAAGGCCGCGCTGGAAGAAGCCTCAAAACGGCTGGAAACAACGGGTGGTGAGCTCGAGACAACGCTGGGCGACGCGCGGATATCCCATGCGGAGTTGCCGGATACGGCAAAACTTGAGAGCGAACTTCAAACGCTCGCAGCAACTGTGCTGGAACAACGCGCTGCAGCCAATGAGGCCCGCGTGACGTTCGATGGTCTTGCTCGGGAAAACGAACTGCGCTCACAACGTCTGAGTGCAATTGGCCGCGAACGCAAGAGCTGGACGGATCGCAGGGTAAATGCCGATGTCCAGATTGCACGGCTGTCAGAACGCAAGTTGGAGACCGAACGAGAGCAGGCCGCGCTAGCAGATGCGCCTTCTGAACTGGTGCATAAAAAGCGCGAGCTCGTTGCGCTGCTCGAGAAAGCTCAATCCGAGCGGCAGGTTCAGGCGGATGCGCTGGCGCAGGCAGAAAACAATCTGGCTGAAGCCGACAAGCTTGCGCGGGATGCGGTGGCCAATCTCGCCGACGCGAAAGAAAATGCCGCCCGCTGCGAAGAGCGGCTGAACGCGTCCAAAGAACGGAGACAAGCGGCTGAAGATCGAATCCGGGAAGATCTGGCATGCCAGCCACATGAGGCAATTTCGATTGCCGAACTTGCGGATGGAAAACCCTTACCTGCAGAACCTGATATTGAACGCCGGTTGGAACGCCTGCGATCAGAGCGCGAGCGGTTGGGTGCAGTCAATTTACGTGCCGAAGAAGAGCAGCGCGAGATTTCAGCTGAACGCGACAAGCTTGTCACGGAGCGCGATGATCTGATTGAGGCGATCAAGAAACTGCGTCAGGGCATTCAGTCGCTGAACCGGGAAGGTCGGGAACGTCTGCTGGCTGCGTTCGACCGGGTCAACGACGAGTTTAAGCGCCTTTTCACCCACCTGTTCGGCGGTGGTGAGGCTGAACTGCAATTGATTGAATCCGACGACCCGTTGGAATCCGGTTTGGAAATACTGGCTATGCCGCCCGGTAAAAAGCCGCAGACCATGACCTTGCTTTCGGGAGGTGAGCAGGCGCTGACGGCGCTGGCTTTGATATTTGCGGTGTTCCTGACCAACCCGGCACCGATATGCGTGCTCGATGAGGTTGATGCACCGCTGGACGATCACAATGTGGATCGGTTCTGCAATCTGATGGACGAGATGGCGGCAACCACCGACACCCGCTTCGTCCTGATCACCCACAATCCGATCACAATGGCGCGGGTGAACCGTCTGTTTGGTGTCACCATGGCGGAGCGCGGTGTGAGCCAGCTTGTTTCGGTTGATCTGGAAACGGCAGAGCGTATTCGTGACGCCGGATGACCTAAATTTCCGCTAAAACGATTTTAATTTCTTCTGCCCGTTGTTGTGGCCTTTCCAAACGCATATTGAACGCGAAATTGATCTTGGAGTCGCTATGACCAAGTGGGTTTACACCTTTGGTGATCATCACGCCGAAGGATCGGCGAATATGAAAGACCTGCTCGGCGGCAAGGGTGCGAACCTTGCCGAAATGGCGGCGCTTGGCATTCCTGTTCCACCGGGATTCACGATCAGCACAGATGTTTGTTCTCACTTTTTTGGAAACGCAAATTCCTACCCTGACGGACTGAGCGGCCAGGTTAGCACTGCGCTACAGAAAATCTCAGAGATGACCGGACGGGTGTTTGGCAATTTGCACAAGCCAATGCTCCTTTCAATTCGCTCAGGCAGCCGGTCGTCAATGCCCGGCATGATGGACACGGTACTCAATCTTGGCCTCAACGATGAGACGGTTGCTGCTCTTGCTTCAGAAACGGACGATACCCGCTTCGCCTACGATACCTATCGTCGTTTCATTCAGATGTTCAGCGACGTGGTCATGCATCTCGATCACGGTGTTTTCGAAGAAATTCTCGATGATGTGAAAGCCGATCATGGCTTTGATTTTGATACACAACTAACCGGTGAGCACTGGATCGAGGTCGTCAGCCAGTACAAATCATTGTTTGAAGAGGAACTTGGCGAGCCGTTTCCTCAGGATCCGATGGATCAATTATGGCGGGCAATTGGCGCGGTGTTCTCGTCCTGGAACAATGCGCGTGCCATCGCCTATCGCAGATTGCATAAGATCCCGGACGAATGGGGCACCGCCGTCACGGTTCAGGCAATGGTGTTTGGCAATCGGGGCAATACGTCAGCCACCGGCGTGGCTTTCACACGCAACCCATCGACCGGTGAGAACACGCTCTTTGGCGAGTTTCTGCTCAATGCCCAGGGCGAAGATGTGGTTTCAGGCATCAGAACGCCACAGGAAATCACAGAAACCGCCCGCGTTGATGCTGCCTCTGACAGCCCGTCGCTTGAAAAACTCATGCCTGGTCCTTTTGAGCAGTTTCAGCAGTGCGTAACCCGTCTCGAGGCGCATTACCGTGACATGCAGGATGTGGAGTTCACCATTGAAGACGGTAAACTCTGGCTGCTCCAGACCCGCTCCGGCAAGCGCACGATGCGGGCTGCTCTGCGCATTGCCGTTGAAATGTGCGGTGAGGGGCTGATTACAAAACCGGACGCGGTCTCTCGCGTTGATCCTGCTGCACTGGATCAATTACTGCATCCAACCATCGCACCAGGGGCAAAGCGTGATCTCATCGGCAAGGGACTGCCGGCTTCACCGGGAGCTGCCTGTGGAGAAATCGCATTCGATCCGAAGTCGGCCGAGCAGATGAAGGCAGCGGGACATCAGGTCATTCTGGTGCGGGCAGAAACCAGCCCTGAAGATATTCAGGGCATGCACGCGGCAGATGGTATTCTGACCCTTCGCGGCGGCATGACCAGCCATGCGGCGGTGGTCGCGCGCGGCATGGGTAAGCCTTGCATTTGCGGCGCAGGAACCCTGCGGCTCGACGAGCAGATCGAGACGCTGACCGCCATGGGTCGAACCTTCAAGAAGGGCGATCTCATAACGATTGATGGCGCTGCGGGTCATATTATGGCCGGACGAGTGGCGATGGTACAGCCCGAACTCTCTGGCGATTTCGGCACCATCATGGAGTGGGCAGATGAATGCCGTACCCTTGATGTGCGAGCCAACGCTGAAACCCCCGCCGATGTTTCACAGGCCCTGTCTTTTGGTGCCGATGGCATTGGCTTGGCGCGCACGGAGCACATGTTTTTTGAAGGGGAGCGGTTGGCTGCGATCCGCTCTTTGATTCTCGCAACAGACGATGTGAATCGCACGGACGCGTTGGATCAGTTGCAGGATTTCCAGCGACAGGACTTTGCTAAACTGTTCGCGGCATGTGCAGGCAAGCCAATCACAATTCGCTTGATCGACCCGCCTTTGCATGAGTTTTTGCCCAATGATCCCGAGACGATAGAGGAGGTTGCGGCCAAGATCGGCGTCGCGGCTGTTGATGTCGAGCAACAGACTGCCTCTCTACGGGAAACCAATCCCATGCTGGGACACCGGGGCTGCAGGCTCGCAATCAGCCATCCCGAAATTGTGGATATGCAGGCACGCGCCATCTTTCTGGGTTGGTTCGACGCCATTGATGAAGGGCGCGAGCCAGCGGGGCTGGAGATCATGATACCGCTGGTGACAGGGTCTGCCGAGCTTGCGTTCGTGCGCGAGCGGATTGACACGACAGCCAAAGCTGTGGCGCATGAATATGATCGAGCACCTGAATATCTCGTTGGTACAATGATTGAACTGCCGCGCGCCGCATTGATGGCCGGTTCAATTGCACAACAGGCCGACTTCATTTCCTTCGGCACCAACGATTTGACCCAGACAACCTACGGCATTTCTCGGGATGATGCCGGTCAATGGCTCGGCCTTTATGAAACAAGGGGGATGCTAAAGAGCGATCCCTTCGTATCCATTGATCAGGATGGCGTTGGCGAATTGGTGAAGATCGGCAGTGAACGTGGTCGGCAGACCAAGCCTCAGCTCAAGATCGGGATTTGCGGTGAGCATGGTGGCGACCCGGCGTCGATTGAGTTTTTCAATGGGTCGGGGCTCGATTATGTGTCGTGCTCGCCGTTTCGCATCCCGATCGCCCGTTTGGCAGCCGCGCAAGCTGCCATCGCAGACCGATAATCAGTCTTCATTCGCAAGCTCACCCGCGATTGTGTCCAGACCGATCTGAACGCGGTCGAAAAGCACGTTCAGCTCTTCTTCAGAAATGATCATTGGTGGGCAAATTGCGAGCGTGTCACCAATCGCGCGCAAAATCAGACCGTTGGCTTCAAGCACTTTCACAACACGAGCTCCAACTGTCATTGACGGTTCAAAGGCTTGCTTTGTAGCCTTGTCAGCGACCAGTTCAACACCGCCCATCAGCCCGGACGAACGAGCCTCGCCAACCAGTTCATGATCGGATAGCGCACTCATCCGTGCCTCAAACGTGGGTATTCTCTTGCGGACATGCCCCAAGATGTCGCGCCGTTGGTAGATCTCAATCGCCTTGACGCCGAGCGCACAGCCTAGAGGATGGCCACCATAGGTGTAGCCATGGCCAAATGTGCCGACCTTTGCCGACTGTTCTTCAAATGCATCGACCATGTTCTGAGGCAGCATGACGCCGCCAAGAGGTGCATAAGCGGACGTCAATTGCTTGGCGACCGAAATGGTTTTTGGCGTCATGGAATGGGTTTCCGCACCCCACCAATTTCCTGTTCGGCCAAAGCCGTTGATGACCTCGTCGCTGATGAGAAAAATATCAAACTCATCAAGCACGGCCTGGATTGCTGGGAAGTATCCCTCCGGCGGCGCGATAACTCCACCTGCGCCCATCACGGGTTCGGCAATCATGGCCGCAATTGTGTCGGGGCCTTCGCGCTCGATAAGCGCCCGCAAGTTTCCTGCAAGCCGAGTCACATACTCCGCTTCGCTTTCACCATCTGCTGCGCCGCGATAGTAATGCGGACAGTCGGTGTGAAGAATGCCAGGCAGGGGTAAATCGAACTCATCATGAGTGTAGGAGAGACCGGTCATCGAAGCGGCCATCAGTGTCACTCCGTGATAGGCGCGCTGACGTGAAATAATTTTCTTCTTCTTTGTCAGCCCTCTAGCATTGTTGAAATACCAGGCGAGCTTCACCTGAGTATCGTTGGCTTCCGAACCAGACGAGGTGAAAAACACCTTTGAAATGGGAACCGGGGAGAGTTCTTTCAGCTTCTCCGAAAGCTCAATAGCAGCTTCGGTGCCCTTGCCACCAAACTGGTGATAGTAGGGCAGGGCGCGCATCTGTTCTGTTGCGGCTTCAACCATCTCCTCATCGCCGAACCCCAATCCGGCACACCACAGGCCCGACATGCCTTCCAGATACTCTTTGCCCTGCGTGTCGTAGACAAAAACACCCTTGCCGTGACTGAGAACCATCGGTCCGGTTTCGCGCAGCTTGTGCAGCGGTGTGTAAGGGTGAAGAACCGATTCCAGATCGCGGGTCTGAACGTTGGAAAGTGGAAGAGTGGTCATTTCAATATGCCTGAATGGAAACGCCGCGTCAGGTGCGGCGCCGCCCATTTAGACATGGGAAATCTGGACTGCCAATCGGTTTTGTTGGTTCACCGCCGCTCAGTGGGGGATATCGCCGTCAGTGGTGTTCTTCAGTCCAGTTTTCAGAAGCCGGTTGGAGGCTTTCCAGAATGAACGCAAAATTGTTGGCGAGGTCCACAAAACCCTCCTCAACCGCATTCGTATCCGCAACCAGAAACCCTTCCTCACCTTCGGTTTGATAGATGTAGCAGATGGAAGGTTCGTCATCGCTCAGCAGCTTGATGCAGGCGACATCGTCGCACTCAAGTGAGAAACAGTCCGCTGGCAGCGTGAACAAAAACTCGTTGCCGGACTTAACGGCGGCCTGTTGAACAGCTTCTGAAAAATCCAGACCTTCCGCGCTACCGAGCGCCAGCATCATTTCCAACTCCACCTGTTCAATGGGTGTTTCGGAAATGGTTGAATTGGAAGGACGGGTGATGGGGTTGAGAATGGCTTCCGGCATGCAGCACTCCAAATAATCCAACGCCCCCAATGCCCAGATAGTTTGCAGATAGGGCTGTCTGCCCAGTGACCGTGGCAGGAATGCGGCAAGGGCGATTTGATCCACGACGTGTGCTTTACGAAGCCGCTTGCTTGGTCCTATATCTGGCCCAACGAAGTTTGGGCGTAATCGCCGATATTGCTGTTTTTGGGAGAAAATACACATGCTTGGTTTGATGCAGGAATGGCCACTGCTGTGCCACAAGATGATCGACTACGCCGCACAACAACACGGCGACCGGGAAGTGATTTCCCGATCTGTCGAAGGTCCGATTCATCGCACCAACTACCGGAATGTGCGCGACCGCGCGTTGAAGGTTGCTCAAAGGCTTGAAGAGGATGGCTTCAAACTTGGAGACCGGATTGCAACGCTCGCCTGGAACACCTGGCGGCACTTGGAATCCTGGTATGGGATTATGGGCATCGGTGCTGTGTACCACACGCTGAACCCTCGCCTGTTTCCTGAACAGATAGCCTGGATCATGAATCATGCTGAAGACCAGGCAATCTTTGTCGATCTGACCTTTGTGCCAATTGTCGAGGCGATTGCCGACAAAGTTCCAACCTTGCGCAAGATCATCATTCTTACCGATGACGAGCACATGCCGGTCACCAAACTTGAAGGCGCGGTGTCCTATGAAAGCTGGATTGGTTCAGCGTCCGGTGATTTTGAGTGGAAAGAATTTGATGAAAACACTGCAGCCGGCATGTGTTATACATCCGGTACGACGGGTGATCCAAAAGGTGTTGTCTATTCCCACCGCTCAAACGTTCTTCATGCTCTGATTGCCAGCCAACCGGACGCACTCAACCTGTCCAGCGGTACGCGCATCATGCCGGTGGTGCCCATGTTCCACGCCAATGCCTGGAGTGTGGCGTTTACCGCTCCGATGGTTGGTGCGACCATGATCATGCCCGGTGGAGCGATGGACGGTCCATCAATCTACGAACTGCTGGATACCGAACGCGTTAATATGACGGCAGCTGTGCCCACGGTCTGGCTCGCGCTGCTGCAATATTTGCAGGCGGAAAACAAGAAACTGCCCCATCTTGAAAAAGTGGTGATCGGCGGATCTGCCTGCCCACGCTCGATGATCGAAGCCTTCCAACGCGACTATGGCGTCACTGTTGTTCACGCTTGGGGCATGACTGAAATGAGCCCGTTGGGAACACTCGGTTCTCTTAAGCCCGAACTGCATGAGGTTTCGGAAGAACAGCAGCTCAATGCTCAGGAAAAACAAGGCTTTGCTCCGTTTGGCGTGGAGATGAAAATCACAAATGACGAGAACGAAGATATGCCTTGGGATGGCAAGTCCTTTGGCCGGTTGAAAGTGCGCGGTCCGGCCATATCCAAAGGCTATTATGGTGGCGCGGGCGCAGAACAATTTGATGACGACAACTACTTCGATACGGGCGATGTCGCCCACATTGATGCGCTCGGCTACATGCAAATCACCGACCGTTCAAAAGACGTCATCAAGTCGGGTGGGGAATGGATTTCATCCATCGATCTTGAAAATCTGGCCGTTGGTCATCCCGAAGTCACTGAAGCTGCCGTGATTGGCGTCGCTCATCCAAAATGGGATGAGCGCCCGCTTCTCATCATCATTCGAAATGAAGGAAGCAGCGTCACTGGTGAAGAAATACTGAAGTTCATGGAAGGCAAGATCGCCAAGTGGTGGATGCCCGATGACGTTGCATTTGTGGATGAAATTCCACACACCGCAACGGGCAAGATCCAGAAGATGGAGCTCCGTGAACAGTTTGCGGACTACAAACTGCCAACGGCCTGAACCAATCCCGCGGGTAAAGCACATTGTCATACGTCCAGAGCAGACTTGGTGATGTGCTGATCCAGCGGCGGCGCTCGGCCGCTGCGACCTGGTCACAACGATTGGCGGTGTTCGCGCTGCCATTTTTCGTTGTTGTGATTGCCGGACATCGATTCGGCCAGATCCCGACACCTGTTGTGTTCTGGCTGATCGCAATCGGGCTTTCGCTGTTATGCGCGAGCCTGTTTGCAGCGGCTGTCGGATTCTATCAACTTTGGAGCACAGCAGCGAAGGGAGGCCTCAACTGCGTTCGCGGTTCCTTGCTATCAATCATTGTGTTGGCGCCCTTCGTCTGGTTTGGCTGGAAAGCTGTTACACTTCCCACACTTCACGACGTTTCTACTGACCTCGACGATCCGCCCGAATTTTCCGCTGCCGGTGAGCAAAGAACACCGGCCATGAATTCTCTTGCGCTGCTGGATGCAACTTCGGTCCGGGCGCAGCTGGAAGCCTATCCGCAGGTTCGTTCGCGCCGGTATCAGGCCCCGGTTGATCGAGTGTTCAAGGCAGTTGCTGATATCATCGCTGCCCGAGGCTGGACCGTGACGGCGGAAGATGAACTCGACACCAGTGGGCGCATCGATATTCCAGGGACCGCGCAGGACGCGGATCCCAACACGTTTGCCGACGGCAAGCTGAAACGGGTGATTCTACCCGCTTTCCGGCCCAGTGAGGCGGAAATCAGGGAAATTTTGGCTGCCGGTCAGAATGCGGATCCCGATGACGACAGTGACGAAGGCGAGGTCTATGTGGAGGCCATGTCGAGATCGCTGCTGTTCGGATTTCCGTCTGACATCGTGATCCGGCTTGTGCAGGAGGATGATGGAACCCTGGTCGATATGCGGTCAAGTTCGCGGTGGGGGCCCCACGATCTTGGAACCAATGCGGAGCGCATTGCCGATTTTTTGAACGATCTGGATGCGGCGCTTATCGGTGTTGCAGGCGAACAGTAGCGATTATTCTCGCCGATGGACCAATTAGTCGATCCAATATTCGCCGTCGAGCGCTGCTGGACCGTTTGAGGAAACTGCTCCGCGAGCGACCAGATCCTCCATATGGGCAAGCACGGACAGTGCTGCTGCCTGATGCAAGCGAGGGTCTGTGTCTCGATAGATCACCTTCACCATCGCCTGAATGGAGCGATCGTTCTCACGAACCCGCTCCAGCACGGCTTTTTCCCGCATTTTGCGATGTGCTTTGAGCGCCCGCACAAACGCGCGAGCATTTTCAAGTCGTCCACCATGGCCAGGAAAATAAATAGACTCTTCACGGTCTAACAACACCTCAAGAGAGGCCATATAGTCTGACATGGCCCCATCAGGTGGGGCGACAATCGACGTTGCCCAGGCCATCACATGGTCGCCGGAAAACAGATAGTCGCTGTCCGTGAGAGCAAATGCTGTATGATTTGCTGTGTGTCCGGGGGTGTGGATCGCCTGCAAGGCCCAACCTTCCCCTTCGATCATCTGGCCATCAGCCAGCACAACATCTGGTTCAAAATCGGTGTCACTGGAAGCATCAAGTGGATTGATTTCACCCAATTCAAGCGGCCGGGCCGCACGATGCGGCCCTTCGGCATAGGTTTGAGCACCGGTCACTTCCTGGAGGCGCGCGGCGAGGGGCGAATGATCGCGATGGGTGTGGGTGATGATGATGTGTGAGACGGGGCGTCCGTTGATTCCGCGCAAGAGGGCTTGAAAGTGCGCCTCGTCCTCCGGTCCGGGGTCGATGACGGCAACAGATTTGCCCCCCAACAGGTAGCTGTTGGTCCCCCGAAATGTGAACGGGCTCTCATTGCAGGCTGTGATGCGCTGAATGTTGGGTGCGATATCGACGGCTTCTCCATGCCTTGGTTCGAACTCAAGCTTAAATCCAACGGCTGACGACATTCTCACGCTCCAGAGCACTACATTTTTGTTTTCCGGGTAATGGAGCCTGCTGATCAAAACAAGGCTGATCCGCAATTTGCCCTATGGAAACAGCAGTGAACGCTGGAGATACCGAATGCCGCTCTTGTGCCCACGGCCTGTCAGGCGGTAGACCAGAACAAAGAGTTCCGGGGCAGACGGGCCGAACAGGATATGAATTATATGGATGCGGCTGTGATGGCCAATCCCACCAACAATCTGACAGGCCTCGCGGCGGATCTGAAGAATCGCCATGATTCTGGTTCCCCGATCAGGGTTGCCATTGTCGGTGCGGGCCAGATGGGCACTGATCTGGTCGTCGCAATTGCCCGCATGAAGGGGCTGGAAGTCGCAGCAATCGCTGACCGACGCTTGAGCGGTGCGCCACAAGCCATCGAGATGGCGGGGTATGACGCAGACCACGGTTCAATTTGCGAAAACCCGTCTGCCATCAATGCTGCCATCGATGCCGGCAGAATCGCGATCAGCCAAAACAGCTCCGACGTTATTTCCAATCCTCAGATCAATGTGGTGATTGACGCCACGGGTCGCCCGATTGCCGCTGCCGAGGTGGGAATGGCAGCAATGGAGGCTGGTAAACATCTGGTCATGATGAATGTGGAGGCCGACGTAACTGTCGGCTCATACATGCAGAATCGCGCCCGAGAGCTGGGAGTTGTCTACACGGTTGGTGCCGGAGACGAGCCAAGTTCGACGCTGGAACTCTACAATTTTGTTACTGCTCTGGGTTATCCCGTCGTGGCGGCCGGGAAAGGCAAGAACAACGCGTTCCAGATCGACGCAACACCGGACGACTTTCGCGCTGAGGCAGAAGCCCGCAATATGAACCCGCGCATGCTCGTTGAGTTCGTCGATGGCTCCAAGACCATGGTGGAGATGAGTTGCATCGCCAATGCAACGGGCCTCGTGCCCGACGTTCCGGGCATGCATGGGCCGGATTGCACCATGGAAACACTGCACAACACGCTGTGCCCACGCGAAGATGGCGGCATTCTCTCTCAGCGTGGTTGCGTTGATTTCTCGGTTGGGGAAGGCGTCGCGCCTGGTGTGTTTGTGGTGGTTGAAATGGATCACCCGCGTATTCGCGAGCGGATGAACGACCTCAAACTCGGCCCGGGTCCATACTACGCCTTCTATCGTCCTTATCATCTCACCAGTCTGGAGGTGCCATTGTCGGCTGCCCGCGCAGCGCTTTATGGCACTGCCGATATGCACCCGATGGACCGTCCGGTTGCTGAAGTCTGCGCGCTTTCCAAAAGGGACCTGAAGGCCGGTGAGGAACTCGATTTCATTGGCGAATATTGTTACCGCTCGTGGGCGATGAAAGCTGACGAGGCGCGCTTGCAACAGGCCATTCCTGTCGGATTGCTTCACGGTTCCCGAATGAAGCGCGATTTGAAAGCTGGTGAACTGATCACTGCGGAAAATTGCGAAGTAAACACCAATTCAATGCTTTATCAGCTTCGCCTGAAGCAGGATCAGTGGCTGGGTTATGTGTGACAATGGCTGATTTTGATCCAAGCACCTATCCGCGCGACATGGTGGGCTATGGCCGCACGCCGCCTGATCCCAAATGGCCGCAGGATGCGAAAATAGCCGTCCAGTTTGTCGTGAACTACGAGGAAGGTGGCGAAAACAACATCCTCCATGGTGATGCCGCCTCTGAGGCGTTTCTTTCTGAGATTGTTGGTGCAGCTCCATGGCCGGGCCAGCGGCATATGAATATGGAATCGATCTATGAATATGGATCGCGTGCCGGATTCTGGCGGCTTTGGCACATGTTCCAGGAACGTGACATGCCGGTGACGGTGTTCGGGGTTGCACACGCACTCGAAAAAAACCCGGAGGCTGTGGCGGCCATGAATGAAGCTGGCTGGGAGATCGCCAGTCACGGGTTGAAGTGGATCGACTACAAGGATCACGCCAAGGAAGATGAACGGGCTGACCTTAACGAGGCAATCCGCATCCATGACAGGGTGACGGGCGCTCGTCCCTTAGGGCTCTACACAGGTCGCACGTCAATCAACTCAATCGATCTCGCGATGGAAGAGGGCGGGTTTCGCTACTGTGCCGACACCTATTGCGATGAACTTCCCTATTGGATCGGGCCAAAGGACAAACCGTTTTTGATCGTCCCTTACACGCTCGATGCAAACGATATGCGCTTCGCCACACCGCAGGGGTTCAACAGTGGCGATCAGTTCTATTCGTATCTGAAAGACTCATTCGATGTGCTGCTTGAAGAAGGCCGCGTCGGCGCACCAAAAATGATGTCGGTTGGTCTGCACTGCCGTCTGGTCGGTCGTCCTGGACGGGCGGCAGCCCTGATGCGGTTTCTCGACTATGTCAAATCGCATGAAGATGCATGGGTTGCCCGGCGAATTGATATTGCCGAACACTGGCACGAAAATCACGGGCCGGGTTCATGAGCATTTCGCTGGCGCAATTGAACGAACTCTCCGCAAACGAGTTCGTTACACAACTGGCAGATATCTTCGAGCACTCGCCGTGGGTGGCCGAAGGCGTTTCAGATGCTCGCCCATTTGAGTCGGTTGAAACGCTACACAAGTTGATGGTTGGAGTGGTCGATGGTGCTGGCGTGGATCGCCAGCTCGCCCTCATCCGGGCACACCCGGACCTGGCCGGCAAAGCGGCCCTCGCCGGTGAATTGACCGATTCCTCAACCAGCGAACAGGCCGGAGCCGGTCTCGATCGCCTAAGTGAAGAGGGATATGCCCGGTTTCACACACTGAACAACGCTTACAAATCGCGATTTGATTTCCCATTCATCCTTGCGGTGAAGGGGCACGACAAACATTCAATTCTGGCGGCGTTTGAAGAACGTCTGAATAACGAAGTTGATGCGGAGAGGGTCGAATCCCTGCGCCAGATCGCGCGCATTGCGCAATTTCGGCTGGAAGCGTTGATCGCGTAATGAGCAAAATTGAGCCCGCCAGACGCTGGTCCGGCGGGCTCTCTCATCGACGCATTATCCGATATCAATCGCCATGTGCGGCGTTCCATCAGAGGTTTTTTCGGTGGTGCGCCCGTCTCGTCCGATTGTGGCTGTCACGCGGTGGCGCAAAACATCCATACTTTCGAACTTCGAGACGTTCACCGGCTCGTCAAACCGAACCGTCACACGCAACCGGTTGCCATCGTTCTGGGTTGCGACGGCGATAACCTCACCATCAAACGCAACACCCAGATAGCGACCCGAAATGCGCTGACCCGGAACGAACATCGGTAGCGGAGGCCGATTGCCGGCCTTTGCAAACAAAGTGTTCCAGTTGCGAAACCCGTGCTGATGGGCCACCAGTTCCAGCGATTTGCTGTGTCCGATGGTCTGGCCGCTGGCCGCAAGGTCCGCGCGTAGGCGCTTCGCCTGAGATTTCAGATCGTCAATTGGTGGGAGATAAACCATTCCAGTCATCATGAACCCCTTTGTGTTCTGATGCGGTGAATGAAAATGGGGCTCGCATTGCCATCAACCGCAAAAAACAAACAGGATGATGATCAAGAGTTCGAAGATTTCACCTCGGTCACAGACCAGCGAGCGGCAGGCATCTCCAGCCTGACGCGCAAATAGGAACGCGAGGGAGTTCTGTCAAGATGCAGATCGTGAGTCGAAGGAAACTCGGTCAAACCATTCAAAGATTGTAGAGGCCTGAAAACTTCCTCTCCAGATAATCGATCAATGGCTGAGCAGATGGCGGTTTGCCGGTCGCGCGCTCAATCAGCTCCGGAGCCTGCAAAACCCGGCCTTTCGAGTGGATCTTGTCGCGCATCCATTGGAGTGTCGATGCGCAATCTGCCTTTTCAATCAACGTGTCGCGATCTGGAATATCCTCACGCATCGCCTGATCAAGGCAAGCCGAATAGATATTGCCCAGACTGTAAGTCGGGAAATACCCGAACAGGCCCGCAGACCAATGGACGTCCTGCAAAACACCAAGGCTCGGGTCGGGGACATCAAGGCCAAAATCCGCTTTGAATTGGGTATTCCAGGCCTCTTCCAGATCATCAACGGCCAGTGCACCCGAGATGAGGTCGCGTTCCAGAGAAAACCTCAGGAGGATGTGCAGATTGTAGTGCACTTCATCTGCCTCAGTCCGGATAAAGTCCGTTTCGACCCGATTGACGGCTGTATAGACGTCGTCCGGAGAATTCAAACCGAACTCACCAAACGCTGACTTGAGTTCAGGATAAAGCCAATCGGCAAATTGACGGGAGCGCCCGATCTGATTTTCCCAGAAGCGCGATTGGCTTTCATGAACGCCCATGGAGCAATAGTCGGCGGCAGGCAGAAACTCGTCCGTTCCGCCTTGGGTATAGAGCGCGTGCCCAACTTCGTGGATGGTTGAATAGAGGCAATTGAGCGGGTCTTTTTCGTCTACGCGGGTGGTGATGCGTGCATCGTTCACCGAACCGGAACTGAAGGGATGAGCGGCGAGGTCCAGTCGACCAGCATCAAAATCATATCCCATCGCAGCGGCAATCTTCTCGGCCAGCGCTAGTTGTGCGGCCTTGCCAAATGCTCCGATAAACCTCTTGGGCGCAGGCTTTTCCGAAATGCGCTGACGCAGCGACACGAGTGCTGGTCGCAGGCTCTCCAACAGATCACTCAGCTCCTGCGTCCTTGCACCGGGTTCAAACTCATCCAGCAGCACATCGTATGCGCTTTGGCCGTCTTCGATGAGGCAGGCTGCGGCCTCCTTCTTCAGATCAATATTGCGCTTCAGGGCAGGCTTGAACTTTGAAAAATCCTTATCCGCGCGTGCTTCCACCCAAGTGGTCTGGCCCGCAGATGCCGCCACAGCCAGTTCGCGTGCCAGACGCTCGGGAACGCGTGTTGCGCGTCTGTGCGACCGCTCAATCTCGGCAACATTGCGTTGATCAAATTCTGAAAGCGTTGTTCTGTCCACACCCTCCATCCAGTCCGCAATGCGTGGATCAGCGTTTCGACCGTGGATGACGGCGGCGATGGCACCGGATTGTTCTGCCCGGCTGGCATTGCCCTTCTTCGGCATCATGGTTTCCTGGTCCCACGAAATCAGACCGGCAACCTGGGAAAGAGCAGACGTTTGCTTTGCATGATCAAGCAGATTTTCAAGCGACATGAGGGTTTCCTGAGCCGAACTGGAAATTGGATTTTGTCCGGCAGCTACAAAGCTGACAGACGCAGAAGCGGGGAGGACTACTCTAAGATGGCAGCAAGCGCGGCACGTTCAAGACCAAATCTCTCACCCGTTTCGATAATTTGACGGATTGTTTCATCGTCAACGGGAATACCCTCTTTCCCGCGTTGAGCCCGGCTGATGTTTTCCGGGTCTCCCGGCATCAGAACCTGCTTTGCTCCTTTGGCCGGGTCGAGTGATTTCACAAAGTTGTAGTAGCGGCTCGTGCGACTGGCTATCTCGTCCGGATCGCCAAAGGCCGACGGGTCAATGATGATGGAAAACAGTGTGTTGATCACCATGTCGGAAGGTCCGTCATGACCCGCCACGGTTTCATCACCCACCAACGCACCGGTGAGGAGTTCTACGAAAATACCGAGACCTGAGCCCTTGTGTGCTCCGAATGCGGCTAGCGCACCTATTCTGTCTTCCGCCATTGGTTTTGGATCGCGGGTTTCCAACCCATCGCCATCAAGCAGCACACCGGATGGCACAGTCTCGCCCTTGTTGTTGGCCACCCGCACTTTGCCAAAAGCGATTGTGCTTGTTGCCATGTCAAGAAGCGGCTTGGCCGCACCGTCCACGGGCATGGCGATGCTAACCGGGTTGGTGGAAAAGCCGGTCTGCCGTGATCCATATGGCGCCACCAGCGGCGCGTGACCCAGCACATTGACCATGTGAATCGAGACATAGCCTTTTTGAGCGCAATATTCGGAATAAGTGCCGACCCGCGACACGTGGCCAGAGTTTTTCATGCCGAGAATGGCGACCTTGTGCTCCGGCACCGTTTTCAGCGCATGATCCAGAGCCTGCAGCGCCATGTGATGGCCAAAACCACACTTTGCGTTGACCACGCTTACCGCACCGATGGGTGCGTGAAACTCTGGGGTCTGGTTAGGGATCAGATGGCCCGCGGCAACTTGATCACCATACATGGGCAACATGCCGACGCCGTGGGAATCATGGCCGGTCAGATTGGCTTCGACCAGATGCGAAGCCACCACTTCCGCCTCGTGCGCTTCACTGCCAAAGGCTTGCATGAGCGCAAGAGCGAGAGATTTGAGGGTTTGCGGTGAGTGGTTCATGATCAAATGAGTGCGTAAGCCGATGGACCGCCAATACAAATCATGCGCTTGCGATGTCCGCAAGCGGGTTTCGGCTCTGCCGCTGCTAGGCTGAACATGACCCTGCGTTGCAACGGATTGGCGAGAGGTTGGCAGGGTGGCCCGATCCAGAGGCGGGCTGTAGGATGCACCAGACTTAGGCCTTGGATTACATGGCGATGGAGGAAGATATGACTGCCCGCACGTGCCTTTTAATCCTGGCATTTATTGCGGCATTCCCGGTCAATGCTAGAAGTCTCTCCGAGGTAGAAAAACAGGATTTGGCTGTGCTCGCGCAGCGCTACGAGGCTGCTTACCTGAAGAGAAATTACTGGTTTTTGGGAGCATCTGTCCCACCGCGGGTCATGAAGCGTTACGTCGAAGGACGCGGCGCCGCGGATATGAAGCCTGACCGATGGGTTGCATTGTTTGTGGCAGATTCAAAAGAGGTCGAGCGTCAAATCGGTGCAACAATCGAAACTTTCGAGCTGAATTTTGATCGGGCGAGATTTGAAGAAGCCGCCGATGGGGAGCCCTATGCCATCCTGCCATCGGTGAGTGTGGTCGCGCTACGAGACGGCAACCGTTTTGAACTGAAGTCACCCTATCTTGCGCTGATTGACGGGGGAAAATGGTATCTTATCAACGTGGGGTTCGGTGGCACGATGGGATCGGTAAAAGGGATATACCCTTCATTCGATGAGATCGAGTTCGACTATGCTCGACAAAGACCGCTTAAGGGAAACTGAAGGTAACCACCGCATCTGTCGTTGTGATCATAATTCGCGATGGATTCATCACGCCGACCGATCCTGAGCGGCAATCTTATGTTTCTCCATTTCTAGCCGCCGGAGCATTTGTTGTCCCCCTAAACAACAGTCGTAAATGTAACTAATTGTTTTCATTGGTCGGAGTGAGAGGATTCGAACCTCCGACCCCGTCGTCCCGAACGGGCGGGTTTCAATCAATAATATTGATATATAAGGGGTTTTTCGACCCTAAACCTGCGGATATTTCCGTTTCGTTCCGCTATTCTTGTAGCCCTTTTGTAGCCCTAACTCCGTCGACTTGTTCGCTGGCCGTCGATTGATCGCGGCTATGGTTCCGGCAAAGTGTGACGGGTTGTGGTGCGCGTAGGTGCGTTCCAGCTCTTCGAGCGTGAGTCCGAAATAACCGGCAATGTTCCAGGCTGTGGCCTCTTCCGGATTGGCGTTCTGCATTGCCCATGTGATGGCCGTGTGGCGCATGGTGTGTGGAGTGACAGGGCCTTTGCTCGCATCCAGCTTTGCATCCTTGACCGCCCTGCGCAGCGCGCCCTTGATCTCGGAAATGGAACGGCCCTGATATTCGATCAGATGGGTTTGGCCGTTTGCACGCCAACGCCTCATATGGGCCAACAGGGCCGTATCGACCGGCACGGGCGGTTGGCGCTTTTTCGTCTCAACCGCACCCAAGGCCCGACGGTGGAAAACGCCGCGATCGAGGTCGACAAACCCGCGACCCTCAATCTGCTTGAATGAGGTTCCCAGAATGGCGCTGGTTCGGGTTCCGGTTTTGAGCGCCACCAACAAAAAGCGGGCGATATGTTTGCGGGTGGCCTGGCCCGCCTTTGGCCCGCCCTGCTTTTCCCGGTAGCGCCATGCCGACCAGATGATTTTGGCCGCTTCGGATCGGGTCAGCCAGCGCTCTCGCGCCGCAGGGCGCGGCGGCACCACCACACGAACCACGGAATCGGTGTAGCCCTCTTTGTGGTGGTGGTTGATTGCGGCGCGCAGATCCTCCAACTCGCGGCGCGCGGCGGCGGCGGTTCGGGTGCGGGCATAGTCCCGACATCGGTCGCCGTTGATGTCGGCCAATGTGTCGGTTCCGAAGAATGCGAGCAGGTTGGCCGCCCGACGGGCATAGTCGCCGGTATTGGGTTTTCCGGTAATGACCTGCTGTAGCCAGAGATTGACGATGTCGGCTATTGCGATGGCATCGGGATGACGCGCCCTCGCGCGCGGCGGCTCGTGTTTTTCGATGATGTATTCCGCGAGCGCGTTTTCAGCGCCTCGACGGTCCGCTTCGCCGCAGCCAGTGCTAAGTCTGTATCCACCGTCCTGGATGACCCATGTTGCGCGGCGCCGGAGGGTTTCACCGACATATTTTGCCGGCATGAGATAGAGGCGTGGGCCTTTTCCGGGTCGCGGCATCTTTCCCTCATTTCGGCAATGGCGGCACGGGTGACAAAGTCCTTCCGCCCGATGCGTTCGATCACCAAATTGCCGTGATCGCGCTCGGCACGCAAGGTGGCCGGAGAAATGCGCCCGCCAAAGATCTCCACACACGCCTCTTTGAGCGTGATTGGTTCGTCCATGTGGTTGGCCGGGGCGGACATGGTCAGGGATTCATGCACATGATCAGGTGCAGCGAATGATCGTCGCCGCGCTCATGAATGCGGATCGTTGCAGGTGGCGACGGCACATGCAGCTCCACATCACCACTGTCGATCTGCGTCAACGCATCGACAACATAGGAGCCATCGCAAGCGAAGCGAATGGGTTCCCCTTCATAAAGGACCTTCACCTGATCAAGTCCGGTTGCGCCGTCCTCTCGTCGCGCCTGTATCGACAGACTTTTTGTCTGCGCTTCAAATTCGGTGCGCCGCGCCTTGTTTCCACCAACCTGAATTGCGAAGCCGACCGCACTTTTGGTCACATTCACATCAACAGTGATCGGGGTCTCAAGCAGTTGGGAGATGGCCTTAACGTAGTCGGGATAAGTTCCGTCGATCAGCTTCGACACGAAAATCACATCTCCGAAGTCAACGCGAATCAGGCGATCACTAAAGCTGATATCGACATCACCGCCCCTCTCTGCGGTTGTCTTGATCAGGTAGTTTACCGATGTGTGTGGGATGATTATGCCGGGTGCGTCCGGCGGGTAAGGCAGATCAACAAGATGGGTGCTCGCCATGCGACGCCCGTCAAGGGCGGTGAAAGAGGTTCCGGTTCCTGCGCCAAACGCATTCCTGTAACTCTCACCGTGCATAAAAACGCCAGTCAGATACGGACGATCCACATGCTTTGTTTCGGCTGCGTAGGCGACCCGCCTCAAGACCGTTTGCAACGTTCCGGCCGTCACAGTGAGGCTGTGTGCATCTTCCGGTTTCTGCCGAAGATGCGGAAAATCCACCGCCGGCAGTGACAGCATTTCGGCGCGGCGATTGCCGCTGGACACGATAAAGCCATGGTCAACCTGACCGTCGGGCCGGATCTCGATCTGTCCGCCATCCGGCGCACTTTTGACCATCTGCTCGAAGGTTTGGGCAGGCAGGCAAATGGAGCCCGGTTCATCAATTTCCGCCGCGCAAATCGCGCTCGCCTCCATGTCGAGATTGGTGGCCGTCACTCGCAACTCATCATTTTCGGCCACGAGCTCGATGTGGCTGAGGATTGGAATGTCCACCTTGCGGTCAACCGCACCAGCCACAGCGTTCATTGCGTTGGCAAGGTGAATGCGCTCAACAATCACGCGCATGCGGGCACCTCCCATTCGGGCTCGCCGTTTTCATCATAGACAATGCCGCCACTGCTATCGCGTTTGATGCGAGCGGGAGGGGCGCTGTTGCGCGCAGCGATCAGTCGGCGTTCCGCATCCGGTGCGCGCAGCTCCCTGCCGCCATCGACCTCAAAGAGAAAGCTGGTGGCTTCATTGTGTTTGCCGGACAGGATGAGCCGATAAAGATGCCTCGCGTCTTCGTTCCGGATTTCGAACTGAACATTACTTTCCTTGCGATACCCTTCCAGATCCCAGTCGTTTTCGATTGCGTAGCCGCCGACATGCTCAATGAGCTTGTCATACTGAAGGGTCTCCATCGCATCGATGATGTTGGCCATAGCGAAATTGTTGACCAGGATCTCCGCAATCTTCGTGTGATCCTCATGAATGAGGGATTCCCACCACTTTTTGTTAAACTCGGGTTGTTCGATTTCCTCTTTCACAATTGACAGAACAGCGTCGCGGTCGGGTGCGTCCAGCATGTCCCACCAATCGCGATTGTAATTGGGTGATCCAGCCATCACGCGGCCTCCATTGCGTCAATCTCGCTGCGGACCACCTCCACGATGTTGTCCACGCCCCGCACTTCGGAAATCAGATCCTCTTCGGCGGGCTCGACCTCTTCGCCCCAATCAATGGGTTCAATGGCCGGGTTGAGGCACCATTTTCGCTCGGTGGCCAATGCTACGGCATCAATGTGCTTGACCTGCTGTTCGTGCCGCATCTCGGGCCGCTCAAAGCCAAGGTGCCCGTAGATCGCCCGATCAATGAGCACGGTCAGCGACACCATGGACATGCCGCTGAATGGTTCAGAGCTGCGCAACCGCAAGGCAAACTGCTGCGGCGTGGTGATGTCGCCCACGTAGGCTTCGTGGAAATCGTGCATCAGGGCGTGAAGGCGGGCAGCGTTGTCACCGGGAAAGATCTGTTCCGCCAGTCGCATGCACAGCAGTGAGTGCTGCAGCACCGACCACGGAAATCTGGTGTGGCCGTTGAATCGGTTCAGATTGGCCAGCGGATAGAGAATATCGTCAATGTGAACCTGCTCGGCCTTGGGCCAATCAATGTTGAAGGCGCGCCCGGTGTAGGTCTGCATGATGCTGCTCATGATTGGGCCTCCAAATCCTGATTTTTAGGGAGTGAACGCTTAGCTTTCTCAACCGTTTTGGATTGTGGAAGTTTGTGCCATTGGCGAACAATGTCCGCTTCGTATAAGTCCCGCTCTTGCGACACTTGACGCCAATTTTCGTCACACAGAATGCACTTGAGCTTCTGGATTTTCCCGTGCTCTGCAATAGCTCGGGTAATGAACGCGCGCCGGGTTGGCGGGCGGCATCCGGCCGCTCCCTGTCCACCACGCCTAATCAGCGCCCATGGTGTCGGCCAGCTTGTGCGGTAGGCAGTCATGATTTTTCATTCTCCGATGTGGTCTGAAGTCGTTCGATATCAGCGGAAAAGTCGCGTCCGGCGGGCTGTGCCGCGAAGGCGTCGACCATGTCGCCGATGCGGGTCACCTGCGCTGCAAGCCGCTCTTGGCAGGTGAAAGGCTCCACCGAATAAGATCCGGTGCTCGGGTCAATCATCAGTGGCGGGAGGGCGGTCATTTTTGATGCTCCAAATCTTGCGATTCACCGCGTTGCGGCGGCTCAACGTGCGATTTGGAGGAATGCTCCTCTCTGGCCATGTTCATTGACCGGGCGATTTCGCGTTCGAGATACCAGCGGGCCTTTTCGAGATCCTCGACCGCATCGCCCTTCTGGCCTGCGCGCCAGATGTATTTCAGCGCGTTGCCCAGATTGAAATTCATGTGCTCGGCAATGGTGATGCACTCCACGCCGGAGGGGTGCGACTTGTAGTGGTCGGGGTTGATCGCATCCGAACCTTCAATCTGCGCATCTGCCATCAATCGCCCTATCAGTCGCAAGTTCTGCTCGGATTTTTGCGCCGCCTCCCAAAAAGCAGCGAACGCGTTGGGTCGTTCCAGCATCACATCACTCGTTCCGGTTGACGCGCGAAACCTGCGCGTGTGTTATGGTGCCCACCACTACCGATCTGAAAAAAAGCCCCCGCTTTGTCTGTTCTGATGGTTCGCGGGGAGGAGGTCCGCGAAAGATCAGAATGGCTGGAAGTGAAAGCCCAGACAAAGCGGGGTCTGCAGTCCCGCTGGGAGGGAGCGAGATGATGAAACGATTGATGATTGTGCTGGCGCTGGCGCTGTTGGGTGGTCCGGTGCATGCATTCACCGAGAAGGCGCGAACCAAGTTCATCACCAGCTTTTCGCGCGACATGGCAACGGCCAACCGGTGTGAGAACTACGGCATAAGCGAGCTGACGTTTGAATTGACCGGATTGTTCAGCGGCATCGACCCGGTTGACCTGATCGAAGGTGGCAAACATGCCGTGCAATACCATGCCAGCTATCGATTGGCGGCGAGCGCTATAGACGGCGTGATTGCCAACAATGGCAGCGCCACCGCGTGCGCAGACGCCGGTTTGCTCTTCAAGGCGCTGGGCTGGGAAGGCCCCGACAATCTGGTGCCCCTTAGTGGTGGGCAGATCACAAAGGTTGAAAAACCGAAAGGCGGTAAAACAAGCGACCCCATCGAAAGCCTGCTGAACTCGCAAAAACGTAAGAACTGACCCACCGTTCCTGTGGATAAGGTGCGACCGTTTGCGCACCAAAAAATTGCGTGCGGTAAACTGGTGCAAGCGACCCTCGCGCGAACCCCAATTCACGCGAGGGCCTATCAACCCCATATGACACAGACACATGGAGCGAATGATGGAACCGGAAAAATCCACCGATAAATTTGAACCGGAAGCAAGAGCTGATGATCTGTCTCTCAGCCAGCTTGGCATTGATGAAATCACGTTTGACCCAAGGGGTGGGGTGTGGTCTGCGGCTGTGAAAATAGTTCCCAAAAGTGCAAACGGAGATGAGCAGGGCGCCATTCGCGTGAATGTGGTCTTTAACAATAGCCCCGAATTATCCATGGGAGCGCTTGCTGAAGGACTTCGGGATGAATGTCTGGCACGCCTCCATCGCGCATGCGCGCTTCTGCAAACTGCTGAAGCACGTGATCTATTTCTTGGCGTGTCAACGCGCGGCCCTTCAAATACTCCCCCGGCACAACCGGCTTCCCCTGAAAGGTTTTCAGGTTGAGCTGGCGATCGATGCAGATTGAAAACAAATCGCTGGACGGGTCGTCGAGTGGGGAAGCCATGGCCATCTCCTGATGTGTGCGCCTGTGAATTGACCGGCCGGAAAAGTGGCGCAGCGACGGGTGAGGGCGCAGCGGTGCTCGGAAAATCTGTTGGGCAGGGTCTGAACATGGGTTTAGTGATGTATACTAAAACTAAACAAACGGCAACAAAAATTTATCTATCTGTTGAGATCAACCAACATTGAATGACAACATTTCGCATGTACGGTAGGGTTCCCCGATAGTCGCAAGGGGACGCGATATGATAAATCTGGAGCTGGTGAACAGGGTGGGGAACCTGTTCAGATCGCAAATAGCCGAGCTTGGCTACGAGCTGGAAATTCAATCAGAGTTTCGCGATCTGGCGGCGATTGCGGAGTCGTACAAGCACGATATCACGCCGCATTTTCACCCTGCCACCAACACATTCTTTTGGAGTGAGGCGTTCTGGATCGCGGTCAAGCACGATGACAAGGTTATCGGCTACTGTGCAGCCAAGCGCCAGGACGTCGGGAACGAGGGCCTGCTCGCCTACAATCTGCGCTATTGGGAGCGCACCTATGGTTCGCCTGATGCGCCGGTGGTATTTGAGGAACAGCAAAGCCGGGAGCTGGCGAAAATCACCGGAAAGCTGATCTATTCCGGCGCATGGTACATGAGCAAGGATCACCGCAATTCCCACATTGGAAAGCTGCTCGGCCAGTATGTTCAATGCCATGCGTTCGCCGAATGGCGCGATACGGACTACTTCTACATTTTTATGGACAGCAACGATGTGGGCACGGGGCTTGGCGCGGCGCTGGAACTCAAGGATCAGGTTGTAGATGCGCTACACTGGCGGGAGTGTCCCGCCCCAGCAAAACCAAACTATTGGTTGTTGGGTTGTAGCCGGGAGTGGTTCGAAGATTGGCTGATGAGAAAGCTTGTTCGTCACGATCGAAGCGCAAAAGCGTCGAAAGAGTGACGATGTAGGGGAACCCTTTCGGCGTCCGGAAAAGCAGCACCAGCCGCTCATATTCCAGGCAGGCATTGCTACCCCTCAAAGGCCCCTTGAATTGCACCCATTCATGAACCGGATCTCCCGATTTGACGGCCTCATAGGCGGACGCCAAAACGTTCTCTTCATTGCGCTTTTTGACATCAATCCTCCAGCCAGGCCCCATAACGATGCTGGCCAGCGATAAATCGCCCTGGAAGGTGATTTGCGGGATTGGTGAATCGACCGGAATGCCGAACATTACGAGATGATCAGCCAGTTCCACCATGTCCGGGTGATCGACGCCATTGTTTTGCCGCCAGATCCTAAACAGCTCAGCCTGCCGTTCGGATGTCGGCGTGTTCTCGATGAACTGGAGCGGTATTGTCTCAGTTATAATTGGCATTGATCGCCTCCTCAATGCAGCGATGGAGGCTGATGATCTTGCGGTACTGAAAGCGGAACTGTGAAAGCTGATCCATCGTGAATCTGGTTAGATCGGAATGCCCCGCAATTCCGCGCGCAACGATGTCACGCTGAACGTCGCACTGAAAATGTTCTGTCCAATGATCAAAATATTCTCCGTCCGGCACCCGTTGCTTTACATTGCGCAGCGCAAGCCGGATCTCGTCATCTATGTCTGACACAGTTGCACCTCTCGTACAGGGATGCCCCACACAACGCGTCACGTCTGCGCATGATCACGTGCTAACGCCTACTCAGATCTCATCCTTTGCGGGTTTTGATCTGCGTTCGAGCTGGCGCTTGTAATACACTGAAAAGACGGCGTGCCATTCCTCGTCATCCAGTGTTCTCTTTTGCTCCTCTTCATATCGGCGAACGTAGTCGGCGGCTATTTCTGCCGCCTCAAGTTCGGCGTTCCCCTGCTCACTCAACCGAGGATCCTTGCCAAACATGATCCATTCGCGGGGTCTGCCAATCATGCGGGAAAGGACAATTAGCCGCTGACCGGTTGGGGAATTCCGCCCCTTTTCCCAGCCAGACACAGCGCCGCGTGTCACTTCACACGCATCGGCGATTTGCTGTTGTGTCAATCCAGCCGCTTCGCGGGCCTCGCGAATCCGAATGCCGCGTTCTATCGCGTCGGCTTTTTCATCGTCATCTTCGACCATCCAGCCATTGTAAACAGGAAAACTATCGGTCGCACCGATATTATCTCTAGACCAAAGTTTAGTTTTAGTATACATGAGCATCCCCATGAAGATGGACGGGTGAACGTTATGGCGACCGCCGCAGAAGGATTTGACCGGGCAATTGAGAGCGTGAAGACGCAAGCTGAACTGGCCAAACGGCTTGGATTGACCCGAGCTGCAATAACCCGATGGGAGCGTTCTATTCCGGTCTCGCGCGTGGTGGCCGTCTCTGAAGTGACCGAATTGCCCGTGTGGGTCTTGCGGCCCGACGTGTTTCCTCAGCCTGAAGGCGCCACCCCCTCCGATCGCACGTTGAGCGAAGCGAATCGCAAGATCGGAGGCAAAGAAGCATGATCGCGCAGATGTTCCTAGCCGGGGTCGCGATGTTTGTTGCCGGGCTTTTGTGGTTCGGCCATTTGCGCGACCGGCGCCCCAAATGGGCGCGCGATCTGGATGTGGCCGATCCAACACCCTTGTGGACCCAACTCGCCACCATATTGGTGTGGGTCGGGCTTGGGCTTGCTGCCGGAACCGGCGCGGCATTGGCCTATCAGTGTTTTGCGGGAGAACCATCATGGCTCCCGATGTAAGCGGCCACAAATCCCGTGTCACGGTGACAGAATTCGAAATCGTCACCATAACTCATGGTTGTGGCGGGTTCATTCGCGTGCGGGGGTGCCGCTGATGGACCGCGCCTTGCCCCGCCGCGACTATTACGCGCTCAAGGCCGCGACCCGGCATTTGATGGATCAGGCGGGTGGCGCGCGACTGGCGGAGCAGGTGACCGACAAAAGCCACAACACGCTGTGGCGCTATGGGTCGCTTGAACACATGGACCGTTACATCCCGGTTGATGTGGTGGCGGATCTGGAAGAGGGGCTGCCGCACCCGATCATCACGCAAGCTCTGGCGGAACTGGCCGGCTACACGCTGGTGAAGGTGCCCGCGCCGGATGCGCCAGCAGATCTGAAAACCGCGCAGGCCGACACGGTGGAACGCTGCGGTGCGTTTTTAACCTCGCTCTCCCATTCGCTGACCAGCGGCCCGCTTTCGGATCCGCAAAAGGCGCATCTGCGCAAGGAATGTCTTGCCTCAATCGCCGCGCTGGCCGGCCTGTGCGCCGGGCTGGATGGGGGGGCATCTCTGTCGAAATCTTGCGAGGGGCGAAGCCCCACGTGCGATTTCGATGGGATCAATACGGCGCGTCAGGAAGGGGGTGGCGCATGAACACCTACGAAGTTCTGACACCCAAGGGCAGCATGGTTTATGCCGCCAGAACCGCCAGCAAGGCCCGCTATCGCGCGTTTCTTGAATATAGCAGTGTGTTCGAAAGCCGGTTCGGCGATTTCGTCAAACTGGTTTCGGTGCGCAAATGCCCTGTGCCGAAAAATGACGGCTATGCCTATGTGCGCCGCGCGTACGGCGTTGAGATTGCCGTGGGTCATCGGGTTCGCATTATCAATGAAGGTAACCTGACCGGCACCGAAGGGGTGGTGGTCTATCCCGGCCAGACATCCGCTTACGTGGCAATTGCCATCGATGGGCGAGACGACCCCGCGCGCGTGCACCCGATGAGTGTTGAGCGGGTGGCGGCATGAATGATTTCATCGACATTCGCGCCGAGATCACTGGCGAAATCAACACCATTTTTGATCATCATCCGCGTGGCGGCGAGATGGCAGCGCTGCATGATCTCTGGTTGCGGTGCGACGGCGAAGAGCAGGAAGCCTTTGCCCAGATCATGATTTCCATTGTGGTCTCCATGCGCGCGCGGAGTGGGCAATGAAGGTTCTGGTCGCCTGCGAATGCTCTGGAATTGTCCGCAACGCGTTTTTGGCAAGGGGGCATGATGCATGGTCGTGTGATCTGCTGCCGGCGCAGGATCAGACCAACCGCCACATTCAGGGCGATGTGCGTGACATTCTGGGAGACGGTTGGGATCTGCTGATTGTCGCCCATCCGCCCTGCACGCGCCTGTGCCGCTCGGGTCGCCGCTGGCTTTCCGGCCCCGGCCACATGACGCCACCCAAAAAACTGCCAAGGGGCCGAACGTGGGAAAGCATGATTGCCGAATTTGAGGCCGGTTTAGAGCTGTTCCTTGATTGCTGGCGCGCACCGGTCGAGCGCATCGCGGTTGAAAATCCGGAGATGCATGACATTGCGCGGTCCAGAATGCCAGCGGATGTGCCCGTTCCGCACATGGTGCAACCCTTCTGGTTTGGCCATCCCGAGTTTAAGAACACCGGCTGGTATCTGAAGAACCTGTCTCCGCTGAAAGAAACCAATCGCCTGCCCGAACCGGAAAGAGGTTCTGATGATTGGAAAGCCTGGAACCGCGTGTGGCGCATGCCGCCGGGTGAAGGGCGAGGGCAGGCCCGCAGCCGGTTTTTTCCCGGCATGGCCGACGCCATGGCCGAACAATGGGGCGAGATGCCTGCCCAAGCGCAAGATTTGGGGCATCAGGCATGACCGCGACATCCTTCCTTGATGGCAAGGTTGTGCTTCATCCCGGCGATTGTCTGGAGGTGTTGGCCCAACTGGATGAAAACAGTGTGGACACGGTGATCACCGATCCGCCCTATCATTTTCAGACCATTGTGCAGCGCTTTGGCAAAGAGGGCAGCGCGGCAGCCAAACAACCAGCCAACGGCACGGGAGTCTATGCCCGCGCCAGCGCAGGCTTCATGGGCAAGGAATGGGACGGTGGCGACATCGCCTTTCGGCCCGAGACCTGGGCGGCGGTGATGCGGGTTTTGAAACCCGGCGGGCATCTGGCGGCGTTTTCCGCGCCGAAATGCGTGCACAAAATGGCCATGGCGATTGAGCTGGCCGGATTTGAGGTGCGCGACCGGATTGTCAATCTGATTGACCCCGACCCGCGCATGGCGGCTTTTTTGGAAAGTCTGAGCCCTGCCCAGGCCGATGCGCTGTTTCGGTTGCTGGATCAGTTTGGGCCTTTGGGCGAGGCGTTCTGGACGTTTGGCACGGGCTTTCCGAAGAACCAAAACATTTCGAAGGCAATCGACAAATTGCGGTTGAATTCGCTCACGGCAGGCGCTGACGCGCCGCCTGCGCGGGCGCGACCTGACCGGTCGGCGACCTCTTCGGTCGCTGATACGGACAGCCTGGAGGGATCTTCCCGAATTGATCCAGACAGATCGCACGTTGAGCGCAGCGAAGCGCAAGATCTGGCTCACAAATGGAATGGCTGGGGCGATGCGCTGAAACCCGCCTATGAGCCGATTGTTATTGCCCGCAAGCCGGTGGCCGAGAGAAGCGTTGCCCGGCAGGTGCTCAAAACCGGCACCGGGGCCATCAATGTGGGCGGGTGTGCGGTTGGTGATGAGGTGCTGCCGAGCCAGACTGCAGGCGAAGCACGGTTGGGAACGTTTGAACGCAAGAACATGGTGACCCCAGAACGGATGGGTCGCTTCCCCGCCAACCTCACCCATGATGGCAGTGATGCTGCTGTGGCCGGGTTTCCGAATTCCAACGGCCAGCACGGCGAAGTGACAGGGGCTGAGCCGAGCAGCAAATTTTCCAGAACGGTTTACGGCAAGATAGGCCGCAAGGCGTCCGGCCCGCCGCGTGGCGATTTCGGATCGGCATCAAGGTTTTTCTATTGTGGCAAGGCCGATGCCAGCGACCGGCTGGGATCCAAGCACCCGACCGTAAAACCGCAACAGCTCATGCGGTGGCTCGTGAAAATGTTGACCCCGCCCGGCGGCACCATTTTAGACCCGTTTGCGGGCACGGGCTCCACCGGTGAGGCGGCGTATCGCGAAGGCTTTAAAGCCATTCTGATTGAGCGTGAGGCTGAGTATCAGGCCGACATCGCCAACCGCATGAAGCTCGCCACCGCAGGTCGCACCTTTCGCAAGATGGCGGCGAGCAAGACGAAAGAACCACCGCCCCTGCCGATGTTTGAGGATCTTGCTTTTCCCTCACGCCAGACGCCGGAGGCGTCGGCTGCGGGTGCGCGGGCGAATATTCCATCCCGGTCTTGCGCGACGCCTGACGACGACACGTGCGACCGGGATCGTCGCCCGGACGGCTCTTCGCCGTCTGGGAGCGATGCGGCCGGCTATGAGCCTGATCCGGAGCATCAAAAATGAACCTCCGGATCTACAAGAAAAAGGCCAAGCGTGCCCGGCAGATTTTGCAGGCGCGATACGGTTTTCGCGACGATGAATTTTACATCACAAGATGCCGGGAAGACGTCACGCTAGATGATTTTTCTGGTCTGGATAAGGGGATCGCGGGGCGCGGGTTCTTTGCGCCCTTGAAGGGCACGCCAACCGCTATCAGCGGCTGCTATTGGACCAATGACACCGATGTCCAGTGCTGCCTTTGGGTTCTTTCAGAATGCCAGTTTTGGGATGTGTCCGAGCGCACGTTGAACCGTCGTTGGGAGCAACAAAAATGATCCCGCGCAACACCCGAAACGCCCGAAACATATTGGCGCTGTTCGTGCTGGCGCGGGTGATGTTTTGCGATGCGCGCGGCACGGCCCAACGCAGCAAGCGGACCCCGAAAGGCATGGTCGCGCGCGATATGGGTGTGCGCGTGGGCGATGTTGAGGGGCTGTGCGAACGCAAACCGCAATGCCGCGACGTGACCAGCCGGGCGCTGATCTATTGCGGGCTTCACGACACATGGGTGGGGGAAAAGCTGTTGAGCGCGGCAACAGTCAATGACAGCCGCACTGATAGCCCGAAATCGCACGTGGCGGGAACCGCCTCGCAAGATTTCGGCAGAAATGCATCTGCCGTGAGCGAGGCAAAACCATGACGCTTGACCTCGAACGATTTGGCTATGTGGTCCGCGCCAAGCGCGAGGCACTGGATTTGACGGTGCGCCAGCTTGCCTGCCTGGCCGGTGTTTCCACCCGCCAGATTTCATTCGCAGAAAACGGCAGATCGATCAGCGCCGGAGGCACGTGGATGCTCGCCCGCGCATTGAGAATTGACCTTGATGAGATGATGAGCACCGCCGCCCGCGAGCGGCTGATCAATATCGACCGCGTTTATGAACGTGAAGAAAATCAGGGTGTTACACCGCCCGTTTCCCGTGAAACTGTAGAGGAGTTTCAAGATGCTTGACCGACCGCATTTTCAAAAAGGCTGGGATGCCCTGTCGAAACGGCGGCGGCTGATTTTGATCGCGCCCTACGCCAACGGCAAAAACAGCGCGGCGCGGATCTGCGAGCTCATCCGGACAAACCACGGCATTGACCTGACCCGCAACCAGGTGATCGGCGTTTGCGAGCGGCATCGACTGCCGATTGCCGGGCGAGGCGCACCGGGCAGCCAGCGCGCCACGCAATCTCTTTCACCGCCTGCCGAACCGGGTCGACATCTGGTGCCATGGAAGAGTGTGGACGATGCGCAGCGCATGTCGTTGGTCATGACGCTGGTGCGGGAGGGGCTGGGCGTGAGAGCGATTGCCCGTGGTCTGCAGGAGCGCTTTGGCGTGGAAGCGACCGAGAGTGCCGTGCGCTGTTTTTGCAAGGCGCGCAACATCAACCCGACCCGCGAACGGTGTGGGGCCAAGCGGAAGCTGCCGGCCAAGATCGCCCGCCTGCCGGAAAGCGACTTTTCACCCATTGCGCCGGTTCTTGATGGCCATGCGCAAGCGATGATTGACGCCAGACCGTTTGCACCCACGCGCTTTTCCGGTGCGCCACGGGCTGTTCTGGAAGCCCAACCCCACACCTGCCGCTGGCCGACCGGCGACCCGTCGGGGCCTGATTTTTCCTTCTGCGGCAAGCCGACCCAACCCGGCAAAAGCTACTGCGCGGGGTGTAGGTCTGTCGCCGGGAGATCTGCGGAAAGACAGGAGAACTGATCATGCAAGACGAATTCAAAACCAAACATCCGGCGGGCGATCCCGGCTGGTGGTGGGCCGCCCAGATTGACGATGAAGCGTGGAGCGGGCCGTTCGCTAAAGAGGCCGAGGCGGTGGATGACTGGTGGAAGAAAGAGGGGAAAGACGAGGCATACCCCAACTATCTCGTTGCCGGTGCACAGGATCGAAAAGCGAGCCCGGACATCGCGCCTGACCCGGTTTTGACCGCTGAAGAATTCAAAGCGGGCCATGATGCGATTTCGGAATTTCGCAGGCCTGCGATCTCAACGGACATTTTTCAGTTTGATCGTGTGCTTGAAGAGCTTGAAGACCAGAATTGTGAGGCGGTCTGGGATGGGTGCGAGCCGGTGTGGCCGAAGGGCGAGACTGCTCGCGAACTGGAAAAGATGCTCGCGGACGCGCTCTATCGCTGGATGGAGAAACACAGCCTGTGGGGCGAGTTTCGCGGACTAGAGGGGGTGTGATGGAAACGAAAATGAACCGGCGCGAGCTGCTCAAGTCTTCCGTATCCGCTGCAGCAATGCTGGCCCTGCCCAAACCGGCCCTGGCGGCGATGTCGGCACCTGTGGCCAAAGCCACACGCCCGATGAAATGGTTTATTGTCGGCACGCCGGGCGAGTCCGATTGGGCGGCTATACTCTTTGAGACAGCAGAGCAAGCGCGGGCGCAGTGGTTTCAGGAAAAGTATGCGCTCGACGTATCAAACCCCGATGACGCGAAAGAAATTGCTGCACTGGGCGTGCCAGAAGTCGAGGAAATGCCGCGTTGGTCAGGGAAGTCCGACATCTTTCCAAAGGATTGGGTTTTGGCAGGCTTTGGCACATTTTGCGAGCGCTGCTTCGACGAAACCAACAGCGCTCACATCATAAACGAAGAGGTCGTCTGCGGGTATTGCATGACCGACCGGGACTGGATTGAAAGCGATCTGGATGATTGCGCCGACCATCTGATCAACATGGCTGATCGCAGTGATTTGGAAAGCGTGAAGGCCAAACTGGTTGATTGGGGGCTGTGGGAAAAAATCCCGCCATCCGAATGGGCCGATGTTCTTGAGTGTGTGGAGGTCGCATGATGGAAACCGCCGCCGCCAAGCTGAAATTCACCTTTCTCTATTCCACCGGGCATGCCGCGCGGGTGGACGCCGAAGCCAGGGTGCGCGCACATCTGAAGCTGCACAGTGTCGAGATTGGTTCGCCCTTGCCGGAGCCCGGTGAGGCCGCGCCGCTCTATCACCGCGACCGGCCCGACACGATGATCGCCAAACTGTTCCACCGGGTAACGGGTGAGGGCGAAGGGCATTTTGAAATCCGCTCCAAATCGCAAGATTTGGGGCATCAGGAAAGCGGAGAAAACTGATGCCTAATCACATCACCAATGTTGTTGATATCGAAGATCTCGGGACTTCGGACCTCGCCACCGTACGGGCGCAATTCGTCAACGATGAAGGTTTGGTGGACTTTAATGTCATTAAGCCAATGCCTGAATGCCTGAGAGAATTTGAGCCAGGCAGCAACGTTGTTGAACCCTGCAAGCGGGCGTTGGGCCTGTATGACGAGCCTGTCAAAGATGCTGACGGTCTGAGTGGTCTACTCGCTAATATGTCGGCGTCAACGGCAATCCGTGGGCTTTTCAGGCCAGTTCAAGCGGAGGATATCCCACACATCATTCGCGGTATCCAGAACTTCGCCGAGTGCGGTGAAATCTACTGGTATGACTGGTGCAACAAGAGCTGGGGCACAAAGTGGGGGGCTTACGACCAGCCCGAAGACGGGCACCCGGATCATGAAACATCGTTCCGGTTCGACACAGCGTGGTCTCACCCATCTGAGCTTCTGGAAATCATGTCGGAGCGCTGCCCCGGTGTGCAGTTTCATATCCGATATGCCGACGAAGACACGGGGTCCAATTGCGGCTCCTACCGGCTCAAAGACGGTGTGAGGTCCGATGAAGACATTGCACCACTGGTCAATCAACAGACCCCTCAACAGCGGATCAAATACAGCGAGTTTGCTTTTCGTTTGAGGCACGGCGAAGACGAGGATCCCGCGCTCCATGGCTATGGCCCTGATTGGGAATACAGCGACGAGATTTACGACGCTGCCATCCAGGAACAAGGCGGGGGTGCGTGATGGAAACCGAAACAAAGGCCAACCTGAGCATTGCCCTATGCGCATTTGGCCCGCTGTTGCTCTTGGCCATGGTTCTGGAAGCCCTGCCAATCAAGAATTGGGGCGGCATGTTCGCCGCTCACGTGTGCCTTTTGGTGTTGAGCAGCATGATTGTGTTTGGTGCATGTGAGGTCAGAACCCGGGTTCCGGATTTCGTTTTGGGTTTGCACGGGTTCTCCGCGTTCATCGTGTTTTATTTCATGGTGGAGTGGGTGTGATGGGCCAGTATTTTCAACGAATGCGGATGGACTGGATTGCGGAGATGTTGCGCATCTACGGCTTCATAAACCGTGGGCATCTGGCCAAGAAATTCGAAATCTCCATACAGCAAGCCGCTAACGACTTCGCCGATTTCAAACGTCAAAATCCGAACGCGATGCACTTCTGCACGAAACGTAAAGCGTATCTGGCAACCCCTCCAACCACAAAGAGCGGGGGAGAGTGATGGGTCTTACCACTTGCGATGATTATGCTGATGTTTTTCGGGTCTCCCGGCACAAGGCGGCGAAAGAATATCGCTGCGGCGAATGCGGCGGATTCATCAGGCCGGGTGAACAATATCGGCGGGAATTCTTGGTCATATTTGGCGATGCGTATGACGGCCAGGTCTGCAACACCTGTGATGAATTGATTGTCCGATTTTTCGCCGCACTCCGGAAGATAGACATGGAAGATCTCACCTATGAGTTCGGTGAGCTATACGATGCAATTGTCGATCTTCGAAACGAATACGGCGCGACCGTAGAAGGCTTTAAGTACCCCTCCGCCGAGATCATTCAACTCCGACCGCACGTAGAGCGAAGCGATGCGCAAGATCGGAGCAGACAATGACCGCGTTCTATCTCATCCTCCGGTTTGTCACGTTCCTGGCTTTCTACCTGGTCTTTGCCTATGTGCTCGGCGCGCCGCTGCATGACGGGCTGGCGCTTGATGTAACCCGAACCAATTGGGCCGATATGTCGGTCTGGTTCGTCTGGTTTTTCTCACCCTTGTTGTGGTTTGGCCTGCTCGGGGTGGCGATCATGGGAATTGCTATCGCCGTCGGACTCGCCATCAAGCTGTGGAAGGCGAGATGACAAGACCAACACCACAAACCTGTGAATGGTGCATGCAACCCTTTGTCGGCTCCGATGCGCTTGGCAAGCCTTGCGATGAGTGTCGGGCGAAATACGGCCTCAAAGTGCTGGGCGTCGGTCGTGACGCTGAAAATGCACAAGCCCTTTCCGTTGTGTTCAACCGCGAGCTTACGAACGAAGAACTGCGCGCGATTCATGATTGGCTGCGCACGGCAGCGACATGTCTCACACCGCCGAAGCCTTTTGAGATCCGGGGTAAGGTATGACCGCGCCCCGCCGACCCGTTCTGCGTTGGCATGGGGGCAAGTGGGTGCTTGCCCCGTGGATCATCTCGCACTTTCCCGAGCATCGGATCTATGTGGAGCCGTTTGGCGGGGCGGCGAGCGTGTTGCTGCGCAAAGAGCGCTGCGACGCCGAAGTCTACAACGATCTGGATGGTTCGGTCGTGGACCTGTTTCGTGTACTGCAGAACACCGACCAGGCCGACCGGCTGATGGAACTGTTACGGATCACGCCCTTTGCCCGCGCCGAGTTCACCCGCGCCTTTGAGCCGACCGAATGTCCGGTTGAACAAGCGCGGCGGCTGATCATCCGGTCATTCATGGGCTTTGGGTCTGATGGGGCGCACAATCAAACAACGGGGTTTCGTGCCAACTCAAATCGCTCCGGATCCACGCCGGCGCATGATTGGGCGAACTATCCGGATGCCCTTGATCGGGTGGTGAAGCGGATGCGCGGCGTGATTGTTGAAAGCCGCCCGGCCGCACAGGTGATGACGGCACATGACGGATTTGACGTGCTGCACTATGTGGACCCGCCCTATGTGCATGAAACCCGCGATGTAACGACGGGCAGCAACCGTGCTCCAAGGCACCAATATGCCCATGAACTGACGCTTGAAGACCATGAGGCGCTGCTGCTGACCCTGAAGGGGTTGGACGGCATGGTGGTGCTCTCCGGCTATCCGCACCCGCTTTATGACGATCTGTTGCCCGACTGGAAGCGGGTGGAAAAGGAAGCGCTGGCCGACGGTGCCCGCAAGCGCACCGAGGTGCTTTGGATCAACCCGGCCTGTGCCGACGCGCTGGAGCGCGAGGTCCTGCCGATGTTTGCAGGAGTGACGGGATGAGCCACGTCGCCACCACATGGGCGATTCAGCAGCGGGGATTGAAGCCCGCAACCAAGCTGGTGCTTTGGCATCTGGCGGACTGTCACAACCGCCACACGGGCCGCTGTGATCCCTCGCAATCAAGGCTTGCCGAAGAGTGCGAGATGAGCCGCTCTTCGCTGAATGTGCATCTGGATCTGCTGGAGGAAAGAGGTTTCATCTCGCGCATTCGCCGGCGTGATTCGAACAGCAATCGAAAGAAGCGCACGCAATATCGACTGGCCTTTTCTGAACGCGAAACCGGGGCAGAATCGGACGGTGAAACAGCCGAAAACCCATGTCCAGAAACCGGACATGGAGCGGCAAATTCCATGTCCGGAAAAGCGCAAAAGCCATGTCCGGAAAATGGCGATTTCCATGTCCAGAATCCGGACAGGAACCTTGGAATAGAACCCGGAATAGAACCCGGAACTGAGAGAGAGGGCGCGCGCGAGCGCGCGGATGATCAATCTGATTTGAAAAAATCTGGATCGCACGTTGAGCAAAGCGAAGCGCGAGATCCAGATCACGAGAAACCCGAACCTCACCCGCTCACCGACCCGAAAAAATCGGAAGGGGCGTTTTACCGGGCGTTCAAGGCCTATCCGCGATTTGATGTTGCACCAAAAGGCCCGATGCTGGCCGCGTGGGCCAAGCGACCGACAGACGAACGCGCCATGATCACGGCTGAACGGGTGGCCGCCTATGTGGCCCTGTGTCGAACAGAAAAGGTGAACCATCCACCGGCAATTTCCACCGTTCTGGATGAACGTCTGCTGTTCACCGATGCGGTGGAGGCGCGGATTGCCGGCGAAAAGGCGCCAGCGGAGACCGTGGTTCTGAAACCGTTCGGATCGGGCTGGATGGCGCACCGGCTGGCGCTGTTGGCGCGAGGGCCAACGGGTACATGGCGACCGACCCGGTTGCAGCAGCTCCTGATCGCCGATGGCAAGGGTCATGCGGTGACGGGCGACCGGGCGCGGGCCGAACACCCTGCCGTTGCCCGGCTGGATGAGTTTGCCGGTGAGGGCAAGGGCGTGCCGGTGCCACGGGCCGCTGTGCCCGACGTGGAAGGGCGCTTCACACCGCACGGGCCGGGATCAGACCATTTCGAGGCATGGCACGCGCACCATGTGGCCAAGGGCTGGCCGTGGCCGCACCTGCCAGCGGGTGTGGCGGTGATGTGGCTGCCGAAGGATTTGCCGAATGAGTGACTGGCGTAAACCGGGAACCAAAGTTCCCACGCATGTGCAGGTGGATTTGGATGATGCTGCTCGCGCGTGGCGGATGAACATCGCTCACCTGAAGGCTGCGGGCCGTGACATGACCGCTTTTGATCAGGCAGCGGCCCGGTGGCTGATCCTGACCGTTGAACCCAATCGTGATGCTGCCGTGGTCGATTCGCTGAAAGCGTACAACATCGAGTTTTGGCAGCCCATGCGCTATGATTGGGTGCGCACGGCAAACCGCCGGTGCCGTCGCCGCCGCGATTATTCACAGGTTCCTGCACTTCCCGGATATGTGTTTGTGAGGATCTTTCCCAGCCCACAGGCGTGGTATGGGCTGACCTCGATCGAGCATGTGACCGGCACGGTGAGCACTATTGTTGGAGATGATGCAAAGCCGGTGATGTTTACAGACAGGTGGATTGGCCGGTTCAAAGAAATCATGACCTTTCAACGGGATGAGCCGCATGAGGCGGCTGCCTTGCGGGCCGGTGACATCGTGCGAATCGTAACCGGATGGCTGGAGGGGCGGATCGCGACCGTGACCAAGGATGTGCCCGCCGGAGACGCTGCAAAGCAGATTGTTCCGCTACTGGTGGACGGGATGGGCGGCCAGGTGCCCGCCAAAATTTCGCTTGCGGATGTCCGCAAAGACGATTAGGGGCGAAAAGACAGTGTAACGGCCACTCACCGGATCCCTGCAAGCCTTCGACCCAAGTTTAGATTGATGGTCGTGTGAGAGCGGATAGTCAGCCAGGCGGTGACCCGAGAAGACGCAAGCGGCAGGTGTCGCATGGGAGCGTTCTTCGCGAAGGGAAAGATGTGGCTGGAACTTTCAAGGGAAATGAGATTGGCGCTTCGGGCTGTGGCCTCCAGATTGGCAACCGTGCCAACGCGACTGCGTGTGCCGCCGAAGAAAGCGGAGCGCTTCTATCAGTCAAAGGAATGGCGGGCGCTGGTGGCGCGCGTCAATCGCGAGCGTGGCAGTCGGTGTCAGGTGCCGGGCTGCGGTTCAACCAAGCGTGTGATTGCTGATCACATCATCGAACGCAAGGACGGTGGCGCAGAGTTGGACCCGGCGAACATCCAGTTGCTTTGCCAGTCCTGCCACAACGCCAAGACAGCCAAGGCAAAGAGGGCGCGTGTCTCAGGCCGGTAGGGGGGGTGTAAATCTCTCCCAGGCATGGCCGATGGAGACCGGGGTCGCTCTCATTCGGAGATTTTTTTCAGGTCAGATGGATATTTCGAGTTTGGATTACGAGTTTGACCTGTTCGGGCAACCGATTGCTGAGCCGGAAGACGGGCGCGGCAGGCCTGCTCACGAGCCGACCGAAGAAATGTTTAATAAGATCAGCCGGTTAAAGGCTGCGGGAATGACGCATGAGCAGATCGCCCAAGCCGTTCAGCTTTCGGAGAACACGGTTCGGAAATATTATTTGAGGGCGCTGGAAAACGGGGCTGCGCTGGCGAAGGCTGAGTTGATTGGCCACCTTTGGGAGTCTGCCGAGCGTGGTGTGGTTGGCGCTATCCGGACGCTCCGCGAAATTCTTGATGCAGGCGAGGCCGCCCCGCCGATGCCCAAGGGCGGATCGGCCCTTACGCCGGAAAAAGTCGAGAAGTTGGGAAAGAAGGCCCAACTCATCGAGGACGCCAAAAACGTTCCCGAAGACTGGGATCGTCTGCTCAACAAAGACAGTTCACCCGTTAACTGATCCATGTGGACCTTCGCAAATCCTGATTGGGTGGCCGCTCTGAAGGGTGGCTATTCGCTGCTGCCAGATCTGCCACTTGATGAGACTGAAGCAAAACGAGCGATCGGGATATTCAACAAGCTTCATCTTCCGGATGTTCCGGGTCAGCCACAGATGGTTGAGGCGGCGGGTGACTGGTTCCGGGATATCGTCGCCGCGCTGTTTGGTTCTTTGGACGATGCGGGCGTTCGACGTGTCCAGGAACTGTTTGCCCTGGTTCCCAAAAAGAACTCCAAAACGACCGGCGGGGCCGGCATCATGATAACCGCGCTGTTGATGAATGAGCGCCCGCGCGCTGAATTTCTGCTGGTCGGGCCAACACAGGAAATTGCGGATCTGGCGCTTCAGCAATGCATCGGGATGATTGATGCTGACACCTACTTGCAAAAGCGCTTTCAGGTGCAGGAGCACAAGAAGGCGATTATCGACCGATTCAACAAGTCGACGCTTAAGATCAAAACCTTCGACATGAAGGTGATGACCGGTGCCAAGCCCGTGGGGGTGCTGGTCGACGAAGTTCACATCCTGTCCAAAATTCGAGGGGCGGCAAATGTCATTGGTCAGATCCGCGGCGGATTTCTGCCACGCCCTGAAGGGTTCCTTTTGATGATCACGACGCAAAGTGATGAGCCGCCTGCAGGTGTGTTCAAAAAGGAACTGGATTTTGCGCGCGCCGTGAGGGACGGGCGCATCACTGGCGAGGCGGCCACGGTGTTGCCGTTGCTCTATGAATTTCCGGAAGAGATGCAGACCGGCCAGAAGAAACTTCCCAACGGCAAGGTGATCAAATTGCCGGAAAATCAGACCTGGCGGAATATGGAGCATTGGCCGCTCGTAACGCCCAATCTGGGATTGTCGATCACCGAGGACGGTCTTCGGAAGCTGTTTTTCAAGGCCGAAGCCAAGGGCGAAGAAGAGCTGCGCCGGTTCGCGTCTCAGCATCTGAATGTTCAGATCGGGCTTGGTCTTCACTCTGACCGGTGGCGCGGTGCTGATTATTGGGAGAGTGCAGCGGACAGTTCGATCACACTTGAAACCTTGATTGAGCGCTGTGAAGTGATCGTGGGCGGGATTGATGGCGGCGGCCTTGATGACCTGCTCGGGCTAACGTTGATTGGCCGGTGCCGGGACACTCGCGACTGGCTTACCTGGTCGCGTGCATGGGTTGCTCGAAGCCTGTTGGATCTGCGCCCCGAAATCGCATCGCAGCTTGAAGACTACAATCGCGATGGTGATCTGATTTTCATTGAGGATGCTGTTCAGGACATCCGCGAAGTGGCGGATTGTGTGGAGCAGGTGCTTGATGCAGGTCTGTTGCCAGATGAAGCTGCGCTTGGCCTCGACCCGGTTGGTGTGACTGCCATCGTTGATGAGCTGCAGCTCCGTGGCGTAGATGAAAAGCAGGCGGTCGCGGTTCCGCAAGGCTATCGATTGACCGGTGCAATTCACTCGACCGAGCGGGCCTTGAAGGATGGCACGATGTGGCATGCCGACCAGGCGCTCATGGCGTTCTGTGTGAGCAACGCCAAAGCTGAGCAGCGCGGCAATGCGACCCTGATCACCAAGGAAACGGCAGGGCGCGCAAAGATTGACCCGCTTGTGGCGCTGTTCAATGCTGCCCAGCTCATGGGGCGAAATCCGTTGGTTGCCTCAACCGTATCGCTATATGCGACCGAGTCGGTTTTGGTGGTTTAGCGGGAGCTAGACGTGTCATTCTGGGCAAAAATGTTTGGCGTGCGAAACCCGCCGCATGCAATGCCATCGGCTTCGGTTCAATCTTCGACCGGTGGCACCGTCATTGCAACACCTCAGGATTTGGAAGCCGCACTGCGTGACGGTGATGTATCTGACTCTGGTCAGCAAGTCACACCGGATAAGGCGATGCGAGTGGCGGCTGTCTATGCGTGTGTGAGAATCATATCTGGAGCGATTGCAACGCTGCCGTTCCAGATCAAACGCCGGGTTGATGATCGTACCCGCGAAAGTGTTACGGATATTGAGATTTGGCGGGTCATTTCCCGTGAGCCGAACAAATGGCAAACGCCGTCACAGTTTCGTCGCATGTTGCAGGCGCATCTGCTTTTGCGTGGCAACGGCTATGCAGCAATAACCCGGTCGGGGAATCGAATCCTTGAACTTATCCCACTCCACCCGGATCGGGTGGAGCTGCGTCAGAAAGACGATTTGTCACTTGAATATCTGTGGACCCGCCCAAACGGTGGTCGGGTGATTTTCAAACAATCCGATGTGTTCCATTTGGTTGGATTGACGCTCGATGGTGTTCGGGGCGTGACCCCGATCACGTATGCGCGCGAGACAATCGGACTGTCGTTGGCGCAGGAAAGGCACGGCGCGGTTCAATTCAAAAATGGCCTCAATGTAGGCGGGACACTCACGACGGAGAAACATCTGGGGCCTGAGGGGCGCGAGAACATCAGAGCCGCAATGGATGAATACCGCAGTGATGGCGATCGCGCGGGCAAATGGATGGTTCTGGAAGACGGACTAAAGGCGGAAGGGATGTCCATAACCGCTGAAGATGCTCAGTGGATCGAAAGCCGAAAATTCACCCGATCTGATATCGCGATGTTCTTTGGCGTTCCGCCGCACATGATTGGCGATACCGAGAAAAGCACGTCCTGGGGATCTGGCATTGAGCAACAGTCAATCGGTTTTGTTGCCTATACGCTCGAAGACCATCTGACGATGTGGGAAGAAGCTAGCAATCGCGACCTGCTGCCTGATGGTGATGCCGACGCCGGTACATACTTTCGATTTAATCGCGCTGCGTTGGTTAAAGGTGACATCAAGACCCGATGGGAAACGCACGTCAAGGCTATGCAATGGGGCGCGCTTAGTCCGAATGAGGTCAGGGCGCTTGAAGATATGAACCCACGTGAAGGTGGCGACATCTATTACGATCCGCCAAACACAGCGGGCGACAAAACCTACACAGGAGATGGTGATGAGCCTCCGAAAACTCCCTGAAGCCAAAACATTTACTCGGCCCAAGAATTTTCAATGGGATCCGCCTTCTGACGTGCTGGCCAAATGGGCTGAATCGCCGATGGCGGCTGAAGCTGACGATGAAAGCACGATTTCGATCTATGATGTGATCGGTGAGGACTTGTGGACCGGTGGTGGATTTACCGCGAAACGGATGGCCGGCGCGCTGCGACGAATTGGTGCCAATGAAGTGACCGTCAACATCAACTCGCCTGGTGGCGATATGTTCGAGGGGATTGCGATCTACAACCAGCTTGCCGAGCATCCAGCAAAAGTGAATATCCGCGTAATGGGTTGGGCTGCATCTGCTGCATCGATCATCGCGATGGCGGGCGATGATATCGAAATGGGACTTGGAACCTTCATGATGGTTCACAATGCCTGGGGTGTGGTTGTTGGAAACCGTCACGATATGCGGGAGGGTGCCAACCTTTTTGATGAGTTTGATAGTGCTATTGCTGATATTTACGAGGCGCGAACCGGCGCCGATCGGGCGCACATCGAAAGCCTTATGGATACGGAAACATTCATGGCGCCGTCGACCGCTGTTGATGAAGGGTTTGCCGATCGTGTTGGCGAAAAAGTGGAAACCGAACCTCCTAACGATTCCCGTATGAATAGCATCACCGCCAAACGGCGAATGGATGCGCTTCTTGCAAGGCAGGGCCTGCCGCGTGCCGAGCGGCGGCGACTGATGCAGGATGCAGCCGGTACGCAAAACGCTGCCGGAACGGTCACGCAAAACGCTGACCTTGACCCCGCTGCCCTTCGGCAGCTTCTCGAAACCCTCAAATCCTAACGAGGACATTATGAAAATGATTTCTTTTGTGGCGATGGCTCTCATCGCCTTGACGGCGCTTGCCTATCCGGCGGCCGCCGCGTCGATTGAGTTTGGTTCCTTTACCAATGCGCTTTCCGCATCTATGGATCCGATTGTGGCCATGGGTGTGATGGGTGCTGCGCCGATTGCTGATGGTCGGGTTCGCGGTATTCAAATGGCGCGAGTTGATGCATCAGACCCAAAGGCCATTCTGGCGGAAATCCAGAAGACGGTTGAGGCGCTGAAAACAGAGCACGAAAAGGAATTGGAGGGTATCAACGCAAAATTTGCTGATGTCGTTCAAATGGAAAAGGTGGAGCGCATCAACAACGATATCTCCGAGTTGACCAAAGCGCTTGACGATACGAACAAAGCTATTGCGGCTTTGCGGGTTGGCGGCGGCGAAAATAATGCTGCCGATCCTGATGTTGTGGCCCACGCCGATGCATTTAGTCGGTTTTTCCGCAAGGGTGTTGATGCAGGTCTCGGTGACCTTGAGGTTAAAGCATCGTTGACTACGCAATCTGATCCCGACGGCGGGTATCTTGTTCCGGTTGAAACCGAGCAAACTATCGAGCGTGTGTTGGGAGTGGTCTCCAGATTTCGAACGTTGGCTGGGTCTATGTCGGTCTCGACGGATACCTACAAAAAACTTGTCAACATGGGCGGCTCTACTTCGGGCTGGGTTGGCGAAGAGGAGTCACGGGAGGAGACTGAAACACCGAAATTGCGAGAAATCATCATCAATACGGCAGAGCTTTATGCTCAACCGGCAGCAACGCAGAAATCTCTGGACGATATGCGCATCGATGTTGCCGCCTGGTTGGCTGACGAGGTCTCGATCGAATTTTCCGAACAGGAAGGGGCTGCGTTCATCACTGGTGACGGAGTGAGCAAGCCGCGTGGAATCCTTGCCTATGACAAGGTCGCTAACGGTTCTTACGCCTGGGGCAAAGTCGGGTTTGAGGTCACGGGCGCGGCGTCCGGTTTTGCTTCATCCAATCCAGCGGATGCGCTTATCGATCTTTATTATGCTCTGAAGTCGGGTTACCGAAATGGGGCCTCGTGGCTGACTTCGGATGCGGTGATGAAGGACATTCGCAAGATGAAAGATGGCGACGGGAACTACCTCTGGGCGCCGCCCGCTACGGCGGAGATGCCGTCGACTATCCTCGGCAAACCGGTGGAAACAGATGACAACATGCCTGGTCTGGGCGCTAATGCCTATCCCGTCGCATTTGGCAACTTCAAACGAGCCTATCTGATTGTCGATCGCGTCGGTATTCGCGTGCTGCGAGATCCTTTCACCAGCAAACCAAATGTGAAGTTCTATACCACCAAGCGCGTCGGCGGCGGAGTGATCAACTTCGAGGCTTACAAGCTTCTGAAGTGTTCAACCTGATCCGCATTTGCTGACAGTCAACGGCCCATGCAGTGGGCCGTTGCAACGATTTCCTATCCATAGCGCATTTGAATTTGCGCCAACCTGAAAGGGCAATCCCATGAAGGATATGCACTCTGCAATCACGGCTGTGCTGGCGATCGGCGCTGCCGTTCACACGGCGGACAACACGCCTGCGGCCATCGACCTACAGGGCTACAACGCGGCAGAAATTCTGCTGAACATCGGTGTTGGTGGAATCACGTTCAGTGGGACCAACAAGGTCGAGTTTGTTCTGACGCACTCCGATGATGATAGCACTTACGCCAATGTGACGGATGCCGATATCCTCGGTGTTTCGAGTATTAGTGACGGGATCATCAAATCATTGACGTCTGCGCACGCTTCGGCTGCGGTTTATCGATTCGGTTACAAAGGTGGCAAACGCTATCTGAAACTCCTTGCAGATTTCTCTGGAACCCACGGCACCGGTACGCCAATTGCCGCCGTGGTTCTGAAGTCCGAAGGCTACGACAGCCCTCAGGCTGATCAGGCGTAGCTGAGGGCGGCAGTCAATGTGGGTGGCGGGACCCGTGCCCGCTGCCATCTAAGGGAGAATTAACATGAGAGCTAAAGTCAAAGTCGAATTTCAAGGGTGCCCTGACGGCGAGTTGCATCCCAGGGTTTTTAAGATAGGTGAGATTGGCACCGGCTCGCTGGCCCGTGTGGCTATTGAGAACAAATGGGCTTTGCCTGTGAGAAAATCACAGGGCAAGAAAGCTGACGATAAATAGATAATGCTCCGCCCGGTTCTGATAACGGCGCCCGACTCACCCATCGTCAATCTCGGTGATCTGAAGGCGTGGTGCCGCGCTGACTACGCCGATGATGACAGTCTACTCACGGCGCTTGAGGTTGCAGCGGTGTCTCGGATGGATGGCTGGTCCGGGATTCTTGGCCGATGCCTGTTGACGCAGACTTGGCGGGTGGACCGGGCGGGGTGGCCATCCGATCGGGCGCAGGAACTGCCTTTCCCGGATGTCGGCTCTGTCACTGTAAAATACTTCGATACTGACAATGTCGAGCAGGTTGTATCTTCGTCAAATTATGAACTGCTGGAAGGTGTGAGTGGCGGGTTTATCAGGTTCTTACCAACCTTTGATTCACCGGCAATAAACAGCGATCGAAGTGATGCGGTTCGCATTGAGGTGACCGCCGGATATGGCGATGCATCGGCGGTGCCCGCGCCGCTTGTAACGGCAATCAAAATGCTGGTGGCTCACTGGTACGAGAACAGAGAGGCTGTGGTCGTGGGTTCGGCGTCTACGGAGGTCCCGATGACAGTCGCAGCGCTTATTGCGCCATACAGACGGAGTTTACTCTGATGGGCGCGGGTAAGCTTCGCGAACGCATCACGATCCAACGAAACGCGCCTGGTGCGGAAGATACGTTTGGGGCCGCAACGGATGGTTGGGCGGACTTCTACACGTGTTGGGCTCAGCGGGTTGATCTGAGCGATTCCGAGCGCGAGGTGGTTGATCAGGTGCAGGCATCCTTGATGGTGCGATTCACGGTTCGGGCTTGCACGGAATCTCGGTCAATCACACCAAAAGACCGCATCAACCATGATGGTTTGACGTGGCAGATCCACGGCGTGAAGCCAGCCGCTAAAAATCGTCAGGCCTATATCGAAATTCGCGCCAGCGCCGGAACGGACGGTTGAAAACCAAAATCACAGTTGACGGGTTTCGCGATGTTGAGCGGGCACTTGCCGGGCTTGAAAAAGAGGTCAGTCGCCGATCTGTTGCGCGCAGCGCCTTGAAAAAGGGTGGTGCAGTCTTCGCCTCAACAGCCCGTCGCTTGTCTCCAATTGATGACGGTGCGCTTCGCCGGTCTATTGGCGTTGGCACCAAGCTCGACAAGGCGGCAAGGGCAGGTCATGTGCGCAAGGATCCGGTTGAGGTTTTTGCCGGCGCGGGTCCGGTTCCTCAAGCCGTTCAACAGGAATTTGGCAACGAAAACCATCCGGCCCAGCCCTTCATGCGACCGGCATGGGACAGTCAAAAGGATTGGGCATTGGCGGCCATTCAAAACGAATTGGAAGACGCGACCGATCGCGCCATCAAGCGGCAGGTGAAGCGCAACGCCAAGAAAAAGGCGCGGCGCTAAATCTCCATGGAAGAGGCGCTCATTTCGCTGCTTCGCGACGATGCTTCTGTGTCTTCGCATCTGGGCGCACGCATTCATTGGGTGCGTCGACCCCAAGGGGAAAGCGCTTATCCGACCTGTGTTTTGGCCGTCGCTTCGTCCAACACCGGCATTCACAGCAAAGGGTCAGACGGGCTTTCTCAGTCTCGGGTTCAGGTGGATGTTTATGGTCGGCGGTATGGGGATGCGAAGCTGGCAATCCGCGCCATTCACACTTTGATGCACGGCTATCGCGGCACGGTTGGCGGCGTTTCATTCAAGCGCTGCTCAATGGAAACCGAACGCGATCTTACAGACCGAGAAAACAATGACGATGTTCGCTTGTTTCGTGTGACAGCGGACATTTTGATCTGGCACACGCAATAGGAGGCCATTATGGCAGACACTGGCTTTGATATCGGATTTGAGCGATCCGATGACGCCACAGCAGGGGGAACATTTGCCGCCGTTGGCAATGTGATGGAGGCTTCACCACCATCTGTGTCGCGCGATACTGTGGAGACCACCCATTCCAAGTCAACGGAAGCTTGGCGTGAGTTTATCGGCGGTTTGAAAGATGCTGGTGAAGCGTCGGTGACACTTCAATATGATCCGGGCGCAAGCGCAATTGCATCCCTGTATAGCGATTTGAACACAGACACGCCGGGTTATTACAAATTGATTTTCCCGGATGCGACCGAGTGGGGTCTTCCGGCTTTGGTAACCGGCATCGAGCCTGGTACGCCCATTGACAATCTGATGACCGTTGTCGTCACCTTCAAGGTGACCGGCAAGCCAGGGTGGATTGCGTAATGGCTGGTTCCGGCAAGGTCCGGTTTGAGGCGCTCGGCGAAGACTGGGCGCTGAAATGTTCGACAAATGCGATCTGCGAAATGGAAGAGCGGAGCGGTCTACCTTTCAAAGAGTTGGGGCTGTCGCTCGCCGAGCCAGAAAAAATGAAGTTTAGCACGCTGCGCCTTATGGTTCTCAGTCTGCTGAAAGGTGATGGATCGAAATCGGTTTCACTCGAACGGGCTGGTGCGGTCATCGATGATGTTGGCCTTACAAAGATCGTGCCGATGATGGCTGAAGCGATCCAGATGGCGTTTCCGGAAGTTCCTGACGAGGGTGAAGCCAGCGTGGGGGAGGGGTAAGCGGCCCCATTGATTGGGCGCCGCAGATCCAAAACTGGATTGCGCACGGGCTTGACCATGATCTGTTCTGGCGGCTCACACCACGCCAGATCTCGACGGTTCTCGCGGGCGCTGGCCAGCGCTTTTTCCGCCTTCAGGAATTGGCTTACTACAATGCGTGGTTTTCCGGAGCATTCAGCCAGCCTTACGAAAAGAACCGCTTTCCCAAGTATGACAGTCACGCGCCGAAGCGCGATCTGGCGCCGTCCCAACGGCAAGACTGGCGCACCATCAAACACATGGTTGAACTCTGGAACGCTGCCGCCGGCGGCGATGTGAGGCAATAGACTTTGGCATCAAACGCTGTCATCGGCGCATTGCGCATCAATCTCGGCATGAACAGCGCCGAGTTTCACACCAAATCCAAGGGTGTGAACAAAGGGCTTGATCGTCTTGAGCGGAAGGTCAAGGGCGTTGCAAAGGCCGTTGCTGCGGCGGGCGCGGCCATGGCGGCATCACTTTCGACCGCCTTTGTTGGTCTGGCGAAGCATGCCGACGATATGACGAAAACCGCCCAGAAAATCGGCATTCCGGTCGAGGAGCTGTCGAAACTGGCGCACGCGGCGGACCTCTCCGGAGTGAGTTTCCAATCACTTCAGAATGCAGTTGGCAGGCTGTCGCAAAACATCACCGATTCCATCACAGGCATGGCAACGGAAGGGTCTCGGGCTCTGGAAAGTCTTGGCATCTCTCTCAAGGATGCGAGTGGCGCAACGCGCTCCACCAGTGAAATTATCGGCGATATCGCGGAACGGTTTTCAACCATGCGGGATGGGTCGGAAAAGACCGCAATTGCCATGCGGGTGTTCGGGCGCGCCGGGCGGGACATGATCCCGTTACTCAATCAGGGCCGCGATGGCCTTCGCGCGATGACTGATGAGGCACAAAGGCTCGGTCTCGATCTCACTCAACGCACCGGCCAGGCGGCTGAGCGGTTCAACGACAATCTGACAAGGATGGGGGCCGCGCTCAGGGGCGTGGGGCTGATCGCCCTTGAGCGCATTGCACCCGCGATGGCGGCACTGACCGACCGATTGGTGGCAGCGACCACGCAAGGGGGTATGCTCGAAAATGTTGCAAACGTCCTGGCTGGAGCCTTCAACGGGTTGGTGCGGGTCGTGATGGCTGTCATCAACAACATGGATATTCTGGTTCAGTGGTTCAAAGTTTTTGTTGCCCTCAAGATCGCGGCTGCCGCACTCAAGATCGGGGTCGCGTTTGTGCAGATGGCACGGGCCATTCGCACCGCCGGAGTCGTGATGTTTGTATTCAACAAGGTGCGGCGCGCGAGCATGTTGGGGCTGATCGGCATGGCGGCGATTGTCGCCAAGCTCACCGGAAAACTGGATGACCTCACCGGTTGGATAAAGGAAACCTCCGACCGGGTCTTAAATCTGCTACCGGAAGATGCCGTTTCCAAAATAAAGGGAACGGCACAAGATCTCTTTGGCGATCTCAATCTTGAAACGGACAATCTCAACAAATCGCTGGAAGCGGTCGGAAACACCGCCAACAAAATCGCTGCACCTGTCGGGCGCGCTGCGACCAGTCTCGCGGGCGTGGGAAAGGCGGCAAAGGGTGCGGCGGCAGCCAGTGAAGATGCTTGGGCCGGGCTTCGGAAAGTGTCGCGCGAAGCGAGCAGTAACGCCGCACCAGCTTTTGACAACTTACAGTTTACCTATGATTCCTGGATTGATAGCGCGGTTGATGGAACGTTCAGGCTGAACCACGCGCTCAAGGATCTCGCAAAACAACTGTCGGCGACCTTTGCCAAAAACTCTTTAAAGTCGATTTTTAGTATCGGCACCGGCAAGAAATTCAGTTTCAGCTCGCTGTTCGCCGGGTTCTTCGCCGAGGGTGGCACGATTCCATCCGGTCAATTCGGGGTGGTGGGCGAAGCCGGCGAGCCGGAGCTGGTCACCGGCCCCGCAACGGTTACCCCATTGAACAAATTGATGGGCGGCGGTGTCGCCGAAACCATCCGGATTGATATTCGCACGGATGAGGCATTCATGAACGCGCAGACCGACCGGCGCATTCGCACCGCATCCGGTCAGATCATTGCGGTGAGTGTGCAGCAGTCGCAGGAAGTCATGCGCAACGACATCGGCAATATCATGGCGAACGAACAGGCGCGCAATCAGTGACCGATCTGGTCTGGCCTGCCGGAGTGCTGCCGCCCCGCGCCCCGCGTTATTCCATTCGCTATCAGACCCGGCGCGGACCACAATCCTTTGAAGGGGTTTCCCAGGTGGTGGCGTCCAATGCGGCCTTTTGGGTGGTCACGTTTGCCACAATCCCCATTGCCACCGCTGAACAGGTGAAGGCCTGGCGCGCCATGTCCATGGGCTGTGCCGGTCGGCGAAACCCGATCCTGTTGCCCGTCATCAGCGCCATTGCGCCCTTGCCGGTCGGGGCAACGCCGGTGGTGCCGGTGCCCCATTCGGATGGCACCTATTTCAGCGACGGATCCGGCTATGTGGGCACCAACAATGATGTGGTGCTTGCCGGTGCCATTGTGGTTGGCGCGACAACGGCAAGGGTTACCCAATCCTTTGGTGGTCTGCTTGAACCGGGGCAGGATTTTTCCATTGGCGAGCGGCTTTACCGCATCAACACTGTGGCCGCCGTTACCGACAGCGCGACAGATTATGACATCTCTTTCATGCCGCCGGCGCGGGAGGCGGCGCTTGCTGGTGTGCGGATGGAATTTGACAAGCCGGTCATCAAAGCACGTTTGAAAACAGACAACGCCATGGATGATCCGTTTGATCTTTTGCGCTTTGCCACACCGACCGTTGAGTTCGTGGAAGATCTCACATGAGTTTCTACACCGCCAGTGAGATTGACACACTTTCAAGTGGCACGGTGCGGGTGGATCTGCTGATGGAGATGCAATTCACCTCCACCACTGTCTATGTGTGGAACGGCATGCATGCGTTTGAAAGCGGCAGTCGCACATGGCAGCCGTTGAAAGGGCAGGCCCAGGTGGGGCGCATTCCATCGGTCAATGGCGGCAAGTCCGCCGCGCTTGAGGTTTCGCTTTCCGGTGTGCCGGATCAGCAACCGGATTTCCTGCGCCTTGCACTTGAGGAAACCCCAGAGGCCAATCAGCAAAAGGCGCTTCTCTATCTCCAGCTTTGGGATGAGGCCCTGCAGCCGACCGGTGCGCCTGTGCCGATCTTTTCCGGCTATATGCAGCCCCCTCGCATGTCGAAGCTGCCATCCGATGAAGACACGCCACCAGTGGAAACCATCCGGCTGAAGATCGAGAACGCGTTCTACAATCGGTCTCGCCCAACCTTTGGACGGTTGACCGACAGCGATCAAAAATCCCGTCACGCGGGTGACCAGTCGATCGAGTTCATCGCCGAGCTGGTCAACAAGACCTTTACCTATCCGGACTATTGATGGATCTTTCCACGTTTCTCTTGGCGCAGATCTCCCGACCCTTTCGCTGGGGAGAAACGGACTGCTGTTCGCTGTGTGATGAGTGGGTGCGGCACGTGCGCGGCGTCTCGCCGATGGCGATGGCCGGGCTTAATCCACGTTCGGCAGGTGACGCGAAAGAAATCCAGAACCGGTTCAACGGTCATGCGCTTGCGGTGTCGCGCACCATGCGAAGGGCCGGATTTGCAATGACCAGAACACCGGAGCGCGGTGATATCGGCCTTGCGGTGTTTGGTGGGTTTCTGGCCACAAGCATCTTCGCCGGTGAAAAATGGTTCGCACGCAATGAGGATGGTATTTTCTATGGCCCGCCCTATCGCGTTCTGGCCGCGTGGCGGGTGATGATCTGATGCCCGCTGTTGTTGCATCAACTGTGGGTTTGGCGGTGTTCCAGGCCGGCGCTTCTTATACTGTCACAAATGCGGTGGTGGCCGCCACATCCATTGCGGCGAAGGTCGCGATCACCGCTGCGATTTCTGCCGGCATCAATGCCGGAGCCGATGCGCTGTTCGGCACGGGAGGGCAGGCGGCAACGGCTTCGTCGGCCAGCCAGGCTTCACCGGCAGCGGCAGCGGTTTCAACCGGTATTCAGGCCGCAGCACCGGAAGATGTTCGCCAGTCGGTTCGCCAGGCAACGGCGCATCGGGTGCGCCACTACGGGCAAGTGAAGGTTTCCGGCCCATGGGTGTTTGCGGAAACCAAAGAGGGCAATTTTTACAAGATGCTCTATCTGGGCGAGGGGCCGATAGAGCTTTTCCTTGAATACTGGATCGATGATACCCGCGTGAACATTGATGGTTCGGGCGAGGTAACCACCACACCATATATCGGGATCGCCGCGATTTCATCCCGCAAGGGGGTTGCGCCGGAATCGGCCCATTCTCTGCTCGCTGACAATTTTACCGAATGGACTTCCAGCCATCGGGCTGATGGCATGGCCACAATGGCGGTTTTGCAACGCGCCGTTGAGTATGAAGACTATAACGGCACTTTTCCGAAGGGCATTCATACCAACTGGAGCGCTGTTCTGCGCGGCGCGTTGGTCAAACATCCAGGCACAGGCTCAACCTTCTGGAATGATAACGCGGCAGCGGTGATCATGGACTTTCTCACCCATGAGGACGGCATGCGCATGCCGTCGGCACTGGTCGAAACACCGGACGCCAAAGCCATGTGGATCGCCGCTTATGCGCGCTGCGATGAGAATGTGACCCTGAAGGCGGGCGGCACGGCCAAGCGCTATCGGCTTTGGGGCTCCTATTCACTCAATGAACGTCCGGCCAACGTGCTTTCGCGCATGCTGGCCTGCTGTGATGGGCGCCTTGTCGCAACCGCCGATGGCGGCATCGGTCTTGATGTGGGGGAATGGGTCAATCCAACCGTCACGCTGGATGATGCGGCCATTCTCGGGGTGTCGAACCTTGCCGCCGGGCGGGATATCCTTTCGACCGCCAATTCGATGCATGCCAAGTGGCTCAATCCGGACCAGGACTATCAGACGGCGGATGCGGATCCGTGGATTGATGCCGCCGACGTGTCGGCGCGCGGCCAGATCAAGGCCGATCTCAATTTCATCATGGCACCGGAGCACAGCCAGGCGCGCCGGTTGATGAAGCTGGCGGCTTATCGGGCCAATCCCCGATACGTCATGACGCTGACCTGCAATCTGCGCGGTCTTGCGGCGATCGATCAGCGCTTTGTGCGTGTGGTGCTTGCCGACTTCGGCATTGACGAAGTGTGCGAGGTGCTTTCGTTCCACATGAATGTGGAAAACGGCATTCTGATCTCGGTTGATCTGCAGCTTCAATCCATGCCGCAGGAGGCTTACAATTGGGATGCGGCGCAGGAGGAGGGCGATGCGCCGGTTTCCACCACCACCAATGTGGTGAGCGCGATTCCCGACCCGACCAATTTCGGCGTCACGCTGGTGCGCAAGACCATCGGTGAAACACTGCTGCCCTTTGCCAGCCTGTCATTTGATGCGCCGCCATCACCTGCATTGTTGACACAGGCCCAGGGCAAGAAAACCACCGATAGCGACTGGTCGGATATCGCCGTTTCGCCTGGTGCGGCAAACGCGGAAAGCCAGGTGCTTGAAGATGGGGACACCTACGAATTCCGGGTCCGGCACATTTCGGTAACGGGCCGCGCTGGCAATTGGGTGACCCCGCTGGAACTGGATGCGATTGCCGATCCAACGGCGCCGGATGTGATTGCCGATCTGGTCGACACACCAGCATCGGGCGAAGTCGCGTTCACATGGACCACGCCGAATTCCGCCAACTTTACCGGCGTGAACATCTATCGTCACACGGCGGATGATGAAGCCAATGCCACACTTGTGCGCACCGAATATGGTGCGCCATCCGGGGCCGATGCCTGGACCGATACCGGCCTTGCAGCGGATGATTATTTCTACTGGTTCAAGGCGCGCAACGCCTCAAACGTGGAATCGGCCAGTGTCGCCAGCGGCTCGATCACGGTCACAGTCTGACCCCTTCTTCTTCCCGAGCATGAATGAGGTTCCTCAATGACGGTTCAATCGTTCGATAATCTGTACCGTGATCACAAAACGGCAGGCGTGCCGGCGTCCGGCCCACATGAGCCTGAAAAGGTGGATCTGCGGGACACATTCAACGCGGTGTTTTTGAACCTTACCGGGGCCAATGCCGGCGCGATCATCAAAACCTCGAAATCATCGCTGGACGGGGATCTTGATCACGCTGCTGATGTCATGGCGTGGGTGATCGGTGATGCGACCGCTGACAATGACGGGGTTTATCAAAAAGTTGGCGCGTCCGGTTCTGGATCATGGGCAAAACGCGGGCCGCTGCCCTATCCGGTGATCCATCTCAACAATGCCGGCGCGGGCGATGGCAATGCGATCGTGGCAACCACGTCGGTGGGTCTGCCATCGGCGGCCTACAATGTGCTGATGCTGCTCAATGTTACGGCGGCCAACACCAGCGAGACGGTTACCGTTGCGATCAATGGCGCGGCGGCAAAGCCGCTCAAAACCCGAACCGGCAACGATCCTGCAATCGGGGCGCTCTCGGTCGGTATGGTCTTGTTGTGCGTCGACGATGGAACGAATCTGCGGGCGCTGCATGAATTCGATGTGACCGAATTTCCCGCGCTCGATATTCTCAACACCCATTTCCGCAACACCCAGATCATCGGGCGCGGCATCGCCCCGGAGGTTGGTGTGACCACCTATGCCAACACATTCACATTCACCACACCCGTGGCGCGGGATGGGGCACTGGTCGAGGTGAGTGTGTGGGCGTCGGCGTCTGGTTCGATAAAAATCCACCGGTTCGATTCAAGCTTTGTGTTGCAGGAAACGGCGGAGTTGTCGCTCGCTGCCGGCAGCAATGTCCTGACGGTTGATGATATTGGCGAGTTCACGCTGAAGGCCGGGGATCATCTCGCTTACTATTCGAGTGTGGCGAAGGTCACTCTCCAGACCTGCACTGGCCCAGGCCTTTTCTATTTCACTGTAGGCGACACCACGACCGTCAACCATTCAAACTCCGCAAGCAATGTCGATGCGATGGTGCAGTTGAAGATTGGCTCGCTCGATGATGAGGTTGCCGACCATATGGATCGGGCTGCACCGGGACGCCGGGTGCCGTTTCATCTGGGCGACCGTCGCGCCTCCATTCCGGCAGGCGCAAGCGCCGCAGCCTCTGCGCCTTATCTCAACATGGAGCCAGTCCCCCGTGATGGTCGCATCACCGCCTGCCGGGTTCACATGGCGGATGCGGGGCCGTTGCAGGTGGTGCTGTTCGATCGGGTGGGCGATACGCTGTTCCGAAGCGATGGTCGCTATGGTTTCGATGCGGCGGCAGGGTCCAGCACCATCCCGCTCGATATCCCGATCAGGAAAGGTCAATATGTCGGCCTTGCCTCACCCACATCAGAATTGAGCCTGACATCCGGTGACCGGTTCGAGGGTCGGGGTTACGTTGCGGTTTCCGGGTCGAGCCTCGACATTTCGCGCGGTGTGACCGCCACCGTAACCACCACAAATCTACACTTTGGCTTCGATCTGGAACTGGAAGCGCCCGATGATCGGGTTTCCCGACATGTTATCGATCTGAAGACCGCATCCTCAATCGCCATCATTGGCAACTCTTATGGCACCGGCGCTTACCAGCCTGACACCAAAGGATGGGTCCAATGCGTGTCGGCCATGCTGGATCATGTGATTCACAATTATTCGGCGGCGTCCAACGACGCCGGGTTGCGGCTTGACTCCATTCGGCAGGGCCACACTTCATGGTACTTTGATGCGTCGTTTGGGAACCGTTGGGGAACAACGGGTGGTGGGGTTACCTTCCGGGAGTACAATAGCGACTTCGCAATCATTGTGTTGGGGACCAACTCGCCCCATGCCGATGACATTACGAAGGACACAAGCGATCTGATCGAAACTGTGATGGCCTGTGGCTCACAGCCGATCTTGATGACCGAGAATTATGAGGTGACGGCGGGCCAGATGGCCGCCTATCGTCAATTGGCTGATCGATATGGCGTGCCGTTTATTGATCTCAATTCCAACGCCATCAAGTTCCCGGTCACCTATGCGGGCTTTGTGCGCTCACTGCATTACAATTACCGGGTTGCCCTGGCGCACTATTCCGTTCCCGCCGCACGGGCGCTGAAGCGTCTGTTGGGTAGTCCAGAAAGCGCCATCAAGCTCTATCATCCGCACCCGGATCTTACGCCTGCTTCGATCGATGATCTCATCTATGACCGCACCAGTGATCTGAATGGATCGCTGCAATCCAAGTGGACCGAGATTTCACTTGGTTCCGCCTACGCCCTCTCGGGGGATGCCAATGTGGCCTATATGGATGAGATTGACGACACCGGCAGCTATTCAGCGCCTGGCACTCAATCCCCATCCGACTATCTGAACCTTGCCGCAGACCATCCGCTCAGCTTTTCCGATTATGCCCTGTGCCGCGTGTTCATCAACGCCGCCTTCCGCAATGTGCAAGAGGTTAAGCTTTACGTGGGGCCATCGGTCGCCACAGTTAAAGCCATGACCGCTTTTGGCGACACCTACGCCTCGCAAGGTCAGCACACCGGCTTCTGGAAAGATGTTCCTGTGCGGGATGGCTATGCCATTTTGAATGGCGATGACCTTAACGGCTCATTCCACGTCAATGGCGAGGTTGTGTTTGCCATTGTCAAAGCCGGATCGTTCAACTTGCAGGATGTGCATGTTGAATGGGTTGGTATCGAGGGGCGCAATGATGATCGTCAATTGCCGCTCGCCCGACCAAAGGGAACGGAACTGATCACCAATCCAAACCTTGTGAACAGTGGCGCGCTTATGGCGGGCTGGACATCCACCGGCGTTTTGA
>JBCCGR010000022.1:0-76948 GCA_039029195.1 Pseudomonadota bacterium
GAGGCTAGAAACCGGATTTCCCGGAAGGCCCAAAAAGCGAACCGTTCTGCCATCGGTCTGCCGTTGACCATACATCAGCGGCTTCCCCGGGCGCATAGCGATCTTCCAGAACCCCATGGTCACGCCGAGCTGCTCAAGCGCGTCACCCACCAGATCACGGTCACCAACCGAAGCCCCGCCTGTGGTGACGATTATGTGCGCACCATCCGAAATTGCCCTGCGAAATGCGGCCAGCAATGGCTCCATTTCATCGCCAACGATGCCAAGATCGCGGACTGAAGCGCCCATGCGATTGGCAATCGCCGCAATCCCGTAACTGTTTGAGCAGATGATCTGATCGCCCTGGAGAACAGATCCCGGTTCCCGCAATTCATCCCCGGTTGCGATGAAGGCCACAACCGGCTTCTTCACACATGGTACTTCGGGGAAGTTCGCGCTTGCGGCAAGACTCAGTTTGAACGGGCTCAGTCGCGTTCCCGCCTCAAGCAGCCGGTCGCCTTCGGCGAAGTCCAACCCGCGCTGGCGGATATATCGACCCACCTGTTCACCGTCCAGAATTTCCACCACCTCCTCTGAACGGTTGGTGTTTTCCTGGATGATGATGGTGTCCGCGCCCTCTGGCACTGGAGCGCCGGTGAAAATGCGAACGGCAGTCCCTGGTTTAAGAGGGGAATGATAGCCACGCCCAGCTACGCTCTCGCCAATCACACGCAGTTTTGCGGGCAAGGCAGTAACATCCGCACCGCGAACGGCATAGCCGTCCATGGCAGAGGCAGGAAAGGGCGGTTGCGTGCGCTTTGAAACAAGATCTTCGGAAAGAACTCGCCCATCCGCCAGGTTGAGCGGAACCATTTCACCTGACAGCGGTTCCACACCGCGTGTCAGTCGGGCCAAGGCTTCTTCGACAGAAATCAGTTCAGAAGATGGATCAGCCATCTGCGGTCCAGTGGCCAGATTTGCCGCCAGATTTTTCCTGAAGTGCGATATTGGTGATCTGCATACCACGGTCCACGGCCTTCGCCATGTCGTAGATCGTCAAACAGGCGGTGGAAACAGCGGTCAGTGCCTCCATCTCGACACCAGTTTGCCCGGTCACGCGCACACGCGCCTCCACGTTGATACCCGGAAGCGCATCGTTAAACTCAAACTGCACTTTCACGCTCGAAATCATCAACGGGTGGCAAAGCGGGATCAACTCGTGGGTCTTCTTGGCGGCCATGATCCCGGCAATGCGGGCAGTGGCGAGCACGTCGCCTTTTTTGGCGAGGCCGGATCGTATGAGGTCTAGAGTCTCAACCTGCATCTTCACCTGCCCGGTGGCGACAGCCTCACGCGAGGTCACATCCTTGGCCGACACGTCCACCATGTTGGCGGCGCCGGTTTCATCGAGATGGGTCAGCCGGTTTTCAGACATGAATAAAGAATGCCTCAGGCGGCTTGTTGGGAAGACCGGTCCAGCAGGGTTCGGGTGGCGCTTTCCACATCATCCTGCCGCATCAGGCTTTCGCCAATCAAAAAAGTGGAAATGCCACAGCACTCCATACGCGCCAGATCCGCCTGCGTGAACAGGCCGCTCTCACCCACCAGCAGATGTGTATCGGGAACGAGCGTTGAGAGGCGTTCCGACGTCTCAAGGCTTGTTTCAAACGTATTGAGATTGCGATTGTTGATGCCCAGCAGTCTCGATTGAAGCTTCAATGCACGCTCAAGCTCGGCCTCATTGTGCACTTCCAAAAGCGCGTCCATTCCGAGTTCGAATGCGGCCTCTTCAAGTGCCCTGGCCGTGTCATCGGCAACCGCGGCCAAAATGATCAATATGCAATCGGCGCCCCACGCGCGGGCCTCGACCACCTGATAGACTTCGTAGAGAAAATCTTTCCGCAACGCCGGCAGGGAAACCGCAGCGCGTGCTTCTGTCAGAAACTCCGGCGCACCTTGAAACGATGGCGTGTCCGTCAAAACGGAGAGACAGGCTGCTCCACCTGCCTCATAAGCTTTGGCAAGGGCGGTGGGATCAAATTCTTCCCGTATAAGGCCTTTGGAGGGGCTTGCTTTCTTGATTTCAGCAATCAGGCCATAGTCGCCAGCGGTTTTCTTTGCCTCCAAAGCGTTCATAAAACCGCGCGGCGCCGAAACATCTGCACAAGCTGCACGAAGATCATCGATCGTGCACTTTGCCTTTGCAGCAGCAATTTCTTCGCGCTTGTAGTGTTCGATTTTCTTTAAGATGTCCGCCACGGTCAGTCTTTCCCACCAGCCCGTTGCGAAACGGTGGCCAGGGTTTCCAGCGTCTGCGCTGCCGCACCAGAATCAATGGCCTCAGCAGCTTTCTCAACACCCTGTTTCAGATCATCCGACACACCGGCAACGATGAGAGCAGCAGCGGTGTTCATCAAAACGATATCACGATAGGCCGACTTCGTACCGGCCAGGACGTCGCGCAAGGCAACAGCGTTTTCGACCGCAAGACCGCCTTTCAGCGCCTCCATTGGGTGCCCGGAAACACCAGCGTCCTTGGGTGTGATTTCGAAAGTGCTGACGGCACCATCTCTCAGTTCTGCAACCAGTGTTGGCCCGGTGACAGTGATTTCATCAAGTCCGTCCCCGTGAACAACCCACACATGCTCAGACCCAAGAGTTTTCAGCACGTTGGCAACGGGTTCGACCCACTGTGGCGAAAAGACACCAATCATCTGCCTGGTGACCCCGGCAGGATTTGAAAGCGGGCCCAACAGGTTGAAGATCGTGCGTGTGCCAAGTTCCACCCGGGTTGGTCCCACATGGCGCATGGCGGCATGATGCGCCGGGGCAAACATGAAGCCCAGGCCTGCTTCATCGATGCAACGCGAAATTCCTGCGGGATCAAGATCCAGCTCCACACCAAGGGCCGCTAGCACGTCGGCTGCACCCGACTTGGAGGAAAGCGCCCGGTTGCCGTGCTTTGCAACTTTAGCCCCACAGGCGGCCGCCACAATCGCAGAACAGGTGGACACGTTATATGTGCCGGAAGCATCACCTCCGGTGCCCACGATGTCGATCGCGCCATCGGGTGCGTCTACGCCCAGCATTTTGGCGCGCATGGACGACACTGCACCGGCAATTTCGTCAACGGATTCGCCGCGCACCCTCAATGCCATCAAAAGTCCGCCGATTTGAGACGGTGTCGCCTCGCCGGACATGATGATATCAAAGGCGGCACGAGACTGTTTCTGCGACAGGGACTTGCCGTCGGCAGCAATTGCGATGATGTCCTTGAGATTGCTCATAATATTGGAAACATCTTGGTGGCGGATTGCTATCAATAGTGGCTGAGCGCGGTTTCTATGTTGGCCTGGTTCAGTTGTGAACCATATTCCTCGCGAAGCGAACCGACAAACTGCTGCATGAACTCATTTCCGGCGGCCTCGTTGAGTTGGCGTTTCTCAGCCTCAGGCATGCCGGCATCCGCTTCAAGCGACTTGATTTCGGTTGCCCGCATGACAAGCTTGTCCCCATCAACTTTTGCTGGTGCGATGAAGACTTCCTTGTCCGTCCCGGAAAAACCAGCCGTGATTGCGCTGGTGTTCAGATCATCATGCGATGAAGACCGAAGCAGGAAATCTGTGGCCTTCACTTCCTGTTTCAACTCGGTCGCAAGCGTTTTGATGTCAGCGCCTTTTTCAAGCCGTTCTTTCAGCTCGCTGGCAAGCTTGTCGATGGCTGCGTCCGTCTCGGCCTTGATCCAGTCGGTTTTGACTTTCTCGGCAACTTCGTCCTGCGTTCGATCGCGTGCCTGAGTGATCTCAAGAACATCAATCCACACATAACCGGTGGTGCCAAAATTGATTAGATTGGCTTCGTTGCCCACATCCGTGCGAAATGCTTCAGCAAGCACCTGACGGGATTCCGGAATATCGCTGATGACATTGCCGTCTGGGGCCTGACCGGTGGCGCTGACGGCATCGATGATGCGCAATTTGAGGTTCTGCTTCTTGGCGACTTCTTCCAATGAAGCCCCGCCTGCACGCTGATCTTCAATTTCTTCCTGCATGCGAACAAGCAGATCCTGTGCTTCCTGTAGTGCCAAAGCCTTGCGGATATCCTCTTCCACTTCTTTCAGTGGTTTGGTTGTCTTTGGCGCGATTTCAGTGACCCGAACCAGAATGGGGCCAAACTGCCCGTCAATAACATCGCTCAGCTTGTTCATTTCCTGTGAAAAGGCGGCTTCTGCAACCTTGGGATCAGGAATATCAGTGCGGAAAACCAGCCCCAGATCAATATCGGCGCTGGTTTTGCCGATCTCGGTCAGAAGTGTTTCAAAAAAGGCCCCTTCAGAGAGATCCTTTTTGAATTTCTCTGCTTCAGCCTTGTCCTTGAACACGATCTGCTGGACGCGACGCTTTTCTTCGGTGGTGTAGGATGCGATGCGGCGCTCAAAGTCGGCCTTTACATCCGCTTCCGCCACGGCCTTCTCGTCCGCAAGATCAGATGCTTCGAGTTTCAGGACCGCGACCTTGCGATATTCAGGAGCCGCATAGGTTTTCAGATTTGCATCGAAATAGGTTTTCAGATCCGCATCTGACGGGGTAGGAACCGCTGTCAGATTGTCCTTCGTGACGGTGATGAACTCGAATTTGCGTTCTTCGGCGCGAAATTGCCTGGCTGCGTCAAAGAAAACAGCAGGAAGCAATTCTCCGGCTGATGCCGCCTCCCAGACCTGGTTGCGCAGGGCAACGGACTTGCGACTTTGAATAAACTCTTCTTCTGTGGTGCGGGACGCTGAAATCGCATCCTGAAACCGCTGACGACTGAACGCGCCGGACCCATCCTGAAAGGCCGGTTCCTTCGCCAGTAATTTGGCCAAAGATTCCTTGGATAGTCCAAGATTGTGAATGCGCGCATTCTCATCAAGCGTCGCACCCGCCACGAGCTCTGCAAGAACCTGATTCTCGATGCCAAACAGCCGCGCCTGTTCGCGGGTCAGCGCCCGACCAAAGCGTCGAGAAGCCTGGTTCACATTGCGATTGTAGACACGGCTGTATTCCTGAACGGAAACCTTGGTTTCTCCAACCGACAACACCCCATCGGAAAGGGATGGGTTGAATACATCCGCCACGCCCCAGACGGCGAAACTGATGACCAAAAGTCCGATGAAGATTTTCGCGACAATGCCACCAACGCTGGCACGCAAGAGTTCAAGCATTTGAAGCCGTTCCTTTTGTCCTTCGGCGGAGTGTGCAACCGGTACCCGGCTGACACAATCCGGCAGGTGTATTGCAATATTGAGCCCCCTTGCCAAGCGCAAGGATTGATTTTGGCTCGATACTTCACTACCGCGACTGGAACAGAACGCAATTCACTTATGAGACAAGTCAGATGACACCGAATGTGCGCCCCCTGGTGGCCGGCAACTGGAAGATGAACGGATCGGCTGCGGCAATTGCCGAGATTGAGGCGATGGAAGCCGGTCTGAGCGTCGGACTGCTTGGAAAGATTGACACACTGATTTGTCCCACAGCCCTTCATGTTGCTCAGTTCGCGAGTGCCGCGACCACCGTCTCAATCGGTGGGCAGGATTGTCACACGAATGAAAGTGGCGCCCACACCGGCGATCTTTCGGCTCAGATGTTCGCAGATATCGGCGCAAGCCACATCATTGTTGGACATTCGGAACGTCGCACAGACCACGGCGAAAGCAGCGACCTGGTTCGTCAGAAAGCCGAAGCCGTTCATCAAGCTGGCCTCATCGCGATCATTTGCATTGGCGAAACGGAAGCCGAGCGTGATGCTGGCGAGACGATATCCGTGCTGCTGGACCAGCTTGCAAACTCTGTACCGGACGGTGCAACGGCTGCGAACAGTGTAATCGCCTACGAGCCGGTATGGGCGATTGGCACCGGCAAGGTGCCTGTCAGTTCCGATGTGGAAGAGGCCCATGCGGCCATTCGGGAACACCTTTCTTCCCGATTTGGCGGGGAGGGCGCAAACATGCGCATCCTCTATGGCGGCTCAGTAAAGCCGGGCAACGCGGTAGAGTTGATGTCGATCGCCAATGTGGATGGTGCCCTGGTTGGTGGCGCCAGCTTGAAAGCGGCCGACTTTGTGGCCATATGCAACGCTTACAACGAGATCAACTGAGCGATTTTGCTGGTCGGACCGCCTTCTTCATTCCCGGGCTTGGAATTTCAAACATGCTCGTGTAGGAAGCCGCGTCTTCATCAGACAGTTTTAGAAATTTCGCTCAAAATCTGGAGCCCCGAGGCGATATGGAAACGGTCATCATAGTCATTCATCTGATGGTGGTGCTTGCCCTTGTGGCTGTCATCCTGCTGCAACGCTCCGAAGGCGGCGCGCTTGGCATGGGCGGAGGTGGCGGAGGTGGTGGCATGATGAGTGCCCGAGGCGCCGCAAATGCGCTCACCCGCACCACAGGAATTCTGGCGGTGGCTTTTTTTATCACTTCGCTGACACTCGGCATTCTGGCCAAGGTCGGTGAATCGCCCTCAGACGTTCTGGATGTGGTTCCAACCACGGGAACTGAAACCGGCGTGCCTGCGACCAATGAGAATGAAAACTCAGGTTCCGGTGACACCGGGGGATCAGGTGGCATCCTGAACCGACTGGAAGGCCAGAACCCGGAAACTCCGTCAACCGGCGTACCGGCAACAGAATAAGCCGCGATCAACAGCGGCACTTCACAACGCCCCGAACATTCGGGGCGTTTTTTTTGGACAACTGAAAATACCGATAGGCGAATCGGTTCTTGAGGCAATAAGGTCGGGTTCCATGGCGCGATATGTATTCATCACCGGCGGCGTGGCTTCCTCACTTGGCAAAGGGCTGGCATCAGCTGCACTCGGCGCGCTGTTGCAGGCGCGGGGCTACAAGGTTCGACTGCGCAAGCTCGACCCCTATCTCAACGTCGATCCCGGCACCATGTCGCCCTACCAGCACGGCGAATGCTTTGTGACCGACGATGGTGCAGAGACGGATCTTGATCTCGGCCACTATGAACGTTTCACCGGTCGTCCGGCCAATCAGGCGGATAACATCACCACTGGCCGCATCTATCAGGACATCATCGCCAAGGAACGCCGTGGCGACTATCTGGGCGCCACCGTGCAGGTTATCCCTCACGTCACCAACGCCATCAAGGAATTCGTCCTTGATGGCAATGACGATTACGATTTCGTTTTGTGCGAGATTGGCGGCACGGTGGGTGACATTGAAGGCCTGCCGTTTTTTGAATCCATTCGCCAGCTTGGCAATGATCTGCCGCGCGGCGGCTGTATCTATTTGCACCTCACACTGATGCCGTGGATTCCGGCAGCGGGTGAATTGAAATCAAAGCCGACACAGCACTCCGTAAAGGAATTGCGGTCCATTGGTATTCAGCCCGATATCTTGTTGGTGCGCTCTGACCGGGAAATTCCTGAGGATCAGCGCGCGAAACTGGCGCTGTTTTGTAATGTGCGCGAAAATTCCGTGATTCAAGCGCTGGACGCCCAGTCAATCTACGACGTGCCAATGAACTACCACAAGGAGGGTCTCGATCAGGAGGTTCTCAACGCGTTTGGCATTGATCCTGCCCCCAAGCCGCGCATGGATGTGTGGAATAAGATTTCACACAAAATCCACAATCCGGAAGGCGATGTGACGATTGCCATTGTCGGAAAATACACTGTCCTAAAGGACGCCTATAAATCGCTCATTGAAGCGTTGCAGCATGGCGGGATTGCCAACAATACGCGGGTCAATCTGACCTGGGTGGAATCGGAAATCTTCGAAAAAGACGAAGCCGAAGTCGCGCATCATCTTTCAGCCGTCGATGGCATTCTGGTGCCGGGCGGGTTTGGCGAGCGCGGGTCCGAGGGCAAAATCAAGGCCGTAACCTTCGCCCGTGAACACAAGATTCCCTACTTCGGGATCTGTTTCGGCATGCAGATGGCCGTGATCGAAGCCGCGCGCAATCTCGCCGGAATTGAGCAGGCGGGGTCGACCGAATTTGGCCAGCCAAAGGAACCGGTTGTTGGCCTCATGACCGAGTGGCTGAAAGGCAATATGCTTGAAAAGCGCAAAGCCTCCGGCGACCTTGGCGGCACCATGCGCCTTGGCTCCTACGAAGCGCGCCTAAAAGGCGATACGCGCATCTGCAACATCTATGGCGACACGATCATTCACGAGCGGCATCGCCACCGCTATGAGGTCAATATCGACTACATGCCAAAACTCGAGGAAGCCGGCCTGCGCTTTTCCGGGCTTTCACCTGATGGTGTGCTGCCCGAGACCATTGAATATGACGATCATCCGTGGTTCATCGGGGTTCAGTATCACCCGGAACTAAAGTCACGCCCATTTGAACCACACCCGCTGTTTGCAAGCTTCATCGCGGCGGCGGTGGAACAAAGCCGGTTGGTTTGAGTTTGGGTTGCACGCAACCTTCCATCGTCATTCCGCCCTGCTGAGTTTATCGAAGCGAGGGGCGGAATCCGCAATTGACAGGCTGATAGCTGGATTCCGGCCGTAAAGGCCGGAATTACGTCCGCAAAAAATGTCGACACAAGGCAGAAAGACCAAATGACCAAACCAAATGCCACCGTCACCTGCGGAAATGTCAGCTTCTCCAACACCGGCAAATTTTCTCTGATTGCGGGCCCATGCGCGCTCGAAACGCGTCAACACGCCTTCGACATGGCCGGCGCGCTTACCGAACTCTGCAAAAATCTCGGCGTTGGGCTTGTCTACAAGTCGAGTTACGACAAGGCCAATCGCACAAGTCTCAATGCCGGTCGCGGCGTGGGGCTGGACGCCTCCATGGAAATCTTCGCCGATGTGCGCAGGGAGTTCGATGTTCCGGTTCTAACCGACGTTCACGCCGCTGATCAGTGCGCAAAAATTGCACCATACGTGGACATTTTGCAGATCCCGGCCTTTCTGTGCCGTCAGACGGACCTTCTGGTTGCCGCCGCTCAGACCGGCAGGATTGTGAACGTGAAGAAGGGACAGTTTCTGGCCCCGTGGGACATGCAGAATGCGCTCGACAAGGTGGTTGGGTCCGGCAATCCCAATGTGATGCTCACCGAGCGTGGCGCAAGCTTTGGCTACAACACGCTCGTTTCAGACATGCGAGCCTTGCCAACCATGGCCGCCATGGGTACGCCGGTGATCTTTGACGCAACCCATTCGGTGCAGCAACCTGGCGGGCGCGGTGGATCAACCGGCGGTCAGCGCGAATTCGTGCCCGTGCTTTCCCGTGCTGCAATTGCCGTTGGCGTGGCCGGCCTCTTCGTGGAAACCCATCAAGAACCGGAAACCGCGCCATCTGACGGACCGAACATGGTCCCGCTCGACGAAATGGGTGGGCTGATCGAAACCTGGCTGGAGCTGGACGCAATTGTGAAGCGGGTGGCTTGATACCAGTCATGGAGTTGGTGTCTTGCTTCGGACTTTCCTCAGCTTCCAATCTCCCCCTTGCGGGGGAGATCGAGAACAAGCGGCCAATTAACGGACTTCAGCTATTCGCTGTGTTTCGCCGCTCTAGACACCCGCCTTTGCGGGTGTGACAAAGGGAGAGGTGCGTCGTGTTGACAACAAAACCCTCGGCTCTTGCACCTTCCGCTCAACCCAACAATTTGTCATTGCCGCTACAGCGGCAATCTGGGAATGCAAGTCGCTGGCGACCGACCGACAGCACAACCCGTCGCTCTGGGCACAAGTTGAAACGGGTGTGACAAGATTCAATTTTGAAGGGCGAACTCGCAACGCTACGATCCAGCAATCAGCTTCATTGCGCGCATCACTGCCCGTCAAACGCCAATATGAACCGCCTACTGAACAACCCTTGCCAGCCGGTAGCCGCGTTTTTCAATTGCGTCGAGTTCGGTCAGTCGGTCGCGATAGATGTCTTCCAGACAGGCGGCATCAAGCTTGCACTGATTGCGCTTTTTCAGCCATGCGAACTGCGATTGTTTCAGCGTGGCGCTCGCATTCTCACCGACCACATTGCGAAGCGTCTGACGGTATTTTGCCGCCAATCGCTCATCGCTAACAATCAGGTCTTCATTGTTGCAGATTTCAAATTCCGCCGAAATGGCTGCGGCCGAACACTTGAATGATTGCGCCTCGGCCTGCGTGGCGAGCCATAGTCCTGAGACGAACGCGGCGGCGACAAGTAGTTTTTCCATTGGTTTTGTTACCCATTTACCGACCCCCCAAGGGTTAATTCTGATTCAGGAAATGGATCGAAATGGGTTGTGAATATGGAGATTTGGTGCGCGCCGGTCTCAATCGCGCCACAGTTCACCATCGGCAAATCGCCACATATTGTTATTGCTGATGCGGGTCCCGCTCCACCAGAAATCAATTGTGTTGTGCTGGGCAAAATCGGCGCCACCCAATATCGCAATACCATGGTCTGTCAGCGAGACCTCGGCTCGCACCCAATCTCGCAGCGCTTCACCATCCAAGTAGCTGGGAAACGGTCCAGCGAGCCCCTGAACCACTGGCTTTTCACAGAACTGCAGCTTCTCGAGCAGCTTGAAAAAGCTTGTGTCGCCCAGATAGCGCGGCTCTTCCTGCTCGCAATATTGCCCAAACAACCGCCCGGCCGTGGTTGGCGATATGCTCAACAAGTCGAGAATGATGTTCTGCACCCGGCCAAGCCCGTTCCTTCCCGGAAGTTCCTGCAAAAAACGTTCAAGAGCAGGCTGCACAAAGGGCAGGGTGGGCAGGAACTCCTGACTGAGCGCGAACACCTCTTTCGGTGTCGAAGCGCCCAGTGCGGACCAAAGTCGCCGACTGGCTTCCAATTGCGCCATGGTTATTGGTGCGCCATGACCAGCCGCCTCCTGAAGCTCGGTCGAGGTCATTTCGCCGATATAGTTCGAGGTTTGGACCAGCGAGACACCATCCAGCCGCGCATGATCTGATAGCAGCGCGAGAATCTGGATCAGTTGAAGCTGATCATAGAGATCATGCTCAAACCAAAGTTCGACTTCTTCATAGCCGCCATGGGCCACAATCAACTGGTGGGACTGCATCATACCGGTCTTGATTTCGGCCATTGAGCCGAACCCTGCTTCCGCCAGATACGTGGCCCGCGCCTCGCAAAAAGCTTCAGCGCCACCGTCCAGCACGATCGGCCCTTCGTGCAGCACATCCCGCCATGGGTGGATTTCATCATGCGATGCCACACCGGCGAGCGTGAGCTTCTCAACTGCCGAATCGCCGTTTGTCAGGATCAACCGTTTTCCCAATCGTCCGTCTTTCTGTTGGTTCAGGCGGGCTGACGGCGAGGGGGCTCTTGCCCTGCGGCCATTTATGCACCCATTCACCTTTGCCTTTTTGACTTTGTGGACTATAGCACGCCTGCCTCCCACAAGTCCGATCAAATCGATTTAAACAACGAGACCCAGCGAGAAAACCATGACCGCCATCACCGATATCATCGCAAGAGAAATTCTGGACAGCCGTGGCAATCCGACAGTCGAAGTCGATGTGGTTTTGGAAGATGGCTCCATGGGCCGGGCGGCGGTTCCATCCGGCGCATCCACCGGTGCCCACGAAGCGGTGGAACTTCGCGATGGTGAAGAGCGTTATTTCGGTAAAGGCGTGCAACGTGCCGTTCATGCGGTCAATTCCGAGCTATTTGATGCGCTGAGCGGATTGGACGCCGAAGATCAGCTCAAGATCGACAGCATCATGTGCGAGCTTGATGGCACGGAAAACAAATCCCGGCTCGGTGCAAATGCTATTCTCGGCGTTTCGCTCGCTGTCGCAAAAGCCTCTGCCGAAGCCGCTGGCCTGCCGCTGTACCGCTATGCGGGCGGGGCACGGGCGCATTTGCTTCCTGTTCCCATGATGAACATCATCAACGGTGGCGAGCACGCCGACAACCCAATCGACTTTCAGGAATTCATGATCATGCCCGTGGGTGCAGACACGCTGCGCGATGCGGTGCGGGTTGGTTCGGAAATCTTCCACACACTCAAGAAGGGCCTGAGCGAAGCCGGTCACGCCACCAATGTGGGCGATGAGGGTGGATTTGCCCCAAACATTGCATCCGCGCCGGATGCGCTCGATTTCATCATGCGTTCCATTGAAAAGGCCGGATACGCCCCAGGCGACGATGTCTGCCTTGCGCTCGACTGTGCATCGACCGAATTCTACGAAGACGGCAAGTACAACCTCAAAGGTGAGGGCAGGGTGCTGGAATCCGGTGCTCTGGCCGAATATCTCGCTGAACTGGTTGGAAAGTATCCAATCATCTCGATTGAAGATGGCATGGCAGAAGACGATTGGGATGGCTGGAAAGCCCTCACCACTGCCTGTGGAGACAATTGCCAACTCGTCGGCGATGATCTCTTTGTCACCAACACCACCCGCCTGCGCGATGGCATCGCCATGGGCGTCGCGAACTCGATCCTCGTCAAGGTCAATCAAATCGGCACACTGTCGGAGACGTTCGAAGCGGTCGAAACCGCCCACCGCGCCAGCTACACCAGCGTCATGTCCCATCGCTCGGGTGAAACAGAAGACAACACCATTGCCGATCTCGCCGTCGCCACCAATTGCGGCCAGATCAAAACCGGCTCGCTCTCACGCTCCGACCGGCTTGCAAAGTACAATCAGCTCATCCGCATCGAAGAAGAGCTCGGATCTCAGGCCGTTTATGCAGGCGACAGCATTCTCAGGGGGTGATGGAGGGCTGTGTACAAACAAGGTCGATTGCCAGCCATCATCTAATCGGTTCGGTTGTTTCCCTCCCCCAGCGGGGGAGGGTGTCGTCGCAAGACGACGGGTGGGGGAAGTCAAACATAATCCCCACCCGTCATGACTTCGTCATGCCACCCTCCCCTTTGAAAAAGGGGAGGGAAACCAAATCCAGCAGCTTCAAACGCTAGTCTCCACCCTGTGCATAATCGCCCTTGCGCATCAAATGAGCATCTGATCCCTTCCCGGCTGGAGGGATTGGCATGGCCCATTTCAGCGACGCCCAATGGGTGGACATCTTCGACCGACTAAACGGCGAACCGCGGGCCTATGGCTTGCCGCAGCGACGCAACGGCTCGCTGGTCCTTTCCTCATTCAATATCCGCAAGTTCGGGCGGTTGATGAATGGCAGTGAAACCAAGCGCAGCGCTGGATCGTGGGATCTGTTGGTCGACTATTGTAGCCGATGCGATCTCGTGGCCATCCAGGAGGTACTCGATGACCTTTCAAGCCTGCTGCATCTGCGAGAACGGCTCGGCAAAAACTGGTCAATTCTTGTCTCTGACCAGGCCGGAGGCATTCCGGGTGAACGTGGCGCCCGCGAGCGCCTGGCCTTCATCTATCGCCACGACCGGCTGCGCCACACCGGCATGGCATCCGACATAACCTTCGAGCGGTCTGAAATTTTTGACCGTATTTACGACAATCGCGAGGATTTCATTGAAACGTTTCGCGAGCGGGAGCAGCAACTGATCGAATGGCAGGCACAGACTGAGGCCCGTATGGCCGAGGGGAAACGACCACGACCACGCCCCCCGTTCGTGTTGCCCCATTTCATTCAGTTCATCCGTTCGCCGCATCTAGCCGCGTTTGAAACAGTGGGACGTTCCAAAGCGGCACCTTATGAGTTCATCGCGGTCAATGCGCATCTTCTTTATGGCGACAAAAGCAAGCAACGCGAGGAGCGCAGGCGCGAGTTCAAGGCTTTGCTTGACTGGATCATCTCCCGCGCAGCGGAAACGGATCGCGTTTTTGCACCTAACATCCTGTTGTTTGGAGATCTCAATCTCGACTTCAAAAACAACGACCGACGGCGGGAGGCGGTGGCCAGATTTTTGCGGCGACTGAACACGACCAAACTCAAACAGGCAGCCAAGGTCAACTTTCCATTTCTCGACCCGCATCCCGACAGAGATAACGAATTCCGCACCAACGCGCGCGCCAATCAGACCTATGATCAGATCGCCATTGTCGCCTCGGATGACCGACTGCCGCCACCGTCCGAGAATGACTTTGCCTCAAAGCGCGGGGTGAACGGGTTTGATTTCGGCATGTTTGATTTCCGACAATTGTTTCTCGACGCGGTGCCGGAAGCCACAAACCCCAACACGGGAAAGCCGGTGTACAGCCTGTTTGAACACGATGTGAGCGATCACATGCCGATCTGGATCAGGTTGAGACGGCCGAGGGTCCGGCAGCGCGAATTCCTCTGGGAATGATTGCTGCTTCGATACGCTTCATTAAGCCTGTTGCGCGATAGTGGAGGTGTAAAAGTAGCCGAGTTCCGATTGCAGATGCTCACCCGCCAGCGCAAACGCCGCAACACCCATCGCCTGATCGTACCGGTGATCTCGGCGGCCGTGTTGAGCTATTTCGGCTTTCATGCCTTTTCCGGAGATTATGGGCTTCGATCCCATCAGCTATTGATCGAGAAACAGGTGACGCTTGTTGCCGAACTTGAAGGCCTGCGGACCAAACGCAACCAGCTGACGCACCTCAACAGCTTGTTGGAAAACGGCTCCATCGAAAAAGACATGCTCGACGAACGAAGCCGGCATCTTTTGAATGTCGCGCGAGAAGACGAAATCGTCATTTTCCGATGATCTTGAGGTCAGTCGATCCCAGTTTGAATTAACTTAATACAAGTTAATCGGCATATTATTCATAAAACTCATGCGTTTAACGCATGGCAGATGTCACAGTTTGGACTTTCCAATACAGTTTTTGCGGTTATGGTGCCGCCAAACTGGATCAGGAGGAACCGGAATGGCCAAACGCGCAACCGCGTCCACGTCGAAGAAGTCCGCAGCTTCAAAATCCCGCGCAGGCCCACGCGCCGCGGGCAAGCCCAAAACCCCGGCACCGGCAGATTTTTCCAAGGAACAGGATCTCGACGCCTATCGCGAGATGTTGCTGATCCGCCGGTTCGAAGAAAAAGCCGGTCAGCTCTACGGCATGGGCTACATTGGCGGCTTCTGCCATCTTTACATCGGTCAGGAAGCGGTTGTCGTCGGCATGCAGGCCGCCATCAAGCATGGTGATCAGGTCATCACCGGTTACCGTGACCATGGCCATATGCTGGCTTGCGGTATGGAAGCCCGCGGAGTGATGGCTGAACTGACCGGGCGCCGCGGCGGCTATTCCCGCGGCAAGGGCGGTTCCATGCACATGTTCTCCAAGGAGAAGAACTTTTACGGCGGTCACGGCATTGTGGGGGCGCAGGTCTCGCTTGGAACCGGTCTCGCCTTTGCCAACAATTATCGCGACAATGACAATGTGTCGCTCACCTACTTTGGCGATGGCGCATCGAACCAGGGCCAGGTCTATGAAAGCTTCAACATGGCGGAGCTGTGGAACCTGCCAGTGATCTACATCATCGAGAACAACCGCTATGCTATGGGCACCGCCGTCAGCCGCGCTTCAGCGCTCACCGACTTCTCCCAGCGCGGCGCATCCTTCAACATTCCAGGCATCACCGTGGATGGTATGGATGTCCGCGCCGTCAAGGCCGCTGGCGATCTGGCCGTGGACTGGTGCCGCTCCGGCAAGGGCCCCATCATTCTGGAAATGCAGACTTACCGCTATCGCGGGCATTCCATGTCAGACCCTGCCAAATACCGCACCAAGGACGAAGTCCAGAAAATGCGGGAAGAGAGCGACCCGATTGAACAGGTCAAACAACGCCTGATATCCAACGAGTGGGCCTCCGAAGATGATCTGAAAGCCATCGACAAGGATATTCGTGCCGTCGTTGCCGACGCTGCCGACTTTGCGCAGACCGATCCGGAACCTGACGCATCGGAACTTTACACCGACATTCTGCTTGAAACTGAGGAGGCTTAAGCGATGCCAATCGAAATTTTGATGCCCGCCCTGTCTCCAACCATGGAAGAGGGCAATCTGGCCAAGTGGGTCGCCAAGGAAGGCGACACGGTCTCAGCCGGGGATGTGATTGCAGAGATTGAAACCGACAAGGCAACTATGGAAGTGGAAGCCGTTGACGAGGGCGTGCTTGCCAAGATCGTGGTGCCCGAAGGCACAGAAGGCGTAAAGGTCAATTCGCTGATCGCTTTGATCGCCGAAGAAGGCGAAGACGCGTCGAGCGTCGAGGTCGGATCGACGGCGCCTGCGGCTGCACCGGCTGCAGCCCCTGCCGCGGAAGCCACAGCCGCCGCTGAAGCTGAAAAAGTCGCCCAGACTGGTGTTTCAGACCAGCTGACATCGCTGTTGACTGTGCTTCGCGCCGAAGACCCGGAAATTCCAGCAGGCACAGCAATGGTTTCGACCACCGTGCGTGAAGCGCTTCGCGATGCCATGGCAGAAGAAATGCGCCGCGATGGCGACGTCTTCGTCATGGGCGAGGAAGTCGCAGAATATCAGGGTGCCTACAAGGTGACTCAAGGCCTTCTCGACGAGTTTGGTGCAAAGCGTGTTATCGACACGCCCATCACCGAGCACGGCTTTGCCGGTATCGGCGTTGGCGCGGCCATGGCGGGTCTGAAACCAATCGTTGAATTCATGACCTTCAACTTCGCCATGCAGGCGATTGACCAGATCATCAACTCCGCCGCCAAAACGCTCTATATGTCCGGCGGTCAGATGGGGGCACCAATGGTGTTTCGCGGGCCGAATGGTGCTGCTGCACGCGTGGCCGCACAACATTCGCAGTGCTATGCCGCCTGGTACAGCCACATTCCGGGTCTCAAGGTGGTTGCGCCCTGGAGCGCTTCCGATGCGAAGGGACTTTTGAAGGCCGCAATTCGTGATCCAAATCCGGTAATTTTCCTGGAAAACGAAATTCTCTACGGTCAGTCGTTTGATGTGCCCGATATGGAAGATTTCGTTCTGCCCATCGGCAAGGCACGGGTCCACAAGGTCGGCAACGATGTCACAATCGTCTCGTTCGGCATTGGCATGCGGTATGCGTCGGAGGCAGCCGAAGCGCTTGCAGGTGAGGGGATTGAAGCGGAAGTCATAGACCTTCGCTCGTTGCGCCCGCTCGATATGGCAACGGTTGTCGCCTCTTTGCAGAAGACCAATCGCTGCATCACTGTGGAAGAAGGCTTCCCGCAATCCGGCATTGGTGCGGAAATCTCCGCCCAGATCATGGAGCATGCGTTCGATTATCTCGACGCACCAGTGATCCGCATCACTGGCAAGGATGTGCCGATGCCCTATGCGGCCAATCTTGAAAAGCTTGCTTTGCCCAGCGTGGAAGAGATTGTGGCAGCCGCCAAAGCGGTGACCTATCGATAAGGAATGGGTCGGATGCGCAAGCTCGACATAGGAGCGGTTCGCTACGACGCAATCGACGGTGGCGTGGTGTTCGCCTCGGGCGCCGACGAGGTTCTCATCACGCTCGATGCGATCGAAACCTATTTCTCCAAGCCATTTGCGCCTCAGGAAGCCATCAACCACGCCATTGAAATCAGCCCGCTTTTGCGGCGCGTGGCCAACGCAACACCCTGTCGCGATGGCCGCATCAACATTACCAACGCCATTTTGAATGAGCGGGACTGGGAGGTTCCAGATGCCGATTAACATCACAATGCCAGCGCTTTCGCCCACCATGGAAGAGGGTAATCTGGCAAAATGGTTGGTGAAGGAAGGTGATACAGTCACCTCCGGAGACGTGATCGCGGAAATCGAAACCGACAAGGCAACCATGGAAGTGGAAGCCGTGGACGAGGGCACGATTGCCAAAATTCTCGTTGCTGAAGGCACAGAAGCGGTGAAGGTGAATTCCATCATCGCCGTGATCGCGGAAGAAGGCGAGGACGCATCTGCAATTGAAGCGCCGGCTGCTTCTGCCGCTCCAGCACCATCAGCCGCCGAACCGGCAAGCGCAGAAGCACCGGCACCAACGGTTCCATCCGGCGATGTTTCCGCCACGCCACTTGCCAAACGCGTAGCAGCTCAAGAAGGCGTTGATCTTGGGTCCGTTTCAGGAACCGGAGCGAAAGGGAAAATTGTCGTTGCCGATGTGACAGGAGCGGGTACCGGCGCGGCAACAGCAGCCGGCCGTCTGTTTGCCAGCCCGCTGGCACGCGCTTCGGCGAAAGAGGCGGAAATTGACCTCGCCAAAGTTTCGGGCAGTGGCCCGAACGGCCGTATCATTCAGCGCGATGTGGAAGCCGCCATTGCTTCGGGCACGGCCAAAATTGGCTCGCCAGAGCCTGCGGCCGAAGCCCCAAAAGCGACGGCTCCTGCGCTGGCAACTGGCCCGGCAGACGACGTTGTTTTGGGCATGCTCGAGGAAGGGACGTACGAACTCAAGCCGCATGACGGCATGCGCAAGATCATTGCTTCTCGTCTGACCGAGAGCACGCAAACAATTCCGTCCTACTTCATCACCGTGGATTGTGAGTTGGATAATCTGTTGGCACTGCGGGCAGACATGAACTCTGCTGCCCCGGTCGGCGAGAATGACAAACCGGAATGGAAGATTTCGGTCAACGACTTCATCGTGAAGGCCATGGCCATTGCGCTTCAAAAAGTACCGATGGCGAACGCGGCCTGGACCTCTTCGGCGCGAGTGCTTCATAAACATTCCGATGTGGGTGTCGCAGTGGCGATCCCGGATGGTCTTTTCACTCCGATTGTGCGTCAAGCGGAGCTGAAATCGCTTTCCGTCATTTCCAGCGAAATCAAGGACATGGCAGGTCGGGCGAAAAACAAGAAACTCATGCCGCATGAATATCAGGGGGGCTCGACCGCTGTCTCCAATCTGGGCATGTTCGGCGTGAAGGAATTCACCTCGATCATCAACCCGCCGCATGCGTCCATTCTGTCGATTGGCGCGGGCGAAAAGCGGCCCGTGGTTCGCGGTAATGAGCTCACCATCGCAACCCTAATGACTGCGACCTTCGCGTTTGATCACCGGGTGATTGACGGGGCGCTGGGCGCAGAGCTCGCCGCTGCGTTCAAAGTGGCAATCGAAAAACCTGCAGGCATGCTGGCTTGAGGGGAAGTGCACCACAGCCGTCATTCCGGCCTTCACGGCCGGAATCCATCGCATGGTAGGAGTGGATTGCGGCCCTGAAGGCCGCAACGACGAGAGGAAGTAGGAGCCTATTCAGATTTCTCAGTCTTCTCCGCTTCATTGGCACGGTAGGCATCGCTGAGCGCTTTATTGATCGGAGCAAGATAGCTTGCGGCGACAAGATAAAGAATAACAAATACAATAATATATGCGTATTTCTTAATTCGTGACGTGAGGGAATTGCGCAAAAACAGAAACCCGAAAAGGGCAGCAACGGCAAACACAAGAGCGAGATTAATCGCCGAATAGCCGAGCTGGTTCAACGCATCAATCGGGTTCATGAACATGAGACTGTGGGGCCTGAAAAAGGAAATCTGATGATGGGATTTATCCGATACGGGCAGATAGTGAAACTGGTTTTCCCAACCTACGTCGCCGTTTCAGCCATCACGCCTTCCCTTGCGGGCGGAGTCCATCGCAGTTTTTTATTCGGTGGATTTCGTCCTACCTTTCACCTGCTCTGGACTGGGCGAAAAGACGGTCAGGATTAAGCTTCGTGGCCTTGCAACTCCGACCCGCCAAACAATCTGACGCCGCTGATATGGCCATACTGGAAAACATCGCCAGCCATGGCCTGTCGCTCTGGCTGTGGCAGGGGGCGGTGAAGCGTGGCAAGGCATTCGATGCTTACGAGTGGGGCAGGGCGATGATGGCGGATCCCACCAATGAAGCAGGGTGGAGCAACGGCACCATCGCAGAGATCAACGGAGAAACGGCGGGCTTCGCAACCGGCTATCTTCTGACCGATTTCGATCCACCCAAAGCCATGATTGAAGACAAGGTCACAGGACCATTGATGGACCTTTTCGCAAAGAGCATCGGCTGCTGGTTTGTGGATTCGCTTGCCACCTACTCGCATCACCGCCGCAACGGCGTCGCGCGGGCGCTGATGGTGGATCAAATCGCCCGCGCCAGGCAGTCCGGCGTGTCGCAAATTCGGCTCGTCGCCGAAGACGGCAACTCGGCCGGGTCCGCTCTTTATCAGAATTTGGGTTTTGAAGAGATCGAAACCCGCCCCTTCACCCGATTCAATTCAACTTCCCAAAGCACGGTCTGGCGGCTGATGTCGCGCCCCGTTTCTTAATTCCGATCAAAGAGGAAAATCCCATGAGCGCAGAATATGATGTCATTGTCGTTGGCGGCGGTCCCGGCGGATATGTGGCCGCCATTCGGGCCGCACAGCTTGGCCTGAAGGCGGCTGTTGTGGAGCGCGAGCATCTTGGCGGTATTTGCCTTAACTGGGGCTGTATTCCCACCAAGGCGTTGCTGCGGACGGCAGAAATTTACGGCCACATGAACCATGCCGAAAGCTATGGCCTGAAGTCGGTGACCCCATCATTCGACATTGCCGATGTGGTCAAGCGCTCGCGCGGCGTGTCGGGGCAACTAAATGGTGGCATCGGCTTCCTGATGAAGAAGAACAAGATCGATGTGATCTGGGGCGAAGCGACATTGAAGTCCGCGTCCGAAATTTCGGTTGCCGCATCAACGAAGCCAGCCGTCGAACCCCAGCATCCTTTGCCCAAGGGCGTGAAAGGTGAGGGCACCTACACCGCCAAGCACATTATCATTGCAACAGGCGCCCGCCCGCGCGCGCTGCCCGGTCTTGAGCCCGATGGTGACAAGATCTGGTCCTACTTTGAAGCCATGAAACCGGCTGAAATGCCAAAATCTCTCATCGTCATGGGCTCCGGCGCCATCGGCATCGAGTTCGCCTCCTTCTACCGCACCATGGGTGCCGAGGTGACCGTGGTTGAGGTCATGGATCAGGTGATGCCTGTCGAAGACAGTGAAATCTCCAAAATTGCCCAGAAGCAGATGGAAAAGCAGGGCATGAAATTCATGCTCGGTGCGAAAGTGACTGGCGTTGAGAAATCGGCTTCCGGCATCACAGCAAGCATTGAAGACGCCAAAGGCGAAACTATCTCACTCACCGCAGATCGTTTGATTTCCGCTGTTGGCGTGGTTGGCAACATCGAAAATCTGGGCCTAGAGGCACTTGGTGTCGAAACCGACCGAGGCACGATCAAGATCGACGATTTTGGCCGCACGAACGTCTCCGGCATCTATGCCATTGGTGATGTGGCAGGTGCGCCAATGCTCGCCCACAAGGCGGAGCATGAAGGCGTCATCTGTGTGGAAGCCATTACAGGCAAACACCCGCACAAGATGGAAAAATCCAAAATTCCAGGCTGCACCTATTGCAATCCGCAAGTGGCGAGTGTGGGACTTACGGAACGTGCGGCCAAAGAGGCCGGACGCGAGTTGAAGATCGGTCGGTTCCCTTTCATCGGCAACGGCAAGGCCATTGCACTGGGCGAGCCGGACGGCATGGTCAAAACCATCTTTGACGCCAAGACCGGTGAACTCTTGGGTGCTCACATGGTTGGCGCCGAAGTGACGGAACTCATTCAGGGATTTGTTGTGGCGATGAACCTGGAAACCACGGAAGAAGAACTGATCAACGCCGTCTTCCCGCATCCAACCCTGTCAGAAATGATGCATGAAAGCGTCATGGATGCCTATGACCGTGTGGTGCATATGTAGGCGCTCTAGGCTCGTTCTGGTCACCGGATTAATTTGTTAGAGGCATCGGGAACGAAGCCTCTCATATTCCCTTTCGCTCAACCTGCTTTGGGAACAGCGCATCAAATTCTGCCTCGCCGGACCGGGTGAACCGAACCACCCGGCTGTCCGGCAATCGTTTTGCCCAACCCAGCCTTTCCATGTGCGTCAACAGTTCGCGCCCCAGACTGCCAGCAAGATGGGAACGACGTTCGCTCCAATCCAGACAATCGCGACAAAGCCGGGTTTTCTTGGCCCGCAGGCTATCGAGATCAATTCCGAGCGTTTCGACAAACGAAGCACCGGAATCGGTGAGAGCCGGCCCGTCATCGCCCGGCTCGACAAAGCCGCGATGCACAAAACTGTCATACATCTGAATGCCCATCGTGCCGGCAAGATGGCTGTAGCAGACCCGCGCCCTGCGTAGTTCCTCGTTGCGAGGCCCTGTCCGTGTTCGCAGATGCCCCGCACCGGCAGCCAAGCCCATCAGGCTTTCCAGTACGTGAGCCACATTGTCATTGGCCAGCGAGAAATAGCGGTGCCGACCCTGTTTCCGATGATCCAGAAGCCCGCCGCTCTCCAGTTTTGCCAGATGCGAACTTGCCGTCTGCAACGTCACACCGGCTTCCTGCGATAGTTCTGTGGCAGTGAGCGCTTTCCCGCTCATCAGAGCGGTCAACATGTTGGCGCGCGCCGGATCACCCATCAAAGCGGCGATGTGAGATATGTCAGGTCCATCTTTCATAGTTCGACCGTAGTCGAAGCATTGTTTCAATGCAATGGGCTATCACAGGTGCGTCCAGCCAAGGAGGGAAACCATGCTGACCTGTGTCATTCGCTACCACATCGATCCAACGAAGAAAGAGCAGTTTGTTCAATACGCTCGAAACTGGGGTGAAGCGATCCCGCGCTGCGGCGCTGATCTGATTGGATATTTCGCCCCGCATGAAGGCTCCAGCACGCTGGCTTACGGCATGTATAACATCCCGTCGCTGGCGGAATACGAAGCCTATCGTGCCCGCTTGCTCAACGATCCACTGGGCAAGGAAAACTATGAATTTGCCCAGAAAGAAAAGTTCCTGCTGCAAGAAGACAGAACGTTCCTGAAACTCGCTTCTGCCACTCTGGAGCCTGGGAAATGATCGCGGTTATTTTCGAGGTCGAACCCAAAGTTGGGCAACGCGAACGATATCTCGAGATCGCTGCCGAGTTGAAACCTTACCTGGAGCAAATTGACGGGTTCATCTCCATCGAGCGGTTTCAATCACTCGTCGATGACAACAAAATCTTGTCTCTGTCGTTTTGGCGCGATGAGGCAGCCGTCGCTGATTGGAGAAACCTAGAACAACACCGGCAGGCACAATCAGAAGGTCGGTCGGATGTGTTTCAGAACTATCGACTGAGAGTTGCTGACGTCAGTCGCGATTATGGACTTGTCGATCGCGCTCAGGCTCCCCACGATTCTCTGCGCCACCATAATGCAGTGTGAGCGAGCACCCATGTCTGGTTGGATGCCTACCATCCCAATCCCATGCGCGATTTTTCACTGACAATTCAGCGGACACAGTGTTAGCCTTTCCTCCGTTCGAAAATGATGAGGAAGCCCCATGTCCCTTCGGTCCCTTCTTGTGAAATCAGCGCTCGCCATCCTAGCGGTCCCCATGGCAAGTGTGGCGTATGTGAGCGAGGCCAGTGCCGACAGCTGCTGGAATCACAATGGCTCCCTCATGCGGCTGCAGGCGAGCGGCAATCGGCGCTGGTTTTACTATGAGGACCCCAAACCGACCTTGCGCAGGGCAGGGGTGCGACGCGGAACGTTGCTCTTCAACGGGCGCAAGTCTGGCAATTACTACATCGGAACCGCACGTCGCTTCTCGCGCTTTTGCCCTGGAACACCACTTGAATACCGCGTCGAGGGACCGGTGACGCGCGATCAACTCAAGGTGACCATCTTCGGCTCCTACGAAGTGCATCGCCGTTGCGAACCCACCGGACAGTTCCGCGATGATCAGCTCGTGTTCACATATGTCCGGCAGTGTTGAGGATGTCTGACGCCAACGACCTTTATGTCGATCCTGACCGAGCGCGCTTCAAGCTGCTGAAGGATCTGGATCGCGAGACCCCGGCCAACATGTTGAACCTCATCCGCCTGCGGGAGAAGGCTGAATATACCGATGGGCGGGAAGCAACAGGTGCTGAGGCTTATGCGGCTTACGGGCGGGAGTCCGGTCCGATCTTTCGCGGTGTCGGCGGTTCAATCCTGTGGTCGGGAACGTTCGAGTTCACCGTCATTGGACCACCAGAAGAATATTGGGACATTGCCTTCATTGCCCACTATCCTACGGCTCAGGCCTTCCTCGATATGGTCTACAATCCGGATTACCAAAAAGCCGTTGTGCACCGGCAGGCAGCGGTTCTGACATCCAGACTTGAGCGGTTTCAACCGCGGGAGGTCGGTGCCGGGTTCGGCGAATAGTCAGACCTAACCAGCGAAAATTTCTCCCAATGAGCAACACCTTTCCTCTGTTTGATCTTGCCGCCTTCGAGGCGGCAGATACCGAACTCCGACAAAGATACGCCGCACAACTGGACGACATCTGTCGTTCGACCGGGTTTGTGGCGGTTTCAAATCACGGCGTATCAGAACGGGTTATCGAAAATATCTGGTCTAGCGCGACTGATTTCTTCGACCAGCCTGCACCCGTGAAATCGAAATCATCGGCGCCGGAGCCCGGCTATCCGTACGGCTATATCGGGCCGGGCGTGGAGGCACTGGCGAAATCGAAAGGTGTCGAAACACCGCCGGACTTGAAGGAGACCTTCAACGGCGGGCCCGCCAATGTGCCCCCGGGCATTACTGATCCCGATGCGCTGGCATTTTGTTATGCGCCCACCATCTGGCCGGAACTGCCCGGCTTTCGCGAAGCGTGGCAGACCTACTACCAAGCTATGGATGACCTTGCCGGGCGCATCATGCGCGCCTTCGCGGCAGCGCTTCAATTGCCCGAAAACCGGTTTGAAAGTGCGATCTCGCATCCGATATCCGCTTTGCGGGCAATCCACTATCCAGCGACAGATGCCTCCGCGCTTGAAAATCAGGAGCGGGCCGGGGCTCACACAGATTATGGGTCACTCACCATCCTGCTTCCGCAGCCTGGTTCACGCGGCCTGCAGGTCGAACATCCCACTGAAGGTTGGATCGATGTTCCACCCGTGGAGGGGGCGTTTGTGATCAACATCGGTGATCTGATGGCCCGTTGGACCAATGATCGCTGGGTTTCAACCCTGCATCGTGTGGTGCATAGACCCAATCAGCCGCGCCGCTTTTCGTTGGCATTTTTTCATCAACCCAACTGGGATGCGGCGATAGATTGTCTGCCATCCTGCATCGGTGATGCTGCAAAATACGATACGGTCAATTCCGGCCCATATCTGATGTCAAAGTTCCAATCGACCACAATGTGAGTAACACGCGCCTCAGGCGCGTTGACCATCAGACACATTGTTCAACCGCGGGCTCTTTCCTTAACGGGCCAGCTGACCTAGTTTCCAAGACGACTATTGTTCGAGTGACCCAAAGGATTACCAATGCCGATCATCAACCGATTTGCCGATTTTCACGATGAGATCACCGCGTGGCGGCGCGACATCCATGAAAACCCGGAACTTCAGTATGATGTGCATCGCACAGCTGGTGTGGTTGAGGAAAAGCTGAAATCGTTTGGTGTCGACGAAGTTGTCACCGGTATCGGCAAAACTGGCGTTGTTGGCGTCATCAAAGGCAAGAATTCAGGCAGCGGAAAGGTGATCGGACTGCGCGCCGATATGGATGCGCTGCCAATCGTTGAAAAAACCGACAAACCCTATGCCTCCAAAACACCGGGGAAAATGCATGCCTGCGGTCACGATGGCCATACTGCCATGTTGCTTGGCGCTGCGAAATATCTGGCCGAGACCCGCAACTTTGATGGAACGGCTGTCGTGATTTTCCAGCCTGCGGAAGAGGGTGGTGCCGGTGGCAAGGCGATGGTTGACGACGGCATGATGGAGCGTTTTGGCATTCAGGAAGTCTACGGAATGCACAATGTTCCGGGCATGCCGATTGGCGAGTTCGCCATCCGCCCAGGACCAGTGATGGCCGCGACTGACGAATTCAAGGTCGATATCGAAGGCTGCGGTTCCCATGCCGCCTTCCCGCAGGGATCTATTGACCCGATCATGGTCGCGACCCAGATGATCCAGGCGATCCAGACCATCGTGTCCCGCAATGTGGATCCGCTTGAATCGGCCGTGGTAACCGTGACTGCAATGAGCGCTGGCAAGGCCTACAATGTGATCCCACAAACGGCCTCATTCCATGGCACTGTGCGCACGCTCAATCAGGATGTGCGCGAGATGATCGAAAAGCGCATGAAGGAAATTGTCGCCGGCATTGCCGCTGCCCACAATGCGAAGGCTGATGTCACCTACACCAACAATTATCCTGTGACGGTGAACCACCCGACCCAGACTGATTTTGCAGCAGAAATTGCAAAGTCGATTGCCGGAGACAGCAAAGTTGACACCAATCGCGATCCGGTCATGGGCGCTGAGGATTTCTCCTACATGTTGGAGGCTCGCCCCGGTGCGTTCATTTTCGTCGGCAATGGCGACACGGCAATGCTCCACCACGAAGAGTATGACTTTAACGACGATGCCATTCCGGTTGGGTGCTCCTACTGGTCAAAGCTCGTAGAAACCGCAATGCCGGCTTAGTCTCATGCGCCCTTCATCGGACATCACAGGCTATCATGCCCACGTTTACTTCGACGCTGAAACCGTCGGGAAGGCAAGGGCGCTCTGTGAGGCTGCCTCAGATGCGTTGAAGGTTGAAATGGGACGGGTCCACGAACGCAATGTGGGCCCGCATCCGCGCTGGTCATGCCAACTGGCGTTTCAGGCTCAGGAATTGGGCGAAGTGCTGCCCTGGCTGGTTCTGAACCGGGCTGGTCTGACCGTTTTCATCCACGCTGAAACCGGGGATGATCTGAAGGACCACACCGAGCACGATATCTGGCTGGGCGAAATGCTACCGCTTGATTTGTCGATCTTCGACCGGCACTAACTCAAAGCACTCTTCCGCTCGCGGTAAAAACTGAAAAGCCCGCTCGCAACGATAACGGTGGCACCGAGGAGCGCCAGACCATCGGGTATTTCGTTGAACACCACAAAGCCGAGCAACAATGCCCACAATAGGATCGAATATCGAAACGGAGAGATGAACCCGATCTCTCCGGCCCTCATGGTCAATATCGAGAATATGTAGCCCGCCAACAAGCTGGCGGCAGCGGCAGCCAGATAGATCAGGTTTTGATTGCTCACCGGCTGCCACGTCTCAAACAGGCTCCCAATGCCGCCGGCCAGCGTGATTGCAACCGCCGTGATCAGGCTCACAAACAGCGAAGGGGTATCGTCACTCAGTCGACGCGTGATGAGATCCCGCACCGTGACGAAAAACACCGCCCCCACGGCGGACAGTGAATAGACGTTAAAACCCTCACCACCAGGTCTGACGATCAGCAGAACGCCTAAAAACCCCACGAGGCTCGCAAGATATCGCCGCCAGCCTATCTTTTCGCTGAAAAGCCAAGCTGCCCCAAGCATGACCGTGAGTGGCAGCAACTGCAGGATCGAAGTCACATTGGCGATCGGCATGTTGAAGAGGGCGCTCAGGAAACACACCGTTGCTCCGACTTCACTAAGCGTCCGTACGGTGAGAGAGGGTTGCAACACCGTGTTCCGCACACCTTGTTTGAGATCAAGTGCTCCCATATGGCGGGCCAGCAGAAAGATGAAAACCGAAGCAAACAGCCCGCGAACAAAGATCGCCTGAAACAGGCCCAGTTCGCCCGATGTCAGCTTGATAAAAACATCATTGAGCACGTAGCCGGCCATGGCCAGCATCATGAACATGGCTCCGCGAATGTTGGCGTTGGCAGAAGACATGCACCTTCATCTGGCTGTTGACGACAAAAGTCCAGCCACAAAGTAACGTCCAAAAATCAGATAGATGGCAAGGGTAGGCAGGCTCGCCTGAAGGGCGGCAGCAAAGTAGACATTGTAGTTCGCCACGCCGTGTGAAACGCTCACCATGTTGAAGAGGCCCACCATGACGGGTTGGCTACCGACACCGGAAAATGTGAGGCCGAACAGGTAGTCATTCCATGCCGCCGTGAACTGCCAGATGAGCGACATTGCAATAATCGGTGCAGACGGCGGCAAAAGAATGCGGCGGAAGAGCGTGAAGAAGCCCGCTCCATCAATGCGACCGGCTGAAACCACATCCTTTGAAAAAGCACGGTAAAAGCCACGAAAGAACACAGTCGAAATGCCCATTCCGTAGATCACGTGCACAAATATGAGACCGGGAATTGACCCTGCAAGACCCAGCCATCCCAGAACGCCCGCCATCGGGATTAAAACCATCTGAAATGGAATGAAGGCCGACATCAGCAGCCCGAAATAGACGAGCCAGTCTCCGCGGAACGAATAGAGCGAAAGCACATAGCCATTGATCGCTCCGAGCCCCGTGCTGATCAGTGCAGACGGAACCACAATCATCAATGAATTGAAGAAAAAGGGCCTCAAACCCTGGGCATCAGTTCCAACAAGATGCTCCGACCAGGCCGCGAGCCAGGGCCCGAAATCAACCTCGTTGGGCAGGGCGAGAATCGTGCCAGTGTGTATCTCGGCAAGTCCCTTTACCGAGTTGACGAGCAGAACATAGACAGGCAGCAGAAAATAGACGGCAAAGATCACCAGCATCAGCCAGACAAGACCGCGCACCAGATATGTCGATGTCAAGCGTGACATTTCAAAAGACGTTTGTCCTCCAATCCTATTACATTTCAAAAGCTTGCCATACGGGAACACATGCTCAAGCCGACCCAATTGACGTGTGCGTTATCGAACTTTTTGCTGCCAGAGTTCGTCGCTATACTGGGATCGTATACTTTATTCATTCAACAGGGGCGCGGGAGGAAAATATGTTTGATATCAAAAATCACCGTCTGTTTCAAAACGGCAAGCAGGTTGACTACAAACCAACGCCCAACAAGGGGTCAACAATCACGCCCGAATGGCTCGTCATGCATTACACGGCCGGTGGCAGCTACAATGGCGCGATCAATTGGCTGGTCAATCCAGCCGCGCAGGCATCCGCACATCTCGTCATTGGCTTTGACGGCGAAATCACCCAACTTGCGCCATTCAATGTGAAGACCTGGCACGCGGGCAAAAGCTTTTGGAAAGGCATTCACTTTCTCAACAAGAACACCATTGGCATTGAACTCGTCAACAAAGGATTCAATGTTGGGGCAGGGGACGACTTCATCGAAGCCCGTCATAAAAATGGTGGTCCGATCCGCAAGTGGCAGACCTATCCGCAGGTTCAAATCGACATTTCGGCGCAAATCGCCGTGGCTCTGAAGGACAAGTACGATCTTTCTGAGGTTCTGGGGCACGACGATATTTCACCGGGTCGCAAGTCGGACCCCGGTCCCGCCTTTGATATGGATCAGTTTCGTGGCCGCATGTTTGGCCGCAATGAAGACGACAATGGCGGCCTGTCTGAAGTGGGTGTCAGCGACGATCTGGCCATCGTTGATACCGGAAATCCTGACGATTCCCTCAACATGCGCCGTTGGCCCAGCCTTGAAAGCGCGATTATCGAGCCCATACCGCATGGCGCAAAGGTCATGGTCATTCGCCGCAATCCCGGCCAGCACGACAAATGGTCAGAGGTTTTTTACAACAACCAGATTGGCTGGGTGGTCACGCACTATCTGAAGTGACGATTTGCCAATTCCTCACAACAGAATTCAAGCGTCAGGAGGAGGGCGCTGACAACAACCGCTCCAGCTCGGCGAGCAAGCGCTGCCCGTCCTCGTGAGCCTTGGGGTTACGCCAGTTTTCTTCCCATTCTTTGGGAAACATCTTGTGCACCCGCCCAAACCAATCGCCGGCCAGATTGTACTGTATGTACTTTTCGGGAGATCTGCCGTTGGGGGAAACCGGTTCCTTGGGTCGACCTGACTTTGGAAATTGGGTTTCCAGATAGGGTTCGCGGGTTTTTGGTTCCAGATGAACGCACGCGCCGTATCCATCATCACCGGTGCTGTCCCGCCACGTCCAAGCCGGAAAACCGTGATGATCGACCCGGTATTTGGTTTGCGGTGAATTGATGACCGCGAGCGAAACCGTCCGCGACAGGCTCTCTGGTCGCGCCTGAACCAGTGCAATCGCATTTTTGGCACTGACGAGCGGCACCCCGGCCCTGGACACGCAGCCACTCAGTACCAGGCTGCCGGACAAAAGGACAAACGAACGCCGACTGATTTCAGGCTGACCAATCTTCATCGTCATCCTCACATGCTTGGTTGGTGACTCAGGCTTACCACAAGTCGCATTCGTTCTGAAGGAGTAGGGAATATCACCGATTGTCGGTCGGTTGATTTATCGGTTGACGCATTGTGCGCATACCCGCATCAATCCATCAAAGCGACGATCACTTAATCGCATAAGATATATTATGGAATATATTTCCTTGTTGATCTGTTGATTTATCAACATCTTGTCACAAGATCGGAACAAACTTATCAACATCCGATGTCGCAAGCACCTTCCAACCAACCAACTGCAATTCCTGGCCACATCAAATGCTGCCTTGACACAAACCCATCACATTGCCATGGCACCGCACACTGTTTTTGCGGCCCCGTGAAGCGATTTGTAGGCGCACGCATTGTCGGGCATATCTGAGACGATAGTTGAGTCAGCCGCAGTTCAACCGGAGAGCATCAAATGGACAGACGAGACTTGATACTGATGGGAGCAGCAATACCCGCTGCGGCTTTGGTTGCAGGCAATGCCGCCGCCCAGTCCAACACCATTGGACCCGGCGAATTTGCCAAAACAAGCAGCGGCAAACATCCGCTCACGTGGAACTGGTCGCGAAATGACAATTTCAACATCAATCTCATCATTGATCGTGTTTCGACAATCGACCTGCGATTTGGGTCAAACTTCCGTTTGCGGGATGATCGCCAGCGCATGAGTGTTTGCGCGGTCAGCATTTGTTTGCGTGGTCCGGGAAGTGATGCCGTCTGGGCGAACAATTTTAACCCGTTCATTGGCAAGCCACCCGAGATTCCGGGCATGTTCGCGCGGCAGAATATCCTCCCGGATGTTGAGACGTCGACCGGAAACTTCGACCGGTTCAAATACGCACACTTCTCACTTTCCACGTTCCATCAGATCGACACACCGGGCCATTACCGGGTCGAAGTCTGGGGACGGGCACGGTCGTCAGCCTACCCCGGTGCCGACGGTGAATTTCCCAACCCCAGTGCAGACGGGAACGTCAGCTACGATTTTGACAGCTTTGATGCCGATGGTGGCAATCAGCACCAAAACCACCTCACGGTGCGGCTGACATAGCGGAGCGATCACAGGCGCTGACATGCTCCACGCGCACCATATGTCGCCTTGACACAAGCCCGCCACATTGTCATTCCACCGCAGTCCAGTTCCGATCGCGAACCGCGGCCTATCCCGTTCGGCGGCAGGATACTGACCAACATTTATTTGTGACTCCGCATAACCGTGAAGACCACTCGCGCAGCCCAACGCGAAGCACTGAGCTGACCTCCCATGATTTCAATCATCATACCATGCAAGAATGAAGCGGATAATCTGGCCGCTCTGATCCCGGAAATCGAAACCGCCATGCAGGGCCGGGAAATCGAGATCATTATCGTGGATGATGGTTCAACCGATCATACGGCTGATTTCATCAGCGCGGAGCGGGAAAAGCGCGATTGCGATATCCGGCATCTGCGGCACGACAAATCCGGCGGCAAATCAGCCGCCATGCGCACTGGCTTCTTTGCCGCACATGGAGAGATATCCGCTGTGCTCGACGGCGACGGCCAGAACAATCCGGCAGACATTCCGCGTCTCATTGATGCGCTGCTTGCAGATAAAGGCAATGCCGGTCTGGTAAGCGGACATCGCACCAATCGCAAACATACGGCAATCAAAAACCTGTCATCGAAGTTTGCAAACAAGTTGCGCCGGGGTTTGCTGAAGGATGGCACGTCTGATGCTGGCTGCGGACACAAGGTGGCACGAACGGACCTCTTTCGCCGCCTTCCCTATTTCAAGAACTATCATCGCTTTCTGGGCGCTCTGGTTTGTCAGGAAGGCTACACAGTTTTGAATGTCGAAGTGGTCGACCGTGAACGGACCCATGGCACTTCGAACTATGGCATTCTGGATCGCGGCCTTGCAGGCGCGCTCGATCTGCTGGGTGTATGGTGGCTCAATCATCGTCGTCTCGGCCAGCCACACGGACATGAGGTGGAACGATGACTGAGCACCTATCCAATCTTTCCGACTGGTTTCATGCCGTCTTCATTGAGCAGTTCACCCTTTGGGTCGCGGTCGGACTCCTTGCGCAGCTCTGCTTCACAATGCGCTTTGTGGTGCAGTGGATCGCCTCGGAACGTGCCAAGAAAAGCGTCGTGCCGGTGGCCTTCTGGTTTTTCTCCATTTTTGGCGGTGGGCTGCTGCTAGTCTACGCCATCGTGCGACAGGATCCCGTCTTCATCATCGGTCAGGGTATGGGCCTGCTTATATACTTCCGCAATCTCTGGCTCATCGCCAATGAGCGACGCGCTGCAGCGGCAGAAAGTGCCAAAAGCTGATCCTGGCGCAATGAAAACACCAATCAAACTGATTTTTCTGGCCTTTGTTGCCTCCATCATGCTTGTGCCTGGCATAGCGCAGATGCCGCCACTTGATCGCGACGAATCACGTTACATTCAGGCCACAAAGCAGATGGTCGAGAGCGGCAACTATGTCGATATCCGCCTCCAGGACGTGCCGCGGTACAAGAAGCCGATCGGGATCTATTGGCTGCAATCGGCTGCTGTGAGCCTCAACCCCTCCTCCGAAACCGCTGGCGTGTGGAACTACAGGCTGGTCTCAACGATCGCCGGCGTTGCCAGTGTTCTGTTGGTGTACTGGATCGGCACCATGTTCTTCGGCACCAATGTCGGCCTTTTGTCGGGTCTGATGTTTGCAGGCCTTATGGCGCTCAACATGGAAGCACGTATTGCCAAGACCGACACAGTTCTGATTGCACTTGCGCTGCTCGCGCAAGGCGCGCTCGCAAAACTCTATCTCGCCCGGCAGCCAACCGCCCCGAAAGCGGGCTTTGGCTATGACCGGCTGTTCTGGGTGGCGCAAGGTTTAGCCATTTTGATCAAGGGACCAGTGGTTCCCATGCTCAGTGGGCTGACCATTGCTGCGCTCGCCATCACCCGGCGTGACCGGCGATGGCTGACGGACCTGCGCAGCGGAACCGGTATCCTCATCACAATTCTGATTGCCGCGCCGTGGCTGGTGCTGATAACGGCGAACGCGGGACTGGAATTCTGGCAGGAATCTTTGATGAAAGACCTGTTCGGCAAGGTGGCGACCGGTCAGGAATCGCATGGATTTCCGCCCGGATACTATTTCCTGCTCAGCGTTTTGTTCCTGTGGCCATTTGGCCATCTGGTGGTCCAGAGCCTGTCCAGCGCCGGGAAACGAGCGATCCGATCCAAACGCCTGTTGTTCCTCGTGTGCTGGTTTGTGCCGTTTTGGATTGCCTATGAGCTGATCCCGACCAAGCTGCCGCACTATGTTTATCCTGCGTACCCGGCCGTCATTATACTCGCTGCGTGGGGGCTGGTGCGCGGTGCCAGGATCGCGGCAGATGCGCCGCTGTGGCTGCGCATTCTCGGTATGTTGTCGCAGGCAGGTGTGTTGCTGGTCAGCCTGATCGTGGCCGTAGGCGCCATCGGCGCACCGATTTATGTGAACGGTCAGATCGATTTCTGGGGCGTTCTACTTGCCATCTTTGCTCTTGTGACGGGATGGCTGGGCAGCGGATACAAAGTATCACTCGCTCCACTGAAGCGGGTTTGTGCAGCAACGGCGTCTGCCGGTGTCACTTACGCTCTGGCCTATGGCATTGTCGCACCGTCGCTGACACCGGCCTGGATCAGCCCGCAAATTGCGGATGCATTTTATGCGGCGAAACCGTGCGACAACTCCATCCTTGCCACATCCGGCTACAAGGAACCCAGTCTCGTGTTTCTCACGGCAACTGAAACCAAGCGCACAAGCGTTGAAGGTGTTGCCAAACACCTCATATCATCGCCGGACTGCGGCGTTGGTGTGGTCGCAGACCGGGACACAGAGCGCTTTACCGCTTTGCTGAAAGAGCAGGGCCTGTCGGCGGAAGTGATCGGTTTTGCTGAAGGGATCAACTACTCAAAGGGCGATCAGGCCCGGTTCAATCTCTACAAAGTCGTGCGGTAGCATCACCCAATCGGGACACTGAACACCATCCCATCATAGGCCGGTTCCACATGCTCCGGCGTTTCGGCAAGTACGGTGTCGTAGTCGAGCGGCGTATGAAGATGGGTGAGTACGGCCCGTTTGGGTTTCAGCCGGTCGATCCATTCCAGCGACCGCTCCAGATGAAAATGGTTAGGATGCGGCCTGTACTGCAGCGCGTCCACGATCCACACATCAAGATCATTGAGATGAGGCAGCGCATCCTCATCCAGGTCGCTCACATCGCTTGAATAGGCAACATTTTCAAAACGAAAGCCAAGTGAGCGTATGTCGCCATGCTGGTGCGCATAAGGCAACACCCGGATCGGACCGCCCTCACCTTCAATATCAAAAGCAATACCCTTGGCGATGCGGCGTTCGGTCAATATCGGGGGATATTTGCTTCCTTCAGGTGTTTCAAAACAGTAGCCAAACGCCTCGTGCAGGCGAAGCGATGTGGACGCATCGCAATAGACTGACACCAATTGTCTGCGATTGATGAAGAAAGCCCGAAGATCATCGAGCCCATGAATGTGATCGGCATGAGGATGGGTCAGGAGCACCGCATCGGCCCAATCCACTCCGGAAGAGAGCATCTGCTCTCTCAGATCTGGCCCGGCATCGATCAAAATTGTGGTTGTGCCTTTGGCTGAAATGCGTTCCACCAGCATCGATGCCCGGCGACGGCGGTTTTTCGGGTTTTGGGGATCACAATTGCCCCAGTCATTGCCAATGCGGGGCACGCCGGGTGAGGAGGAGCAGCCAAGAATTGTAAACCGCAACTCGTCTGCCATCAGGCCGTCTCCGAAACCGTGCCTGCGGTCTTCGTCGGGCGCGGAACCTTGGCAAACAAATCAAAGAAGTTCGCTGTGGTCTGCTGCCAGATGTCCTCGACAGAAACCCCTTTGACCTCCGCCAGAACGCTCGCGGTGTGAACCACATAGGAAGGTTCGTTGCGCTTGCCGCGATTGGGGACCGGTGCGAGGTAGGGCGCGTCAGTTTCCACCAGAAGCCGGTTCATCGGAACCTGACTTGCAATATCCCGCAAGGCCTGACTGTTTTTGAAGGTCAGGATGCCGGAAAAAGACACATGAAGACCAAGGTCCACGCCAGTGCGGGCCAGCTTTTCACCGGACGAGAAGCAATGGAGGATCGCATCAAAACGCCCCTTCCCCATCTCATTTGCCAGAATGGCGGCCATATCATCGTCGGCATCGCGCGCATGGATTACCAACGGCAGCCCGGTTTCCCGCGCGGCCTCAATGTGCACCCGTAACCCGAGAGCCTGCGCATCGCGTGGCGCTTTGTCGTAGAAATAATCGAGCCCGGCTTCGCCAATCGCCACCACTTTGGGATGGGATGCCAGATCGATGATCTCGCGCGCCTCGATCCCGTCTTCCTCGCCTGCATTGTGGGGATGGGTGCCGACCGAGCACGACACACAATCGAAGCGTTCCGCCACGGCGAGAACCTGATCGAATTTGCGAACCCGCGTGCAGATCGTGACCATGTGGCCAACACCGGCGGCATTCGCCCGAGCGACCACATCATCAAGCTCTTCGGCGAAGTCCGGAAAATCCAGATGGCAATGACTGTCGATCAGCATCAGGAGGCATCAGCCTCCTGATCCACAAATCGTGGGAAAACACCCACAGGCTTGTCGATCACTGTGCCGGAAGCAATTCGCCCGGCAGGGCCAAGTGATGCAAAGCCCCGGTCGGCCTCATCGACTTTCAGCAAATCAAGCAATTTGGAGCTGGAGTCGGGCATGAACGGCTGGCTGAGGATTGCCGACTGACGGATGATCTCCGCAGTGATCGCCAGCACACTTGCCATGCGGTGAGGATCAGTCTTCTTCAGCGCCCAGGGCTCCTGTGCCGCAAAATAGCGGTTCGCGTCGCCAATCACATCCCAAATCGCCGAAAGTGCCAGGTGCGGGTGCAGATCGTCCATGTGCTTGCGCGCGGTTTCCAGCAGCGCATCAGTCGTATCAAGGATCGCCAGATCCTCGGCAGTCAGATCGGAAATTTCGCCGATCACGCCATCAAGATTCTTGAAAATCATCGACAGCGAGCGTTGTGCCAGATTGCCAAGGTCATTGGCCAGATCGGCATTGATGCGATTGACGATCATCTCATGGCTGTAGGACCCATCCTGTCCAAACGCCACTTCGCGCAGGAAATAGTAGCGGATCTGATCGACACCATAAGTTTCGGCCATGGTGATCGGATCAACCACATTGCCGGCGGATTTTGACATCTTCTTCCCGCGATTTAGCAGGAATCCGTGGCCGAACACCCGCTTGGGCAGTTCAATCCCGGCGGACATCAGGAATGCGGGCCAATAAACGGTATGGAACCGCACAATGTCCTTGCCAATCACATGCACATCACACGGCCAGAACGTATCGAGCAGATCGGTCTTTTCAGGATAGCCAAGACCAGTCAGATAGTTCGTCAGCGCATCAACCCAAACATACATGACATGCCGCTCGTCACCCGGCACAGGCACACCCCAATCAAAGGTCGTGCGCGAGATCGAAAGATCGCGGAGACCGCTCTTCACGAAGCTCCTGATTTCGTTGAGGCGATTGGGGGGTGAAATGAATTCCGAATTGGCCTCATAGAGTTCAAGCAACCGGTCCTGATAGGCCGATAGACGAAAGAAATAGCTCTCCTCTTCCACCCATTCGACCGGCGTTCCCTGCGCGCCCACGCGCACGCCATCAACGATCTGGGTTTCCTCTTCGCCGTAATAGGCTTCATCGCGCACCGAATACCAGCCGGCATAGCTGTCCTTGTAAATGTCCGGTTTGCCGTCGGTTTCGTTCTGCGCCATGGCCGCCCAGATGGCCTGGCTCGCCTTGTGATGGCGTTCCTGCGATGTCCGCAGAAAATCATCGTTTGAACCATTGAGCGCCTGCACCATGGTTTCAAATGCATCGGAATTGCGTTTGGCCAATTCAGCAACAGGAATATTTTCTTCCCGCGCCGTTTTGAGCATTTTCTGCCCGTGCTCATCCGTGCCGGTCAAAAAATAAGTCGGATGGCCGTCCAACCGCTTGAAGCGGGCCAACGCATCCGTTGCCACCATCTCATAGGCATGCCCGATGTGCGGAATGCCGTTCGGATACGAGATCGCGGTGGTGATATAATATGGGGACTTGTCGGACATGGCGCCGGGGTTCCGGATGCTTCGTAATCGTCAAACGGCGCGGCGCATTTCAGTCAAAGCCTGAAAGGCGGAAAGCACCACTTGTTTTTTGTCGAGGTTATAAATTTCGGCTGCCGAAGCAGTCTCGCGCGTCTTGTCCCACACCTCGGACCAGCGGGCAAGCGTCTCAATATCTGCTCCACCTGGCCCAACGTCGCCAACTGCGCCAAGCCGCACTTGCAAACCAATGAAATTCTGCAGCATCTCGACAAAAAGCTCATAGTCCGCCGCATTGGTGCGGTTTGCGAGACGATCAGCGAGATCATGGATGGCAAGCCAATCCGGGGTCGAACCTCTTGGCGCCTGAACGGTCTTTTCAAAAATCGACTGAAACTGCAGCCCGTTGCCGCGCAGCATCTCGATTGCCCGCCGCACTGAACCCTCACTGTGCATGGCTGCATTGGCGATGGTCGTGGCGTCAGCCTCGCCAATTTCCATGTCGGGTGCAGTACAAATCTGGCTGATCACGTCCTGGTTCAAAGGTGACAGTGTCAACTTACGACAACGCGAGCGAATGGTGGGCAACAAACGCCCCGGTCGATTGCTCAAGACAAAAAAAAGACTGTTCTTTGGTGGTTCTTCCAGTGTTTTCAGCAGCGCGTTGGCGGCATTTGCGTTCATATCATCTGCGGTATCAACGATGGTGATGCGCCAACCCCCTGCCCCAGCGGTCAGCCCGTAAAACTGGTTGACCTTGCGCACTTCATCGACTGTGAGGCGGGTTTTGAACTTTTTGGTTTTCTCATCCCACGGTGGTGCCAGATGCAACAGGTTGGGATGCCCGCCAGATACAATCTGCCGATAGTCAGGATCGCTCTCATCAGCAGCCGACAACGTTTCCGACGCGTTTTGCCCATCAGGATGTTGAAACAGATAGCGCGCCAACTGAAAGGCAAGCGTCGCCTTGCCAATGCCCCGGGGGCCGCAGATGAGCCACGCATGGTGCATGCGGCCCGACTTGTGGGTGTTCAGGAACGATGTGATCGCCTGATCGTGTCCGAGCACTTCACGACGTTCGAACGGCTGCGGCACGCCTTCGAGCCCGCCAAAAACCTCACGTTCGGAACCCTCGTCGCTCACAGCTCTGCCGCTTCCAGATCGCGAACCTCTTCGGGTTCGCTCTCCGAAAGCCCCAAAACGCTCGAAACGGCCGCCCAGATGTCCTTGGTTACAGCATCTTCGTCCTGATCGGCATTGATTACGGAACAGCGCAATGGTTCGCGCTCGGCAATATCGAGAAATGCCTGCCGCCTTCGTTGTTGGAGATCCAGATCCTCCTTCTCATAGCGGTCGGCGGTGTCATCGCCACGCCGTGCAATAGCGCGCTCCAGCCCGATTTCAGGATCAAGATCGAGTATCAGGGTGAGGTCTGGCCAGCAATCTTCCGCCGCTATTTCCTCAAGCCGCGTCATCAGGTCAGGATCAACATCGCCTGTGACACCCTGATAAACGCGCGAAGAATCAAAAAAACGGTCACACAGAACGATTGTGCCGTCGCGAAGGGCCGGTTTGATTTTCTGCTCCACATGGTCGCTGCGCGCTGCGGCAAACAGGATCGCTTCGAGCTCGGTGCCGAACGGTTCCGCCGCACCGCTCAAAAGAACATGCCGGACGGCTTCCGCGCCCGGTGAGCCGCCCGGTTCGCGGGTGACAAGAACTGATTTTCCGGCTTCTTTCAATCGCTCGGCGAGCCTCACGATCTGAGTGGACTTGCCTGCCCCTTCGCCACCTTCAAATGTGATGAATGTCCCGCGCAAATCCACACCCTGTGCTGGCAGATGATTTCAATGGATCGGTCGTGAAACTAACCCGGCAACGGGCCTATAGCCAGCCCAGAAGCAGTTCCTGCAAGCCGTCCATTGCCCGCTGCGAAATTGAGCCCGTGCCAACGGATTCTGCGGCATAGAGCGGTGTTTCCTGGCTGAGTTCGCCACCCACTTCAACACGCAGGATGGCGATTTGGGCGCCCTCTTCCACCGGTGCAACAATCGGCCCCTGATAAACCACACGGGCTTTCAGCCTGTCCTTGTTGCCGATCGGCACATAAATGCGCAATGGCCCACGCGCTTTCAGCGCCACACCTGACTTTGCGCCGCCGAAAAGCCGCGCTTCGCCAATGATTTCGCCATCGTCGAACAGGTCGATCAGGCGAAAGGCACGAAAGGCCCAGTTCATCATCTTGCGGGATTCTTCGCGCCGCTCCTTTTTGGAGCTCATGCCGTTCAGCACCATGATCAGACGCTGATCATTGCGCAGCGCTGATCCAACGATTCCGTAACCAGAGGCTTCGGTAAAGCCGGTTTTCATACCGTCCGCACCATCAATAGCGCCAAGCAGCGGGTTGCGATTGCGCTGACGGATTTTGTTCCAGGTGAATTCCGGCTCCGCATAGATGGCGTAATATTCGGGATAGGTCTGAATGATATGGCGAGCAAGGAAGGCCAGATCTTTTGACGTCACGGTCTGCAATTCGTCCGGCAGGCCGGTCGAATTGGTGAAGTTCGAGTTCTTGAGCCCGATCTTTTTTGCCCGTTCATTCATCAGGCCGGCAAAGGCGCCTTCAGAGCCGGCCATGCCTTCGGCAATTGCGATGCAGGCGTCATTGGCGGACTGAACGATCACACCGCGAATGAGGTCTTCCAGCCGAACATTGGAGTTGAGCTTGGCGAACATCGTCGAGCCACCCGATGAGCTTCCACCCTTGCGCCAGGCGTTTTCCGAAATGTTGAACTCATCATCCAGGGTGAGCTGGCCGATCTTCAAGGCGTTGAACACCACTTCCATGGTCATCAGCTTGGCAAGTGAGGCCGGCGGCATGGGCGATTCGGCCTGTTTTTGAAACAGGATCGAACCACTGGCCGCATCAACGAGAAACGCTTGTTTAGCCTTGGTCTCAAACAGCGCCTGTGCGTGAACGCCCGCAGGCGTCAGCAAAACCGCAAGAATTGCCAGAACAGAGAGCGAAATGCCCGGATGATTTCGAATTGCCATTGTGCCGCTGACGCTTTCCACTCTGCACCCGCCACCAGTTCGTCCAGACGAACCTGCAGCAGACACCATCACCCCTTGAGTGTTGAATACGCGTTCAATGGCGTGAGTTCAACTATTTGCCGGGGCTGTTTTTCCAGTGATTGCGCAACTGTTGCGGAGAAATCTCACTTGAAATCAGCATCTTGGCAGCCTTATGCGCCTCACTGATCCGGCCTTCGGCGTTGAATGCCGCGATTGTGAAACGGTCTGTCACCACGGATGACGACAAGACAGGCTTCTTCGGACGGCGTTGTCTTGTGGTGTTGGCAGCCGGTGAAACCGCCGCCTGTGGCGTTGAAAACAGGTCCACCCCTTCAATGGCCCGGTAGGCCGGACGATCTTTCGGGATCGGCGCAAGTGCAATCGTTGGCGTTGGTGCCACAGGCTTGGCGCGCCGGACCACGTTCTTGTTTTTGTTGTCGCTCTGATTGCCCGCAAACAGAGTTCCCGGCAGCGAGCCACCTGCAGAACCCGGGCCATCATAGGAGGCAACGAGATAGGCTTCATCCCGTCCATGCAGCGGTGCCTGTCCCACATATTCAACCCGAACGTTGGCAATGCCCTTGTTCTTATAGTCAAGAAGGTCGGCAGCGCGGGAAGACAGATCGATGATCCGCCCGCGCGAGTAAGGCCCACGATCATTCACGCGTACAATCACCGAGCGGCCATTCGCGCGATTGGTCACACGGGCATAGCTGGGAAGCGGGAATGTCGGATGAGCAGCGGACAAAGAATACTGATCGTAAATTTCACCATTGGCGGTCAAACGACCATGGAAATTCGGACCGTACCAGGAGGCCTTGCCCCTGCGGTCATAGTTCTTGTCTTCCTTTGGATAATACCACTTGCCGCGAATCTTGTAGGGCCGTCCAATCTGGCGTCGGCCACCGCCCTTTCGCACGCGCTTTCGAGTGGTCACGCGTGGGCTTGCCGCAACGCCGAACTGCTTTGACGAGAATTTCGTCTTGTTGTTGATGTGGGCTTTGGCGCCTTTGCTCGGTTTCTTTGGTCCCCCACCACAGCCGGTCAGAACCACAGCCACGGCCAACAGTGCCAGAAAGGCAAACAGGCCGGACCCGGCAAAACCATCCGAATCATCGTCCAGTGCGTCGACGGACGAATAGTGCGTGCCATCTGGTTCCGCCGTGCGAAACCGGGAAAGAAAATTGAGCATGTTTGCCTGCTACTCGATACACTTGCGGGCCGTACCTGTGTCAAAAACACCGACATCAGGATGAGCCGCATAGCCTATCTGCCAAGTCTTACGGGCAGGTTAATGAGACTTTAATGCAAAAAGTCAAATTGCGGCAAAACTCGGGCGGGAATGGGCACAAAGTTGCCCTTCCCACGAAACTAATTCCGCGCCTCGATTTGCAACTCATCAATCCGGTTCGGTGCCTCCGCGCCGGTGATGATCGCCCCCGCATAACCGGCCTCACCATCGGTCTTCAGCCGCTTTGGCGCTGCACCATGGCGATGCTGGATTTCAAGCACGGTTTCTGGCCTCTGATAGGTCCATGGCCGATTTTCAATCGCATAAAGATCCTTTTGCGGCGGCGCCTCATCGCCAAACCCGAAAAAGTGCAGATCGAACCCAAAATTCGGTAAGCGCGCCGAGTAAAAGGGCCGCATTCCGAGACTGGTCGCCACCCCTTTGGCTGCATCTGCATCATGTGTGCGAAGCGTCAGCAGATTGAGGCGTGGCCCGCCTCCCAACAAGTCTTCGTTCAGGGTGCCCGTTGGTCGCTCGCCCTTGAACCAATGGTCCAGAAATTCAACATCAAAACCTTCCGGATCATAAAGGTGCGCAAGATAGGCAACGTCCAATACCTGCCGGGGCTTCTCGATCTCCACACCTTTTGCACGCAGTTGATCATGGGCAAGATCGATATCGGGCACCGAAATCGAAATCTTCCAATAGATGTCATCATCTGATGGGGCGTAGCTGGTCTGTGCCTGTTCAAACAACAGCCCAGCTTCACGATCACCATAGCCGATCGTGCTGTCAGACCGCTCCCGCATTCCCAACGCATCGACATAGAAGCGCGTTTGCGCGTCGGGATCGCGAACCCGCAGCCGGATTGTGCTGATTCTGGGCAAAGAACCGCCGCTCACGCGTCGACGCCACCCCAGATCGCCTCAGCGGTTTTCACCACGAGCTCCAGCTTCCGCTTCTGATCATCCTGAGTGACGGTGTTGCCTTCTTCGGTCGAGGCAAACCCACATTGTGGCGCGATGCCAAGCTGATCGATGTCGGCATGCTTTGATGCCTCATCAAACTGGCGCTCCAATTCATCAATCGTTTCGAGGCCTGCAGTCTTCGTGGTGATGAAACCGGGCATAACGCGTTGTGAACCCTTGGCCAGCAAGCGCAGTGGTTCGAGCCCCCCTGCCCGTTCCGTATCATATTCCATGAAATAGATGTCGACACCCGTCTTGTTGAAAACGGCATCAGCAGCAGGATCATACGCCCCTTCCGCCGCATGGGTGGAACGGAAGTTGCCACGGCACATGTGCATACCGATGATCATGTCATCCGGGCGATCCTTGATCGCCTCATGCATCATCCAGGCATAACGATCGATGAGCACATCCGGGTCCATGCCCTGCTCGGCTTTTGTAGCGCGGTGTTTTGGATCGCACAGATAAGCGAAGAAAATATCATCCATCTGGAGATAGCGGCAGCCTGCCTCGTAAAACTTGGCGACAGCCTTTTTGTAAGTCGCGGCAATATCACCGAACAGCACATCAAGATCAGCATATTCGGGCGGCGCAATGTCTTCTGGGGCGGTCCGGAAATGACAACAACTCGGGCCGGGTATGGAGATCTTCGGCGTCACATTGGTGTTCTTTGCCACGAACCGGAAATGCTCCAACATTGGGTGATTATCGGGGAAATCGAGCTTCTTGGAGATTGTCGGGAAAATGGGACGCAGTTTCACACCCGAAAATTGCACACCCTCATCACGCTCCACGAGATCAAGCCCAGTCAACCCACCCAGGAAATCATAGTGCCAGAATGAGCGACGCAGTTCACCGTCCGTTACCACCTTCAAACCAACCGATTCCTGCAGATCGATCACGTCCTGAATGGCCTGATCTTCAACTTCAGCCAGTTCCGATGCTGTCATGGCGCCTTCATCAAAATGCGCCCTGCGCGCCGCCGTGACGTGCGTTGATCGCAACAAACTGCCCACATGGTCCGCGCGATAAAGTTTCTTTGCCGCTGACATGGTCCCTCCTCCTTGTCGCTTCATAAACAAGTGAAGCATTCGACAAGCGCGGGAGCAAGATGTTCGGCGTGTTCAAACAACAGGCGCACCAAAACAAAGGTCGGCAGAATTGTCTCCTGCCGACCCAAGTCAGTTCTCATCTATCAGCCACGAACCGTCCTGAACGGCGTGCTAAGGCTGCGAAATTGTGGTGTTAATTATCCGCCAAAATCATCGAGCATGATGTCTTCGCGGTCCACACCGAGTTCAAGCAGCATGGCAATCACCGATGAGTTCATGATTGGAGGGCCACACATGTAATATTCGCAATCCTCTGGCGCCGGGTGATCCTTCAGATATTCTTCCATAAGCACATTGTGAATAAAGCCGGTGTAGCCGTCCCAATCATCTTCCGGCAGCGCATCGGACAGCGCCACATGCCAGGTGAAGTTGTCGAACTGTTTGGCAAGTTCGTCAAAATCTTCAACGAAGAACATTTCCTTCTTCGAACGTGCGCCATACCAGAAAGTGATCTTGCGGTTGCGGTTTTCCAACCGCTTGAGCTGGTCGAAGATGTGGCTGCGCATGGGCGCCATACCGGCACCACCGCCAACAAACACCATCTCTTTTTCGGTTTCGCGAGCGAAGAACTCGCCGAACGGGCCAGAGATCGTCACTTTGTCGCCCGGCTTCAGATTGAAGATGAATGACGACATTTGCCCGGGAGGAATTCCCTGTGATCCCGGAGGAGGCGAAGCAATACGGACGTTAAGCATGATGATGCCCTTTTCGTCCGGGTAGTTGGCCATGGAATAGGCGCGTTCAATCGGCACTTCCACAACCGATTCGTATTGCCAGACATTGAATTTGTCCCAGTCTTCCCGGTATTCGTCTTCCACATCGAATTCGGTGTAGTTCACCCGGTGGGCCGGAGCCTCAATCTGGATATAGCCCCCGGCACGGAAATTGACGTCCTCACCTTCTGGAAGCTTCAGAACCAGAGCCTTGATGAAGGTCGCCACATTGTGGTTGGAAACGACCTCGCATTCCCACTTTTTAACACCGAACACCTCTTCGGGCACTTCGATGTTCATGTCCTGTTTAACCGCCACCTGACAGGAAAGTCTGTCGCCACAGGCCGCTTCACGCTTGGTGATGTGGCCTTCTTCGGTCGGCAGAATAGAACCGCCGCCGGAGTGAATTTTCACCCGGCACTGGGCACAGGTGCCACCACCACCACAGGCAGAAGGAACAAACAGCTTCTGTTCAGCGAGCGTTTGCAAAAGCTTGCCACCGGCAGGAACGGAAATTGTCTTCTCGCCGTTGATTGTAATGTCCACGTTGCCCGTGGAGACGAGCCGCGAACGGGCGGCGAGAATGATCGTCACCAGCGCAAGAACAATCAGGGTGAACAGGAAAATTCCAAGTCCGAAAGTTACCATTGATCGCTCCCTAAAGCTTCACGCCGCTGAAGGACATGAACGCCATCGCCATCAGGCCCGCAGAGATAAAGGTAATTCCGAGGCCCTGCAGGCCATCAGGAATATCAGAATATTTCAGCTTCTCGCGCACACCAGCCATTGCGGTGATCGCCAACGCCCAGCCAAAACCGGATGACACACCATAGGTGACCGATTCAGCGAAATCATACGAGCGTTCCACCATGAACAGAGATCCGCCCAGAATGGCGCAGTTCACGGTGATCAGCGGCAAAAACACGCCAAGGGCGTTGTAAAGCGGCGGGAAATACCGGTCGAGCACCATTTCCAGGATCTGCACGAGTGCCGCAATCACCCCGATGTAGGAGATCAACCCCAGAAAGGTCAGATCGACGTCCGAAAATCCGGCCCAGGAAAGCGCGCCCGGTGCCAGCAGGTAAGTCAGGATCAGATTGTTGGCTGGAACCGTGATCGACTGCACAATCATCACGGAAATACCGAGACCAATGGCCGTCGCGATTTTCTTCGAAACCGCGATGAAAGTGCACATGCCAAGGAAGAACGAAAGGGCGAGGTTTTCGACGAATATCGCCTTAACCGCCAGGGAGATGAGACCCTCCATCAGTGGCTCTCCGCAACCTGAATTTTGAACTCACGCTCTTCCACCTGGCTGGGTTTCCAGGCGCGTATGGCCCAGATCAGAAGACCGATGATGAAAAACGCTGATGGTGGCAGCAGCAGCAACCCGTTTGGAATGTACCAGCCACCATTGTTTGCAGTCTCCAGAATGGAGATGCCGAAAAGACTGCCGGACCCGAACAATTCGCGGACCGTACCCACCAGCATCAGGATCAACCCATAGCCGAGCCCGTTGCCCACGCCGTCGATGAAGGAGTCAATCGGCGGGTTTTTCATGGCAAACGCTTCAGCGCGTCCCATCACAATGCAGTTGGTGATGATCAGACCAACAAAAACTGATAGGGTTTTGGAAATTTCGAACGCATAGGCCTTCAGGAGCTGATCAACCAGAATAACCAGCGACGCGATAATCACCATCTGCACAATAATGCGGATCGACCCCGGAATGTGATTTCGGATCATCGAGATGAACATCGATGAAAATCCGGTCACGAGGGTCACGGCAACCGACATCACAAATGCCACCTGCAGTGATGAGGTCACAGCAAGCGCCGAACAGATGCCAAGAACCTGTAGGGCGATCGGATTATTGTCGACCATAGGGTCAATGAGCATTTCTCTGCGCGTCTGGGTCAAAATACGCGTCCTGTTTTCAGATTATCCAATAAGGGTTTGAAGCCCGCCTCGCCCATCCAGAACTTGACCAGATTATCAACTCCAACAGTGGTGAGCGTTGCTCCGGCCAGAGCATCAATATGATATTCCGCACCGGCAGCCGGTTTGGTCTTGGCGACAGTTATCTGCAAATTGCCATCACCGTCGGACAGCTTTTTGCCATTCCACAGCGCCTTCCAGCGCGGATTGTCCACTTCGGCACCCAGGCCCGGTGTTTCGGCATGTTCATAGAACTGGAGGCCGTAAATATCGTTTCCGTTTTCTTCCAGTGCAATGAACCCGTAGAGCGTTGACCACAATCCGTAACCATGGATCGGCAGGATGACCTTGTCGACCGCTCCGGCATCGTCTCTCAAGACATAAACGGTCGCAAACTTGGTCTTGCGCACAATGCCCGCAGGATCATTGGCAAGGGCAACCGATGTGGCCGGATCTTCGCTGGCGGCGCGATCATCGAACGTCGCCGCATCGAACTGTTCAGCAACCTTGCCGGATTCAAGCTCGATCACGTGCTGCTCAAAAATCGAGAAGGATTGCACCACATCCTTGGACGGATCGTAGATACCGGCCACCTGCAGAATGTTGATCTGCTTGTCCTTGAGCGCATTGATTTCCTGCAGCGGCCGAACGGCAACCGCGACGGCTGACACCACCATGGACGCGACCAGACAAAGCGCTACGGCAACGAAAATCGTCTTGCCGACTGAGTCCGCAGGCTGCGCCAGAAACCGCTGAATGAAATTTTGGTTCTTGCCGTTTTCCTCAGGCATGGCGCTTCGCTCTTCGCTTGATATTGGCCTGCACCACGAAATAGTCGATCAGCGGCGCAAACACGTTGCCAAACAGGATTGCCAGCATCATGCCCTCAGGAAATGCGGGGTTGAGCACCCGGATCAACACGACCATGACGCCGATCAGCGCACCATAAATGTAGCGGCCCATATTGGTGTGCGAACCGGAGACAGGTTCCGTCACCATGAATGCCAGTCCAAACGCGTAGCCGCCAAGCACCAGATGCCAGTACCACGGCATTGCAAACATCGGATTGCTGTCGGAACCGATCCAGTTCAGCAACAGGCTGAAGCCGATCATGCCGCCGAGACAACCTACAACCATGCGGTAGTTCGCAATTTTCGTAATCAGCAGGAACAAAAGGCCCAAGGCAGCGGCAAGGGTTGAGGTCTCGCCAATGGATCCGGGGATAAAGCCCAGGAAGCTGTCCCACCAGGTCACACCGCGCGCGGCCAGTTCCTGCACACCATCAGCCGCCGTGACAGCCAGCGCCGTGGCCCCTGTAAACCCGTCAACTGGCACCCACACGGCATCGCCGGAAAGCTGCGCCGGATAGGCAAAGTACAGAAACGCGCGACCAGTGAGGGCCGGATTCAAAAAGTTCTTGCCCGTACCGCCAAACACTTCCTTGCCGATCACCACGCCGAAAATGATGCCGAGCGCCACCTGCCACAACGGGGTTGTTGCCGGAACAATCAGCGCATAAAGCATGGAGGAAACGAGAAATCCCTCATTCACCTCGTGTTTGCGCACGGTGGCGAAGATGACTTCGAAAACGCCGCCTGCCACCAGTGTGGTTATGTAGATCGGCAGAAAGTACAGCGCTCCATGCGCCAAGTTGGCGAAGATGTTGGCCGGGTTGAAACCAATGCCCAGCGCTTCAATGATCCAGGCCCGCCAGCCTGACGCGCCAAATTCGGCGATCTGCAGGTTGGTTTGATAGCCGACATTATAAAGCCCCATCAGAATGCATGGGATGGTGGAAATGACCACATAGGTCATGATCCGCTTCATATCGATGTAAGACCGTGCATGGGGTGCTGCGGTCGTCACCGTTTTGGGCGTGTAAAGAAAGCTCTCCACCATCTCGTAGATGGGGAAGTAGCGTTCCAGCTTGCCGCCTTTCAGAAAGTGCGGCTCTACCCGGTCAAAAAAGTCGCGAAGTGCCAAAACTAGCCCTCTTTCTCAATCTTGGACAGGCAATCGCGAAGCGCCATACCGTATTCATATTTTGCAGGACAAGCGAAGCCAAGAAGGCCAAGGTCTTCCTCATCCAGTTCGAGTGCACCCAGCGCCTGTGCCTGGTCCGTATCCATCACCAGAAGCGCCCGCAAAAGCTGGGTTGGCAGATAATCCTGCGGCATCAGCTCTTCAAAGGTGCCAATTGGCACCATTGCGCGGCGGCCACCATTCAAATTGGTGGTCAATGCGTATAGCTTCTTGACGAAGGCCGAGCCAAGGACAGGCTGAAAGGAGTATTTCGATGCCATGGGACGGATCCAGCCCATGGGGATCTGCTTGTGATCTTCTTCCATGAGCGTGGCCTGGCGGGCATAGCGGCCAAGGTAGGCGTCTGCCCCCTCCCCCGCTTTTCCGCTCAGCACGGAACCCGAGATCATCCGAACCGGCAGTTCAGCAACAATGTCATCATCGAAAAGCTGTTCCATCGACGCCCCGGCAGGCACTTTCACGATACGCGGATTGCTGCAGGCGGGTCCGCAAAGCGCAATCACGCGGGAAGGATCATATTGTCCCGTGAGAAGCAGCCGACCGATGGTGATTACGTCGTGATATCCGATGGTCCAAACGGTCTTCGCTGCATTCGGCGGCACCAGAAAATGCATATGAGTGCCTGCAAGGCCCGCCGGATGAGGACCTGTGAACGAAACTGTCTCTATATTCTGACCATCGATGGAAGGGATACGCCCGTCACCATTGGTGCAGACAAATGTTTTTCCCTCACACAGACCGGAAACCGCCTTGGCGCCAGCGGCGAAAGCCTCGGCCTCCAGCGCGATAACATCTGCAGGATTGGCCGCCAGCGGCTCAGTGTCCGTCGCGGTGATGTAAATGGCCTCTGGCAGCGATCCAGGCATGGCCACTTTGGAATAGGGTCGCGTTCGAAACGAGGACCACAATCCCGCCTTGCACAAGAGCTCGGTCAGCCCTTCACGAGTTTCTGTGTTGCTGTCTTTGGAAAAATCGATCGGCGCGTCTTCAGCTTCGTCGACCTCAACCACAATGCTGATCAGCTTGCGGCGTGCGCCACGGTTGATTTCCACGACCGTTCCCGAAACCGGTGAGACAATCTTGACATCCGGCATGGTCTTGTCGGTCAGCATCGGCGTACCGGCCACAACCTTCTCACCCTCCTCCGCACTGATGCGCGGTTTCAGGCCAATATAGTCGTCGCCCAGCACGGCAACCCGGGTGATGCGCGGCGGATCTTTAATTTCGGGACCGGCTGCACCTGTAATGGGCAGGTTCAGCCCCTTGCTCAACGCATAGTGCCGCACTTTAGTCTCTCAAATTCGCTTGAATCATGTTGTCTAACGTCGCGTAACTCGTTATCGCGACGAGGGCTACCATATCTGTTCGGACCTTGCGCGCCAGTTATATATTTTTGTTGAAATAGGCAAGGATTTCGATGAGAAGGCTCACACAATAAACAAATCCGGCAATCAGCAGCTGAGGAATTTCCGTGGCCAATAAAATGTCAATCTCGCGTCGTGGCTTTTTGGTTTTGCCGCTGGCCTTGGCAGCGTGCAAATTCGACCGCCGAATTTTCGAATTCACCGGCACCACCATGGGCACCTATTATCAGGTGACTGCGGTCGATGTGCCTGATCCCGTCCAGCAGGCGGAAATCAAGGATGGCATTGAGACTGCCTTCGCCAGCGTGATCAGACAACTGTCCAACTGGGATCCGAAATCCGAGATTTCCCGCTTCAACGCGAATCAGACCACCAACAGCGTAGCCATGTCGCCAATGCTTGCCGAGGTCATGAGCGCTGCAGCAGCGGTGCACCAGCAGAGCCTCGGACGATTTGACACAACCATCACGCCGTTGATTGAAGCCTGGGGCTTTGGCGCGACAGGTGCGCAACACAAGAAACCGTCGCAGGAAAAAATCCGGCACGCCTTGGCCAATTCTGGCCATCACAACACGCTGGATCAGTCCACCAACACGCTGAAGAAGAAGAAACCCGAAGCTCAGGTCTTCCTGTCAGCCATCGGCAAGGGTTTCGGCACAGATGTTGTGGCGCGTATGCTTGAGAGCAAAGGCGTTAAAAACTACCTGATCGAGATCGGTGGTGATATCTACGCCAAGGGTCGCAATGAAAATGGCCAGCCCTGGCAGGTCGGTGTCGAAACACCTCGGACAAGCGGAAGCGGCATCATGGAAGTGGTTGGTTTGAGCAACCTCGGCATGGCGTCATCAGGCGACTATCGCAACTACTTTGAACAGGATGGCAAGCGCTACTCGCATGTCATTGATCCAACGACCGGAGAACCAATCAAGCATCACACGGCTTCAGCAACCGTTCTTGCCGAAAACGGCATGCTCGCTGATGCCTGGGCAACAGCCATGCTGACGCTGGGTCGCGAAGAAGGGCTGAAAGTGGCAGATGCGAACAACATTGCCGTCATGTTCATCGATCGTGACTACAGCAATGCAACCGAACGCTTTAAAGTTACGACGAACAAGCGTTTCAAATCGCTCCAGATCTAACGACACAGGTTTCAGGTGACGACTTTCTTACTCGCATTCGGTTTGTTGATGACAATCGTCGTCGGCATGTCGCTCGGCGTGATTTTCATGGGCCGCACCATCAAGGGAAGCTGTGGCGGCCTGAACGCTGTGGGGGATGCTGATCACTGTCTCGTCTGCCACAAGGAAATTGATCCAAACAGCCCGTTGCGCGACCGTCTGGAATGTCCGCGCATCAAAAAGCGTATGGAACAGGCCGGGATGAAGACATAGCCGTCTCAAACAACGGCGGAGCTCCCTAATTGCCTCCGGCCACCGGAACGAACCCAATGGTCAAAAACGATCCTGCGGCGATGATTCCAAACAGCCACAATTGCCATGTGGCGCCGCCGACTTTCCAGACACGCCGATACTGGTACCCGGCCACACAGCCGATCATAAATAGGATAAAAGCCAGATAGGTGTTCATTATTCAGGCGGGCCCGTCATCAACAGATGTTGCAGCATCGGGTGCGAAACCAAATTGCTGATCAATTGCGGTTTGTAGAGCGCTTCCAATTCAAATGGAACCGCCAGATGACGGCAACTTCACCAACGCAATGCGCAGTCGTGCGCTCTACTCAGAAAATTCCGTGCAATTCTGAAAAGAATTACGTTAGCCTGTGTGCCAAGCCGCGCAATGCGGCAACAAAAAGCGTCGGATTGAATTGGGAGGTCATCCATAATGCCAGCATCATATCAAGCACCGCGTCGGGACGATGGTTCGCGTGATAAAACCACCAGCCAGTCTCTTTCAACCAACACCCAGAACAAGATTGCAAAAATCCAGGACATACTGGACCGCAGAAATGGTGATCTGTTCACAATCTCAGAAGCTGACACAATCGCGTCTGCGGTGAAGGTACTGCGAGACAAGCGCATTGGTGCGCTGATCGTAACCAACGATACCGGTTCGATGGTGGGCATCCTTTCGGAACGCGATATTGTGCGCAAACTGGCCGAAACGCCGGGCAACACCCTGCCACAGACCGTTTCAGAAAACATGACCCGCAAGGTCATGACCTGCGAGCCCGAAGATGCGCTTGTTGAGGTGCTCCGCCGCATGTCCGAAGGCCGGTTCCGCCATATGCCGGTCATGAAATCGGATGAACTGCTGGGCATTGTCACCATTGGTGACGTGGTCAATTATCGGCTGGACGAACTGGAATATGAAGCACTGCAATTGAAGCAACTCATCGTCGGATAGAGATTCGACAGCAACCGGCGGCTATGACCTCACCGCCGGTTGCGCCTTTGTCACTTTTGCGCCTTCGGCCAAACTTTCATCGGTTCACAAATCCGTCTTTAAATCTTCACAAAGCACTCAAATGTGAGCACGTTGCCGGTGCCGCTCAACGCCACCACCACTCGTCTCAAACACTCAAATTGGTCTCAAAAACACGTCTCGCTGGACTGCCCACTAGATTGCCCATTAGGCCTATTGTGCAAGGCTAGTTTTCAACAGAACCTGTCATAATTCACTGAAATTGTTTGGTTTCTTGGTTGCCCTCACCAACAGAATCCGCGCTTTTGGAACCTCGGAGCGTTGACGCGCAAAGCAAACCATTGAACACTCCCAAAGCGGACATTCTGGACAATCCATGTTCGCGTTCAGAAGGAGTACACCATGAAATTTCGCAAGATGCTTTTATCGGCGTCCATCATCGCGTCATCGGTCTGGACCAGCAACGCCATGGCGGCGACCGAGATCCAGTTCTGGCACGCATTCACCGGCCGTTTGGGCGAGCTGGTTGCCGAACAGGTCAGCACATTCAACAGCAGCCAAAGCGACTACAAGGTGGTGGCTTCGCACAAGGGCAATTACTCGGAAACCCTCAATGCAGGCATTGCCGCCTTCCGGGCGAAGGAACAGCCGCACATTTTGATGGTCTTTGAAGTTGGCACAGCCACAATGATGGCCGCCAAAGGCGCCATCAAACCGATCCACCAGGTGATGTCAGAGGCCGGCGCCACATTCGATCAGGATGCCTATATCGGCTCGGTTAAGGGCTACTACACCACCACTGACGGTCAGATGCTGTCGCTTCCCTTCAACTCCTCCACACCCGTTCTTTGGGTCAACAAGGATGCATTGAAGGCCGCTGGCGTTGATCCGGACACGGATCTGTCAACCTGGCAGAAAGTTGGTGAAGTTCTCGACAAGGTGAAAGCGTCTGGCAGCAAATGTCCGCTGACAACCGCCTGGCAGAGTTGGATCCATCTGGAAAACTTCTCCGCTTACCACAACACGCCATTTGCTTCCAAAGACAATGGCTTTGCTGGCACCGATACTGAGCTTTCCTTCAATGGTCCTTTGCAGGTTCAGCACATCCAGACCATGGGTGACTGGGCGAAAGACGGCAAATTCATCTATGCCGGTCGCCGCAACGAAGGTGGCGCCAACTTCCGTGCAGGCGAATGCGCACTCTTTACCGAGAGCTCCGCTGGCTATGCCGGTATCAAGGCTGAAGCCAAGTTCGACTTTGCTGTTCGCCCGCTCCCCTACTGGGAAGGCGCTGACGGCGCACCGCAGAACACCATCATTGGTGGTGCATCGCTTTGGGTGATGACCGGCCATGAGGCAGATGAGTATAAAGGCGTGGCAGCCTTCATGAACTTCCTCTCCTCCACCGGCATTCAGGCCAAATGGCACCAGGACACCGGCTACCTGCCGATCACATCCGCTGCCGGTGACAAAACCAAGGCAGACGGGTTCTACGACAAGAACCCCGGCACTGATATTGCGGTCATCCAGATGACGGCAAAACAGCCAACCGCCAACTCTAAGGGCTTGCGCCTTGGTTCATTTGACCAGATCCGCGGCATCATCGACGAGGAACTGGAAGCTGTCTGGTCCGGCGACAAGGACGCCAAAACAGCGCTCACCAGCGCCGTGGACCGTGGCAACAAACTGCTGCGTCGCTTCGAGCAGGCAAACCGCTAAAACCTAACCAAACTTCAATCACCGGCAGCGATCTCTTAGCTGCCGGTGGTTTCTCCTCCCGCATGGCGTAATCTAGATGGAAAAACGGGTCACATTTCGCGGCTGGCTTTTGCCAATGGCGCTGGTGTTTCCGCAGATACTGATATCTGCCGTTTTCTTTTTCTATCCCGCCGGCCAGGCCATCTGGCAATCGCTCTTCATTCCCGATCCGTTTGGACTGTCCGCCCAGTTTGTCGGCCTTGGAAATTTCGAATTTCTGCTGACAGACGAATATTACCGGGCATCATTCGTCACCACAGCCATCTTTTCGACCCTGGTTACGCTGGTTTCCATGGTTCCGGCGCTGTTTCTGGCCGTTCTTGCCGACCGCTTGATCAAGGGCGCGGGCACCTACCGTACACTTCTAATTTGGCCATACGCCGTAGCGCCTGCCGTCGCCGGCGTGTTATGGCTCTTCATGTTCAACACCCGTGTCGGTGTTGTGTCCTGGTATCTCGGTCAATTGGGATATGACTGGAACCATGTGCTCAACGAAGCCGAAGCCATGGGCCTTGTGGTCGTAGCCTCCGCCTGGGGCCGCATCAGCTACAATTTCCTGTTTTTCTTCGCAGCCCTTCAGGCTGTGCCGCGTTCGGTGATTGAAGCCGCGGCAATTGATGGAGCACGCTTCTGGAAGCGATTTTTCACAATCGTCCTGCCGCTCCTCTCGCCCACCACCTTTTTCCTGCTGGTGGTCAATGTGGTCTATTCTTTCTTCGAGACCTTCGGTGTGATCCACACAATCACCTCCGGCGGACCGCAGCAGGCAACGACCATTCTCGTTTACAAAGTATTTGCCGACGGGTTTGTGGGTCAGGACCTTGGATCGTCTGCCGCACAGTCGGTCATTCTTCTCATCGTCGTTGGCGCACTCACCGTAATCCAGTTCAAATTCGTTGAAAAACGGGTGCACTATTGACCGCTGAAACCATCAACTCAGCTGCAAACGGCGTCGAACCGCCACCGGGCATGGTGGAGCGCAAGGGATCCGCCCTTTGGCTCACCCATGTGCTGATGATTTTTGGCGTGCTGATTGTATTCTTTCCGATCTGGCTTGCCTTTGTTGCCTCAACAGTTACCCAGCCGGAAATCGTTAGCCCGCCGATGCCACTCCTGCCGGGCGAGCATTTCTTTGACAACTACAAGCGAGCGCTGTTTTCCGGGGTCAACGTGCCGGTTGCAACCATGCTCTTCAACTCGCTGGTCATGGCAATGGGCATCGCGATCGGCAAAATCATCATCTCGCTGCTGTCGGCCTTTGCGATCGTCTATTTCCGCTTTCCGGGGCGTACGACCTTTTTCTGGATGATTTTCATCACCCTTATGCTGCCGGTCGAAGTGCGCATTGTTCCCACCTACGAAGTGGTTGCCGGGTTCGGCATGCTGAACTCTTACGCTGGCTTGATTTTTCCTCTGATAGCGTCAGCCACAGCAACATTCCTCTTCCGGCAGTTCTTTTTGACCATTCCCGACGAGTTAGCGGAAGCCGCGCGCGTTGATGGTGCAAAACCCATGCGGTTTTTCCTCGATATCGTGCTGCCCATGAGCCGCACCAACATCGCGGCCCTGTTCGTCATTCTCTTCATTTACGGCTGGAACCAATATCTGTGGCCGCTGCTCATCACCACTGATCCCGAAATGAACACCATCGTCATGGGCATCAAGCAGATGTTCCCGTCCGGCGATGACACCGCAGACTGGCCGGTGATCATGGCGACATCCATTCTGGCGATGATCCCGCCGGTCATTGTGGTCATCTCAATGCAGAAACTCTTCATTCGCGGCCTTGTGGACAGCGAAAAGTAGGCAGGAACCAAACCCCATGGCGACAGTTGCTCTGGAAGGCGTGAAAAAGCGCTTCGGCAAAACCGAAGTCATCCACGGCATTGATGTGGAAATCGAAGACGGCGAGTTCATCGTAATCGTTGGCCCCTCAGGCTGCGGCAAGTCCACCTTGTTGCGCATGGTGGCAGGCCTTGAAAGCGTCAGCGAAGGTGAAGTGCAAATCGGCGGTGCGCGGGTCAACGAGAAGGAACCCATGGATCGCGACATCGCCATGGTGTTTCAGAACTATGCACTCTATCCGCATATGTCGGTGCGTCAGAACATGGCCTACAGCCTGAAGATTGCGAAGGTCTCCGCCAGTGAAATTGATCGCAAGGTCAATGAGGCCGCAAAACTGTTGCAGCTTGAACCCTATCTTGATCGCAAACCGCGCCAGCTTTCCGGTGGACAGCGCCAGCGCGTTGCCATGGGCCGCGCCATCGTGCGCGAACCAGCCGTATTCCTGTTTGATGAACCGCTTTCCAACCTTGATGCCAAATTGCGGGTCCAGATGCGGCTGGAGATCAAGGAGCTTCAGTCAAAACTCGGTATCACATCGCTCTATGTCACCCACGATCAGGTGGAGGCCATGACCATGGCGGACCGCATGATCGTGATGAATGAGGGGGTTGGTGAACAGATCGGCACACCGCTAGAGGTGTATGAACGCCCTCGCACGCTCTTTGCCGCGCAATTCATCGGCAGCCCGGCCATGAATGTGGTGGACGGTACGATTGCGGACGGCAAGGTCACGCTGCAGGGCGGTGCTGTGCTGGATGCCGGTTCTGCAAACGATGGCGAGGTCAAGGTCGGCATTCGCCCCGAACATCTGGTGCCGGACCCTGATGGTCCGTTGCAGATGGACGTCAATCTGGTTGAACCCATCGGGGCGAACACATTGCTTCACGGAAAGCTCAACGGCGCACAGGAACCGTTCACGGCAAGCCTGGCCGGTATTCATCGTCTCTCGGGTTCCGGAGAAACAATGAACTTCAGCGCGGTACCGGAAAATATGCACCTGTTCGACCGGAATTCCGGCAACCGGATTTCGTAGGACGTCTGGAACTTGGCGAGCGCTCGCACCTGTAGTCCGTAGGCGGGAAAACTTAACCTGCATCGACCAACAGCGCTCAGCGTTGGCCAATTCCGCCCTCATTGAAGGCAAACTTTTCTTCAATAAAATCAATACGCTCTGAAAACCTGATCCCATCACTGCCAAATCATCAGCCTGATCGATGCCTACCATTTACATATCCCCCTGTAGGGGATATAGAATCGCATGAAACATGCAAGCCACGCCGACATTCGCAACCGTCTGAAACGCAGCAACGGACACCTGCAAAAGGTAGTCGAAATGCTCGATGAAGAGCGGCCGTGCACCCAGCTTGCACAGCAGCTCCACGCAGTCGAACGTGCTGTCAGTGCGGCAAAGAAACTGCTGATCCAGGACCATATTGACCATTGCCTGGGTCAGCCGCCAGACAATGCAGAGGCTCATACCGCGATGATCGCCGAACTGCGCGAGATCACGCGTTACCTATAGGAAAGGATGGGTCGTGAGCCTGAATGATATGATCGCAGCCGGCAGCGCCAACCCGGTGTTGCTTTTCGTCTTTGCCTTGCTTTTGGGCGGGCTTCACGGGCTGGAGCCCGGCCATTCCAAAACCATGATGGCCGCCTACATCGTGGCCATTCAGGGCACAGTGAAACAGGCGATTCTACTAGGCGTTTCAGCCGCCTTCAGCCACTCGATCATTGTGTGGTTGCTGGCCATTGCGGCATTGACCTGGGGCAATGAGCTGATTGGTGAACAGTTGGAGCCCTATTTCATGATCGTCTCGGGCATTCTCGTGCTGGGGATTGCGGTCTGGATGCTTTGGCAAACAAGATCAGAGCCAAACGATCGCGACCATCATGAACACCACGGGTACCACGGTCATGCCCATGATGGACACCATCATCATTCGCATGATCACCATCACCGCCATGAAGGACACAGCCACAGCGACGAGACGCACCATCATCACGCTCACAAGCCGCTTGATGTTTCCGACCTTGACGGTCCGCATCTTGACGCACATGCCCGCGCCCATGCGGCCGAAATCAAAGCGCGGCTTGCGACCGGCAAGATCGGCACCTGGCAAACCATCTTGTTCGGCCTGTCAGGCGGGTTGATCCCCTGCCCTGCAGCCGTCACAGTCTTCATCCTGTGTGTGCATCTGGGAAAATTCGCGCTGGGCATCACGCTCGTCAGCGCGTTCTCGATCGGCCTCGCTCTGACCCTTGTTGGGGTCGGCGTGGTTGCAGCCGTCGGGTTGCGGGTTGTCTCCTCAAAAACCTCCAGATTTGATCGATTGCTCAGTGCTGCCCCATGGATTTCTGCCGCACTCATCGCCATTGTCGGGCTGATCATCATCTGGACCGGTGTTTCAAGCCTCGGCGATCACGGTCATGCTCACTGAAGAAATTCAGTCAACAAAACGCACTGAAACCACCCGCTTTATGGAGGCAGGATGAACAGGATTGTGGTTGTGGGCCGCGGTTTGATTGGCAGCGCGGCCGCCCGTCATCTGGCAGAATGCACCGACGGTGTCGTTTGCATCGGGCCTGACGAGCCGCAAAACCGCGTCAGTCATGATGGCGTGTTCGCAAGCCACTACGACGAAGGCCGGATGACACGGCATGTGGATCCCATGCAGGAGTGGGCAATCACCGCCGGACAATCGATCAAACGATACCGCGACATCGAAGAGCGCAGCGGGATCGCGTTCTATTCTCCATCCGGCTATCTTGGACTGGGATTTCCCGGAGACACCTACAATGCGCGCTGTGCAGAAACCGGCGAGAGCATCGGCGCCTCTTTGGATCGTTTGGATGCCGAGACCGTGCGCACGCGATACCCCTATCTCTGCGTGCCCGATACAATTGACGGTCTGGTGGAGACCGGCGGGGCCGGACATATCAGCCCGCGGCGCATGGTTGAGGCGCAAACAACGCTTGCTGCGCAGGCCGGTGCAACGATCGTTCGCCAGGCGGCACGATCCATCCGTGCGGCTCCATCCGGTGTCGAGGTGGAATTGTGGGATGGCTCGATTGTTTCGGCCGCGAAAGCGCTCATCGCAACCGGTGTATTCACCTCTCCTTTGAAACTGAGCCCTGTCGATCTTGGCCTTACAGTCTATGGACGCACCACCGTGCTGGTTCGCGTTGAGGGGGAAGCCGTGAACATGTTGCGCGATATGCCGACCATGATCGATACAAGCGTTGGTGCTTATATACTGCCACCAATCCAATATCCTGATGGACGCAGCTATCTGAAAATGGGCATCGGGACGGAAGACGATCCCAAATTCACGTCGATGAGTGAGTTGCAGAACTGGTTCAAAAGTAAGGGGTCTGAGGCGGATCGCATACACTTCACCCAACATCTGAAAACGCTCATTCCGGTGCTTGAAACCTGTTCCTTCTGGCGAACAGATAGTTGTGCTGTGACATTCACCAAAAGCAGATTGCCAATCATCGACAGTGTTCTGGATGACAGAATTTTTGTTGCCGTTGGTGGTTGTGGCAAAGGTGCAAAAGGCGCGGATGAGTGGGGTCGGATCGCGGCAGGCATGGTGCGCCAGCTCCCGTGGTCTTTCGACGTGAAGGGCGAGAAACTGGCACTGCCTAACTAGGCATCAAATATATGAACGGCGATGTTGAACCAACCAATAGGTGGATGTGCCCCATCAAGGAAGTTAGACAAACCTCATGAAATACAGATTGCACAATCGGCTCGGCTCTGGTGGGTTTGTTGTTGAGGCAACCCTTGCCGCAGCGCAGATTGCATTCGAATACCGGCCTATAAACTCCGTTCCCAATCAACCGCTTGGCGATAAGATTATGGATTTGAATCTCTGGGGTCAGGTACCAGTACTGGAGCTCGAAGACGGCACCAGGATCACGGAAGTTGCAGCGATCTTGGCACATCTTTCTTATGCTGAGCCGTCTGTGAAGCATGGGCCACACATTTTTGTCGACGATCATCCTCTCTTCCTTAGATGGACGGTCTTTTTGGCCGTGAATGTTTATGAGGGCATACTTCGTCAGAGCTATACCGAACGCTATTTCAGCGACAGCAATCCGAGACCTGGCACCTCGCCTTCAAACTTTGTTGTCGAAAACAAGCATTTGATTGCAGAATCCATCTGCATGGCGGCTTCCGATAGAATCCACGCAGCCTTCAAGTGCATTGAGAGGGAAAGCGAGGGTCACAAGTTTCTGCTGAGCAACCGCATGTCTCCATGCGACGTGTTTCTTGCGATGCTCTATGCATGGCACAACAAAAAGCCTGATCTGCCCAAATGTACGTGGATTACGACTCAGATAGCGACTGACGACATCATCGGTCCGATCTGGGCGCGGAATTTTCATGACCGGCTTGATTTCAAGTGGCACAAACTCTAACGGTTTTTCGCGGCCACCTCCAATTGCCGGATCGAGACATTTCGGTCCGCTGTTGCGTTTCCCAAAATTCTCTGTTCTGTCCATATCGCCAATTGGGGCGTGAGGTTTTGATTCTTCCGATCCGCTGAACACCTCGGTGCGCACAACATCAACGGCATTACTTTTTTGGTCGAAGTCGGAACAGACTGTTGGCAAATTGTAATGTTATAACGTAGGAAGGTCGCGGACCCAAGATCGATGCGAAATTCAACAGGAAACAAAAAGCATGACGATTAAACCAAGCCTTTCATGGCTCCGCCTGCTCGCCATTTCCGGAGCCGCATTTGCTGCAGCTCTGACCATGCCTGCAACCAACGTCTTTGCAGAAGGCCGTGTGATGACCATTGCCGCCCCGTTCGGGCCCACTGGCAACGCACCGGACCCACGCGCGCGCCAGAATGGCTGGCTCGCCAACCGTGCGGGCGTTTCAGAGACCCTGATCGGGCTCGACTATGAGATGAATATGGTGCCGCGACTGGCAACAGCGTTTGAAAACACCTCGGAAACGGAGTGGAAAATCACTCTTCGCGTAGGCGTTTTGTTTCACGATGGCTCCCCGATGACCGCAGACGCTGTCAAAGCATCATTTTCCAAACTCAGCGAAGAAGGTCATCCCGGCCACAATCCGCGCCTGACAAAACTGCTTGGAATTGCAGAAATTGAGGTGGTTGACCCACAGACACTGATATTTCGGACAAAAACGCCAAACTCGGCGTTCCTTTGGTCTTTGACCGAACCTTCGGCAGCAGTGCTGAAAGAAGGCTCGAAGGAGATGCCGATTATCGGCACGGGTCCATTTGTTTTTGCGAAAGCCGAAACCAACAAAACCTATCAGGTGACCGGATTTGCCGACTATTGGGGTGGCGCACCGAAGCTTGATCGCCTGGTGATCGATGCAATCAGCGATCCCTCCGTGGCCGCTCTGGCGTTGCAGGCTGGAGATGTGGACCTCGTCACAAACTATCCTGAGCCTGACTTCGCCAAACTCAAGGAAAAAGGCGGCGCTCAGCTCTTTTCAGCCGCAACCGGACGTTTGTTTTTCCTTCAGCTTCAGGTCGCAAAAGGTCCTCTGGCCAACAAAACCCTGCGCAATGCCGTGTCGCTGGGGCTTGATCGTGAGACCATCGTTGCCGCATCTCTGGTCGGTGTGGGCGGTCAATCGGCAAAGGGCATCTTTCCTGCCAATATGAAGTCGTGGGCAAATCTCGATCTCACCCTGCCGTATGATCAGGCCAAGGCCAAATCCATGCTCGATGAAGCAGGCATTGTGGACACCGACGGAAACGGCATTCGCGAGCTCGACGGCAAAGATATTGTTTTGAAGATACGCAGCTATGAAGGTCGCGCCGCTTTGCGCCCGACACTGGAAATTTCGCAAGTGATGCTGGGTCAGATCGGCATTGGCGCCGAAATTGCCATGGGGGAATGGGGCGCCAACAACGAAGCTCTTAAATCCGGTGAAATTGACATGCATCTCCAGGCATGGGGAACTGCCCCTCAGGGCGATCCTGATTATTTTCCAAGTACTCTGGTTGCCTCGGACGGAAGCTCGAATGTTGGCGGTTACTCCAATCCAAAACTGGATGCTCTGTTGAAAGACGGTCGCAAACTGTTCGCCAACGACAAACGCCGTCCCGTCTATGCCAAGGTTCAGGCGATCATCAATGACGATCTGCCCCTCATCCCGCTGTTCCACAAAACGCAGGTTTCAGTGGGCAATGGCAAGGTCAAGGGCTATCGCATTCACCCGGCCGAAACCTATCTGGCAACGACAGATCTGACGGTTGCTAAGTAGGTCCGACACCCTATTGAAAATTGAAGCCCTGTCCGCCGAGATCGGCGGGCGGGGTATTTTGCGTGACATCAACCTTGAAGTTGGCCGCTCGGAATGGCTTGCGATTGTGGGTGGGTCAGGAGCCGGAAAATCCACCCTGCTGAGGGTGCTGATGGGGCTCAAACGCCCTGCACGACCGACACAGGGTGAAATCCATTTCAATGGCGCCCATTGGCGGTTTGCGGATCAAGCGGCTTCCCGGCCAAAGGCCATGAGTTTTGTGCCACAAAGTCCGGCGCACGGTTTTGATCCCCTTCGCAGGCTTCTGTGGCAAATCATGCAGCTCAAGCGGCGTCTTGGGGGCGAAAAGACCGGGCACCAAGCGCTGTTTGAAACCCTCGCCTTACCCGACCCAAGCACTCGCTACCCGCATGAATGGAGCCGTGGCATGCAACAGCGCCTGCTGCTGGCCATGGCGCTGATAGAGGATCCGGCACTTTTGATTTTGGACGAGCCGACCTCAGCGCTTGACCCGATAATCGCAGCACGAGTGCTTCAGGAGGTTCAACGCATTGCAACTGAGCGGGACATTTCGGTCATCATGGTGACCCATGATCTCGCCCTCGCGGCACGGTATGCGCACAAGATCGCGATCATGAAAAGTGGGCAAATTGTTGAATCCGGCTCAAGCCACACAGTGATCGTTCGTCCAGAAACTGAATATGCGCGCGAACTTGTGGCGCACCGGCACTGGCACTCGTCACAGAGCAAGGCGGATTATGGTAGCGTCTGATCCAATCCTCGCACTCGACGGGCTCTGTGTGGAAATCGGGCACACCGTGCTGCTGCGGGATGTCTCATTCTCTCTGCAGCGCGGAGAAGTTCTGTGTGTTGTGGGTGAAAGCGGGGCGGGCAAATCGACCCTTCTAAAGGCATTGCAAGGGCTTATGCCTGCGACCTGCAAGAGCTTCCGCTTTTCTCCGGCAGGAATTGATCTCAAGGATCGCATGCCAGTTGGCGTTGGCCTGCCCCGAACACGCTGGCTTATGCAGGATCCGCTGGCGGCACTAAACCCGCGCCAGTCCCTCGGCAAGTCCATTTCAGAGAGCCTGCATCGTCAGCACCTGTCGGCTAACGAACAAAAGATCGCAGCACTCCAGGCCTTGAAAGACGTCGAGCTGGACCCTGAGTTTTATCATCGTTTGCCGAGACAGGTGTCACTGGGTCAGGCGCAACGCGCCTGTCTTGCCCGAGCGATGATCGCACGCCCCGACCTGATCTTCTTCGATGAGCCGCTGAGCGCGTTGGATGCGCTTGTGCAAAAGAAGATCGCCTATCGAATGGATGTTTTGCGGCACGAAACCCAGGCCACCTATATCGTGGTCACCCATGATATCGGATTTGCCGAGACCTATGCCGATCAGGTTCTCGTCCTCAAGGACGGGCGGGTGGAGGCCTGTCAGTCTCACTACGACTTCTTCACCTCCCCTGCGAGTGCCTATGCGCGTGAGTTGATCTCGGCAGCCAATGCCCTAGGCGCGCTTCAACAACATGAGGTCGCAGAATGAGCACGCTCGCAATGCGGCTCCTCGGCCTGGTGGTTGTGGTGTTCGGTATCAGTCTCATCACCTTTGCGCTCAACCACTTTGCGCCGGGCGACAAGGCAGCGATCATCGCCCATGCAAGATATCCTGAATCCGTTGGAATGCCTGCTGACATTCTTCAGGCAATTCGCGAGGAGTTTCATCTCGAGGAGCCGTTCCTGATCCAATATTCGTTCTGGATCGCGGGAATATTGCGGGGGGATTTTGGTATCTCCTACACCTCGGGCGGGTCGGTCTGGGAGATCTTTCTGGAGAACGTCGGCGAAACCGTATCCCTGGCACTTTGTTCACTGGCGCTCGGACTGTTGGGCGCATTCGCTCTTGCAAGCCTTTCAGCCCGCAATCCAGGCACATTGGCGGATCGCTTAGCTATAATCCTGTCATCCATTGGCTCCGCCATGCCCAACTACTGGCTTGCGCTTTTGTTGATCCTCGGCGTTTCGGTGCATCTTGGCTGGTTGCCCGCCTATGGCGAGGGAACGATCGCACACATGGTGCTGCCATCGCTCACACTGGCGCTGTGGGTGATGGCATCACAGACACGTCTTTTGCGTAGCTTTTTGCTTGATGCCTACAATCAGCCATTCATTGAAACCTTGCGACTGCGCGGCATTTCGGAGCGTGAGATTTTCACTTCCCACGTGATCCCGCACGCCCGCACACCAGCACTGACTATGATTGGTCTGGAACTGGCATATCTCCTTGAAGGGACGATCATCGTCGAGCTCATCTTTGCGCGCTCCGGTCTTGGTTCCCTTTTGGCGGCATCGGTGCTGTCGCGAGATCTGCCTATGATGATGTTTCTGGTGATGTTTTTTGCGACCACCTATGTGGTGATCAACACCGCAATCGATGCACTGCAGACCCTTTCAGACCCCCGCGCGCGCAGACCAGGGGCGCGGCAATGACGGAAATCGTCCACAACGTGCCCGTCGAAAATACCGACCCGCTTGCCCGGTTCACAATCCGCGTCGCATTGGCGTTCTGCGCCCTCCTTGGCCTGATTGGATGTGTTCTCTGGCTCACGCCATACGACCCCACCGCCGCGGATTTTCTTGACCGGCTTTCACCCCCGAATGCAGAGCACTGGTTTGGTACAGACCATCTGGGACGGGACATTGGCACCCGGCTCATTCATGGTCTTGTCTGGTCGCTCGGCCTTTCGTTCGCGATTGTGACAATCGGCCTGATCATCGGATCTATCGTCGGGCTTGTCGCCGCGCGTGCTGGTCGTGTGGGCGACTTCGTTCTCATGCGCACCACGGACAGCTTCTTTGCATTCCCCGAACTTGTTGCCGCCGTCACCTTTGCAGGGCTTTTCGGCCCATCCACGACAAATCTGGTGATCGCCCTTTCGATTGTGAGCTGGATGAAGTTCACCAGGCTCGCCCGCAGCCTCGCTCATGGGCTGAATGAACGCGATTTTGTCATTCAGGCGCGGCTGAATGGACTTCCGTCAAGCTTGATCTTGTGGCGACACATTTTGCCAAACGTCATTCCGTCACTTTTTGTGCTTTGGACCAACAGCTGGTCCCGCACCATTTTGGCAGTTTCCGGACTGAGTTTCCTGGGCTTTGGTGTGCAACCGCCAACTGCGGAATGGGGCGCCATGCTGCTTGACGGCAAACCCTACATGCAATCAGCGCCGCACATTATGATCTTTCCCGGTCTGGCCGTTCTGATTTCGGTCCTTACGATCAATCTCGTGGGTGACCGCCTACGCGATCTGGTCGCCGCACAGTACGACAACCAGTGATAAAACGCGCAAACAATCAGCCGGGTGGTTGAATTGCAATGCTGGATTGTCACCTTCCAATCAAGCTGGCCCAGGTGCCCTTTTTGTCTTCGGCGACGTCATCACCATCTCCAACCAAAACGGCCTTGAACGCTTCGAAGAAGTTCTTCGACAGCTTCTTCGCAGTGCTGGTGACCAGTCGACTTCCAAGTTGAGCGAGTTTCCCACCAATGTCGGCTTTGGCTGCGTATCTAAGCAGCGTGCCGCCATCCTGTTCGACCAATTCAACATCGGCGCCGCCTTTGGCATATCCGGCAACACCGCCACTTCCCTCGCCACTCAGCGAAAACCGATCAGGCGCTTCGCTCGGGTCCAGTGTGACCTTACCGCCGAAGCTCGCCTTCACGGGCCCAATTCTCAAAACTACTTTCGCAGTTAGCTCGGTATCGCTTTCCTTGGTGAGTTCCTCACAGCCGGGAATGCACTGCTTGAGAATGTCGGGATCGTTGAGAGCGGCAAAAACCAGATCACGCGGAGCTTCGATGAAAATTTCGTCCTGTAGTTCCACAATAGTCTCCTGTTAGCAGCAAATGCCACACATAATGAGAAACGAATGGATCATTTCTGACTGCGTGTCTGGCTGGCCTGCATCGGTTTTGATTGAGTTTCGGATTATTGTCCCACCGGGCCGGAAAAGAGCCGACCCTCTTGCGCTGTTGAGGATGGGTTTTCGCTTGTGTCGATGGAAGCGTTGCCGATTGTCTCTCCCGCCCGGCGACGTTGGGTGATTTCGGCAAGTATCGAAAGGGCGATTTCCTCAGGGGTGATGGCTTTGATATCAAGCCCCGCTGGCGCTTTTAGATTGTCGAATTGGGCAGCCGGCATCCCCTCATCAATCAGCTTCTGCTTCAGACTAGCTGCTTTTTTAAAACTGCCGACAAAGGCGACAAAGTCCGCGTTGCTTGTTAACGCGGACTTCAGGGCTGAACCATCGCCGCGACCCTGTGTAGAAACAACAATAAAGCGGTGCGCGTTTGTGGGCGCGATGGCAAAATTCTCAGTGAAAACATCTGCTTCAGGGATCGCCGGATCGCCTTTCACAGCGCTGGCAATGACAGAGTAGCCGAGCGGTTTGGCAAGCCCGGCCAGCGCAACAGCGACAGGACTGGATCCAAAAATCACCAGTTCCGGCTTGGGTCGAACCGCCTCAACGAAGATATCCATGCTGCCCTGGCTGGGACAGAGATTTCGGGCAAATTCGACACCATCCCGCTCGTCGCCCGCCGCAACACCTTGTTCTTCCAGAAGATCTTCCGGCTGCACCGAAATCAGGCGTGGTGTGCCATCGGAAAGCGCATCCTGTGCCGCCTTTAAAACGGCAGAGCGAGCACATCCGCCGCCGATCCAGCCACCCGTAATGGTTCCGTTTTCCAGGATAATGGCCTTTGCGCCCGCCTTGGCAGACGTGACAGACACAGTGCGCACCACGGTGGCGATTGCAAACGCACTGCCTTTGTCTTTCAGATCTGATGCCAGGTGATGAATATCAATCGGTGCGTTCATGACAACCGCGCCAGTTGAGGTTCGAGGGCGGCGAGGTCATTCAGGGTTGTTGCCGCCGCGAAATGATCAAGATAGGGCAGCGCCGCCGCCATGCCGCGCGCAACCGGCTCATAATCCTTCCAGCCTTTCAGGGGATTGAGCCAAATGATGCGGCATCCGCGTTTTTTCAACCGAGCCAGTTCCGCGGCGATTTTTTCTGGCGGATCGCTGTCATAGCCATCAGAAAGAATGATCACAACCGAGCGTCCGTTGACACATCTGGCGGCATAATGGCGATTGAAACGGGCAAGGTTGGACCCGATCAATGTGCCACCACCGAAACCCTGGGCCATCATCGACAGACGATTTACGGCGCGAAACGTGTCACCATCGCGCAACGCATCGGAAATCCGCACAAGCTGGGTATGAAACAGATACGCGTCCGTGGTGCTGCTGGTTCCGATCAGACCCTTCAGAAACGACAGAAAAACCCGCGCGTAGATGGTCATTGAACCTGATACATCCAGCAAAGCGACCAGATGAACGGGCCGGTCCGGTCTGCGGCGCTTCAGAAGTTCAATTGGCTCGCCACCGGTCCCGACACTTTTGCGGGCGATCTTGCGCAGATCCAAATGCGCACCCTTTTTGGCGGCTTTCCGGCGGCGGGAGCGGCGGTCGCGAATGGCTGTCGCAAGTCTTCGCGCAACCTTTTCGGCGTGCGCAATATCTTCCGGCTTCATAAATTCGCGCAAGTCCGCCTTGTTGACGTTGATGACCTTGCTGGAAATGAGTTTGCCTTCGCCAGAAGCTTCGACCTCTCCGCCGCCTTCGTCGTCTGGCAGGTCGATTGATCCGGGAGCATTTGCGATTGATGAGTTGTCAAATTGGCTCCGGTTCGACCAGCGACCGTCGTTCGGTGCATTGTCTTCCTTTTTAGGTGGGCGGTTTTTTACCCGCCCGTCGTTCATCCAATAGGCTTTGAACAATTCATCAAAGCGGGCGAAGCGTTCAGCGTCGTTGGCACAGATTGATTTAATCGCAAGCCGTGCTTCCTCCGGGTCGCCGACATTGATTTCTGTCATGGCCTGCAGGGTATTTTCCGTTTCTGCCACCCCAACAGACATGCCGTTCAATCTCAGATGGGCCATGAACCCGGCCACGCGGTCGGTGACGCTGTCTGCACGGGTGGGAAAGCGGGTGGAGCGCATCAGGCGGCTTTCCCCACAAAGCGTTGTGTCACCTCGACCGGCATCGCTGCTTGATCGGCTTGCGTCTTTAAAAGACACACAAGGCTCGCCTGCAACGTAACCGGATCGTCGGAGAGATCGTTGATCCCAAGCCCTGAAATCGCGGCCGCCCAATCGAGCGTTTCTGCAATACCCGGCACTTTCTCAAGATCTTCTTTGCGCAAAGCTTGAACAAATCCGATAATTTGTTGTGCCAGATGGGCGTTGAGATCGGGATTCCGTTTTGCCAGAATTGCCAGTTCGGTCTCCCGACTTGGATAGTCGACAAAGGAATAAACGCACCGTCGACGCAATGCGTCCGACAGATCGCGAGCGCCGTTGGCAGTCAAAATCACATGGGGACGGCAGGTTGCCGTGATGGTTCCAAGCTCGGGTATCGAGACTTGGAAGTCAGAAAGCACTTCCAGGAGATAGGCTTCAAATTCCTCATCGGCCCGATCCACCTCGTCGATCAGCAAAACGGGCGGCGTTTCTTGAAGAATGGCCTCAAGCAACGGGCGGCGCAGCAAATATTTCTCACTGAATATCCGCTCTTCGATCTCCGCACTGTTTGTTCCGTCGCCTGCCGCCCGGATCGACAAGAGCTGCCGCTGATAGTTCCATTCGTAGATTGCGGCGGCGGCATCCAGACCTTCATAACACTGCAATCGGATGAGATTGGCGCTTTTGATTTCAGAAAGCGTTTTGGCGATCTGGGTTTTCCCAACGCCAGCCGCCCCCTCCAGCAACAGCGGTTTTTGCAGATGCAATGACAAATAGAGCGCCATCGCCAGTTCATCCGAGGCGACGTATCCGGCTCCCGCCAGGTCTGACTTCAGTTCTGTCCAGTTCATGAATGCACCGAGGCGTGGGGCCCCACCAGAGATTGATGGGGCCCTCATTTGGTTTCTAAGAATGCAAACCAAGCTCGTTTGCGGTTCTCCAGATGCGCCAATGATCATGAGGCATATGGCTTTGGGTCAGGCCAAATGGCCTGAAAGCGTCGTGGACCGCATTTGAGAAACATGGAACACCACCCACATTGGGGCTTTCGCCAACACCCTTTGCACCAATTGGATGGTGTGGGCTTGGTGTGGTGGTGTGGTCGGTCTGATAGTTTGGCGTTTCCCACATTGTTGGAATGAAGAAATCCATCAATGATCCGGTTTTCACATTGCCCTGATCGTCATAGGCAAGTTCCTGTCCCATCGCGATGGCGAGTGCCTCCGTCAGTCCACCATGCACCTGGCCCTCGATGATCATCGGATTGATCCGGGTGCCGCAATCGTCAAGCGCATAGAACTGGCGAATGTCGGTAACACCGGTATCAACATCCACATCCATGACACAGATATAGGCACCAAAAGGATAGGTCATGTTGGGCGGGTCATAATAGCTGACGGCTTCAAGACCGGGTTCAACGCCTGGAATGGCCTGATTATATGAGGCAAAGGCCACCTCCTTCATGGTTTTGAAGCGTTCCGGCGCTCCTTTCACCACAAAGCGGTCCACATCCCACTCCACGTCGTCATCGTGGACTTCCAGCAGATAAGCCGCAATCATCTGCGCTTTCGCGCGAATTTTGCGCCCTGCCATGGCCGTCGCTGCTCCAGCCACCGGCGTTGAGCGCGACCCATAAGTGCCAAGTCCGTATGGAGCGGTATCGGTATCGCCTTCCTCAAGCGTTATGTCGTCTGCGGGAATGCCAATTTCACTGGCCAGGATTTGCGCAAACGTTGTTGCATGGCCCTGTCCCTGAGAAATCGTTCCCAATCGCGCGATTGCTGAACCCGTGGGATGGATGCGAATTTCGCAAGAATCGAACATACCGAGCCCGAGAATGTCACAGTTCTTTACGGGGCCGGCACCAACGATTTCGGTGAAGTGGGTCAGGCCGATCCCCATAAGTTTACGGGTCTTTCCTGCCTTGAAGTCCTCAAGACGTTGCGCCTGTTCCTGACGAAGACCCTTATAGTCCACCGCTTCCAGTGCCTTGTCCCAGGCGGTGTGATAGTCGCCTGAATCATATTCCCATCCCAGAGCAGACTGATAGGGAAACTGATCCTTCTTGATGAAGTTGATGCGGCGCAATTCGGCAGCATCCATCCCCAGCTTGATGGCCAGAACTTCAATCATCCGTTCGATGAAATAGGCAGCTTCCGTCACCCGGAATGAGCACCGATAGGCAACACCGCCCGGCGCTTTGTTGGTGTAAATGCCATCCACTGCCAGATAGGCGACAGGGATGTCATAGGAACCGGTGCAGATGTTCATGAACCCGGCTGGGAACTTGGTCGGGTCCGCGCAGGCATCAAACGCACCATGGTCAGCGGTCGTGTGGCACCAAAGTCCCGTGATCCTGCCTTCGCTGGTGGCGGAGATTTTACCCTTCATCCAGTAATCCCGGGCAAAGGCTGTTGCGGTGAGGTTTTCGATCCGGTCTTCAATCCATTTGACCGGTTTCCTGGTCACGATTGACGCAACGATCGCGCAAATATAGCCCGGATAGACCCCCACCTTGTTGCCAAAACCGCCACCAATGTCGGGTGAAATGACCCGAATGTTGTGCTCGGCAATACCGGATATCAGCGACGCGACCGTGCGAACCGCGTGAGGCGCCTGAAATGTGCCGTGCAACGTCAACTTGCCGTTGACCGCATCCATGCTTGCGACACAGCCGCAGGTTTCCAGCGGGCAAGGATGAGTGCGGTGGTAATAAACCATCTCTTCCGCCACCACATCAGCTTCCCCGAGCACGGCTTCTGTCGCGTCCTTGTCACCTTGTTCCCAGGTGAAGATGTGATTTGGATGGCGACGAGGTCCGTGAGCGCCGTCCAGATTGTCGGCGATGTCTTCCCGCAGAACCGGTGCGCCTTCGATTTCCGCCTTGAACGGATCGACCAGAACCGGAAGCTCCTCGTAGTCAACCTCAACTAGTTCCACAGCATCCGCTGCCGCATACCGGTCTGATGCCACCACGAAGGCAACCTCCTGCCCTTGAAAGAGCACCTTCCCGTCTGCCAGCACCATTTGCTTGTCACCAGCAAGTGTCGGCATCCAATGCAAATTGAGCGGCTCCAGATCCGCCGCGGTCAAGACGGCAACCACACCCGGAACCGCCAAGGCGGCTTCGGTGTTGATCGATTTAACCCGTGCGTGTGGATAGGGTGATCGGACAAAGTCGCCGAACAGCATGCCAGGCATTTTCAGATCGTCGACATAATTGCCTTTGCCCTGTGTAAACCGGGCATCTTCCACTCGTTTGCGCGAACTTCCCAAGCCTTTGAGGGCTGCAGCACGTTCTTCCTTTGGCGGTGTCATCTCGTTCATTGCGCGGCCTCCTTCGCAGCATTCAGTTCTGCCGCAGCCGCTAGAATGGCTTTGACGATGTTCTGATATCCTGTGCAGCGGCACAGATTTCCAGCCATGCCGAAGCGAACCTCTTCCTCGGTCGGGTCAGGGTTCTCCTGCAGCAGGCGATATGCGCGGGTGATCATGCCCGGTGTGCAGAAGCCGCATTGCAATCCGTGATGTTCCTTGAACATTTCCTGCAACACGTGAAGTCCCCCGGGGCTGCCGAGGCCTTCGATGGTCGTTACACTTGCGCCATTGGCCTGCCCGGCGAAAACAGTGCAGGATTTGACCGATTTTCCGTCCATGTCGACCGTGCAGGCGCCGCAATGGCTGGTCTCGCAACCAATGTGAGGACCAGTGATATCCAGACGCTCACGCAGCACATGGATCAGCAATTCACGCGGCTCGGCGAGTGTTTCCACATCCTCACCATTCACCGTCATTTTCAGGTGCATTTTGCTCATTTGATCTTCTCCACTGTGCTCAAGCGCGTTCGATGGCACGCTCTATCGCCCGGCGGACGACGATTTTTGCGGCATGTTTCTTGAATTCGACGGGCCCGCGATTGTCCTCACCGGGATCGCTGGCATTTACCGCCGCATCGACTGCAGCAGAGATTGCGGACGCATCCAGTGATGATCCTGTCAGGATGCCAACAGCTTCCTCACAATAAACCGGCGTGTCAGACAAGTTGGTGAGCGCGATGGACGAAGATGCGCACGTTCCGCCTGACTTGGAAACCAACACACCGGCTGCGGCGGTTGCGTAGTCTCCGATCTTTCGTTTCTGCTTTTCGTAGGCGTATCCACTACCGCTGGTTGCCGCAAACGAAATGGAAGTGAGGATTTCTTCTTCTTCACGCGCCGTGAAATACGCGGCTTCATAGAATTCACGTGCTGAGACAGTTCTGGTGCCATCAGGGCCTACCAACGTGTAGGTGGCATCAAGGCACTGCATAAGACCCGGCATGTCGTTGCCTGGGTCGCCGTTCGCCACGTTGCCACCGATTGTGCCCACATAACGAACTTGCGGGTCGGCGATCTGGAGGCCTGCCTCTTGAACAATGGGCGCCGCCTCCGCCATAGCCTCATTTACAATGAGATCATGCTGGGTCGTCATCGCACCGATGGTGACGGTGCCATCGGTAACAGAAATTCCCGTCAGCGCATCAATGTCCTGCAAATCCACCAGATGGGACAGGTCTGTCATGCGCAGTTTCATCATCGGGATCAGACTGTGTCCGCCCGCAATCACGCGCGCCTCATCCCCAAATTGTTTCACGATCTCGATCGCTCCATCGACTGTGGTCGGACGATGGTATTCAAATGCCGCTGGTATCATAGAGCTCCTCCCGAACTGATTTGAGGAACTTGTTCGACGGCTAAAGAGAAGAAAATTCACAAGGCCCGAGCGTCGAAGCGCCATTCACGAAATGCGAATAGGCTGCACCAAATGCGATCAGGTGAGTCCGAGGCTTTCACGGACGGCGGGAAGTCTTGACCGGCTCACCGGCACCTTTTCCAGTGCTCCTGAGCCATCAAAATAGCACACTCCATTGTCTTTCGTTCGCTCGAAGCTGCTCACATGCTGAGGGTTGACGAGATAGGAGCGATGGGTGCGCACAAAGTCGCTCAGCGGGAGGCGCTTTTGCGCTTCAGAAATTGACCAGGGACAAAACAGCTTGTCCGTCTTGTTGTAGAGGTAAGTGTAGTGGCCCTCGGCCCGAATAGCCGCAACTTCGGCGCTGTCGATGAAGTAGGTCCTTCCATTGCGCTCAAACGGAATTTGCTGCGGAACATGGGCCAGTTGAATTGGATGCAATCGGGGCTCATCGCCAACAGCGTGGTTTGCTTCGCTGTCTGCCGAACCTCTGTCAGCATCAGTTCCGCTAACACTCTCAGTCACGAAAGTGACACTGCTCAGCAGGAATGCTCCCAAAATGACGAACGAGCCGATCGTAACAACGAACGCGAGCGTATCATTTCCGATCAAAGCAACCTGCTCGACAACCGAATCTGCCGCCACAAAGCTTGTTCCTGCCACCGCAACGAAATGAACGGCAAAAACCGCGCAGCCAAAAAACAGCGTGCCAAGAACGATGCGTCTATGAGTGCGTTCTCCATAGGCGATCCAGAACGCTGCAACGCTCAATACAATTGAAGCGAGGATTGAGACCCCAACTCCAAGCGGTGTGTAGAGCGGCAAACAGAGCTGCATCCCCGACATGCCGATATAGTGCATTGCAAGGATGCCGATGCCGACCAACGTCCCGGCAATGGTAATGGTGACATTGCTTCGCGGCCAGAAATGCAAAAGCAGCAATGCGATGCCCACAACGATAACAGCAATGAGCGCAGAAATGAGTGTGATTAACGGATCGTAGTAAAACGCGATCGGCAGCTGAAGCCCCAGCATTGCAACGAAATGCATCGACCAGATGCCGCCACCCAGTGCAATAGCTGCCAGCACAATCGTCAGTTTGCGCTTTTCGACGCTGAGTTCCGACGCACCTCGTGTGAGCGACAGACCAGTAAAGCCAGCCATCATCGCGACCGCCAGCGATGCCGCAACCAGCCAAATATCGTGTGTTACTTCAAGGTGCAAATCCGCACTCCATTGGCACCAGGTTCAAATGATATAGCACAGTCTGGCTCACCGGCGACAATAGGGTGGATCGGTCATCCACACTATCGCAAAATGATGCCAGCGGTAGGAACACAATGCTGGCACGGCAGCCTCTTCAGAATTCCTGCAAACGTCTGACAATCAGCCGGAGGGGCTTGGAACCATCACTGCCGTCCTTGCGCCTGAGCGATTGGCGCCCCGCAAGCCAAATTATGCCGAACGGCCCGGACCTTCCGTTCGGGCCTGAGTAAAGGTGCGCATAAACCGCCCTCCCCGGTCGACGTATGCGGCTGTTCAAAGCAGCCCGCGCCCCATCCAGACCGTGAGATTCTAGCAAGTCAATTCCTCACCGATCACCCAGCCCCCATCAGATTTTAGCACAACTAAAAATTCCAATTGACTCGGTAGGGTGCCAGTGCAAACTTTAGTCTAGCTAAAATTTGCGAGCGAAGGGGATCGCAAGGAATGCAGGTTGCCGTGGAAACCAATCACGCAGAAGCGGATGCGCTGGCAGAACGCCTACGCGCCCGACGCAAGGAGATTGGCCTCACGATGCAGCAGGTAGCAGACCGGGCCGGCCTGTCTGTTGGTTTCATTTCCCAGATCGAACGTGGCATCGCCGCCCCTTCACTTTCGTCTCTTGTTTCAGTCTCTCGCGTGCTTGGCCTTCATGTCAGTGATTTCCTGGCACAGCCCGTGGCAGATGATCCCTCGACCCGCCACGACAAGCGCCCGGTCTATGCCGTGAGTGAGAACTCCGTGACCTACGAACGGCTGTCGTCTTCCTTTCCTGGAAGCACCTTGCGCAGCGTGATTATCCACGAACCACCGGGCCATCGTGCAGAACCGATCGCACACGAAGGCGAGGAAATGCTGTTTGTGCTTGGCGGTGGTGTCACGGTTGAAGTTGGCGGTGATCTCACGGTTCTGGCGGAAGGCGATTCCATTCATTTTCCGTCGACAAAAGTCCATTCGACCTGGAACCACACCGGTGAGCCAGCCACCATTCTTTGGGTCGGAACAATGGATGTGTTTGGCGATCAGGGGCACGACGAATCCAATCCAAATCTGAACGGACGAACAACAACAAAGCGGAACGACTGAGCAAAATATCAAGCTACTGAAAAGGGAGTGGACTGATGAAATACCTGACAAGACTATTTGCTGCAGCGGCACTGTCGGCAACGATGCTGACGGGCTTCACTGTGAAAGACGCTGATGCCGGAGGCACGTTGCGGCTCGATGAAGTCGCAGTCGGCGAACTGGATCCCGGCAAAGCTTCGGACTATGCAGATTCAATTTTGATGTTCAATGTCTACGACACGCTAGTGCTACCCAAACAGGGTGGCCCGGGCCATGTTCCGCATCTGGCAGAAAGCTGGTCGTCAGACGGCAACAGCTATACGTTCAAGCTGCGGTCGGACGTCAAATTCCAGTCTGGCAATTCGCTTACAGCAGAAGATGTGGTGTTTTCGCTGGATCGGCTGAAAACCCTTGGCAAAGGCCTGTCTTACCTATTTAGCAGTGTTGAAAAAGCCGAAGCAGTGGACGCATCCACCGTTAAATTTACACTGAGCAACCCTTCTGCCGCTTTTGTTGCCTCGCTGGTTCGCCTGCCGATTATCGACAAGAAAACGGTGATGGCCAATCTCGGTGAAGGCGATGGCGAGATGAAGGATTGGGGCGAGGCCTATCTTTCCGCCAACAGTGCAGGCACTGGCGCCTACAAGGTTGTTTCGCACAACCCGCAGGAAGAAACCGTTATGGAGAAAAACGGCGGTTATTTCCTCGGTATTGCTGATGCAGCGCCGGATACGGTGCGTTTGCGTTACGGCCTGGAAGCAGCAACGGTTCGCACGCTGATCGCGCAGGGAGAGCACGACATTTCTTCACAATGGTTGCCACCAGAAGTGATGAAAGCACTCGCCAAGGATGGTGCGCAGCTTTTGTCAGAATCCGGCACCGGCGCGTTCTACGTGAAGATGAACACCACGAAGGCACCGCTGGATGATGTCAATTGTCGGCTGGCGCTTGCCAAAGCCTTCGACTATGGCGCGGCCATCAAGATGATCGCCATCACCGATGATGTGTCGCAGGGAAGTGCGTCAACCGGCGCGATTCCGGTCGGCATGTTCGGCGCAAACCCCGCCGATGCCACTTTGACACGCGATCTCGACGCAGCCAAAAAGCACCTCGCCGCCTGCAAGCACAAGCCAGAGGATTTCACGCTCGAGCTCTCCTGGATTGCAGAGGTGCCACTGGAAGAACGGTTTGCTTTGTTGATGCAGGCCAACTTCACAGAACTTGGCATCAAGTCCGAGATCAAGAAACTGCCGTGGGCATTGTTTGCTGAGCAGGTGTCCAAGCCGGAAAACACGCCTCACATTTCACAGCTGTTCGTCAACGCCAACACTGGCGATCCGGACACTTTGATGTTTGGCCAGTACCATTCTTCCACGTCCGGAACCTGGCAATCGCCGGAATATCTGAAGGATGCAGAGGTCGATAAGCTTCTGGAGGCTGGCAAGACCGGGGCGACCGATGCCGACCGTCAGAATGCCTATGCCGCGCTCAACAAGCGTCTGATGGAGATCGCTCCAACAATCTACGGTTATGACCGCAACTCCGTGTTTGCGGCCAGCAATCGCGTCAAAGTGCCGGCCCTATCCGATCCATCAAAAGCATTCGGTCTTGATGGCATGGGCTTTTCCTTCCGTTTGATGGAAATGACCGAATAAGGGGGAGCAATCTTAGGGTTGGGAAGCGCAGGCCACATGGCAGCACCCTGCCCGTCGATTGAACCCAAAATGCAGGCCGCTTCTCCCGGCGGCCTGCAAATTTTCCCAAACTCTGTGCGAACCCGCCAACCCTTTGAGCATCAATGACCCCCGTAGTTCGTCTTCTCACCCATCGACTTGCCATGTCGCTGGTGGTTCTGGTGGGCGTTTCGATGCTGATATTCGCGATTGCGCGCATCATTCCGGGTGATCCGGCGCGCATTGCTCTTGGACCCAATGCCACCCCGGAGCAGGTGACCAA
>JBCCGR010000023.1:0-76343 GCA_039029195.1 Pseudomonadota bacterium
CCACAGGCGGGCCAGTTCGTCCCGGTTCTTGCCGCAACCACCGATTCTCAGCCGGGAAGAGCGGTCATCTGCTGGAATATAAAAGTAGCCGCTACCATAGGCATCACAGATGCGAATATATTCAACCTGTGTGGGTTCCACCGTGTCGTAAGGCTCTTCAAACTCCGTTCCAGAGTATTCGTCTGGTGGCGTAATGTTCGCTCGCGCTTCTTCCAGCTCGCGTTTGCCAATGAAATACACATCGTCAGCGAGTGCGGCGGGTGCCGCAATGGCGCAAAACGACAACGCCAAAACAAGATCGCGCAGCGGATTGCGCAATGACGCCAAACAATAGGTCATTCCCCTCCCCTTACACCTATGACCCTACCTCAGAGCAGGCTAAAGCCGACGATGGGGCTTCGCAAGGCGTCCGCACACTCAGCGCGATAGTGTTGCATATTCGCGTCAGGCACGCCTTCAGCGTGCAGAACCACGCGAACAACACGACCACGTCTGGTCTCAGTGCGGCAAAGCAATCGATGGCCAGAGCCGCGCAATGGCGCTAAACTTGCGCCACGAACAATCCGCCAAACACCGAGGACCTATGCCCACCGTAAAACCCTGGAGCGAAGTTGCACCCCGTCTTGTAGACGTTGCCATGGGGCGCTCGACCGCTGATCACGTGGTACGCGGCGGCAAATGGGTGAACGTCCATTCCGGTGAGATAATTGCGGGCACGGATGTGGCAATTGCCGCCGGTCGCATTGCCTATGTGGGGCCCGATGCGTCCCACACGATTAGCGAAGACACGCGGATTACTGAAGCCGAGGGGCGGTATCTGGTCCCTGGTCTTTGTGACGCGCACATGCATGTGGAATCCGGCATGGTGACGGTGACCGAATTTGCCCGCGCCGTCATTCCTCATGGCACAACTTCGATGTTCATCGACCCGCACGAAATCGGCAATGTGCTTGGGCTTGAAGGTGTGCGGCTGATGCATGACGAGGCGATGGCTGCGCCCATCAACATTTTTGTGCAGATGCCGAGCTGCGTTCCCTCCGCGCCGGGACTGGAAAACTCCGGATCATCGATTGGGCCGCAGGATGTGGCCGAGGCTATGCAATGGCCAAACATCATCGGTCTTGGCGAAATGATGAATTTTCCAGGCGTCGCGGCGGGTGATGCCAACATGCTCGGCGAAATCGCTGCAACCCAGATGGCCAACAAAACAGTTGGCGGTCACTACGCCTCCCCTGATCTCGGCAAGGCATTTCACGGCTATGTGGCAGGTGGACCGGCGGATGATCACGAAGGCACGCGGGCCGAAGACGCTATCGCACGGGTGCGACAGGGCATGCGCGCCATGCTGCGCCTTGGTTCTGCCTGGTATGATGTGGCAAGTCAGATCAAGGCGGTGACTGAACAGGGTCTGGACCCACGCAACTTTATCCTTTGCACCGACGACAGCCATTCCGGCACGCTGGTGAATGACGGTCACATGAACCGGGTGGTGCGCCATGCCATCGCGCAAGGCTTGAAACCTGTCACGGCCATTCAGATGGCAACGCTCAACACCGCTCAACATTTTGGACTTGAACGCGATCTGGGTTCCATCACGCCGGGTCGGCGGGGCGATATAATCCTGACCTCGGATCTCGCCGCACTGCCAATTGAAATGGTGATTGCTGGCGGTGAGATCATTGCGGAAAACGGGACGATGGCCATAGACCTTCCCACATACGCCTACCCGGATGTCGCCAAGAACACTGTTCATCTGGGCAAAGAACTAAGCTCTTCAGACTTCGACATCGCCGCACCCGCCGGTGCGAACAGCGTAACCGCCAAGGTGATTGGTGTGGTGGAAAATCAGGCGCCAACCAAAGCACTGACAGCAAAGCTGAACGTGGCATCAGGATTGGTGCAGATGGACCGGTCAAACGATGTCTGCCAGATCGCGTTGGTTGAACGCCACAGAGCAACGGGCACGGTTGCCAACGGCTTTGTTTCCGGTTTCGGATACAATACCGATATGGCCATGGCCTCAACGGTTGCCCATGACAGCCATCACATGATTGTCGTTGGCACCAACAAGGACGACATGGCAAAGGCCGCCAACCGTTTGGGTGAAGTGGGCGGCGGCATTGTGGTCTATTCAAAGGGCGAAGAACTGGCGCTCGTGGAGCTGCCCATTGCGGGCCTGATGTCAGACGAGCGCTCCGACATTGTGGCAGCAAAGGCCGACAAAATGGTTGAAGCCATGGCGCAGTGTGGATGTGATCTCAACAATGCCTACATGCAGCACTCGCTGCTGGCGCTCGTGGTCATCCCGGAACTGCGTATCTCCGATCTCGGCCTGGTGGATGTCACCCGGTTTGAACTGACTGATCTTTTTGAAAAAGCGTGAATTCACAGCTTTTGTTGGTCAATTCTTCATAAAACGGTCACTTCAACCCTTCAAAAACGTGCAGAAACAGGCCGTTTCCTTGACTTCGGTCCCACAATTGCCTACTGCGCACGCGACGGGGACGCCAAAAGCGCCCAATGCGGCACCAAACTGCCACTTCGGCACATGATTATTTGCCACTGAAACGAAAAGAACTTCCGATTGATGAAATTTGATGAGCTGGGTCTGAGCCCTAAAGTGCTGTCTGCCGTGGAAGCGGCCGGATACGAAACGCCGACTCCAATTCAGGCACAGGCTATTCCCCACGTTCTTGAAAGACGCGATGTTTTGGGCATTGCGCAGACCGGTACAGGCAAAACCGCTTCGTTCGTTTTGCCGATGCTCACCATGCTGGAAAAAGGGCGCGCCCGTGCCCGTATGCCACGCACGCTGATCCTGGAACCGACCCGCGAACTGGCGGCACAGGTTGAGGAAAACTTCAACAAATATGGCATCAACCACAAGCTGAATGTGGCGCTGCTGATTGGTGGCGTTTCCTTCGAAGATCAGCTTCGCAAGCTCGATCGTGGTGCCGATGTGCTGATCGCAACGCCCGGACGCCTGCTTGATCTGTTTGATCGTGGTCGCCTGCTTTTGACTGGCGTTGAAATTCTCATCATCGACGAAGCCGACCGCATGCTCGATATGGGCTTCATTCCCGACATTGAACGCATTGTGAAAATGGTGCCGTTTACCCGGCAGACCCTGTTTTTCTCGGCAACAATGCCGCCTGAAATCGAAAAGCTGGCTGATCAGTTCCTGCAAAATCCGGTACAGGTGGCCGTCGCCGCCGCATCAACCACCGCTTCGACTGTCACCCAAAAACTGGTTTCGGCACCGAAGAAGGATTTCGACAAGCGTCAGGTTCTGCGGGATCTGATTGACGATGCGACCGAACTGAAAAACGCGATCATCTTTTGCAATCGCAAACGCGATGTCGCCACGCTTTATCGCTCGCTGCAACGTCACGGCTACCCCGCCGGTGCGCTACATGGCGACATGGACCAGCGGTCTCGTATGGAGATGCTGGCCAACTTCCGCGAAGGGGAAGTGAAGCTTCTGGTGGCAAGCGATGTCGCCGCCCGTGGCCTCGACATTCCTGATGTGAGCCACGTGTTCAACTACGACATTCCAATTCATGCGGAAGACTATGTGCACCGTATTGGTCGCACGGGCCGCGCCGGACGCGAAGGTGCAGCCTTCACGCTGGTGACCAAAGCCGACGGTAAATATCTCGACGCCATCGAGAAGCTGACCGATCAGAAGATCGAGTGGCAGGGCGAGCAGGTTTCCGAGGCTGCGGAAGAAGAGCCCACGGAGCGCAAGCGCGGTCGCAAGAAAAAATCGGCAGAAGACGATGATAGTGCCCGCAAACCGAGACGTGCAAAGGCGGGCAAATCCTCAAAGTCTGACGATACGGGCGAAGAGGAAAACACGCGCCCTCCCCGTTCTGAGAAAAAAGGCGGCAAGATCATTGGCATGGGTGATCATGTTCCAGCCTTCATGCTGCGCCCGGCAATCATTCCGAAGCGCGGTGCGGCCAAGCAGCCCGAGCTTGTCGACTGATTAAAGGGCCAACGGCTACTTCAGCGCACCGCTAAGTTCTTGAACCAATGAGGGCCCAGCGCCCGTGGGCCTCAACCGAAGCTGCCGGACTGGCAACACGCTTCCATTGTTTTGCACCCGAAAACCGCCGTTGCGCTCAGCCAGCCAGCGGGCGCTTAGCAGTACGAACATGGCACCGAAAAGAAGCCCCGCGATCACATCCGACGGGTAATGCGCGCCAACCGACACTCGACTGGCGCCCCCCAGAATACCCATCACCGCAAAAAGCGGCCAAAGCCGAGGAAACCGCAAAATCCCGACCATGGCCAAGGCGCCGTAGGTGGTTGAATGGCCAGATGGGAAGCTCGCAAAATCCCCCTGAATTGCACCGAAATTGAAGTGGTGCGGGCCAAGTTCATCGAGCCACTTTGGTCTGGCGCGGCCAATCGTATTTTTAATCAGGCTGGCAGAGACACCGCTTCCGGCGATCGACCAGATCAGAAACATCAGATCAAAGCAAAGTGCGCTGAACCACAATTGCGCACGAGTGGAGAGCCGCCGCCAGTCAGCCAGGAAGAGAATCGCCAGCGCGAGGAACGCGAGCGAGAGGATCCAACCGGTTTTGCCGAAATCAGTGATCGTCCCGAAGAAGGCGCTTACGTTTGCCGGTTGCTGGCGCACCAGATGAACCAGTGACGCGTCGAAGACAACAAACAACACGCCAATTGAAATGAGGATCGCCGCAAGTGCGCCGGTGAATGGTATTGTCCAGATGGAGGGAATGGCCATCCGGCTGCCGCGCAGCCGTTTCATCCGAAGCGTCACTGCGCTTCTTGCGTTACGCATCGCGTCAGAGCGCCTTGCACCCCAGCCGTTCTGCTTAGCTACGGGTAGCGAGTTATTGTGGTGCGCGCTAGTCGTCACGCTCGACGTTCCCTGAGATCAAGATTCTCATTTTCCTGATAACCTGTTGAAGTTATTCAATAAGCCGATGGCGACCCCTGCAGGATTCGAACCTGCGACATCCAGCTTAGAAGGCTGGCGCTCTATCCAACTGAGCTAAGGGGCCAGTTTCAGCTTCATCGCTCTAATGGGTCCACGGCATGACGCGATTGTAGGCGAAATTTTCCGAGTAGGACATCGCCCGACGACGCGTCATTTTCGGCTCGATCACCCGGTAGGCAATGTCATTGCGGGTGGCGTAGTCCACCGCTTCCTCACGCGTCTCAAATTTTAGCTTCACCTGCGCATTCATATCTGCGCTCGAAGTATAACCCATCAAAGGTTCCACGCGGCGAGGCTCGGCCGGATCAAATTCAAGCAGCCATTTTCCGGTCTTGGCCTTACCGGATTGCATGGCGGTTTTCGCCGGCTGATAGATTTTTGCGCTCATTGTGCATTCCCAAAAACAGTTACATCCTGTTTATAAGAAATCGCCCGTCAGTCCACGTTTTTTTGGTGGGCTTGCACTACCACTTTGTTTGAGGGTTTCACGCCCAAACGCCTCACAACGCTGGTGTGCTGGTGGCGCAATGTCGAGGAAATCTGACCGGTCTGGGCGATTGTCGGTAATTTCTTGAAATTGCCTCTTGCTTATCGACCGTAAAGACCATAGTGGAACAGCCGCTTGAAGCCGTCGGGGCATGGCGCAGTCTGGTAGCGCACCTGGTTTGGGACCAGGGGGTCGCAAGTTCGAATCTTGCTGCCCCGACCATTCAAGATTGATCCGGGACAACCCAAGTTCCGATATCACTCCCCTCCGAACAATGGATGGTGCATTGACAGCCCCGGCTTCAGCCCGGTCTTTGCCGCTTCGCCTGCGTTGATTTCCAGCACATAACGCACCGGCTGGCCCGACGAGATGATGTCGGTCGAGTGGGGAACCGTGTTGTTTGCAATGCGGATAATGGTGCCGTTCCGATCGATGAAGATCATGTCCAGTGGAATGAAGGTGTTCTTCATCCACATCATCACCATCATGTCGCGGTGGAAATCAAACAACATGCCGGTCATTTCCGGCATGGATTTGCGGTTCATCAGCCCAACTTGACGGGTCTTGTCGTCCGCAGCCAATTCGATTGCCCAATGATGCTCGCCACTGTCCGTTGTCGCCGAAATGCGTGTTGCTTCACCAGCACTCGCACCTGATTGAGTCGCCGTCATCCAAAACAGTCCAAAAGCAATCAGAACCACTTTCAGAACGTTTTGCAGTACAAATCGGGGAAGCCGACGCGGTGTCAGAATTGGCGAACGATGCATGATGTGGCCTGAACAAAGAGAATTTTGCGCCGACAATAGCGCAAAAAACATCTCATCGCGCACACGAAAATGCGAGCGAAGCGGTCTGTCGTTTGATTGATGTCAAAAAGTTCCCGTCTACAATCGCCTAGTGCGAAACCGGCATCCCGCCGCCGCCGTCGGGATGGATTTCAGCCACCATCAGTCCCTTGTCGCCATCACCATAGCGGATCATGACAAACTGGCCAGGGCGCAACTCGGTGAGCCCATAGCGCCGCAAGGTCTCCATATGCACGAAAATATCCTCGTCCGCGCCAACACTGGTTAAAAAACCGTAGCCTTTGGTGCGGTTGAACCATTTCACCTCGGCCCGCACCAGATCGCTGGATGCTTCCACAGTCGAATGTGTCCGAGCCGGGCCAAGCTGGGAAGGATGGATGGCGGTGGAATCATCCATCGAAAGAATGCGGAAAGCCTGCAGACCACGAGGACGTTCCACCACCTCACACACCACACGAGCCCCCTCGTATGCGGTCTGATATCCGTCCTGACGCAGACAGGTCACGTGCAAAAGCACGTCCGGCATATCTTCGTCCGGAACAATGAACCCAAATCCCTTTGAAACATCGAACCATTTGATCGCACCGGCGACCTCAAACACATCGACGGCGGACTCGCCATCAATCTCCGTCCCAGACTCGCGATTCGGATCGAGCTTACTGCTCATTGTCCGACCCCCTGCGTGTTCGATTTCCCCAACTTGATTCGTAAGCATCAGAATGCCTTGCAGCCAAAGCGCTCGGCAAGCCCTTTTCGGTCAAAAAGCCGAATTGAAGGAGATATCTTTATGCCGATCGACAGGATTGGGGAAAACTCTTCGCCAAAACAGACGCGGTAGAAAACTAAAGATCCCCGCAACCGAAGTTTGCAGGGCTTGCCCGCCAATCAAGCTTTTATGTGCGCCTGCCGCCTGCCGCCGGCCGTGCGTCGTCGAGGTCGGAACTTCAGGACGGCTCCAGGTCGACAATTGCCTGAGCCATCTCGTTGCCAATTGATCCGCGCAGCACCAGATCGGCATAATCATCAAGTGGTGTGGGATCGCGGTTCACAATGATGAGCGGCGTGCCGTTCTGCTTGGCAATAATCGGCAGGCTGGCGGCTGGCTGAACCACCAGCGATGATCCCAGAACCACAAACAGATCGCAGTCCAAACAGGCTGCGTGTGCGTCTATCATCTTGTCCTTGGGCATGGGTTGTCCGAACGAGATGACGGCAGATTTGATCAATCCACCGCAGGCATCACAACGCGGCGCAGTGCCGGTTCTGGCAATCAGGTCCTTCATATCATCGAGCGCAAATCCGGTCTCGCAGTCCAGACACTTGGCTGTCGTGCCGTTGCCGTGCAGTTCGATGATGAGATCGTCGGAGACCCCCGATCGATGGTGCAAACCGTCTATGTTCTGGGTGATAAGCGCCCTCACCTTTCCGCGCTCTGCGAGTTCCGCGATTGCCAGATGACCGTCATTAGGCTGCGCCGCATCAAATTCCTTTTGAAAATGAAACCGCCGCCGCCAATCCTCGAGACGGACCTCCTCGTCAGCCATAAAGTCTGAAAACTCGATGGGCGTTATTTTCGACCAGATGCCTCCAGGACTGCGAAAATCGGCAATGCCGGATTCAGTAGACACACCGGCACCGGTGAAGAAGATGATTTTGTTGGCATCGGCGATGTGATGTGCCAGATTTCGCTTCTCCAATTTCATTCCCTTTCCCTTGTCCGGAGAAGCCGCGTCGAGAGCCGCCTCTCCGGTCATGCACAGGCCGCATCAAAAGGACAATCAGCCGTGAGATATCTTCATACCATGGTCCGCGTCACCGATCTGGAAGAGTCGCTGGATTTTTATTGCAACAAGATGGGCATGATCGAGCTGCGTCGCCACGAAAGCGAAGGCGGTCGATTCACATTGGTGTTTCTGGCAGGCCCTGAAGACAAGGAAGCCGGTGAAGCCAACAAGGCCCCGCTGCTGGAACTCACCTACAACTGGGATCCGGAGGAATATACCGGTGGTCGCAATTTTGGCCATCTGGCCTATGAAGTGGACGACATTTACGCCACCTGCCAGAAGCTGATGGATGCAGGTGTGACCATCAACCGTCCGCCACGCGACGGCCACATGGCGTTCGTTCGTTCACCGGACAATATTTCCTTTGAACTGCTGCAAAAGGACGGGTCGTTGGAGCCCGCCGAACCATGGGCTTCCATGGGCAATACCGGCGAGTGGTAAGTCAGATCTCAGCAGCAGAATCCGACGCTGGACTTTGGCGCGTTGCGACAATTTGGTGAAATGGGGCAACCGCCTTTATTCGGTCGTAATTTGTTCATAGTTGCCAACATAGGTCTGAGCCGTGTTCGATTTCGTGCGCGCAGACCTTTTGGGGCAATGATGAATTCTGATCGTGCCGGGTTGGCGATCCCGTGTTTTGCATGGCAAAACCTAGACGTATTGCTGATTCGCAGGACGAATCCAAAGGAATATGTATCGCGACGGTAGCACCATATTGTCGAGGCAGACTGGATAATCGACAATGCAACAGCACAGTGCAAAGCCGGATGCGAATTTGGGGTGGTTTAGGGTTTGAATCGCGTGACTATTGCGGACGCTGAAGAGGAAAAGAGCCGCGCCGCTCTTCCTGACCGCACATTCAATAACTGGATTGCTCTGCCACTGATCGCAGTCGGACTTTCAGCGTGCGTGTCGGGTGGTTCAAATCCAGGCATTGTTGGTGCGCTCAATTCCGCGCAACCCAATCAAACCACTTCAAACAACCAAACGAGCAACAATCCGAACGCAACAGGTTCGGCCACACCGGGTGTAGCCGGCGTGCCAAAGCCTCGCCCGAACACCAGTGGCGACGACGCGACGAGCCTCGCCCTCGCCTCGACCGACAATTCGAATGCTGCAACCAAAGCCGTGAATACTCTGGCGGATGGTGATGCGAGCAAACCCGTTCTGCCCAAAAAGACCAACTCGGACGAACAGCCGGTCACTGTCGCCGCCGTCCAGCCCAAGCCGGAAGTCAAACCCAGTTTCTTTGAACGCATGTTTGGCAAGCAAAATCAGCGACCTTCTCAGCCCGCACGCACGCGGTCCGCTGCCACCACCACTCCGCCAAAAAATGCAGTTTCAGCAAAACCAGCATCGGACGAAGCGGCCAAGCCGACAACACCAAAGCCGACTGAGAAATCTACGGCAAAAAGCGGAACCGGGACCAGCACGACCCAGCCTGAAGCGACCGCCGAAAAACCTGCTGAAACCGAGAAAAAGCCAAAGCGCAGGGGCTTTTTGGCCGGATTGTTTGCTGCACAGTCCAATGCGACCTCTGCGCGCAATTCCCGTACAAAGAAACGCCGACGTCCGCGTCGGATTATCGCGCTTGAGCGAGCTGAACGCGGTGAAGGTGTTGTGCTTCCCGGTGTGCGCAAGGATGTTTACGGGTTTGGCGAGATTGAAGATGGCGACGTGATGCGCGACGCGGTTCGGCTTGCCTCTGTGGGTGGCGCGGCGCGCGTTGGCCCATACGGATTGCGTGTGCAGCGACCTGATGTTCAGGTGGGCTGTTTCAAGCCAGGCCTGGTGCGGATCCTCAAACAGGTGGAACGCCGCTACAAGCGCGCACCGATCGTGACGTCCGGCTATCGCAGCCCATCGAAAAACCGCCGTATCCGGGGTGCCAGACGGTCCACACACATGTACTGCATGGCGGCTGATATTCAGGTGACGGGCGTCTCAAAATGGCACCTTGCCAAATATTTGCGGTCATTGCCGGGACGCGGTGGCGTGGGCACCTATTGCCATACAAAATCCGTGCATATCGACATTGGACCGAAGCGCGAATGGAACTGGCGCTGCCGCCGCAAGCGCAAAAGGCGGCGCGGATAAGCGACCCGCGTTTACCTGTTTACGAGCCCGAATTCAGGCTCGAAAAATAATTCAAAACAATTCCTATTTTCGTTTTTTTCGGGCTTGCAGATCAATCGGATCGTGCCTATAAACCGCTCGCTGCGCTCCCTTCGTCTATCGGTTAGGACGCCAGGTTTTCAACCTGGAAAGAGGGGTTCGATTCCCCTAGGGAGTGCCAATTTTCTTTCCATCATTGGATTGTTTTTTATCGCACCGTCAGATGCGATCCGGCACCTGTGCCATGTCAACAATGCGCAATTGCATGCGTGTGCGCCCTTGCCAGAAATTGGCCGACAAGCTTCCAGCAAAATGAAATACATTTCCCTGCCCTGAAAGCAGAGCTTCACCAAGAGGCGTTCCCACGGCGCGAAAGGCGATGGCATCGAGACGGGCACCATCGCCGGCGGAAATGGTCGCCTTCACATGCTGCTTTCCAACCACGGTCGAATATTCAATCGTGTGGTTGGGCAGTGCGAAGATCGGTTGCGCATGCCCAGCCCCATAGGGCCCGGCCTGCTCCACAAGCTCGTAGAGACTATGGTTGGCCCCGCGGGCGGTGAGCGCGCCATCTATTTTTTGAACCTGATCGCGTTGCTGCTCGCGCACATCCTCGCCAAGCATCGTTTCCAAAAATGCACGAAACGCTCCCAGTTTCTCTCGCTTGATTGTGATCCCGACCGCCATGACGTGGCCCCCACCTTTTTCCAGCAGGCCTTCGTCCACGGCTTCGCGAACCGCAGCACCGAGATCAACACCTGCCACGGAACGACCGGAGCCAGTTCCCACGCCGCGCCCATCGAACGAGATTGCGAATGCTGGGCGTCGAAAACGATCCTTCAGGCGCGAAGCCAAAAGCCCGACCACACCGGCGTGCCAGTGCTCACTTTCGGTGACAAGCACTGCTGGCCCCTCCCCTTTGCCGATTTCGCTTTCAGCTTCGCTGATCGCCTCTTCCCGCATGGCCGCTTCCATGGCCTGCCGTTCGGTGTTGAGGTGATCCAGACGAGCGGCAATTGTCTCGGCTTCCGCCGGGTCCTCGCTCGAAAGCAGGCGCGCGCCAAGGGCAGCATCACCAATGCGCCCACCAGCATTGATGCGCGGACCCAGAACGAATCCGAGATGGTATGTGCTTGGGGGACCATCGAGACGGGAAATGCGGGCAAGCGCTGACAGGCCGGGGTTCGAACGCGCGTGAAACACGTCGAGCCCGCGCGCGATGAAAGCACGGTTGAGGCCCTTCAGCGGCACCACATCACAAACGGTTCCAAGCGCCACAAGATCGAGCCAGCCCATCAGGTTGGGCGGCTTTTTCTTACCATCAAAGAATCCGCTCTGCCGCAGCGACCGATTGGTGGCAACAAGCGCCAGAAACACGACACCCGCAGCGCAAAGATGCCCTTGCCCGGAAAGGTCATCCTGGCGGTTTGGGTTCACCAGACCCGCAGTTTGGGGAAGATCATCGCCAACCTGATGGTGATCGAACACGATCACATCCACACCCAGCGTCTGTGCTTGTGCAATCGATTCATAACTGGTGGAACCGCAATCGACGCAGACGATGAGACCCGCGCCGCGTTCCGCCAATTCCGAAATCGCTGCGGGATTGGGGCCATACCCTTCAAATATCCGATCGGGGATGTAGATCTCGCTCTCAATACCGCAATGATCGAGGAAGCGTTTCATCAACGCGCTTGATGTGGCGCCGTCGACATCATAGTCGCCAAAGATTGCGATGCGCCGTCTGTCTTTGATCGCCCTGGCAAGCCGGTCAGATGCGCGATCCATATCGGTGAGCGTGGACGGATCTGGCATCAGATCGCGCAGCTTTGGCTGCAGAAACGCCTCGGCCTCATCCTCCTCCACACCCCGCGCGGCGAGCACACGGGCAATCAGTTCGGGAACATCGGCCTTTTGCGCAATTGCTTCAGCCGCCATGCGTTGGCGCGGCGCAAGTCGCTCCACCCACCGCTGGCCGCGCAGCGACTGTTCAACACCAAAAAAGGGACGATGCTCAGAACTCAACTCCATGTGTGTGACCTATCCCGTCGCTGATAATCAAACAAGCATGGAGAACCCAATGCGCGGCATTCAACGCTTTCGCTTGACACGGCGAGGCCAGAGGCAGATACACCCGCATCTGCAGACCGCAAATTGCATTCAAACTTACACGTCAAGGGGTTGGATCAACCCGCAAGATGGCGTGATCATTCCAGAACGCAATCGAACACGCTCGCATCGCCCGCTTTGACCCGGAGCAAAACGGCTCCGGCGCGATGCTGCCAATGAAAGCCATTCTCGTGAACAAATTTGCCGCTCTCGGCCTGAACAAACATCTGACGGATATTGTGGAGCAGTTGGGGTTCGACGAGCCGACGCCGATCCAACGGCAGGCAATCCCCTTCATCCTGGAAGGCATGGACGTGCTTGGTATGGCGCAGACCGGCACGGGTAAAACTGCAGCGTTCGGTCTGCCGATCATCCATCAGATGATGATCGACTATCAACGCCCCGGACCGAAATGCGCGCACACGCTCATTCTTGCCCCAACCCGTGAACTGGTGAACCAGATCGCCGACAATTTGCGGCAATACGTCAAGAAAACACCGATCTGGGTGTCGACGGTTATCGGGGGCGCCTCAATCAACGCGCAGATAAAGCATCTTCAGCGCGGCACGGGCGTGCTGGTAGCAACGCCCGGTCGCCTGCTTGACCTTTGCGAGCGCAATGCGATCAATCTTAAGAGCGTCCAGCATCTCGTGCTGGATGAAGCCGATCAGATGCTCGATCTCGGCTTCATTCACGCGCTTCGCAAAATCTCGAAGCTGGTGGGTGAACCTCGCCAGACCCTTTTGTTTTCTGCCACCATGCCAAAGCAGGTGGAAACGCTGGCACAATCGTTTCTCGTCGAACCCGAACGCGTCGCTGTCAGCCCGCCAGGCACGCCTGCTGCAAAAATCCGTCAGCAGGTTCAGTTTGTGGCTGCGCGCGCCAAGCCGGACTTGCTGAAAGAGCATCTCGGAGCTCATGCCGATCAGCTTTCACTGGTGTTTGCCCGCACGAAGCACGGCGCGGAGAAACTCAAAAAGCATCTGGTTGAGTGCGGCTTTGCGGCTGACTCCGTCCATGGCAACAAGACACAGGGTCAGCGCGAACGGGCGCTGAAAGCGTTCCGTTCGGGTGAGGTCAACATTCTGGTGGCGACAGATGTGGCAGCACGCGGGATCGATATTCCAGGCGTGAGCCATGTGTACAATTACCAATTGCCTGAAGTGCCGGAAAACTATGTGCACCGCATTGGACGCACCGCCCGCGCCGGAGCCGAAGGTGAAGCGATTGCCTTTTGCGCACCTGACGAAAAACGGCTCCTGAAGCAGATTGAAAAACTGCTCGGTCGTTCCATTCCGGTGATTGGTGAGGTGAACGCAGATGCTTCAAGCGAAGCCGACACCGCAGAACCCGGCAAACCGGCTGGCAAGAAGAAGAAGAAGCCGCACCGCAAGGGGTTCAACCCAACGCGTGGCCCTACCCGCAAGCAGCGCAATCGCAAACAGCGTCAATCGGACGATGAGATCGAGGTCGCGCCTTCCATTGAGGCCAAGGCGACAGATGTCGCAGAGCAGAGGAAAAAGCCGCGTCGGCCAGAAAGGCGTGGCGAGAAGCGCGGTGACAAACGTGCCACTTCGAAGCACAGTTCGCGGAAGATCGAGGCCGCCAAGAAATCCCGGGAGGGTGCCCCCAAATCCGGCAACAACACCCGACCGAAATCCCGCAAGAGCCGCAAACCATCGTCTCAAGCGGCCGGCCCAAAAGGAAAACCCCGCCGACGAGCGGCATAGGCAAATCCGGTCAATCGGCCGACAAGCTGATCAACCGACCCGTTCGTGTGGTCCCAAATGCCTATAACTCTGGTTTAATCGCCCATCCGAATGCCCGATGGGCATTCAACGGCACGCTCATTGACGGTATCGCCCGCCCGACGCTACACCGTGGGGGTTTGTTATGAAGCCGTTTGGATTGATCGTTATAGTCGCTGCCATTGCCGGACCGCTTTGGTGGTTTGCACCACTTGCGGCAAAGCATGATCCTGGCGCCATGTTTTCCCAATATTTGGGCTCCACGGCGCTCATCGCAATGGCGATATCCCAGCTCATGGCCACACGCGTTGCCGGGCTGGAATCGATCTTTGGGGGGCTGGATCGCATCTATGTGCTGCACAAATGGCTTGGCATCTGGGCCATCGCGACCATCTTGTTGCACGACACGATTGATGCCGATCTTAATGGCCTTGGGCCTGAGACCCTGTTGAATGATCTGGCTGAGACGCTGGGCGAAATCAGCCTCTACGGACTACTGATCCTCGTCGTGATCTCCATCGCGACATTCGTCCCCTACTCCCTGTGGCGCTGGACTCACAAATTCATGGGCCTGTTCTTCGCCCTTTCCGCCTTTCACTATCTTTTCATCCTCAAGCCCTTCGAAAATCTCGATCCGCTGGGGCTTTATGTCGGCGGGTTCTGTGTGCTTGGTCTGATCTGCTACCTTTACACACTGATCCCGTTTCGACTGCTACAAGGGCGCTATCGCTACAATGTCACCGACATTGAACGGGTGGGCGATACGGTTGCTGTCACCGCTGCCCCGGAAGGACGTGGACTTCATCATCGCGCAGGCCAGTTTGCCTTTGCTTCCATCAACGAACCATCGATGGGTGAAATCCACCCGTTCACCATTTCCTCCGCTAATGGTGCGGACAACAGCATTCGGTTTTCGATCAAGGCGTTGGGTGATCACACGCGATCATTCTCGAATGGTTTGACAGAGGGAACGCAAATTCTGGTTTCAGCTCCTTATGGGCATTTCGCCTGTGGCCGCTCGGGCGGTGATGAAATCTGGATAGCCGGAGGCATTGGTATTACGCCGTTTGCAGCAAGTGCCGCGGCCCTTCGCTCAGGTAAAATCAATCCGAAGGGAAAGATCGACCTGTTCTACAGCGTACGGAACAAGGAAGACGCCATCCATCTGGAGGAGCTGATGGAAACGGCCAGAATGGTGGCCAACTTCACCGTTCACCTGAATGTGTCATCCGCCGACGGACGACTGACGGCGAAGAAACTGGCGGATCAAGCCGGAGCAGCGTTGTCGGACGTGCACGCCTATTATTGCGGCCCGGAGGCGATGCGAAATTCGCTCGCGGCAGGACTGGCGGCCCAGGGCATGAAGCCGTCCCGCTTTCACTATGAAGAATTCGAGATCCGGTCCGGCATCGGCTTGAGGCGTTTCGCCGGATGGCTCTGGGGATTGTTCGGACGCAGGTTTATGGCCTCGAATAGCGCGTAGACCTTTAGTTTATTGCTCCCGACATAAGCCTCAGGTGAATTGTCGAAACAGTATTTTTTCAACAATTTCAGTGGGCTCGCACTGATTGCGGGCAATCGGTAGATGTGAAACTGGTCCGGCATCTCAAACTATGCCGAGGGCGACCATTCTTCAGTTTTGCAATCATCCGGTTTCAATCAAACCTGCTGAAAGGTCATGAAATGAAAACTCTCAAGACGATATCCCCATTCACCCTGCCGCTCGCCCTGGCCGGTGCGCTTGCAGTCGGATCATTTACTGCCCATGCCGGCGTGACTGCTGGCGACGTGCTTGGAACCACTGAGGAAGAGGTTCGCGCCGCTCTGGAAAGCCAGGGTGCCAAGGTTGAGGAGATCGAAACCGAGGACGGTGTCATTGAGGTGGAAATTGCCATGGATGGCGCAACCCACGAACTCGAAATCGACCCGGCAACAGGCAAGATCACCAAGATCGAGCTCGACGATGATGAGGATGACGACGATCAGGACGACTGATCGCGGATTCTGAGTTTGTAAGCAATCCCTTCGATGCCGGTGTCGGGTCATTCAATCGCCCCTACGCCTGACACCGGCAGCGGACCTTCCGCACCGTTTGAACGGCAAGGGGCCGGGTCGGTGATGTTTTTCGTCAGCGATGTTTGGACGGTGCGGAAGTGAATTGGCTTGAAAAGCCCTCAGGAGCGTGAAAACACTCACAATATGACGTTAAAACACCTCACAGCCCGCCATTGGAGCCTGCTCGGCGTTTTCGCCCTGCAGCTTGTCTGTGTCCTGTTTTTTGTTGGCGATTCCATAGCCGACCTGTTCGGTCTGGAAGAACCACACGGACCCAATCAGGACGAGCGGATCGAACATTTTGTCGTGGTGGCGCTGGTGTTCAGTTTGGTGTTTTCAAGCTTTGAAATCTACCAGCTTCTGGTGCGCAACCAGCGCATCGAAAACCAGCTCAAGGCGGCGTCCGGCGCATTTTCCGAACTGCTGGAACAGCATTTCACAAACTGGGCACTGACAGAATCTGAGCGCGATGTGGCGCTCCTTGCCATCAAGGGGCTCGACATCGCCGAGATTTCCATTGTGCGAAACACCAAGCAGGGAACGATCAAGGCGCAACTCAACGCCATCTACAGGAAGGCCGACGTTAGCGGTCGGCCTCAGCTTATCAGCCTGTTTGTTGAAGAGCTGATGGCTTCTGCTCTGAGCGAGAAGCAGACAGCTGGAAAGTAACCTATTCAGGGCGCACCGAGCTGAACTTGTCCGCGTTCTGATGGCGCGCTTTTACGTGCCGCACGGTGCCCGAAGACGAACGCATCGCAATCGTGTGCGTATAAATGCTGTCGGAAGTAAACCGCACGCCGGAGAGCATGTTGCCATCCGTCACACCGGTGGCTGAGAACAGCACATCACCCTGAGCCATTTGTTCAGCGGTATAAACACGGGTTGGATCATCGACACCCATTCGTGCCGCTCGCTCACGTTTTTCAGCCGTGTCAAGGATCAGCCGGCCCTGCATCTGGCCACCCATGCAGCGCAGCGCTGCGGCAGCAAGCACGCCCTCGGGTGCACCGCCAGCGCCAATGTAAAGATCAATACCAGTCTCATGCGGCTCCGTGGTGTGGATCACGCCTGCCACATCACCATCGCCAATCAAGCGGATGGCAGCACCGGTGGAGCGGATTTCCTCAATCAAATCACGGTGGCGCGGGCGGTCGAGCACGCAGGTCGACAGCTCACTCACCTTCACGCCCTTGGCCTGTGCCACGGCCTTGATGTTATCTGCAGGAGACGCGGTGATGTCGATCAGACCGTCGGGATAGCCGGGCCCGATTGCGATCTTGTCCATATAAACATCCGGCGCATGAAGCAGGTTGCCGCGCTCTGCGAATGCGATCACCGCAAGAGAGTTCGGCAGGTTTTTTGCGCAGATTGTGGTGCCCTCAAGCGGGTCGAGGGCCACATCAATCTTCGGACCGGTACCCAATCCGACTTCTTCCCCGATATAGAGCATTGGCGCTTCGTCACGCTCGCCCTCGCCGATCACCACGCGACCCTTAATATCAAGCTGGTTGAGCTCGGTGCGCATGGCATCAACGGCAACCTGATCGGCTTCCTTCTCGTCGCCCTTGCCGCGCAGCTTTGCCGCGGCCACGGCGGCAGCCTCCGATACGCGGACAAGTTCCAGCGTCAGAATTCGGTCGAGAACAGATTGATCAGCGGATTCGGTCATGAGAAATGCTCTTGTGTTGGCTGTTTTGCCTTCTGTTTCAGAAGCCATGAAAAAAGGCAATTGGCAGCCCGCGATGAGGCCAGCAAAAATCGATTGAGTTGGTCCGGGCGGGGTGTTTATGCCCCGAGTTTTTCAATCCGGATCATCTGCGGTTCGGCGGCAAGCTCCCCATTGTCCCGAATGGCATCAAGCGCCCGGCGAATCGCCTCTTCGGTCGTCTCATGGGTGATGAGAATGAGCGGCTGAACCTCGTTCGAATGGTCCGCATTTGGATCACGCGGCGATGTCCGCCGCTGAACGATCGATTCCAGCGAAATCGACTCCTTTGCCATTGCAGTGGCGATTGCCGCCATGGCGCCGGGGCGATCAAGGACAGACAGCCGAATGAAATATCCACCCTCATGGGCACGCATGCGGGCTCGCTGGTAGTCAGCAAGTGCCGCAGCGGGTTGGCCAAGGGCTGGTCCATGTTGATTGCCCGGACGGCTCTTCGCGATATCTGCAATGTCACCTGCAACAGCGGAAGCTGTGGCATCACCCCCGGCTCCGGGGCCTGACATCATCAAACTACCAACCACGTCCGCTTCAATTGCAACCGCGTTTGTAACACCTGAAATCTGCCCGATGGGCGATGACGTCGGCACCATGGCCGGGTGAACGCGGGCTTCAACGCCGGTGTCAGACCGTTGCGCCACGCCAAGCAGCTTGATCGTGTATCCAAGCTCCGAAGCGGCCTGAATGTCCTCAATGGTGACCTTGGTGATGCCCTCGACGTAAATCTCATCGCCCGCGATCTTTGTGCCAAACGCAAGGCTGGTAAGAATGGCGAGCTTGTGGGCAGTATCAAAGCCTTCAATATCGAAGGTCGGATCCGCTTCAGCGTAGCCCAGCGTCTGAGCATCAGCGAGGCAGGCTTCGAAGGTTAGCCCCTCATCTTCCATGCGGGTGAGAATGTAATTGCATGTGCCGTTGAGAATGCCGTAGACGCGCTCCACATCATTGGCGGTCAGGGATTCCCGCATGGCCTTGATGACCGGAATGCCGCCGGCAACTGCGGCTTCAAAATTGAGGAGCCGACCTGCTCCTTCCGCCAGAGCCGCCAGTTCAACACCGTGTTTTGCAAGCAGCGCCTTGTTGGCCGTCACCACGTGCTTGCCCGTCTGCAGTGCAGCTTTCACGGAATCATACGCGGGTCCGTCTTCGCCACCAATCAGCTCGACAAACACATCAATCGCATCATCATTTGCCAGCGCGACGGGATCATCAATCCATCGATAGGGAGACAAGTCGACGCCGCGATCCTTGGATTTGTGACGGGCGTTGACAGCAACCACCTGCAGGGGTCGGCCACATCGTTCGCTCAGGGTTTCGGCTTTGCTCGTCAAAAGCTGGATGAGCGAAGAACCAACGGTTCCAAGGCCCGCAATCCCGATGTTCAAGGGAGCCGAAGACGATGAATTTGTCATGGTGCTGCTTTGCAAGATGGATCAGCCTCCGGTGCAGCCGAAGGTGTTGATCGTTCGAACGAATGGTGAAGAGCAGCGTGGCCTAACTTGGCCTGTGGCTGCTCAATTGAACGACGTTGTGCATGGAATCCGTGTCGGTTGCAAGGAACCGTCGCAGGTTTCGTGCAGCCTGGCGAATGCGCTGTTCGTTCTCCACGAGAGCGATGCGGACATGATCATCGCCATACTCGCCAAACCCGATGCCGGGCGCCACCGCGACCTGGGTTTCGGCAAGCAGAAGCTTGGAAAATTCCAGCGAACCCATTGGCTTGAAACGTTCCGGAATTGGTGCCCAAGCAAACATTGTTGCCGCCGGTGGAGGCACATCCCAGCCCGCCTGATGAAAGGCCGCAACCAGCGTGTCCCGACGCTTGCGATAGACGTTTCTGATCTGCTCAATCTCGGTACCATCGCCATTGAGTGCCGCAGCAGCAGCTACCTGAATGGGAGTGAACGCGCCATAGTCGAGGTAGGATTTGACGCGGGTGAGTGCCGCAATCAGCCGCTCATTTCCAACCGCGAAGCCCATGCGCCAGCCGGGCATGGAAAAGCTCTTCGACATGGAAGTGAATTCGACCGCGATGTCCTTCGCTCCATCCACTTCCAGCAGTGAAGGCGGAGGCGTGCCATCAAAGTAAATCTCGGAATAGGCAAGGTCGGACAGCAGGATGATGTCGTGCTTGCGGGAAAATGCCACCACGTCCTTGTAAAAATCGAGCGAGGCAAGATGTGCCGTCGGGTTGGACGGGTAGTTGAGAATAAGCGCAGTCGGTTTGGGAATAGAATGCGAAACGGCGCGCTCAAGCGTGGCAAAGAATGCACCGTCCGGGTTGGCATCGATGGATCGCACAACGCCGCCGGACATGATGAAGCCGAAGCCGTGGATCGGATAGGTCGGGTTCGGCACCATCACCACATCGCCGGGCGCGGTGATCGCCTGTGCCATGTTGGCAAAACCTTCCTTGGAACCAAGGGTCGCAACGATTTCGCGTTCCGGATCAAGCTTTACGCCAAAGCGTCGCTCATAATAGCGCGCCTGAGCAAGGCGGAGACCGGGAATGCCCTTCGAGGAGGAATAGCGATGGGTGCGCGGATCCTGCGCGGCTTCGGCCAACTTGTCGACAATTGTCTGCGAGGTGGGCAGGTCCGGATTGCCCATGCCAAGGTCGATAATGTCCTCACCCGCCGCTCGCGCGTCTGCTTTCAGGCGATTGACCTGTTCAAACACGTAAGGGGGTAGACGGCGAATCTTGTGAAATTCTTGCATATCACTCGACCTTTGGCGGTTTCGCGCAACAATTCTTGCAATTGCCGCATTCTCAAGACGAATTGTTGCAAAACAGGCAAAATCAAAACCCGTTCACGCAACAAAACTCAACCGGCTCATGCCGGAATCAGTCTCAGTTTTCAAGATAGACGAGGGATCTAGCGAGAATAAGCGCTATTCCTGCTCGATCTTCTTCAGTTTTTCCTTGCCCTGCTCAGCGGCCTCGGCTTTCAGCCGCGCAAGCTCAGATGCGTGATCGTCAGAAGCGGTGGTTGCGGATGCATCGGCTTGCGCTCCCGCAGCACGCAATTCTTCCCGCAGCTTCTTCACCTGTTCAGGCGTGAGCTGTGAGGTTTGCGCGCGCGGGCGCTTGCCAAATGTCGGGAACTGTCCGGTGCGCGATGGGCCCGTCGCTGCCTTGGGACGCTCCGTTGTCCGCGCGTTGGCGGCTTCAGGATCCGGGACCACCCTGACGGCGTCAGTGATCTTCCCATCACTCTGATCCGGCGGAGTGGCAAAAGCCGTTGTCGCAACTGGATCGCCGTCCTTCGCCGGATTGGCACCATTGCGGACCAAGGATGTTGGAGCGCCCGCATTGGCGTTCGGATTAACCCCGGCCGAGAGGTTTTCAGCCGAATTTGAAACGCAACCGGTCAGCAACGCGAGCGACATGGCGCCCACGGCCAAAAGCCCGGTATCAAAGACGGTGCGTCTTTGCTCCGCGCGCAGCTGATTGCGTTTCGTGTTCATGCATCTGCTTTTAACCCAGAATGTGTTGGGAAAACGATAAAAAAACGAAACTGTGAACGCTGCGACACTTTTGGTTAACGAGCTACCGGCCTGGAGCTGGTGGTCGTTCAGCCGAACATTGACCAGCCGAGATAACCCATCGCGATGAGCATTGAGAGGGATGTTCCGGTGCTTCCCACACCGCGCAGCACCTCGTTCGGCTTGTCAAAATTGATCCCGAATGGATGGAGCACTCGGCTTGCAAGCAGCAAAACGCCAATCACGTGCAACAGTGTAGACCCTGCCCCGTTCATTTCTGCAAGCCCCATCAGGATCAGAGCCAGCGGCACATTTTCGATGAAATTGCCGTGCTGACGCATACGCTCGGCAAGCTGTTTGTCACCACCATCCAGAATGGAAATGCCATTCTTGGCCCGAAGTATACTCACCCGCGCGCCCAGCCACATGGCAAGCAGTGCTAGTAAAATGGCGTAAAGTGCTGTGATTTGAAGTGTCATTGGTCGCTCTCCGTTAATTTACTTTTTTGTAAATTAACGGAAAGCTTATATCAAGCCCGCGATTATACGGCTGGCGTCACGCGGGGATTTCAGCTTACAGCCGAGAGCGCCTGATCAAGATCAGCAATGATGTCGTTCGCGTCTTCAATGCCGATGGAAAGACGAACCACATCAGGACCCGCGCCCGCTGCGATCTTTTGATCATCATCAAGCTGACGGTGCGTGGTCGATGCCGGATGAATGATCAGCGAGCGCGTATCACCAAGATTGGCAAGATGCGAAAAGAGCTGAACATTCGACACCAGATCAACACCCGCCTGATAGCCGCCTTTGACGCCGAACGAGAACAGAGCCCCTGCCCCTTTCGGCATGTAGCGCTGCTGCAGTTCGTGGTGCGGATCGGAGGAGAGACCCGCATACGACACCCATTCGACCTTGTCGTGACCTTGCAAGAACTCAGCCACCCTCAACGCATTGTCGCAGTGGCGCTGCATGCGCAGACCCAGCGTTTCAATGCCAGTGATGATCTGAAACGCGTTGAATGGCGAAATGGCCGGACCAAGGTCACGCATGCCAAGCACGCGGCAAGCAATCGCAAAAGCAAAGTTACCGAAAGTCTCGCCTAGCACCATGCCGTTGTATTCGGGGCGCGGTTCAGAAAGCAGCGGGTAGCGGTCGGTTTTCATCCAGTCGAACGTGCCGCCATCGACAATCGCGCCACCCATGGAATTGCCGTGCCCACCCATAAATTTGGTAAGCGAGTGAACGACGATGTCTGCGCCATGCTCGATGGGCTTGCAGAGGTACGGAGTCGCCAATGTGTTGTCGACGATCAGCGGCAGATTGTTGGCGCGCGCCATTTCCGCGATGCCATTGATGTCCATCACCACGCCGCCCGGGTTAGCGAGGCTTTCAATAAAGATTGCCTTGGTCTTGTCGGTGATCTGGGCTTCAAAATCTGCCGGGGTTTGGCCACCGGCCCATTTCACGTTCCAGCCGAACGACTGGAACGACTGGCCAAACTGGTTGATCGAACCACCATAGAGTTTTGGAGAAGCAATGAACTCGTCACCCGGCGACATGATCGTGTGCATGATCAGCAACTGCGCGCCATGGCCTGATGCGGTCGCAAGCGCAGCCGTGCCGCCTTCCAGCGCTGCAACGCGTTCTTCCAGCACCGCTTGCGTCGGGTTGGTGATACGGGTGTAAATGTTGCCGAAGGCCTGCAGCCCAAACAGCGATGCTGCATGGTCCACATCGTCGAACACAAAGGCCGTGGTCTGGTAAATTGGTGTTGCGCGTGCACCGGTTGCCGGATCGGGTTGCGCGCCCGCGTGAACGGCAAGCGTGTCGAATCCGGGTTCGTGATTGCTCATTGATACTCTCCAAATGTCCTTGTCGATAAAGGCCCTGCCACAGCAACCACCTTTTCAGAAAATCCGCCGCACTATGTAACCAAAGGCCGGGTGTGGTCAAAGACCCGTCTAAGTTGCTTGGTTAAAAAGGAAAATATCCTGTCTGGAGGACTTCATCGTTTAGGACGTTTCGGCAATCCGGTTGCAGCGCACATATAGAGCCCGTAAACCGATCAATACGGCAGTGTTTTAACCGCATCTCAAGGGGCAGATTATGAGTGCGACACCAACCATTCGGAATGATTTGAGTACAGACTCGCTCGTGCAACTGGCTAATCGCCAGATCGCGGCCATTCATGTGAAAGGGTTTTATCCAGCGGAGCAATGTCAGGCGATTTCTGAAAAGGCAATCGCCCATGACAAGCTGGAGTTCTACGCCAAGGAAAAGGTAAAAACCGTCGCGCGCCTTCACATTCCGCACGCCGATACAGACGGCCATCCGGAGGTGAAAAAGGCCTATCATGAAAACGCAATCGCTTCGATCCACGACACAAGGTCGATCTTTTATCCGCACATCAGTCCGGTCGACCATCTGAAGCTGTTGTTGCAGGAATTTTGGCCATCTGGCGCCAATTTGCAGCACCTTGACGGGCGAAAGTGTTTTTCGGGCGCGCTACGGGTGTTCTGGCCTAAGACGGCAGAGTTTTTCCCGCACTATGACCGGCTGGACGAGGAAAGCAGCGCCAGTGAACTTGAACATATGGGCGAGCAGCTCGGCGCCAACATCTATCTTCAGACCCCTTCCAGTGGCGGCGATCTTCAAATGTGGCTACGCGAGGCCACACCGGACGAAAAGATCACCATTCGTGAAGTCGAAGGTCTGGAGCCCGAGGATGTGGGACCGCCGAAGCTGGTCATCCACCCGGAAGAAGGCGACCTTATCATCATGAGCACCCGCATGCTGCATGCCGTCACGCCCTCAGCAGACAGCCACCGAGTGTCGACCGGCACGTTTATCGGCGTTCATGGCGACAGGCCACTGTCCTACTGGAGTTGAGCGGGGGTGTGTGAGGCGTGAGTTCTTATTCTGATTGAGTGTTCTTCGCCAAACTATCTACCTGTCATCTTCGGGCTCGACCCGAAGACCCACACCGTGACCTTACGACGCCTGCCCGAAATGAAACTTCAGGGAATGGGTTGCCGGGTCACGTTTTCGCGTTCCGCTCAAACGGCCCGACAATGACATCGATGGTTGCTTCGGCCTTCGAGCCTCGCTGGTGAAGAACCCGCAGTTTCAAAAAATTCCAGTCGAGATCTTGCGTTTTCTTTTCGCTCAATCGCCATCTGCGTTACGCCCTCAACTGTCCAACCCAAAGTGCTGGAAGCCCTTGCGCAGAATGGGTTTTTTTGCCGAAACCAGTTCCCGATTGTAGCCAACCCAGGCGATTTCGCCGGAATGGCGGCCATATTCGATCTTCGGGCAACGGTCCATGACCACTTCCATACCAGCCATTTCAGCCACTTTGGCAACTTCGTCATTGCGAACGCCAAGTTGCATCCAGACCGTCTTAGGCAATGGATCGAGCGCCAGAATTTCCGCCATAACCTGTGGTACGGCGTCACCGGCGCGGAAAATATCCACGAGGTCCGGCGTGCCGGGGCAATCGGCCAGCGTGGCATAGGTCATCGCGCCGCATATCTCTTTGCCGGCCCGTCCGGGATTGACCGGCCAGACCGTATAGCCCTTGTCGATCAGATATTTGACGACAAAGAAGCTTGGCCGAATGGGGTTGGCACTGGCACCCACAATGGCCACCGTTTTCGTCTCATCAAGAATGCGGCGAATGTAATGCGGTGGATAGTGGTCGTGGTTCAACTGTCCGTCCACTCGGGGTCGCGTTTGTCCAGAAACGCGCCAATGCCTTCCTGCGCATCCCGCGCCAGCATGTTCTCGGTCATGACCCGTGACGCATATTCATAGGCTTCGGAAAGTGGCATTTCGCGCTGCGCATAAAATGCCTGCTTGCCGACCTTCAGCGTGTAGGAAGATTTCGACGCAATGGTTGAGGCGTATTTGTCTGTCACCTGACGCAGATAATCACGCGGCACAACCCTGTTGACGAGACCGTTTTCACGCGCGGCAGACGCATCAATTGTCTCGCCGGTCAACAACATCTCCATGGCATGTTTGCGATGCATGACGCGGGAAAGCGCGACCATTGGCGTTGAACAGAACAGGCCAATGTGAACACCCGGTGTGCAGAATGTCGAACGGTCGCTGACAATCGCCAGATCGCAGGAAGCCACCAGCTGAGCTCCAGCCGCCGTTGCCAGACCATCCACCTCCGCAATCACCGGCTTGGGATGATTGACGATTGATTGCATCAGCGTGGCGCACTTGCCGAGGATCAGTTCGAAATAGGCCCTGCCCCGGTCATCGTCCGACCGTTTTGCTTCCATTTCCTTCAAATCGTGCCCGGCACAAAACAGATCGCCGGTGGATGCGAGAATGATAACCCGAACTGCGTCATTCTCCGCCGCTTCATCAAATGCCTGCTGAAGTTCACCAAGCATTGCCTCCGACAATGTGTTCGCCGGTGGACGCGACATGGTCAGCCGCAAGACGCCATCGTCAGCAAGATCAGAAAGCAATGCGGTGGCAGAAGTATCAACGATTTTGGGTATTGTGACAGCGTCAGTCATTGTTTGAACTCATTGGGTGAGCCGACAGAACCGTTGCTAGCCAGTCCCTCGAAGATTTGTAATCGCAGCACGGCTGGTTTTACTTTTCGCGCAGCGTTCGCCATGGCAAGGTCCGCACAAATACCCTCCCAGGATTCGTTCCAGCCATGTCCCATCTGTTTTCTCCCGGTCAGCTCGGCCCGCTGACCCTTTCCAACCGCATTGTTGTTGCGCCCATGTGCCAATATTCGGCGGATCAAGGCGCACTGACCGACTGGCACCTGATGCATCTGGGCCAGTATGCCGTTTCAGGTGCGGGCCTTGTGTTTGTGGAAGCAACGGGTGTTGAAATGGAAGGGCGCATTTCGCCCGGCTGTCCTGCACTTTGCACCGATGAGCATGAAGCGGCGATGACACGAATTATTCAGTTTTATCGCGATTATGGTGCTGCGAAAATCGGCATTCAGCTTGCCCATGCCGGGCGCAAGGCTTCAACCGATCTGCCCTGGAATGGCGGTCAGGCGCTCTCGGAAGAAAATGGTGCGTGGGAAACCGTTTCAGCGTCGGCCCTTCCCTACACGGAGGGTTGGCATACGCCGACGGCTCTTTCAGAAGACGGTCTGGAACGGCTCAAGCAAGCCTTTGTTCAGGCGGCCGAGCGCGCTGTGCGGGCGGGTTTTGACGTGATCGAACTCCACGCAGCGCACGGCTATCTCTTGCACCAGTTCCTGTCGCCGCTTTCGAACGAGCGTACGGACGAGTATGGCGGCAGTCTTGAAAACCGCATGCGGTTTCCACTTGAAGTGTTTGATGCCATTCGCGCGGCTGCACCCGACATGCCACTTGGCGTGCGGTTTTCGGCGACTGACTGGGTCGAAGGATCGTCCTGGGCCATTGATGAGGCAACCCAGTTCACCGCCGCCCTGAAAGAACGTGGCTGCGATTTCATCGATGTGTCCTCAGGCGGTAACAGCCCGCTGCAGCAGATTGAAGTTGGCCCAGGCTATCAGACCGGCTTTGCAAACCATATTCGGCGAGAAACTGGCATGACCACCATGGCGGTTGGCATGATCACAGAAGCCAAACAGGCTGAGACGATCATCGCGACAGGTCAGGCAGACTATGTGGCTCTGGCTCGCGGCATGCTTTACGATCCGCGCTGGGCCTGGCATGCGGCAGAGCAATTGCGCGCGCAGGCGGAATTTCCGCCGCAATATATGCGCTCACACCCCACGCTTCGTGGCCTGCCTGTTCCGGGAAACCCGCCGAAGAAGTGAGGGGCTAGCGCGCACCGCGTTTTGATAGATTCAAAACGCTGCGCTATGTGTTTGATTGTGCATACCATTATCCGAGTGAGCCCGGGCCGCCAACGGTTCGAGGCCCGGATAGCGAACCGGTACCCACTTTTCGGTGGCATGCACTAACAATACCGCTCAGCACCGGGTTGTTGGGCGGGCATGTATCGATCACCCCAGGCCCAACCTACGGGCAGCACCTGTTCTATTGCCGCCATATCGGATTCCGTGAGTTTTAAATCAGACGCATTCGCGCATTCGATCAGATGTTCTGACGACCGTGTGCCCGGGATAGGGAGCAAATGTTCGCCTCGGCCAAGGCACCAGGCAATGGCAAGTGTCGGCGCCGTGGTCCCCATCTCGGCGGCCAACCGCTTGAAACCCTCAACCTGCTTCAGATTGTAGGCATAGGCTGGTTCGGAAAAGCGCGTTGTTCCGATCCGAAAATCGCCTTTCACAAAGGTCGACGGATCGGGTGCGTTGCTTGCAAAAATCCCACGCCCGAGCGGTGAGAATGGCACAAATGCGATGCCGAGATCCTTGCAGGTCTGGATGACACCAAGGTCAGGATAGCGGGTCCAAAGGGAGTATTCGCTTTGAACGGCTGCGACCGGTGCCACCGCATGGGCGCGACGCAGGGTGGCCGGTGAAACCTCACACAGGCCGATGTGTCCGATCTTGCCCGACTTTTGCAGGCGCGCCATGCCGTCCATCACCTCTTCAATGTCACGATCTTCCTCGCGCTTGTGCACATAGTAAAGCGGCACATGATCGACGTTGAGCCGCTTCAGCGATTTATCAAGCTGCTCGGCCAGATAGTCGTAGTCATTGCGGAAATACCGGCGGTTGGTTTCCGGGTCGCGAGCAATGCCACCCTTGGTGGCGATGGTGAATTCCCCAGGATTGTTCTGCATGAAGCTGGCGATCACACTTTCGGAAATTCCCATGCCGTACACGTTCGCGGTGTCGAGAAAGTCGATGCCAAGATCGAGACAGGTCTTCAGCGTGGCATGGCTTTCCGCCTCATCTGTCGGACCGTAGGATCCCGCAAAGGACCAGGTGCCAAGACCGATTTCAGAAACGAGCGGGCCGTTCGAACCCAAAGGACGCTTGTTCATGTTGGGAATCTTCTGTTCGTGGGAGAAGAGCCGTTATCATGTCGCGGTCGCTTGCCTGTGTGAAGAGGCCAATGCTCATTTGCTCAATTGCATTGACGCGACGCCCGGTGCAATGATCGGGCAAGCCTCAACGCATATCAGTTTCACCTCAATGTCGAAGCCATTTCAGCCAGTTATGAGCGCAAGCGAAATCGACGCTCTGATTGCCAACATCTTTCCCCAGATCCATGCGGGTGGCCAATGCCTCTACGTCGATGACGTCACACCGGGTGTGGCGCAAGTTCGGCTGGAACCGCGCGACGAACATTTGCGTCCCGGCGGCACGGTTTCGGGTCCCTCTCTGTTTTCTCTTGTGGATGTGGCAGCCTATGTGGTGGTGATGGGTCACATCGGCCCGGTTGCGCTGGCCGTAACCACCAATTGCAATATCAATTTTCTTCGGAAACCCGAAATGCGCCCGCTGGTGTGCACTGCCTCTCTCATCAAACTGGGCAAACGGCTGTGTGTGGTGGAAGCCGGTATTCGCCATGTGGGCGAAGATGATTTGGTGGCTCACGCAACGCTGACCTATTCGGTGCCACCGCGGTAATCGACTTGATGTCCGTTCCGCCCATATCACCGGATGACGTCTTTGAGCACATCACAGGTACATTCGCTGGTGTGGTGCCCAAGTCCACCTGGGGTGAGACCGCGTTTTTCTACAATCCGGGCATGGCTTTAAAAAACGGCACCTACTTCGCCACCATCAAAGAAAAAGATGGTGACAATGACCGGGCATCCAATCTCGATCGAGAGGGGTCCTGGCGGCTGAATATGGGTGTTCGGAAGGAAACATTCGTATCTCTGTTCGGGCCACCACCAAAGCGCCCCGGCAAAGGACAAATCATCGAGGGTCCATGGGACTTTGCTATGTCGGATCAGATCATGCCTCACCCGGTCTATGGCTGGATGGGCTGGCTTGCGGTCATCTCCCCTACCCTTTCAACTTGGGATCAATGCAAGGCGCTGATTGGTGACGCGCATGAGCGTGCGAAAGCGACGTTTGAGAAACGGGTGAAGTAGGAGATCAACTGGCCCGCAACTCTTCACGCACCTGCATCAGAATTTTACCAAGCTTGTTGAGCCCCTGCCCATCCGGCCCGCAGCCCCAGTATGAATCCATGGGCGCGTTTTCCACGATCATCGCTTCTCCCGTGCCAAGGAGAAGGTTGCGCGGCACTTCGTGGGTCTGGAATTTCTTGCGCACGGCCTCAAGCATGATCGTGTCCTTCACGCTTTCCCAGTCGTCCCGCAGCGGAAGCTTCCGTGTCATGCCTAGTGCTTTTGCGTCCCTCGGCTTGTTGCTGAGGCGAATTTTCTCCTGATAGCCACTGTCGTGAAATTTCATCGCCTGAAAGTAGTGCTCCACTGTGCGCCACCACTGACCCTCCATCTCCACACCATAGGGCGCGAAGTTAGAAAACTCCGAATGGTCGTCTGTCTGGGCGTAGAAGTAGATTGTGTCGGTGTAAGTCATGGTGCTGTGCGTGTTGAAGCGGACGATTTGTGCAATCTGATAATCGGCGGCTGAACACGCCCTGAACGTCCGGTTCATGCTGTGCATTCACAGAAACCTGCTGGCAAGGTATCGTGTGATCATGTTCGGGAAACGAGTTTACCAGAACGAAGAACAAGAGGCTGGCGCTGACCGCAAGGCGATGGAAGCTGCCCTGAAAGAGCACTGCATCCCTTTGCTTCGAAAGAGCGGTTTCAGAGGGTCATTTCCCAACTTTCATCGCGATGTCGAAGGCTTTGTGTCGCTGGTCAATTTTCAGTTCTATTCAGCGGGTGGCAGCTTCTGCGTGACCATCAGCTTCGCTGATCCGCAACGCAAAAACGTTTACATTGATCCCGACACGCCTCCGAACAAGCTCAAAGTCAGTCAGACGACGGATCAGCACCGGTTGGGTGCAGCGGGCGATGGAGACCGCTGGTTCTGCTTCGGAAAAACCAGCGATGGAGACGTTCGTGGCGGGATATTGCCTGCAAGCCGCATTGCGCAGGCTTGCAAGAACCTATTGGCCACTGATGCGAAAGCCTGGTGGGACCAAAAGCGAGCCGAGACCCAATTCTGAATTCAATCAAAAATCCATCTTTGGATGGATTGTGGCGTTACGACCGTGCGGCCTAAGCTAACCATTGCGCCGAGCCGCGGACACAAGCGCGGTTCTGCTCTTGAGATCAAGTCGAGCAAGGATCGCATGAACATGATCTTTTGCGGTGGAGAGTGAAATGCCCAGTTGCTCTGCGATCTCCCGATTGGAAAAACCGTCAATGATGAGACCTGCCACATCTTTCTGCCGTTTGGTGAGCGGGGCGAGCAGTTGCCCGAAGGTGGGTTGATCCATGACAGTGATGAGCGGAGCGCCAATCGCATTGCTGGCCTCAAGGTCAAGGTTCATGTGTAGTCCTGGCCGGGAGACCTTGATCAAGGGTTCCAGCACACCGGCCGGAATCGGGCGCGGTGCGTCTTCATTTGCCGACCGCACGGCATGTTTCAGAGCCAAAAGTACCGATTGATCGATCGCCATTGAGGAACCAAATCATGAGTCAAATGCCGCTTGAAGTGACCAATTTTTTTCTCGCAATGCAAGCCGGGCCTCATGGGCTTGACCTGCTTGCAAAAATGTTCGCCGAGGACGCGACCTACACAGAACCATTTTCCGGCCAGGCCGAACCGCACCGCGGACGCGAGGCGATTGTCGCGGCCTTTGATGCCAGCCGCTCCGACGCATTTGATGATGCGGTGATCAATCTGGGTTCTGTTGATGTGGATGGCGAAACGCTTACGGTGGCGTGGACGTGCATATCGCAGGCAATTCCCGGCGGTCGTGGCAGCGGCAAGAACGTCTTTCACCTGAAAGACGGCCTCATCACCTCCCTTGTCACCACCCTCGACATGTGACGATCATGCCAAGCAACGAGGTCGACGACTGGCTTGAGGCCTATGACAATCCTATGAAGCCTGTGGTGGCCGAGATGCGGCGCATCATTCTTGTCGCCGACCCGCGTATCGGTGAAACGATCAAATGGCAGGCGCCGACTTTCACATACAAGGGCAACATCGCCAGCTTCTTCCCGCGCTCCAAAAAACACGCCTCTTTGATGTTCCACAAAGGGGCGTTTATTCCCGGTGATTTCGCACATCTGGAAGGCGATGGAAAAGAGGCGAGAAGTTTCAAGGTCGCCAACCTCGCAGAGCTTGAAGACAAGGCCGAAGAATTGCAGGCAATCTGCATTTCCTGGTGTGATTGGCGGGATGGAACCTAGTCGCTTCCCGCTGTGGGCGACACCAACACCCTGAATTCAAAGGCGAGTCCAACCCCTCCTCTTTGGTCAATTGCGCGCTTTCGTCTAAGCTGCGAGTTCAACCCTCTAGCTGCACGGAGACCACGCCAATGACCCAAACAAAAATGAACTTGTTCGCCAAGGGGCTGTTGGCGGTTTCTTTGCTGTTTTCTGTTTCGGCCTACGCTGCGGAAGAGAAGATCACCTTCCAGGTTGATGGTCAGAATGTTGTCGGCACGCTTGAAACACCGGAGGCAAGCCTGAACCCGTCGGTGGTCCTCATGCTGCACGGCTTTACCGGTTCGCGCGACGAGCTTCCGGTCAAAGACACCGACGAAGGCGTGTTCTCGCGCACGGCACGTTTGCTTGCAGAAGCGGGAGTTGCCAGTCTGCGCATCGATTTTCGCGGGTCTGGCGAAAGTGAAGGCAAGTGGGAAGACACCACATTTGCCGGCCAGACCAAAGACGCCATCGCAGCAATTGACTGGCTGAAGGCGCGTGACGGGGTGGATAGTTCCTCCATCGCCATTCTGGGCTGGAGCCAGGGAGGGCTTGTTGCTGCACACACCGCTGCCGCCAGATCCGACGTAAAGTCTGTGACGCTGTGGGCACCGGTGGTCAATCCGCTGCGCACCTATGTTGGTCTGCTGAGCGAAGAAACCTTCAAAAAGGCGCTCGCGAGTGACCCTGACACGGTGATTGACGCCAAATTGCCATGGGGCGCGGAAACCAAGCTTAAGGCCCGGTTTTATCAGGATTTTGCCCGCACCAGCTCTGTGGCTGCGATTACCGGATATTCCGGCCCCCTGCTGGTGATTGTGGGCACCAAGGATACACTCGTCTCTCCGCAACCGGGATCAGGCCAGGTGCTTTTGAAGTACCATGAGGGCGAAGAAAAACTGGCCGTTTTCGACACCGACCATGTATGGGATGCGTTCTCCGGCCCGAAAACAATCGATGATAAAATGGTTCCGACAACGCTGGAGTGGCTGCAGGCACATTTCAAATAGGCACCGGTTGAACACAGCCTGGAACCGGCAAAACAGGTGGTCAAAGACGCTCGTCGATGCACGGTGAACCAGCAGCCCTTTTTGACTTCGAGAAGATTTTTTTCGGGCAATGTCCTTTCAGCGTGCGATGGTTCGTCATGGGTGTGAAAGCAGCTTAGCTTTCGACAAATGGAGAACGAAAATGCGCTACACTTTTTTGACTTATTCACGGCCCGAAGATTTTGCCAACGTTCCACCCGAAGAGCTGGGTCAACTCAAAGGCCTGTTTGGAGCCTATATCGGCTCCCTGAAGGAGGCTGGCATTCTGGAGGCAACAGACTGGCTGCAACCAGTCAGCGCGGCGACCACCGTCTCTGATGGTGGCAACCGCATACAGGACGGTCCCTTCGCGGAATCCAAAGAGACTTTGGGTGGCTACATGACGATTGAAGTGCCGGATCTGGACACGGCCATTTCCTGGGCGAAAAAGTGCCCGATGGCGAAGTATGGCGCTGTGGAAATCCGCCCAACGGCCATGGAGGGCTAATGAGTGTCGATGCGCGCATGACCAACGTCATGCGCGCCTCATACGGTCGGTTGCTGGCCATTTTGTTGACCCGCTCGCGCGACATTCTTCTTGCCGAAGATGCCCTGTCGGATGCTTTTGCCAAGGCATTGATCCATTGGCCGAAGGAAATGCCGAAGAACCCGGAAGCCTGGTTGCTGACCGTCGCCCGCAACCGCCTGACGGATATCGCACGACGCGACAATCGGATTGAATTCACCGACGACGTACCGGAAGTCCGCGAAGAGGACAAATCCCAAATCGACGACTTTCCGGATGAACGTCTCAAATTGATGTTCGTATGCGCCCATCCCGCAATTGATGCCCGGATACACACGCCGCTCATGCTTCAGACCGTTCTGGGCCTTGAGGCAGAAACCATCGCTCAGGCATTTCTGTTACCCCACGCGACCATGGCGAAGCGCCTGGTCCGTGCGAAGCGCAAGATCAGGGATGCAGCCATTGCATTCCAGATCCCTGAGCAGGATGAGATGGCGCCACGCGTTTCCTCGGTTTTGGAGGCCATATACGGCGCATTTTCACGCGACTGGCTGGGCGCCGGTGCACTTGCCGAGGAAGCGCTTTATCTGGCGTCGCTGATGGTCGATCTGATGCCCAACGACGCGGAGGTTCTGGGCCTTGCCGCCCTGATTGCCTACACCATGTCACGGGAAAATGCGCGTGTGCAGGACGGCGTGTTTGTTCCACTTGACGAACAGGACGCCTCTCTCTGGGATCGCGATCTGCTCCATGTTGCAAAAGGTTATCTGGAACGGGCGCAGGCCATGAACACAGTAGGCCGCTTTCAGCTGGAGGCTGCCATTCAGGCCGTTCATGCGGATCGTTTTTTCACAGGCGTGATTGATTGGCGGGCGCTTGTGCAACTTCATCTTGGCCTGTCGCGTGTTGCACCAACAATCGGAGCCAGCGTTGGCTACGCGGCGGCTCTTGGCAAGGCCATTGGTGCGCAAGATGGTCTGAAAGCGCTTTATGCCATTGAAGCCAAAGTCCGAGCTACATTTGGCCCCGCAGAGGCCACGAGAGCCTATCTGTTAAGTGAGCTGGGGGAGTTTCAGGAAGCTGCTCTGGCCTATGACCGGGCGATCTCCCTGACTGTCGAACCACCCCTGCGGGAGTATCTGCAGACCAAACGAGCTGAGCTTGAGAGGAAGTGAAATACACTTCCATGCTGATCGCAAAACATTCTCGCGTCGAAACCAATTGCAGCCATCGGCGAGCTGAAAAGAACATGAAGACAGCAGATCAGTTGGACGAGACTGTAATTACGCTCCGCCACGCCCTCTGATAGATCGGATGAATTGACTAAGGAGCATCAGCAGGATGATGGCGACGCTCACGACAAGGAGCGTGAACTTCGGACCCGTTAGAAACGATTTGAGATCGAGCAAATCCGCGCTCTTCGTCAAAGCCAGCAGTTGAACAATATTTTCAAAGAGGTCGAACCCAATTGCGAGAAGCGGCAGCACCGCCAGCCAATTTCGCCATGCACCCGCGAGTCTGTAGAGAACGCCCGACAGGAAAATCCCGTAGGCAAACGGGTACAACATGTCGATGGTTGCGGTTCCAATGATGTGAATGCGCGTTTCGGCAGGCGAAAGGCCGCGCAGTCGCTCTCTTGCCTCTGATCCGAACAAATAGGCGTCCAGCATCGGTTCATTTCCAATGCCAAGGAACACCCAACCAAACGCCACTGACAAAACCGCAACAGCAAGCAACGAGATAACAATCGTTCGTGTTTGGGCAAAGAAGTCGAGCATTGAATTTTCCTGCTTGGAACGCATCACTGTTCAAGGAAACGCATGTGCACTCCAAGCACTTTGATTTGCCGGTGTTCCATATCCTTTTGATAATTCCATCAAAAGGGGAACGGCTCCAGAGGCTGGTGGCCCAAGACCCACAAGTCTCACTGAAAGCGCTGCCGCATCTTCTGCGATCGCAGCAAATAGGCCGAGAAGCAAAAATAGGCGAAGAATTCCGCGACCATGGGAATGTAGCGGGTATGGCCACCGCCAAACGCCTCAAAATCAACGGTTTCGATAAAGCAAAGCGTCGCCATGACGGCATACATGGTCACGGTGACAAATGGTGTTGGCGGCCAGCGCCTGATATATCCGATGATAAAGACTGAACCCGCAATCAAGATCGACAAGAAGTGGAGAAACTGCAGTCCAGGTGGAAACTTCTCATTCTGAAGTCTGAACATTGCCGACGGAACAAAATACTCGATCAGTCCCGCCGCGCCCCATATGGCCAGGATTGCCGAAATCGTCAGGAGCAATGCGGGCATCAGGCGATCGGCATGGTTCATTACAAGAGCCTCAAACGGTTTTGCTAGAAGATAATAGGCGGCCAGTTTAATGCCATCTATGAAGGACCCCAACGGTAAATCATTTTGGAGCGGTTCGTTTCGATCCGCAGTACGGAGCGATGCAGACCGAAATAAAGGAACAAATTTCATTGGTACAATAATACCTATTTTATAACTCTTTGTTCCCAAACATTTTTCTCAAAACAAACCGCTTGACCACGCCCGATTTCCGCTCTAAACACCCGCCCGAACAGTCCGGCAATGTCCGGACCGGTTTGTTTTGGCGATGCGGTGGGCAACCACGGAAAACGCCAGCACGGCCGCAGAAATCATTCAAATATGGAACCAACCCATGTCGACCTTCACGCAAAAACCAGCGGAAGTTGAAAAGAAATGGATCCTGATCGATGCCGAAGGCCTCGTTCCTGGTCGTCTTGCTTCGCTGGTCGCAAACCGCCTTCGCGGCAAACACAAGGCCACCTTCACCCCGCATGTGGATGATGGCGACAATGTCATCATCATCAATGCTGACAAGGTGTCCTTCACCGGCAAAAAATACACCGACAAGAAATACTACTGGCACACCGGCTACCCGGGCGGCATCAAGGAGCGCACCGCGCGCGCCATTCTGGAAGGCCGTTTCCCCGAGCGTGTTATGCAGAAGGCTGTTGAGCGCATGATGCCCGGTGGTCCCCTCTCCCGCCGCCAGATGAAAAATCTTTATGTTTATGCCGGTTCCGAGCACAAGCACGACGCTCAGAAACCGGAAGTGCTCGACGTTGCAGCGCTGAACAAGAAAAACAAGCGAGGCTGACGCAATGGCTGATTTGAATTCCCTCGAAGAGCTGGGCAGCGCGCTGGAAGGTGCAGAAGCCGCCGCTCCTGTTGAAGCCGCACCTGACGCGCCGGTTTACGAGCGCAAGGTTGACGAACTCGGCCGCTCCTATGCCACCGGCAAACGAAAAGACGCTGTCGCCCGCGTGTGGGTGAAGGCCGGCTCCGGCAAAATCATCATCAACAAGCGCGAGTTCAGCGACTATTTTGCCCGCCCGGTGCTGCAGATGGTTCTGAAACAGCCGCTGGCTGCCACCGATCGCGGCACACAGGTTGATATCGTGGCAACGGTTGCTGGTGGTGGCCTTTCCGGTCAGGCCGGTGCGGTGCGCCACGGCATTTCCAAGGCGCTGGTAAATTTTGAACCTGAACTGCGCGGTGTTTTGAAGCGTGGTGGTTTCCTCACCCGCGACTCCCGCGTTGTGGAACGCAAGAAGTATGGCCGCCGCAAGGCTCGCCGTTCGTTCCAGTTCTCCAAACGTTAAGGCCCGAATTACTGCCCCTACTGTGGGGCCGGACATTCAAAAGGCGGGCCGCAGGGTCCGCCTTTTTTGGTTTGGAGGTTTGGAACAACGATTGTCTGCCGCAATTGGTGGCTTTGAGCTCCAAAAGGTGACTGACCAAGGATTGAAGAACAAATTTGGCTATCAATTTCCCTCCCCTTTTCAAAGGGGAGGGTGGCATTACGAAGTCATGACGGGTGGGGATTGCTAAGACGTTCGCCCCCACCCGTCCACATTCGTGGACACCCTCCCCCGCTGGGGGAGGGAAACAACAGAGCCATTTGACGACGCAATCGAAACCAACAATCGAGAATACCCAATGCCCGACTATTCAAACAGCGAAAACGCCTTTCTCGCCACCGATCTGAAAAGCGGGTCTTATGAAGCCGCTTTCGCCGGCGCGCTTTCGTTCATGCGGCGCAAATATTCCCGCGATCTTGATGGGGTCGACGCCGTGGTCTGGGGCATTCCCTTTGATGCCGCGGTCTCCAACCGGCCCGGCACCCGGTTCGGACCACAGGCCATTCGGCGCGCATCAGCAATCCTGTGCGGCGATCCGCAATATCCTTTCAATGTGGATATTTTTGAACAGATGGCCGTGGTCGACTATGGCGATTGCACGTTCGACTATGGCCACAACAATCAGGTTCCAAAACAGATCGAAGCGCAGGCTGCGGCAATCATCAATGCATCATCCGCTCCGTACCTTCTGTCACTGGGTGGGGATCACTTTGTCACCTACCCGCTCCTGAAGGCCCACGCCACAAAGCACGGGCCACTGGCGCTCGTACAGTTCGATGCGCATCAGGACACGTGGGACGATGATGGCGAACGGGTCGACCATGGCACCATGATCACGCGCGCGGTGCGCGAGGGTATCATTGATGTGGAGCGTTCCATTCAGATCGGCATTCGCACCATCGCGCCAGATGACTTCGGCATCGAGATCGTCCCCGCGCTTGAGGTGTGTGAAATGACTGCGCGGGATCTCGCCGCCCGCATCACGCAGAAAGTCGGCGCGGCCAAAGCCTATCTGACCTTCGATATCGATTGTCTTGACCCCGCCTTCGCGCCGGGCACGGGGACGCCAGTGTCCGGAGGACTTGATTCCGCATTCGCACTTAACACACTGAACCGGCTCGACAATATCGACTTTGTGGGGTCTGACGTGGTTGAGGTTTCACCTGCCTATGACCATGCGGATATCACCGCAGTCGCCGGCTCCACGGTTGCCATGTACATGCTTGGACTACTCGACCGACGACGACGTAACAGATAACACTTTGATTCAACGGCCTCAGAACCAGATTCAAGAGCCTGATAAACAGATTCAACTTGCTTCAATCGTGAATCGCGAAACACGCATAGTGGATTGAAGCGAAAGACTTTTCGGAGACAGATATGTCTGAAAAAATTAAAATCGGCGTCCTAGGCGCCTCCGGCTATACGGGTGCGGATATGGTGCGGCTTGCCGCCCGGCACCCCAATGTGGAAATCACCACGCTCACAGCAAACTCCCATGCAGGAAAAGAAATGAGCGCGGTCTATCCGCACTTTTCCATGCTCGATCTGCCGAACCTGATTACAATTGAAGAAGCCGACTGGAGCGGGGTGGATGCGGTATTCTGTGGCCTCCCCCATGGCACCACACAGGCAATCACATCGGACATCTTCACCCGGTTTCCCAACGTGAAAATCATCGACATGTCGGCGGATTTTCGCCTGCGCGATCCTGCCGGATATGCTGAATGGTATGGCCGGGAGCACACGGCGCACGACATCCAGAAAGAAGCCGTCTATGGCCTCACCGAGCATTATCGGGACGACATCAGATCCGCCCGGCTTGTCGCCTGCCCCGGTTGCTATCCGACCGCCGCGCTCATGGCGATGATCCCATTGGCAGCGGACGGTTTGATTGATGTTGAGGACATTCTCATCGACGCAAAATCAGGTGTATCGGGCGCCGGTCGGGGTTTGAAAGAAAACACCCTCTTTTGCGAGTCCGGCGAAGGCCTTTCCCCCTATGCGGTTGGCAAACACCGGCATGTTTCGGAGCTAGAGCAGGAAATCGGCAAGGCCGCAGGTCAGGAAATTGTGGTCAATTTCACCCCACACCTCATCCCAATGAGTCGTGGTGAACTGGTGACCTGCTATGTTCGCCTGACTGGCGATGCGACTGCACAGACGCTTGAGGACGCGCTGACGGCAGGGTACGCGGACGAACCCTTCATCCACGTGCTTTCGGGCGGCGTATTCCCCGCCACGTCGCAGGTGCGCGGCTCCAATCATGTAAACATCGCTGTGATTCCCGACCGGATTCCGGGCCGCGCCATCGTCATCGCAACGCTGGACAATCTGGTGAAGGGCTCCGCCGGTCAAGCGCTGCAAAACTTCAATCTGATGTTCGGTCTTGAGGAGACACTTGGACTGGAGCAGTTGCCACTGTTTCCGTAAGGGGCGTTGCATCACCCTCGAAGTCGCACCAGAACCGACGAACCTTCACTGACTTTGTCACACCCGCAACAGCGGGTGTCCAGGGTTGCTGGCAGTTGCTCGCCACAACCACCTATTTCTGATGTGGCGCTGGATTGCCGCTGTGGCGGCAATGACAAAAAAGGTGGGCCGAAGCCGAGTTTCTGCATGAACCTTATTTATTTAACGCAATCAGACTCGCTGGGCGGTTGCCCTCATCCCTCTCAGATGCGCCACGGCAAAGCCGAGTACCACAACTGCTCCGCCCTGATGGAACAGAGCCCAATCGAGTGGCACGGCAAGCACCAACGTGATGATGCCGAGCATCGCCTGTGCGGCTACCAGTGCCATGAGAACAAGCCCGCGTCGTGCATGGCGCGTTCCGGCTTCTGACCGCAAGAGCTGGATCATGTGAACAAAAGCCGCGATCAGTACCAGATACGCCCCCAGGCGGTGCACAAATTGCACTGTCTTGGGGCTTTCAAAATAGTTGCGCCAAAGGGGCTCCATGGCGTGCAGGCCTGATGGCCACCATGCGCCATCCATCTTGGGCCAAGTGTTGAAGGCAAGACCGGCATTCAACCCGGCAACCAATGCACCCAGATAAATCTGAAACAGAATCAGCCCAACAAGTATTGCCGCCGTGCGCGAGGAACCGCGCGATGCCGGTTCCGTCGTATGGGGCGCCAGACCGCGCGCCAGCCAGATGGCATAGGCAAAGATCACGCAGGCGAGCGTGAGATGAACGGCCAGCCGGTACTGGCTCACATCGGTGCGGTCCACAAGGCCGGAAGCCACCATCCACCAGCCAATTGCACCTTGCAGTCCGCCAAGAACCAGCAAGAGAACCAGACGGGGTTTCAGGTGGGCGTTGAGGCGACCCGTGATCCAGAAAAAGGCGAGTGGCAGGGCGAAGGCCAGGCCGACAAACCGGCCCAAAAAGCGGTGCCCCCACTCCCACCAATAGATGAACTTGAACGCGTCTAGGCTCATCCCCTTGTTGATTTCCTGATATTCGGGAATGAGCTTGTATTTTGCGAATTCTTCCAGCCAATGCGCTTCGCTAATGGGCGGGATTGCGCCCAGAAGCGGCTTCCATTCGGTGATAGAAAGGCCAGAATCCGTCAGCCGCGTTGCACCACCCACAATCACCATCATCGCCACCAGAAAGGCGATGAAATAAAGCCAGTAGCGCACAAGTTTCCGGTTGGCGGCGGAAAGGGATCTGGCAGGATCGGCGGTCGGTGCGGTCAAAACAGGCACAATTCACATCGCATGAAACAGTCCCTCACCATATAGGATGGCGGTCGCGGATTTTGCGCGACACGGCGTCGCGTTACGCCGATGTCGGGCCGTGCTAGAGGTGCGGCGCACATTGAAAAGGCGATCTTCATGCCCCTGCGACTGAAAAAACTGATCGGGACCGTCCTGCTGATTGTGCTGGTCATGGTCTACGCTTTTTTCGCGACCGTGATTGCCAGCACCTATCTCGCGGCCTCAAGCACCTGGACACATCTGGCGTATTTTTTCTTCAGTGGCCTGCTTTGGATCCTGCCCGCAATGGTGATCATCAAATGGATGTCAGGCCCGCAGGAACCGGTGGCGGATAGCGAGTAAGCTACGCCCCCACATTCACCTTGTTGAACCGGTTGGCCGCAAGCGTTGGTAAACCGCTCATCAGCGCTGCGAAGTAACGCCGCTTCTGGAAATATCCGTTGAGCGAAATTCGCGGCAGCGCGGTCAGATGCTCCGAATGGGCTGGATAGAGAACGCCCGGACGGGTGGTGACTGCGGTCTGAAATCCAACTTCTACAGCAAGGCCAAAGTCCCTTGGACCCGCCGCCTCTTTGTAGCCATAGGGGTAGGCAAAATGCTTGGGCATGGTGCCAATTTCGGAGGCCAGAACCTGTGCGCTTTGCTTCATCTGAGCGCGCGCATCATCCTCAGACAGCCTTGCAACCGCATAGTGATGCACGGTGTGCGCTCCCAGCGAGCAAAGCGGGTCATCTGTGAGTTGCTTTAGTTGCGACCACGTCATGATTTCGCGTGCGCGGAGCGCATCAAGATCGATCTTGTACATCCAGCAGATGTCACGGAGCCACCGCTCCTGCTCCTCTTCCGCCAGATCGTGGGTCATGTAGTGGGCGATATTGTCGAACGCTGCATATTTTTCAGACAAAGAAGCGCATTCAATCGTCTGCGTGCCTTCAGCGGTGGAGGCTGCAATGCGATCACGCTGGCGCAGCAGTTCCTCCAGCCCCTCCCACCAGAGGCACGCTGTGCCATCCACCAGGCCGGAGGCGATGTAGATCGTGTAGGGCGCATCGTACTTCCGCAGGATCGGAGCAGCATGTTCCAGATTGTCGCGATAGCCATCATCAAATGTGATTGCCACAAAACGGCGCCCTCGCTTCGGTGATAAAAGCCGTTCCGGCACCTCATCCATCGGAACGATATCCCAGCGTTTGGCGCGGATGTATTTGAGCGTGTCTTCGAGAAATTCGGGCGTCACGGACAAGTGCTTGTTGGGCGCGAAATCGTGCCCCACGTCGGGCCGCACATGATGCAGCATCAGCACAGCCCCTCGCCCCCCAAAGAACGGGCGTGCGAGCGTTGCGGCACCCGACAGGCGAAGGCCAGCAAGTGCGGTTTTGAAGAGAAAATTGCGCGTGCTCAATGTGTGGTTTCCGCACTGGAGGCCACGGGAAAAACCGCAAATCCAGTTTCGCTCAGTAACACAAGGCGATGCCGCTCGGACGACACATTCTCGCCACTCACCAGGGTTGTAAGCTCCGAAGAGCCCACCCTTTTTGTGCCACCTTCGGGCCATTTGCGCGGCACGCGAAAATGTGACCCGGAGGCCCATTCCGTGAAATTGCAACACCTTCCCCAATTGAGAGCGAACGGAATAGGTTCCCGGATCTCGATCTCGCGGTGGTACCGCTCAATCGGTCCGAGAATGACAGTCGAGAGGATTGGGGGACCTGACCTGGCGAAATGCATCTTTAGTTCAGCGCTTCGATCTTGGTGATTAAACAGTCGCTAGCCTAGTCAACGAATGTTTAGAATTTGTTTGATAGATCAGTCGCTCACCTGATTTCTGTGCGAGCGTCCATGTCTGATCAGTCCATCACTGTTGCACGCGCCAGGCATGAGGAGACGCAAAGCACCGGTGTTGGCGACCTCCCCTTTTTTCAGACATCATCATTCGGGCGCATCAGGGTCGATATTCACACCGATCTGACGGCCATCGAAAGCGTGTGGCGAAGCTTCCACAAAACCGGAATTTCCACGTTCTATCAGTGTTTTGACTGGAATTCTGAATGGGTGCGCAGCGTTGGTTCACTCGAAGGCGCCGTGCCGCAGATTGCCGTAGGCTGGCAAAACGACAAGCCGCTTTTCCTGTTGCCGATGATCATCCGCAAGCGCGGCCCGTTTCGTTTGCTGTGCTGGATCGGTGACAGCCACTTCAACTTCAAATGCGGCATCTATGACCCGCACTTTCTGTCAACCGCACGCCCGGATGACATCAGGTCAGTCTTTTCGCATCTCAAGGAGCGGCTCCCACCTATTGATGCGATCGAACTGTGTTGCCAGCCGCTTCTGATTGATGGACAGGCAAATCCGCTTGCGGTGTTGAACCGTCAGGAATCGCCCAATCATGCATTTGCGATGGACTTGGCAAATACGTTCGATGCCGTGCTCGCCGCGCACAATGGCAAGAAAAAGCGAAAAAAGTTCCGCTGGCAAGTTCGAACGCTGGAAGAGAATGGTGGCGCAAAACTGATCTGTGCCACGACAGTTACGGAAACCAACCGCATTCTTGATGCCGCCTTTCGCCAGCTCAAAGTGCGCCTCAATCAACGCGGCATATTCAATGTGTTTGAAGACCCAGGCATTGAGAGCTTTATTCGGGCCAGTGCTGAAAACAGCTTTACGACCAATGAACGCAGCATGGCGTTCTATGGACTTGAAATCGATGATGAAATTCGCGCCACTTTCGTGGGCGGGATGCATGGGAAACACTTTTCCGGTTGCTTCAACTCCATGGCCATGGATGAATTTACACGGGTGAGCCCCGGTGAAATGCTGCTCTATCTCATGATCGAAGATCTGGTGAAAAAGGGTTTCACTTCACTGGACCTTGGTCGTGGTGAGGAGCGGTACAAATCGTCCTGGTGCAACACGATTGTTCCGATGTTCGAAAGCTTCATACCGCTGCGCAAACGGGCTATTGCGCTTTCAGCCTATGAATGGAGCAAAGTCGCGCTCAAACGCGGCGTTCGGCAAAACCCGATGCTTTGGGAACAGGCTAAGAAAGTGCGCAAAGCGGTGAAGCGGCGGCACGTGGGGTAGTCAGGGGTCCGCTCCGCCAAATCTGCTTCCCTGACGTGTGGCAGCATTCGATCCCTAAACAGCTCCGAAGCAAACACTTACGCAGAAGTTTGCCTCTGCTTAGCACAAACAATTGCTATGCAGCGCACGTCCCCATCATCTGACGTTCTTCCAGTGTTGGCTGAAGCGTGATGGGTGATTTAAAGCCTGCCTGGGTCAACAGTTCGCCAGCCAGTTTCACCGTCCCCTTGCGATCGTCGATCTGGTTGATCACGTTGACCGTGTTGGGCTTTGAAATCTTGGAGAGGCCCGCCACATCGGCGGCTCCGCAATCGATGAGCACATAGTCGTAGGTCTCATCAAGCGCATCGAAGATCATGTAAAGCCGCTCATGGGCCGCTGCTGCATCTTCGGCCTTGGCGAGACCCGTTGGAATGATGTGGGCGTGCGAGCAGGCATCCGAGTGAATAACGTCTGCGAAGGAGGCACGACCGGCCAATAGATCCTTGATGCCCGCTTCCTTCGGGTTGCTCAGCATGGTTTTGCTTGAAGCACCCTGCCCGGTGAGGTCAACCACGACAACACTGGATCCCTTGGAGGCCAGATAACGAGCCAGAAGCACGGTTCCCTCAGAACCCGATGCGCCCTCCGGCGACAACATGGCAACGCGCGCAGCGCCCAGCATGGCAATCGACTGGGCCGCTGGGACCGCGCCCTCAATGGCCCTGTCGGCTTCAGCCGTCGGTTCCTGAGATTTTGCTGCTGCGACAGCAATCACTTCCTCTTTCGAAGAGGCGTCCTCGATCGCTGCATCTTCCTCTTTGGCTGCGGAACGCACCGCCGGTGCGACGGCGGGCACGGGTCGGCCCATCAGTTCAACAGCCAAAACGCCGATGATGCCAAGCATCATGGATCCCAGGAACGTGGCGATCAGGATGGGCAGTTTTTTCGGGAAGTAGGGATCGGACGGCTGAACCGCCGTGGAGATCACTCGCGCATCGGCAGGCGACACCTTGGCGCCTTTGCCGGTGGTCGCGTCATTATATTTCAGAAGATAGGTCTGCAGCAGCTCACGACGGGCATTGGCTTCACGCTCCAGCGCACGCAGCTCCACCTGAGCTTCTTCCACCCGGGCAGCTTCGGCCTTCAAGCCGTTGACGCTGGACAGAAGATCCTTTTCGCGGGCGCGGGCGATGCGGGCATCGCTTTCAAGACTTGCGAGCACCTTGCGCGCCTCGCTCCTGATCTGAGCATCCAGATTAACGAGTTGCGAATTCAGGCGACGAATGCGGGGATGACCGGAAAGCAGCGTGGTTGAAAGATCAGCGATCTGGGATTTGAGCGCCACCTGACGCTCGCGCAGCCGCTGGATCAACTGGGATTCCAGCACCCGGGAAAGCGATTCCACCGAACCGCCCTGCTCCAGCACGGAGCGAATGGTTTTAGCCTGCGAAACGGCATCAGACCGTTGCGCACGCACTCGGGCGAGTTCATTCGAAAGATCACCAAGCTGCTGCGTTGCCAAGGTCGCATTGTTGCGTCCGATAAGAACGTCGGACTGGCCACGGAAATTCGCGACCGCTGCTTCTGCGGCCTTCACATCCGCGCGCAGCTTATCCAGTTCCTGCTCCAGCACCTGCACCTGGTTCGGGTCGACGCCACGTTTGGCGATCTCCTGAAGGCGCAAATATTCGGTCACGATGGCTTTTGGCACTTCGGCCGCAATGCGTGGATTTTCTGAGCGGAACTGCACGGCAACAATGCGCGAGCGTTCGACCTGATAGACCTTCAATTTCTCGAAAAAGGTTTTGAGCACCCGTTCCTGCTGGGTCTGCTCGGTCGGGTCCTTCACCAGACCCAATTGCACCAGAATGCCGGTCACAAACGATGTGCGCAGTGCCTTGTCGAATTCCGGCATCTTGGCAAGATCCAGATCGACAACCACCTTGCGCGCAATGTCACGCGACTGAAGGATTTGTTCCTGCGAGGCCACATCTTCCTGATCAACCGCGGCACGGGTCCCCAGCTGACGGGCGGAATCATTGCGTGAAAGAACCGCATCGCGATTGACAATGTGGACCCGTGTCTCAGCACGGTAGAGCGGCGTCATGAATTGGAGAACGACAAACACAAGCGCCGTGAGCACCAGGCTCACAACAAATATAGCACCAATCCGGCTTCGCAGCGCACCCAACAGGCCGGCGAGATCCAGATCCTGTTGAGGTTCTGCACGACTGGCCATCTGATTGTTTGCGGTCATCAACACCAACTCCAGACAAAGATTGGCGCGATAATGATCTGTTAAGGTAACCGCGAGGTTAATGCCGCGGAATTCCTCACCTTTGCAATTCTTTCACCGAATTTGATCGGGATGCGCAAAACCGCCTTTACACCAAATTAACCATAACCGGCTGATATGCGCGGGAGGCCCGCCGCGTGGCGGACTGCGATTTGTTGCTGTGGAACCGCCTGCATGAGCGTTCCGCCGGTTGGTGAGTTGAGGAACATTGATGATGGCCAGAACCTTGTCCCGAGTATTGGGTCTTGCCGGATTGCTGCTGGCAGTCGGGATTTCCGGATGTGCCACTTACCATCCCCCTGCTCCGGCCTTTCATGAAATTCTCACCCAGCCTTATGTGCTTGATTCCGGCGACCGGTTGCGGGTTACGGTGTTTGAACAAAGCAATCTGACCAACACCTATGTGGTCGACAAGGCCGGATACATTGCCTTCCCGCTGGTTGGATCTGTCCCGGCACGTGGCCACACCATCAAGCAGATGGAAGGCCAGCTCGCCCAAAAGCTTGCTCAGGGCTATATCCGCTCGCCAGATGTCAGCGTCGAGGTTGACCGCTATCGTCCGTTCTTTGTGATGGGTGAAGTGTCCAACTCCGGCCAATATACCTATGTGCCTGGAATGACGGTGCAGAATGCAATTGCCATTGCCGGCGGCTTCAGCCCTCGCGGCAATCAGGAATCGGTCGATATCACCCGCCACATCAACGGCAAAGTCATGACCGGCCGCGTGCCGACCACCGATCCCATCATGCCGGGCGACACCATCCATGTGCGGGAACGCTGGTTTTAACCGCCGATTGATTTCGGCGGAACAAGGGGTGGATACCAGATGACGGCGCCGCTGCGCATCGTGCATTGTTTTCGGTCCCCAATCGGCGGCATATTTCGCCATGTTCGCGATCTTATTGATGTCCAGCACGAGCAAGGACACCAAATCGGTATCTTGTGCGACAACAATACTGGCGGTGCGCACGAAGAATCCCTGTTCGACGAAGTGCGGCCAAAGCTTGCACTTGGCCTGCACCGCATCAAAATCAGGCGCACTATCAATCCCACCGATCTTATCGGTGTTTACAATTCCTATCGGGAAATCAGATCCTTAAAGCCGGATGTGCTGCATTCGCACGGCGCCAAGGGCGGCGCTTATGCAAGGCTCATCGGTACTTTGCTACGCATGACAGGCCAAAAGACCGCAAGGCTCTATTGTCCTCACGGTGGCAGCATCCACTTCGACCACACGAAGCTCTCGGGCCGGATCTATTTCTTAATAGAGCGGTTTCTGGAGCGCTTCACCGACGGGCTGATTTTTGTCAGCGAGTATGAGCGTGATGGCTACGCCCGGAAGGTTGGAAAACCACGCTGCGCCACCAGCCTCGTCTATAACGGTTTGAAAAAGCACGAATTCGAGCCGGTCGACACCATCGAAGAGGCGGCCGATTTTCTCTACATCGGTATGATGCGGGACCTCAAAGGGCCCGATCTGTTTCTCCACGCGCTTCAACACCTGAACGCCAAAGGTCGCGTCACCGCGCACATGGTGGGCGACGGGCCGGATCTTGAAAAATACCACACCATGGCGCGGGATTGCGGTCTCGGAGAGGTTTTGACGTTTCACGGATCCATGCCCGCGCGGCAGGCATTTGCTTTGGCTGAACACGTGGTGGTGCCCAGTCGTGCGGAATCCATGCCCTACATTGTTCTGGAAGCCATTGCGGCGGGAAAGCCACTTCTGGCAACGGATGTGGGTGGCGTACCTGAAATATTCGGCCCTTACCGCACCCGTCTTGTTAAGCCCGACGATGCGGTGGCTCTTGGCGATGCCATGCAAACCGTGCTTTCAAACCCTGCTCGGCTTTCTGAGGCTGAAGAATTGAAGGACCGTGTCCAAGGCATATTCAGCGCAACCGAAATGGCAAAGACCGTGGGCCAGGTCTATGCGGAGACGATAGAGCGATTGCGGTAGCGAAACTCTCAATCAGGCCGCGAATTCTCTCCTGATCTCAAAGGTTTTTTCACTCATTTGGCGTAAGGCTCGTCCCAACGGGTGGTCGGGAGACGAGAAAGACGGGACAGTATGAGTGAAGTTGATCCCAAATTGACCTTCAGCGCGCAGGCCGTGATGTCGGCCAGCATTGCCGGATCGGCCGTGGATCCACGCGATTCGGTGAAGCTCAGCAACCACGCCGAACAGATCGCCGAGCAATTTGCCGCCAATGCGATCTCACCCACGCTTCTGACTGGTGTCGTAAGGCTCATCGAGTGGGTCGTGATTTTTCTGTTGGGCGTCGGCATCTACGCCGGTTACGTCTATCCAACTGACGGGTTCAAACTTGCCTATCCGGTGATCTGCTTCACAGGCGCGACCCTTGCCCTGATCTCATTGCAGGCGGTGGACGCCTATCAGATTTCCTCGCTCCGCACACACACCACACAGATGGGTCGCATTTTCGGGGCTTGGACACTGGTGTTCGGCTTCTTTGCCCTGCTCGCCTTCTTTGCCAAGGTCAGCGACGAATATTCCCGCTACTGGTTTGGAACCTGGTTCGTCAGCGGTATGATTTTCTTCATTATCTTCCGCACGGTGATGGCCACACTTGTGCGCAAGTGGTCCCGCGACGGTCGGCTTGAGCGTCGTGCTGTGATCGTTGGCGGCGGCAAGAACGCAGAAGATCTGATCTTGTCCCTGGAAGCTCAGGCCGACAACGATATCCGAATTTGCGGTATTTTCGACGATCGCGACGGCGACCGCTCGCCTCCCATGGTGGCGGGCTACCCCAAGCTCGGCACTATTTCGGAACTTGTGGAATTCGGCCGCAAGGCGCGCATCGACATGCTGATCGTGTCACTGCCGATCAGCGCGGAAAAGCGCGTGCTTGCCATGTTGAAAAAGGTTTGGGTGCTCCCGGTGGATATCCGCCTGTCAGCCCACACCAACAAGCTGCGGTTTCGGCCGCGGTCTTATTCCTACGTTGGCGCGGTGCCGTTTCTCGATGTGTTCGACAAACCCATCGCAGACTGGGACTCGGTGCTTAAACGCGCATTTGATGTGGTGTTGAGTTCGCTGGGCATCCTCGCGCTTTCTCCGATCTTCCTGGCAGCCGCCATCGCCATTCGCCTCGACAGCAAAGGCCCGGTGATCTTTCGCCAGAAACGGTTCGGCTTCAACAACGAGGTGATTGAGGTCCTGAAGTTCCGCTCCATGTATCATGAGCAGTCAGACCCGGATGCGAAGAAAGTCGTCACCAAAAACGATTCCCGTGTCACAAGGGTCGGCCGCTTCATTCGCAGAACCTCGATTGATGAATTGCCCCAGCTTTTCAACGTGTTGAAGGGTGATCTTTCGTTGGTAGGCCCACGCCCTCACGCCGTGAACGCGCACACGCAAAACCGGCTATGGGACGAGGTGGTCGATGGCTATTTCGGCCGCCACAAAGTCAAGCCGGGTGTTACTGGCTGGGCGCAGGTCAATGGCTGGCGCGGCGAGGTTGATACGGACGAGAAAATCCGCCGCCGGGTGGAATGCGACCTCTACTACATCGAAAACTGGTCGGTTCTGTTTGACCTCTACATCGTAATGATCACGCCGTTCAAACTGCTCAACACGGAGAATGCGTATTGAGCCTCACCGGCACCGCTGATGCAACATTAGCACCACGGCGTTATGATCTCGACGTGGTTGGCGAACGGCTGACCCGTTTTTTCATCGCTCTGGTGGTGTTTTTGGGTGGGTTTGTGATCGAAGAACCGGCACCTTACGAGCTCCTGCTGCTCGTGTGCATGGTTCTGTTCATCGCGTTGGGCATGCGCCTGTCACAGGTGGCGCTGGCGCTTGCCGGACTGTTCGCGCTCTTCAACTTCGGCGGCGTTTTGTCGATGTTACAAATGCCGGAATACAAAGAGGCGCCCCTCTATCTGGCTGTTTCGGCCTTTTTGGGCCTTTCCTCGGTCTTCTTTGTTGCTGTGGTCGAGAAAGACGCAAGCCGCCTTTCTCTTATCTTCAAGGCTTATATTGCGGCTGCGGTCATCACGGCGTTCCTTGGCGTTGTGGGCTATTTCGATCTCTTTCCCGGATCACGGGTCTTTACGCTCTATGATCGCGCCAAAGGGGCCTTTCAGGATCCCAACGTGTTTGGCCCGTTTCTCATTCTGCCAACCCTCTATCTGGTGCATCAGCTTGTTTACGGGTCTTGGCGCAGCAAGCCGACCTCATCGTTCTTGCTGTTCATTCTGTTTGCAGCGCTTTTCCTTTCCTTCTCTCGTGCAGCCTGGGGCCTGACTGTCCTTTCCGGAGCCGTGTTCTATACAATCCTCATTCTGGCCGAGCGCAGCCCGCTTCAGCGCATGCGCCTTGTGATGATCGCGATTATGGGTCTCGCGGCACTAACGGTCGCATTGTTGATTGCGCTGCAGTTCGAAGTGATTGGCGACATGTTCGAACAACGCGCCAGAGCCGTTCAGGACTATGATGGCGGGGCCTATGGTCGGTTTGCGCGCCACGCCATCGGCTTTGAGTGGGCGCTCACCAACCCGTTTGGCATTGGCCCGCTGGAATTTGGTCTGACCCTTGGTGCGGATCCGCACAACATCTGGGTGAAGAGCCTGATGGCCTACGGCTGGCTTGGCTTTTTCTCCTATCTGGCGATCACCATTTTTACGCTGGCCGCGCCCTTCCGGCTGCTGTTTCGCGATCGGCCCTGGCAAATCTACCTGCAGTGCGCCTATGCCACGTTCGTTGGCCACATCATCATTGCCTATGTGATCGATATCGACCACTGGCGGCATGTCTATCTGATCATCGGCCTCATCTGGGGATGTGTGGCGCTGGAGTTCCGACACAATCGAGCGAAGAGCGGCTCAGGTCAGATATCGGCCTGAAGCTCGTTTTCGAGCATTGAGTACACCGCCTCATCCCACCATCTGCCTTGCGCAAAGATGGCTTCCCGCGTCACGCCCTCTTTGACCATGCTGAGTTTTTCAAGCACCCGGATTGAGGCATGATTTTCCACTGCCACATTGGCATCCAACCGGTGTAACCCAACATCAATGAAGGCGAAGCGCACAAGTGCTGCGCACATTTCGGTGGCATAGCCCTTTCCGGTTTTGGTGGTATCGACACCAAAACCCAGATGGCCGATCACGGGATGCGAGCGCGTTAGACTCACCTGCCCCACAATCTCATTTGTTTCTTTTTCGCGCACCGCGAACACAAACAGCCACCGTTCGCCATCCGGGCCTTTGTGATCCAGGTAGCCTTGAATGCGCTGCTTGGCATCGGCCAGTTCATCTGGCTCAACCGCCTGATGTTTCCATTGGTCCGGCTTGGACTGATAGGTCTGGATGTCCGGCGCGTCGGACATCTGCAATTCGCGGAGGATGAGGCGTTGCGTGGTCAGTTCCGGCAGCATGGGCGATGCTCCTTTGTCGAGGGCCGCCCAGAATGGCCGAATTTGGGGTGGGTGTAAAACGACCCAGCAGATTTGGGTGTAGTTGTATTTTTTGGGACTGCAGCTTTAATCTGCATTGCATGGCCTACTACGTCTATATGCTGGCAAGCCGAAAGGGTGGCACCATTTACACAGGTGTCACCAACGATCTTGAGGGGCGGGTTTTTGATCATCGCGAAGGCCGCGGATCAAAATTCACATCCAAATATCAAGTAAAGCGCCTTGTCTGGTATGAAGAACATTCAGATGTGGGCATGGCCATTCGCCGCGAAAAAAACATCAAGAAATACTATCGGAAATGGAAAATTGATCTGATCGAGGAAATGAACCCCGATTGGTTTGACCTTTACCGAACGCTGAATTGGTAGTGCGCCGAACGTTCACGGGGTGGGTCCCCGGGTCTCATTTTCGCTGTCGCTCAAATGGCCCAAGGATGACATGAAGCCAACCAACTGAACTTACAATGCAGGCTCAATCTCTCCACTTTGTCATCCTCGGACCGATTGAACCGCAACAGCGGTGAGATCGTGATCCGGGAACCTATTCCGTGAAGGCGAAGCTCGGTCACACTTTCGCAGTGAACGAACCCCAGTCTCGCACCACAGTTTCGCTTTCGTGGCCCAAGACTGAAGTCCTTTGATGCGAGCCGCCCCTACATCCCCAGGCCGCCGATGCAGACATATTTGGTGTCTAGATATTCGCCAATGCCCTGAGCGCCGCCTTCCGTGCCGAGACCGGACTCCTTCATCCCGCCAAACGGGGCTTCCGGTGTGGTGATGATGCCTTCGTTCACGCCGACCAGACCATATTTCAGGCCTTCCATCACCCGATAGGTGCGGCCAAGGTCCTGGGTGTAGAAATAGCAGGCGAGCCCGTATTCGGTGCTGTTGGCAAGCCGAACGGCATCCTCTTCCTTGGTGAACTTGAAGATCGGTGACACGGGACCGAAAATTTCTTCCTTGGAGACCCGCATTTTGACTTTGGCATTGGCAATGACGGTCGGCTTGTAAAACGTGCCGCCCAGTTCGTGGCGTTCGCCACCGGTGGTGATCTTGCCACCCTTCTTCACCGCGTCGGCCACCAGTTCTTCAACCTTGGCAACGGCAGCGTCGTCGATCAACGGTCCCTGATCATTGCCACCATCTAGGCTTGGTCCGACTTTGAGATTTTCTGCCGCCTCAGTCAGCTTTTCCACAAACTGGTTGTAGACTTTTGACTGAACGTAGAAACGGTTTGTGCAAACACAGGTCTGTCCGGAATTGCGGTATTTGGCGGCAATCGCACCCTCGACCGCGCGGTCAATATCCGCATCATTGAAGACGATGAAAGGCGCGTTGCCACCCAATTCCATGGAGACTTTTTTCACAGTAGAAGCAGACTGTTTGATGAGAATCTTGCCGACCTCCGTGGAGCCGGTAAAAGTCACCTTCTGAACCATCGGATTGCGGGTGAGTTCTCCACCGATTTCGCTGGCTGAGCCCGTCACAACGTTGATGACACCAGGCGGCACACCGGCTTCTTCTGCCAAAACACCCCAGGCAAGTGCAGAGAACGGCGTCTGTGATGCTGGCTTCACAACGCTGGTGCAGCCAGCCGCAAGGGCGGGACCAATTTTGCGCGCAAGCATAGAGGACGGGAAGTTCCACGGTGTGATCGCTGCCACCACACCAACAGGCTCCTTGGTGACCAGAATGCGCCGATCGGCCCAAGGTGAAGGCACAACGTCGCCATAGACGCGACGTCCTTCCTCAGCGAACCAGAGTATATAGTTTGCACCAATGGTGATCTCACCCTTGGCTTCGGCAAGCGGCTTGCCCTGCTCCATGCTCAGCAGCTCGGCCAGCGCGTCCACATTGTCGAGCATCGCCTGATACATGTTGCGGAGCATAGCAGCGCGCTCATTCGCGGTGGTTTTGCTGAACGTTGCAAATGCCTCATGTGCCGCCTCAATGGCACGACGGGTCTCAGCCTTGCCCGATTTCGGCACTTTGGCAAATTCCAGCGACGTGGCTGGGTTGGTGACAGAAAGGGTTTCACCAGAATCAGCTTGCACCCATTCTCCGCCAATCAGGTTCGCTTCTTTCATATAGTGCTGTGTCTTGGCGAGCATGGGCCGCTCCTCGTCTCATTCTTTGTTGGGTTGGGTTCCGGCGGGTTTGGCCGGTGTTTCCTTTGTGAACCTTATTTTGCCGCTCAATTCAAACGAATTTGGTGTGCGATGGCTCAAATTCGGCGACAAATCACCGCTGATCATCACAGATGTCTTGCGAAACGGAATTCCCTCGACCAATTAGGGCTTTCCATTCGTTGCTCTTTTTTTGTAGTTTCCGCCCAAATTCGGAACACCCAAGGATTCCCACGTGTCATCCACATTCGACAAGGTCGCCGACATCATTGCTGAAACCAGCGAAATTCCGCGCGACGATATCACGCCTGACAGCCACACGATCGACGATCTGGGCATCGACAGCCTCGATTTTCTCGACATTGTTTTTGCGGTCGACAAAGAGTTCGGCATCAAGATCCCGCTTGAAGCCTGGACCCAGGAAGTCAATGACGGCAAGGTTTCCACGGAAGAGTATTTCGTGATGAAAAACCTTGTTGAAAAAATCGACAAGCTGATCGCCGACAAAGGCTAGCGCTGTCGCGCAATTCGGGTCTGACCCCTCATGCAGCTTGAATATTTCCAGATGATCGACCGCATCGAAGACCTTGATGCGGACTGCTCACGGTTGGTGGCGCACTCACAGGTGCCGCTGGAAAGCCCTGTGTTTGAAGGGCATTTCCCTAGCCATCCGCTGATGCCGGGTGTCCTGCTCATCGAAACCATGGCGCAGGCCTCCGGGTTTCTGGTGCTCGCCAACAACCGGTTTTCCCAGATGCCGTTTTTGGCGGGCGTTAAAGAGGGCAAACTGCGCACTTTCGTCGAACCGGAAACACCACTTGAGGTGACAGCCGAGATGGAACATGACGGTTCAGGCTTCGCCATGACCCGCGCCAGCATCCGCTCAAACGGCAAGAAAATCTGCGACAGCAAGCTGACATTCAAAACGATGCCGTTCCCGCAGGACGGCTTTACCGAAATGATGAAAAAGCGTGCGTCAGAGCTTGGAATGCCAGCCGAACGGATGCAATAAGGAGCCGTTGAGGCTTCAGGATTTCAAAAACCAATGAATGATCCGTCTTCCGGTTCTTCGAACCAGCCGCGTGATGTGTGGATCACCGGTATCGGTTTGCTGTCCTCGTTTGGAGAAGGCGGCGATGCGCACTGGCAAAGACTGACCAGCGACCCCTCGCCCGTCATCGATACAGAGCGTTTTGCACCTTATCCCGTGCACCCGTTGGCGGAGCCTGACTGGTCGGGCCAGATTTCGCGTCGCGATATGCGCCAGATGGAGCCATGGCAGCAGATCGGCACATATACGGCCGGACTGGCACTGGATGATGCGGGCCTCAAGGACGATCTGGAAGCCTGTGGTGAGCTCGACATGATCATCGCCGCCGGTGGTGGCGAGCGTGACATTGAAACCGATTCCGCCATTCTGGAAGACGGTCTGACATCCAACGACCGTGATGCGTTGCTCACCGAGCGCCTGTCGAATGATTTGCGGCCAACTTTGTTCCTGGCGCAGCTTTCCAATCTGCTCGCGGGCAACATTTCCATCGTTCATAAGGTCACGGGATCGTCCCGCACCTTTATGGGCGAGGAAGGCGCCGGCATTTCCGCCGTGCAGACCGCGGCAGCGCGCATTCGCTCCGGCCAGTCTGAGCGTGTTCTTGTGGGCGGCGCGTTGAACGCAGAGCGCAAGGATGTGCTGTTGGCGTTCGAACTAGACCATCAACTTCTTCAGGGCGAACATCGCGAGGTTTGGAACCGACAGTCTGCCGGAGACGGCATGGTGGCGGGCTCCGTCGGTGCGTTTCTTGTGCTTGAATCACCGCAGAGCGCCACGGCTCGCGGTCAGAAGCCCTACGCCAAAATCAGTCCGGTACTGGCAGATCACGGTCGCCGGAGGACAGATCAGACCAATGCGCGCATTGAAAAGCTGATTGATGCATCTGGCACGCAAGATGGAACACCAGTTCTCTCCGGCGCATCCGGTGCTCGCGATATCACCGCGATGGAACGGGATCTTCTGACGAACAAACTTCCCAACAGCCCGGTTCGAGGTTTTGGAACAAGTTTCGGCCATTGCTTTGAAACCCAGTTCCCTCTGGGTGTTGCCCTGGCTGCTTTGGCGGTCTCGAAGGGACAGGCCTATCCGGCGTTTGGCGCGTCAGAGAGCGGCGACGCCGGTTCGGCAGACAAAATGCTGGTCACGACAATTGGCCACTGGCGGGCTGAGGGCCTTGCCAGCGTTGAGAAGGTATAACGGCGATGAGCAACGAATTTCTCGATCATCTTGGTCGCCCGGTTGTTGCCGTTACCGGTCTTGGCATCGTTTCCTCTCTGGGACGCGGCAAGGCAGAAAACTGGAAAGCACTAACAAGCGGTACATCCGGCATTCACGACATCAACCGCTTTCCCACCGAGGGTTTGAAAACCACCATCGCTGGTACGGTCGATTTCATGGACATTGATCCCATGAATGCCCCGGCGCTGTCATTTGCGTTGGCTGAAAGCGCCGGTGAAGAGGCGATTTCGCAGGCGGGGCTGGATGTGAAAAATTTCGGCGGGCCGCTGTTTCTTGCCGCCCCGCCGGTGGAGCTTGAATGGCAGCACAAGTTCGACATGTGCCGCGATCATCTCGATCTCAGCACCACCGGATATGAACGCCTTCTTGAAATCGCGCGGGCCAACGCAGACAAAAGCCTCTATGAAATCAGCATGTTCGGAACCACCGCAGACCGCCTTTCCGAGCGTTTCGGCACCACGGGCCTGCCGATTTCCCTTTCCACAGCCTGCGCCTCCGGTGCGACGGCAATCCAGATGGGTGTGGAAGCCATCCGGCGTGGCGAGGCCAATCTGGCGCTGTGCTCGGGTACGGATGGCTCGGTGCATATTGAATCGCTGATCCGCTTTTCGCTCCTTTCCGCGCTCACCACCCAGAACGACCCTGCCGGCGGAGCCTCGAAACCATTTTCCAAGGATCGCGACGGCTTCGTCATGGCGGAAGGCGCCGGCACCCTGGTGCTTGAGTCACTCGAACATGCTGTCAACCGCGGCGCCGAGGTTCTGGGCATTGTCAAAGGCTGTGGCGAGAAGGCCGATCACTTCCACCGCACCCGCTCGTCACCGGACGGTTCACCGGTGATCGCGGCAGTGGAACGCGGCCTTGCGGATGCAGGCGTCGGTCTCGACGGCATCGATTATATCAATGCCCACGGTACATCGACGCCTGAGAACGACCGTATGGAATACAATTCGCTCAAGGACGTGTTTGGCGAACGCATTCACAAGATTCCGATCTCATCCAACAAATCCATGATTGGTCATGCGCTCACTGCCGCTGGTGCGCTTGAAGCCGTTTTCTCGCTTCTGACCATTCGCGAAGGTCTGATCCCGCCAACGATCAACCACAACAATCCGGACCCGGACATTCATCTCGATGTGGTGCCAAACACGGCGCGCGAGGCGAAGGTGAGCGCTGTGTTGTCAAATTCCTTTGGATTTGGTGGACAGAATGCCTGTCTGGTGTTCGCAGAGGCATAAACGCCATTACAGCGCCACTGTGTGTTGCAATTGCTGAGACACCCTGCCCCGCTTTCCTTGGCGTGTGAGAACGTTTAGACGGTTCTGGATTTTTCCATTCGCCCATCCCAATACAAAGGATGCCCATGCGTGCGCTGCAACTGATTACAGACCGCGAGGTCAAAACCGTCGAGATTGATGAACCGGGAGCACCGGAACCCGGTGAGGTTCAGCTTCGCATCAAAGTGGTCGCGCTCAATCACATCGACGTCTGGGGCTGGCGCGGCATGGCCTTTGCCAAGCGCAAGCTGCCCATGACAGTAGGTGCGGAAGCCAGCGCCGAAGTCGTCGCGCTCGGCGATGGTGTCAGCGGTTTTGTGCCAGGACAACTTGTTTCCATATTTGGTGCGAAAATCTGCGGGACCTGTCGACCAACGCGAGAGGGAATCGAGAACAAATGTGAGAATGTTGGGGGTGTGCACGGCTTCCATCTGGATGGTTTTGCGCGTGAACTGGTGAACCTGCCCGCCCGTCAGCTTGTTCCTGTGCCTCCGGGCGTTGACGAGGTGGGGGCAGCGCTCGCGCCCATCACATTCGGCACCGTGGAACATATGCTGTTCGACAATGCCGAACTGCAGTCGCACCATACAATTCTTGTGCATGCAGGTGGGTCCGGCATTGGGTCAGCCGGGATTCAACTTGCGAAATCAATTGGCTGCAACGTCATCACCACAGTTGGCAGCGACGACAAGATCGAGCGCTGCAAGGAGCTCGGTGCGGATCACGTGATCAACTACCGGGAAGACCGGTTCGAAGGAGTGGTCCGTAAAATCACCCGAAAGAAGGGCGTGGATGTGGTGTTCGAACATGTGGGCAAGGACACATGGGAAGGTTCCATGTTTTCCCTGAAACGAGGTGGTGTGCTCGTCACCTGCGGTTCCACCAGCGGCGTTTCAGCACCAACCAATCTCATGATGCTGTTCCAACAGCAATTGCGGCTTATTGGTTCATTTGGTTGCCGAAAACAGAATATGGCGGATGTGATGGATCGCATGGCGCGTGGCATGGCCAAACCCGTCATCGACACCGAAATTGAGTTCGGCGACATCGCAACAGCGCTTGAGCGGATGGAGGGTCGCAAGGTCTTCGGCAAGATCATCATGCGCATGGATTAGGGCACAAAGCATTTTCGAAGAAAGAGATTCACTCAAATGCTCTATCCACTTGATCTCACGCATATTCTTGTCCGAAAAGTCGGGCAACTTTTCAGGAATATGCGGTAATGGCCCGCCTCATCCGAAACCCAATTGTTGAACGGGTCCTGTTTCGCATCAAGGATGTGACCGACTGGACCGTCGCCAAGCTGGTCAATCTGGTCATTCATCTTCTGAAGAAGTTGCCGCCGGATACATCCACCAACGTCGCTGAGTGGACCATGCGGCGTATCGGATTTCTGTTTCCCAGAAACAAGCTTGCACGGAGCAATATTGCGCTTGCCTTCCCGGAAAAATCCGACGCTGAGGTCGAAGAAATTCTGAAAGGCATGTGGGGCCACGTGGGCCGCACGATTGCCGAATACATCTTTCTCGATGAGCTTTTCGACTACGACTATTGGGGCGGCGATCCGGGTCGCATCGACGCGCACGGTGTGGATGAGTTTGTCCGCATCTATCAAAAAGGTGGCGGACGCATGGTCATGTTCACCGCCCATATGGGCAACTGGGAAATGCTGCCGATTGCTGCGGCAACTTATGATGTCAATGTCACCGCCCTCTTCCGCCCGCCCAACAACAAGTACATCGCCAAACGCGTCCTGAAAGCCCGCACAACTTCGATGGGTCATCTGGTGCCGTCCAAGGCCGGTGCGGCGTGGGCGCTCGCCCGGGTGCTGGAAGAAGATGGAGCGGTTGGGGTGCTGGTGGACCAGCACTTTACCAAGGGCCCGGAGGTCGAATTCTTCGGTCGAACGGCCCGGGCCAACCCACTGGTTGCACGGCTCGCCCGACGTTACGATTGCCCAGTTTATCCAGCACGCTGCGTTCGTCTGCCGGGTGGCAAGTTTCGCATGGATCTGTTCGACCCGCTGGAACTGCCACGGGATGATGATGGGCTCATCGACGTCAACGCCTCAACCCAGATGATCAACTCAATTGTTGAAGACTGGGTGCGCGAATATCCCCAACAGTGGCTGTGGATCCACGACCGCTGGAAAGACAAAAAGAAAAAGAAGCGCAAGCGTTCGGCTAGTTGATCAGGTTAAAGCGGCCTCCGCGGCTCACACCTATGCCAGCATGAGCCGCACAAGCCCCGCCACCGCCAGCAGAATGACCAGCGACAGGCAGAAGGTCCGGTAGAACCGCTCCAGCGATGGTCGGAACAATTGCTGGCCGATGAAAACACCGATGAGGGTGGGAACGGAGGCGATCAACCCACGCTTTGCCGCTGTGACATCAAGCATTTCGAACCAGACCAGATAAATTGCCGAAACAAACATCGAAAGGGCCAGATACATCACCAGCGAGCCGCGCATGGATCGCGCCTGCGCGTCGCGAGCCAGCACGAAGATTGCCACCACCATCCCGCCAACTGAAGCCAATCCAGTGATGACCCCGGCAAACAGGCCCGAACCGTAAGCGCCTGGTGTGGTGCCAACAAACTTTGGCCGCACCCGGGCCAACAACAGCACGGCGAGCAGAAGGATCACCAGAAGAGCAATGAGTTTTGTCGTTTCGGTGGGCAACGTGGTGGTCATGGAAAGCCCGACAGGCGCTCCAATGGCCGAGCCAATGACCAAGGCCCAGACGACGCCCCAGTCGGCGTCCTTGACCCCACCCCGGGCCATCAGGATACTGGCAGCTCCTTCAATCATGAAGCATATCGGAATGAGCTGTACGGGTGGCAGGATCACCACCACCGACGCCATCACCAGCGCGGAAAGGGCAAAACCGGAAAAGCCGCGCACAATGGCCGCGATGAACACGGCGCCTAGCAAAAACCAGAATTGGTTGACGGGGAGGTCTGCAAACTCAGCGAGCGACTCCAAACTTTCCCCCTTGGGCAGCCGTCAACGGGACGGCGCGAGCAACTACTGGGCGGCCTTAGCCAGACCGCCCAGTAGTTGTCAAATTAAACGACCTGCTGCGGGCGGAAGTCTGCAGGATCAATGCCAGCCACCTCGACGGGCGTCTTCATGGCATCGCGTCGGAACGGCTCGCCAAGTTCCTGATTGAGGATCACTTCGATGAAAGTGGTGACGCCGTCAGACTGCGCTTTGCAGGCCGTGTCGAGCGCTTCGGTGAGTGCCTCCTGCGTGGTGACGGTCACGCCCTTCAGGCCGCAACCATCAGCCACACGGGCGTAGCTGAGATGCGGGTCGAGCTCAGTGCCAACGAAATTGTCGGAGTACCAAAGCGTCGTGTTGCGCTTTTCAGCACCCCATTGATAGTTGCGGAAGATCACCATGGTGATCGCCGGCCACTCATCACGTCCGACCGACGACATTTCGTTCATTGAGATGCCGAACGCGCCGTCACCCGCGAAACCCACCACTGGCACATCCGGACAGCCGATCTTTGCACCAATAATGGATGGGAAGCCGTAACCGCAGGGGCCAAAGAGACCCGGTGCCAGATATTTGCGGCCCGCCTCGAAGGTCGGATAGGCATTGCCGATGGCGCAATTGTTACCAATGTCGGATGAGATGATTGCTTCCTTCGGCAAACCGGCCTGAATGGCACGCCATGCCATACGCGGCGACATGCGGTCAGCATCACGTGCCCGGGCACGCTCGTTCCAGCTTGTGCCTGGATCATCATCTTCATGATCCATGCTGGAGAGTGTCTGCAGCCAGGCGGATTTGGTCTGGTGGATCAGTGCCTCGCGTTCATCGCGGCCAGCATCACCTGCGCTGTCGCTCAGTTTTGCAAGAAGTTGCTCAGCAACCTGCTTCGCATCGCCCTCAATGCCAACAGCGACCTTTTTGGTGAGGCCAATACGGTCGGCATTGATGTCGACCTGAATGATTTTTGCGTCTTTTGGCCAGTAATCGATGCCATAGCCCGGTAGGGTGGAGAACGGGTTCAACCGGGTGCCAAGCGCGAGCACAACATCAGCCTTGGAGATGATCTCCATCGCAGCTTTGGAGCCGTTGTAGCCCAGCGGACCGACGGACAGTTTGTGGCTGCCGGGGAAAGCGTCATTGTGCTGATAGTTGCAGCACACCGGCGCGCTGAGACGTTCAGCAAGCGCCTTGGAGGCCTCAATCGCACCACCAAGCACGACGCCTGCGCCATTCAGAATTGCCGGGAACTTTGCCTCGGAGAGAAGCTTTGCGGCTTCCGCAATGGCATTTGGTCCACCGGCGGGGCGCTCGAATCGCACGATCTGTGGCAGATCGATATCGATCACCTGGGTCCAGAAATCGCGCGGCACGTTGATCTGCGCTGGAGCGGATCCGCGCCAGGATTTCAAAATCACCCGGTTCAGAACTTCCGCGATGCGGCTCGCATCACGTACTTCTTCCTGATAGCAGACCATGTCCTTGAACAGGTTCATCTGTTCAACTTCCTGGAAACCGCCCTGCCCGATGGTCTTGTTGGCGGCTTGAGGTGTCACCAGCAGCATCGGCGTGTGGTTCCAGTAGGCAGTTTTCACGGCTGTCACAAAGCCGGTGATGCCCGGACCGTTCTGTGCAATCGCCATGCCCATTTTGCCGGTCGCGCGCGAATAGCCATCGCAAATCAGACCGCCATTTGTTTCGTGAGCCACATCCCAGAACGTGATGCCTGCCTTGGGAAACAGATCGGAAATCGGCATGAACGCCGATCCGATGATGCCAAATGCATGTTCGATGCCATGCATCTGCAGCACTTTCACGAATGCTTCTTCAGTCGTCATCTTCATGTGAATTGTTCCTTCAATCTATGCCCGTTCGGATGGCAAATTTCCGATTGCGCCACCGGACTACGGTCTCAATTTTTGAGTGAATTTCGCAGAAAACCGGGGCTTTCGCAGCTTCAATAGCATTGGCTCAAACAGGGCTATAAGACCAGTTGAAACAAAGTTTTGGTGCCACAAAAAATGAGACCAGATCACCCTTGTTTTACAAGTTTAAGTGACCAGATTTGCTTTGAGCCACGGCTTTGCCATCGTCAAACTAAGATCGAACCTTCCGCACCTGACAGGGATCTGGATTATGAAAAATGCGGCACTCACCATCATCTCCGTTGCGCTTGTCTCCACCTTCGCATCCCAGGCAATGGCACGGCCGAACACTGCCAATATGCTGTGCCATCAGGCCCGTGCGCTGGTGAAAGACGCCTCACCCATCCTTCTCAATGTGGGCCCGCGCCAGTTTCGCCGGTTTGTTGTACACAAATATCAGTGCGCGACCGGCGAATATGCCTACAACTTTTTCGGTCTGACGCGCGACAATCCCAAATGCCTGATCGGCCGCATCTGTCGTCCGGGTCGGGCATTCGACAACTGATCGAGCGTCACTGACCGGTTTGCAGGAAGGGTTCATTTCGATAGCTTGTCGGAATGAACATTCGGATCATCCTGGCGCACCCCCGCCCCACAAGCTTTTGCCACGCTTTGGCGCAATCTGCTGCCAATACACTTGTTGATGTTGGGCACTTGGTCGAAATCAGCGATCTCTATGCTGAACAATTCGACCCCGTGCTCAGACCACAGGAATCGCAATCGTCCGGGGCTGATGCGGCAAACGCCATACGATCTGCCGCAGAGGAAACCATTGCGGGCTATCGCGATGATCTGACGAACGCTGATGGTCTGATCATCATCCACCCCAACTGGTGGGGCAAGCCACCTGCCATTTTGTGCGGCTGGATCGACAGGGTTATGGTGCCCGGGGTGGCCTACGATCTTGATGCTGAAACCGGACTTCCGTTCGGACTTCTCACCAGAATAAAGGGGGCGCTGGTTCTCAACACGTCTGACACGCCGCCCACCCTACAAGCGCCGGGACCAGATCCGCTTGAGGTCATGTGGCGAGATTCGGTTTTCGCATTTTGCAACGTCTCGAATGTCCGGCACCGGCTGTTCTCCTCCCTGCTCCACAGTTCCCAGGCTGAGCGGGAGTGTTGGCTGGAGGAAACGGGTCCACTTGCAACCGAATTCTTTGGCGCTGCCGGTTGGTAAATCGACTTTCAAAAACCCGATCCGTAAACGATCATCTGTGAGTGCTTTCGATTTTCGTTCCGGCAGAAGTTCACGCGATTTTAAGCATGATTTGTTAGCCCGTTCGCCAGACACGCGAAACGGGGACACGCAATGTCGAACTATATGAAGCTCTGCCTTTCCATCACTGTGGCGATGGGACTAATTGCCTATGGTTGGGCAGCCATCATCGGGTTCGGATATCCGATCTGGAAAGACTATGTCTTCTCCGGCATTTTGTTTTCGGTGTTCGCAAGCGTTGCCATGTTTTACACCCACGTGCGACGCGACCCCAAAATTGCGGGCCCATGCTGGGCGATCGCGACCTTTGTTTTTTATATGCCGTTCGCGATCATGTATTCCTACGCGATCCAGACGCTCAATTTTCCGCTGGCCGATCCACTGTTTGTGAAATGGGACGCCGCGCTGGGTTTCCATTGGCTCGAATGGGCCAAATGGTATGCGAGCTTCCCGCAATGGTTCAGCGAATGGTCAAGCTTCATCTACGCATCCAGCGCCAAGACAATGTTCGCAACAGCAGCGTTCCTCATCGTCACAGGGCGTCACAAGCAGCTTGATGAGTTCGTTTTGCTATTCCTGCTCACAAGCACCATCACCAGCACGATCTCGGGCTTCCTACCGGGCGAAAATGCCTATGAGTACTTCAAGGTTTCGGGAGAACTTGATGCCGCGCTTTCGCCCGTTGTCGGTCAGGGGTACATGACAGACTTCTACGCCATTCGCGACGGCAGCCTGCAATCGCTGAAGGTGGTGGACGTTCAGGGGCTCGTCGCCTTCCCATCGTTCCACACCATTCTGTCATTGGTGCTGATCTATGTGATGCGCGGTTCGGGTATTTTCTTTGTCATTTCACTGATCTGGAATGCGCTTATCATCGCAACGGTGCCATTTGATGGCGCGCACTACCTCACCGATATGCTCTCAGGTGTTTTGGTGGCGATCGTGGCTATCGCCTTCATGCATTGGTTGGAACCGCGGCTGAACGCTTTCTACGCGCGTGAAAAGCGCGAGCCCTCAGGGCTGGTCGCTGCTGAGTGAGTGGGTGCTTTCCCTTTCGTCATCCTGACGAAGGTTAGCGACAGTCCAGGAAAATCGAGAACCGGGACACAGAAGTCTTCGGGCAGCTGCAAACTGTCGATCAGGTTTTTCTAACAACTTGATCGTGATCTCCCCCTTGAGAGCAGGGCTATCCCATTTGAGTACCTTTCCGGAATTTCGAGCTTGGTTGTTTCCCTCCCCCAGCGGGGGAGGGTGTCGTCGCAAGACGACGGGTGGGGGAGAAAACGGCCAAAATCCCCACCCGTCACGGCTTCGCCGCGCCATCCTCCCCTTTGAAAAAGGGGAGGGAAACGGAGAGCCTAGCAGCTAAACCGCTAAATGCTATTGCCCCGCCCTCACGCAGGAAGAGAGGACAAGCGGTGGCGATGTGGAGGGTGAACTCCCTACCCTAGCTGCCGCATCACGCCAGCCAGACGTTCAATTCCCTCGTCGATCCGCTCGGTTGGGATTGAGGAGAAGCCAAGCCGCAGAAAATTGTTTGGCGGAGGCTCCCTGTCGAAATAGACACTACCGGGTTCGATGAACACGTCCTGGTCCATCGCGGCTTCAGCAAGCGTCGTGGTATCGATGCCAGCCGGAACTTTCAGCCAATAGGACGACCCGCCAATGCTGCGCGGCCTCTGCACATCCGACATATGGTGCGCAAGCGCACGGCCCATCACATCCCAGCGCTCACGGTAGATGCGGTGCAGTTTCCTGACATGCACATCATAATAACCAAGCGATAAAAACAGCGCTGCCGCCGATTGATTGCTGGTCGGGGGATGCCGCACCATCAGTCGACGCAGAGCCCTCGCCTGCTTGATAAACTCTGGCGGCGCCACCAGAAATCCAAGGCGCAGGCCGGGAAACAGGGTTTTGGAAAAGCTGCCGAGATAAATCACCCGACCATCTGCATCCTGAGATTTGAGCGATGGCAACGGTCGATCCACATAGTTGGTCTCAAGTTCATAGTCGTCCTCAACGATGATAAAATCACGCTCGCTTGCCTGTTTCAAAAGCGCTTCGCGCCGTTCAGGTGTCATGGTCACCGTTGTCGGCAATTGATGGCTGGGCGTGGTGTAGACCAGCCCTGCCCCATCGAGCTTTTCGTTGATGACGAGGCCATCGCCATCCACATCAAGATGACCCACATCGGAGGTTGCCAGCCGAAAAATATTGCGTGCATCGGGATAGCCCGGTTCTTCCACCGCAACCTTGATGCCCCGGCCTGCCAGCAGGTTGGCCAAGAGATAGAGCCCCTGTTGCACTCCCAGCGTGACGAGGATTTGCTCACTTCCCACCAGAATTCCTCGGCGGGGCAGAATGCGGCTCCTGATCTGCTCGACGAGCATTTCATCATCCCGGTCAAGCGTGTCAGCGCTCCAGGTGCCCAGCCACTTGCGACCCAAAGCCCGATAGACGCACTCGCGCCATTCTGACGTTGGGAATAGATCGGGATCAGACTGGCCATAAATGAACGGAAACCGGAACTGCTGCCAGTTTTCAGGCTTCTCGATGTTTCTTTGGTCTGCAGGATGGCGAACAATGCGTGATGCCCAGTCCACATTTGAAACTGCCTGATCGGACGCCGACAAGCCCTCTTTGGCGAGCGAAGGCATTTCGATCAGTGTTTCGTTGACGAAGTAGCCCGAGCGCTCAGAGGTTTGCAGATATCCGCCATCAATCAGCAGCTGATAGGCCAACACCACCGTGTTGCGCGAGACATCAAGCCGGTCAGCCATTTGGCGAGTCGAGGGAAGGCGCTCACCGGGCTTCAGGTGGCCGTTGAGGATCGCCGAGACCAGAATTTCGCGAATCTGCGATTGGAGTCCACGCTTCGAGCTTTTGTCCACGCTGAATAGGAGATCCCGCAAGCCAGCCTCTTTTGCCGTAACTGTTCACTCATTGGTTTGACACCTTTTCTGGACTGACAGCAAGCCAGCATCTGGCCCTATCTGGCAAATCAAAGCCAAAATAGTCTCAATATCAGATCACTCGGGGACGGTTTTGCTCCAACACGAGCCACCGTTTCAGCCCGATGCACCGCAACTCCTGAGAATTGGAATTTGACCCATGTACAACGTCAATTCGCTCGAAAACCATTGGATGCCTTTCACCGCAAACCGTGACTTCAAGGCCAATCCGCGTATCGTAACCGGAGCCAAGGGAATCCGGCTCACCGATCACAAGGGTGGTTCGGTTCTGGATGGATCGTCTGGCCTGTTCTGCACCCCGCTGGGTCATGGCCGCGAAGACATTGCTGATGCTGTCCGCGATCAGCTTCTGCAGACGGATTATGTGGCCCCATTCCAGCTTGGCCACTCCGGTTCGTTCGAACTTGCCTCGCTGGTCAGCCGCATTCTGCCGGATGAATTCAACCACGTGTTTTTCACGAACTCCGGCTCTGAATCCATTGATACTGCACTGAAAATGGTCATGGCCTACCACCGTGCAAAAGGCGACGGACAGCGGGTTCGCATGGTCTCCCGCGAGCGTGCTTATCATGGTGTCAACATTGGCGGGGTCTCCCTCTCCGGCATGGTGAAAAACCGCGAAACCTTCTCGGGCGTGATGCCAAATGTTGTTTGCATGCGTCACACCTGGAACCCGGAAGAGCGGTTTGTGAAGGGCCAACCGGAATCTGGAGCGGAACTTGCAGAAGACCTCAGCCGCATGATCGAAACCTATGGCGCTTCGACTATCGCCGCCTGCTTTGTCGAACCAGTTGCGGGGTCGACCGGCTGCCTGCCACCACCAAAAGGCTATCTGGAACGCTTGCGGGAAATCTGCACCGAAAACGGCATTCTGCTTGTGTTTGACGAAGTGATCACCGGCTTTGGCCGTCTCGGCAAACCATTTGCCGCACAGGTTTTCGGTGTCACGCCAGATATCATCACCATGGCAAAAGCCCTCACCAATGGCTGTCAGCCAATGGGTGCAGTTGGTGTTCGTGATGAGATTTATTCAACGATCACAGAGGCTTCGCCGGAGAATGCTATCGAGTTTTTCCACGGCTACACCTATTCGGGCCACCCCGCAGCGTGTGCTGCCGGCATCGTCACCCAGAAGGCATTCACCGAAGAAGGCCATTTCGACAATGCCGCTGCCATCATGGATGATTTCCAGGACAAGGTGATGGAGTTGAAGGATCTCGACATCGTATACGATGTGCGCACCTGCGGGCTGATGTCGGCAGTCGAAATTCGCAAGGACGGGGTTGCTCCCGGCGCGCTTGGAACCGAGGCGCAGAAGAAAATGTTCTGGAACGGCCTCCACATCAAATTCACCGGCGACAACGGTATCATCGCACCAGCGTTTGTTTACACAACAGACGATGTGGTTGAGCTGGTCGACGCGTTCCGCAAGACGCTGCTGGAGTTGTAAGAATCAGAACCGGATTCTGGCAGTCTAATCTTCATCGTCATTGCGGCCTGCTGAGTTTATCGAAGTGAGGGCCGCAATCCACTGATCTAATGTGACTTTTGTGGATTCCGGCCGTAAAGGCCGGGATGACGGTCAATGTGGATTCAGTAAAAACCGAAGATCGGTAGCTTCAGCAAACATTTTGCCGTTGCGCGAAACCGCATAGCCCCACACCCTCATCCTGAGACTGTCGAAGGACAGGGTGTGGCTCACACTCAGCAACGTTTTGATTTACCAAATCTATTTCGATCTACGGCAACTCACTTCAAGCGATATTTCTTTGGAACAAAGAACACATAATCGCTGTCAGCCACACCTTCGTGGCATTCATGGCAATACTGCACTTCTTCCGGGTCATCGCCCAGTGTGTCACCCGACATAGAGCCGTCCGGGTTGATCATGAAATAGCGCCAGTCGGCCGTTGTTTCGCTCGTTCCTGGCTTGAGCTTTTCCATCACAAACAGTGCACCGGGAAAAACTTTTCCCTCTTTTGTGACGGTGATGGAATCCTTGGCGAAAATTGAGCCTTCCGGATAGGATTCGCCCTCGCCGACCTCACCATAATCCCTGCCCAGCCTGTTGGCATAAGAGTTGATGTAGCGCCGACCATGGGTTGCTGAAAGATAGGGCTGGGAGTTGAAAATCTGCCAGCGCTGGTAATTTCGAATTTCCTGCTTGCCGGAAATCGCATACCCACTGGCCATCCGTTCCTTGAGTTGCTCATAGACCGAATTCAGTTCATCACCGGAAAGTTTGGCAGGGTCTTCAATCGCCAGATGGGAACCGGTTGGTTCCTTATCTGCATCCTGCGCAATCGCGTTCGTTGCGTGCGACAGGCTCACCAAACTAATCAAAATTGCTGCGACAACTTGCGGATTCGCGGTCAGTTTCATCGAAATACCTCCAAAAACCGGCGGCAAAAGCAAGATTCATGTGGCGATCAGGCGGCAAGATTTCGACACACAACACCGTGAGCGCCAAAATTGCTTTCGGGCTGGCTCAGGCGGAGCCGGTGAATTTTTGATAGGTGGTTTGATCAATGTTGGTGCCGCAAACAAGCACGCCGACATGTTTGCCGGCACAACGATCCCGCAGCGGCCCCAACAGGGCCGCGAGCGCAGAGGCGCCTGCAGGTTCCACGGCGAGCTTCAAGTCCGTGAACATCAGTTTCATGCAAGATACCATCTCAGAATCTGAAATGGTGACCACCTCATCGACATTTTCACGAATGATTTCAAAGGCTCCGCTTGTGTGAAACGGCGCGCTGAGACTGTCAGCTATCGAGCTGATCGCTACTTTTTCAATAGCCTTTCCGGCCGCAAGACTGTCACTCATACCGCGCGCCAGTTCCGGTTCAACACCGTAGACCTTGCAATTCGGGTTGATCTGCTTCACCGCCGAGGAAATGCCGGAAATGAGCCCTCCCCCGCCAATCGGCACAATCACCGCCTCAAGGTCTTTTGCGTCTTCCATAAACTCGAGACCAACCGTGCCGGTACCGGCAAAAGTGTGAGGCCCTTCAAAGGGATGGACCATCACCCGCCCCTCTTCCTGCTGTAGTTTTTCAACCGCACCAAAAAGGCCATCCATATCGTCGGCGAAGATGATTTCAGCCCCAAGGGCCTGACAACGGGCCACCCGAAACGGGTTGGCGGTTATCGGCATTACAACCTTTACCGAAAGACCGAATGCGCGCGCGGCGTAGGCCGTCGCAATGGCATGGTTTCCTGCCGAAAGCGCTGTTATTCCTCGGCTTTTTTCTTCTTCGGACAGATGAAGAACCACATTGATTGCACCACGCGGCTTGAAGCTGCCCGTCCGCTGTAACAGTTCCAGCTTCAGGCTCACCCGCGTTTTTGGGCCAAGCAAATTCGTCAGGTCTTCCCCATAGTAGGGCACCGTTGGTGTGCGAATAACATGGTCGGAGATAAGGTTTGAACAGGCGCGGATTTGATCGAGGCTCGGGCGGGCTGACATCGTGGTTCAACCACCTTTCATATGGCGGGGAAGATCATCGTCGATCGAAATCCATGGCAGATGTTCTTCGAAAAAGAAATGCCGTTCTGGAACAAACTCTTGCGGGTGATCAAAGGCCGCCGCGTGAAAGTGAATTTCGTGCGGGAGCTTGTCGGTTTCGAAGGCGATTGGTGAGCCGCAGGTAGCGCAAAACAACCGTCTGACACCCGGCGAGGAGCGGTATATCGCGGGCTTTTTCCCAGTAAATTCATAGGCTTCGACGGGCACACCCACAAAGGCTGTCACCGGCGACGAAGTGTTTCTGCGGCAGGTTTCACAATGGCAATAGGCCTGCCAGTTTTCCGAGCCTTCGTAGCGAAACCGCACGGTGCCGCACAGGCATCCACCCGACTTCGTTTCCATTGAGAAACTCCTGCTTCGATCTTTTCCGGCAGGAGTATTGAACTCATTCTTGGTTCAGGCAACCGCAGCTTCGTCGAGACGTTCATCCGCATTCGTTTCGGCGGATTGTTCCAGATCGGTCCATTCTGGCAAGTCGGCCACCATCACCAGATTCCGGCCAGACCGCTTGGCTTCGTAAAGTGCCGTGTCAGCCCGGTCATAGATCGTTGAAACATCTGAATTCTGATGCACGCGGGAGACGCCTACGCTGATTGTCAGCCCGTGTGAATGCCCGTTGCGTGGCAGGAAGGACAGTTCTGAGATCGCGGATCTCATTGATTCTGCGACCCTTATTGCTTCGACCATAGGTGTCGCAGGCAGGAACACCGCAAACTCCTCACCACCGATGCGACCCACCAGATCGGTTTTGCGAACCATCCCGCCGATGGTTCTGGCAACCAGAACAATCGCACGGTCTCCGGCCTGATGACCGAACGTGTCGTTGACCTGTTTGAAGTGATCGATGTCGAGAATCAGGAACGCACTCTCGTCCGAGGCCCGGCGCGCCTGCAAACGCTCAAAGAAGTGTTTGCGATTTAGTGCGCCCGTAAGGTCGTCCAGCGAGGCCGCAACCACAATCTGCTCGTTGGTTTCCTTTAGTTTGAGATAAGCGCGATGCAGTTCGGCGTTCAGATTGTCTAGCACCTTGCGTTGACGAACAACATAGAGGCAAACGGGCAGGCTGACGAACACTGGCACGATAGACGAGATCGAAAGTCCGATCACCCAGCTTGAGCCGTCAGCTTTCAAAAATGCAAGAATCGCGACGGTGAACAGCACCGAGACCAGTACTGATCCAAACACGACCGAGACCACAAATTTAAAGCTGCGTTCCAAGAAACACCCCCAATAAGCGCCTCATGGTACCACGTTCCCTTTGGGAAGCCGTTAGACCAACAGTTCAAATCGAGCGTCTTGAGAAAAGGTTTCGGTAACTAATTGGCATCGTTGCGAAGAGCGGATTGCGCTTTGATTTTCAACCCGCGCAGCGCTTCGGTTCAGACTTCAATCTTGACACTGAGGCGTTTAGTCTAATGGTAACCACCGTTGACAGAGCGAGATTCGAAGCTGACCAATTTGAGCGCTGAATCAAGCCCCAAGTCGCGGGCCATCCGCATCGAAATGATCGATCTCGCCCGTGGTGTCGCCATTCTCGCAATGGCCATTTACCACTTCACGTGGGATCTGGAGTTCTTTGGCTGGATCGCTTCCGGCACCACACTTGAACCAGGCTGGAAGTATTTCGCCCGTTGCATCGCGGCAAGTTTTTTGGTGCTTGTTGGTGTTTCACTTGTGCTTGCACATGGTGATCAGTTTCGCCCCCGCGCCTTTTGGGTTCGGTTTGTGCAAATCTGCGTGGCGGCAGCGCTCATCACGATTTCCACTTATTTTTCAACGCCCAACAGTTTCATTTTCTTTGGCATTCTGCACCAGATCGCAGTTGCGAGCCTCATTGGCGTGTTGCTGGTTCGGCTGAATGGATGGTTGATTGCTGGCATTGCCGGGGCGGTTTTTCTGGCTGCGAACAGCCTCGCATCCCCACTCTTCGATCCCTGGTGGTGGCGCTGGAGCGGGCTTGCAGAAACCCGGCCAATTTCCAATGACTATGTTCCCGTGTTTCCCTGGACGGGCTGGGTGCTGATGGGAATGGCGGCAGCGAAACTCGGTCGTCGTTGGATTGACGAGCTTGCCAGATTTAATCGGTCTTCAACGGCAGAAAACAGAAGTCCCGGCCAACAAATATCGTCCGCGCTTCAGTTCTTTGGACGACGCTCGCTAATCACCTATCTCTTGCACCAGCCCGCACTGATTGGCTGTGTCTGGTTGTTCACACAGGTTGCCGGCCCGCCGGACCGCACGCCCGCATTTCTGGCGCAATGCGAGCGCAACTGCGAGACATCGCACGACAAGCCGTTCTGTGTGTCCTTTTGCCAATGTTCGGCAGACGAGTTCAAAAGTGCATCGCTTTGGGAAGACCTGCATCAGGGTCGGCTCGATATGAGCGGCGACCCGAAAGTGCGGGCGATCATTTCGCAATGCTCGGCAGAGCCCAACAAGCCTTGAGGTGAGGCGCGCGCACCATTCGATGCGTCTACAAACACAAAAAACCCTCCCTGCCATTGGCAGGAAGGGCTCTCGCATTGGTCTTGGGAGGATCAGTAGGTCGCGAGAAAACGCTTGTTTACCCAGCCCCATTGGCCCTGATAGTAGACCTTGCACCAGTCAGAGGTGCCGGGTTTGGCAATGCAGCGCTGAATGTAAAATCCGCTGCCATAATGAGGAATTGCGCCAACTTTCTGGGAGTGGGCGGCGGGCCACTTGCGCATGTTGAGCTGATCCCAGGATTCCACAGAAATCACGTAGCCATAGGCATCCATCATGTAACCTGCAGCGGATGCCGGGGTAAGCGTTGCCGACAGTCCTGCGGCGGACAAAACGGTGACGGCGATTGTGGTCTTGATGGCTTTGGTGAACGACATGGTGTTTCCCTCTCGTGTGCTGTCGAAGCCAGTGTGTGCTCCAGGCCTCGTATGAGTTGATGAAAGAGGTATAGCGGTGTCGTTGTGAACCGGATTTGAGTGCCATGTTCATTTTGGGTTCATGTGGCCGAACCGGCGGAAATCCGGGCTTTCAAGGCGGCAAAGAGAGGCGTTCTACTCACTTGCGGGCTCAACGCAGTCATCCACAATCGGCGCCTGCACGCGCCGCCTTGTTCAGATATTCAACAGTCTGGCTGACCCTGACATCAATCAAAGCCTGTGGCTTTCAATTGTGTCGATTTGCTCATCGCTTTAAGCAGTTGCAGATGAAACCGACGCGACTCCTCTCTCGCCTGATCCTCCTAAGCCTCCTCCTGCTCGCCTCTCTGGCGATTTTGGGATACACGCTCGGCACGAAAGCCATTGCACCGGCCAATCGTGAAGTGGGCGCCCCTCCCCCCGATCTTCAGGCTGAAAGTGTTTTGATCCCGGATGCGGACGGACTCGATGTTTCCACCTGGATTGTTGAACCGCGCAGCGACAAAGCGATCATCCTGCTTGCGCATGGGCTGCGCGGCAACAAGCGCGCAATGATCTCGCGAGCGCGGTTGCTGAAGCAGCACGGCTACGGCGCTGTGCTCATTGACCTGCGTTCCCATGGTGAAAGTTCAGGGTCGAACATGACTTTTGGGCTGGAAGAGGCACAATCGATTATCGCCGTGCTGGGGCACATTCGCATCCGTTGGCCGGATCGCAAGATCAGCCTCATAGGACAGTCACTGGGCGGTGCTGCAGCAATCGTGGCTGCGAAAACCCATCGGGTCGATGCCTATGTGCTGGAGGCAGTCTATTCGAGCCTGCGCGCGGCGACACAAAACCGGTTTGAACTTCGCTTCGGGCCATTTGGCCGGTTCATCACACCGGCTTTGCTGTGGCAGGTGCCGCTACGGCTGGGATTTTCCGTCGATGCGCTTGATCTGACCCAGCGCATTTCTGACCTTTGTGCGCCTGTTTTGATCATTTCAGGCGATCAGGATGTCCGCACAACGGCTGCGGACACTGAAGAACTCTTCGCGGCCGCTCAAAACCCGAAATCGCTTTGGATGATTGAGGGTGCACGACATCAGGATCTCTACCGCTTCTCAGGTGAAGCCTACGAGAAACGCGTGCTTGGATTTTTCGCTGACGCACTTCAGGGGCGAATTGGTACAGGCATTTGTGGAGGGCGATGAGATCAATGGGAAAGTTATCTTCAAAAGTGTTCGGATCTGTTTCGGCAATCTGGAGCCAAATTCTTTCTCCTAACCTCCCCCTTGAGGGGAGGTCGGTGACCGGCGAGCGTCTCGCGAGCCGGAACCGGGTGGGGGTCATCGTTCTCGCGATGCGGTAAGACTCTGAAAAAATTCGATTTTCACCTACCCCCACCCGAAACATGGCTGCGCCAGTTTCGATCTCCCATCAAGGGGGAGGTGAAGAAAAACGAAAACCAACGTGAGCAAGAACCAATTTCAAATTTAACCGGACAGTGGTACCGCAAGGGGCGGAATGACGTTGAACAAACACTCGTCCAGACCCTAGCTGAGACGCTCTAATCCATCTTATTGTATCGAATGAAAGGCGTTCGATCGGCGACCTTGTCGTAGAGCATCCGGCCGGGATAGTTGAATTCCTGCGTGAGCCAATAGGTCATGTTGGAGCCCTGCTCCTTGGCAATCGCATGCACATGTTCAATGAGCGCCCGTCCGACACCTTTGCCGCGGGACTGAGGCACCGTGAAGAGATCCTGCAAATAGCAGACTGGCTCTTCAAACTTCACATTGAGATGGAACAGATAGTGGGTGAGGCCCAGCAGGGTTCCGTCATCGTCGAACGCGCCCAACCCGTGAATGGCAACATTTTCGTCCATCAACCGTCGCCAGACGGACGCAATCTGTTTCTCTTCAACCGGGGTTTCATAGAAAATCAAATAGCCCTCATAGAGAGGGCGCCATTGCGACTGATTTTCTTGGGCGAGCGCGCGAATCTGGACCATTTGCAGAAATTTCCGTACCACTTTTGAACCGCCCGCATTCAATCTGTGCGAGGCGGTAAAATCAAGCATCGCAGACGGACCAATCCATGGACACTGGCGAAAACCGCGCAAACAGAATTCCCTGGCCGCCGATCATTCTTATCAGCGCCCTGATTGACGGGTTTCTGCTCAACTGGCTTGCACCGTGGGCACGGCCGGTCGGCTGGATTTCGCTCTGGTTCCTGCTTGGCGCAGCGCTGATTGCGGGAGGCGTGGGTCTCGTCGTCTGGGCTGCGCGCACGTTTCAGCGCGACCAAACAACCATTTCGCCCATTGGCCGAGCCAGCGCTCTGACAACAAGCGGGCCCTTTCGCTTCTCGCGCAATCCGATCTATCTCGCGGATGTCATGATCATCGCGGGGTTCGGTTTTGCGTTCGGGATTTTGTGGTTTTTCCCGCTGGCGATACTGGCAGGGATTTTGATCCGCTACCTTGCCATATCAGGAGAGGAGCGCCATCTGGAAGCCCGCTTTGGTGAAGACTGGCTTGCCTACAAAGGTCGCGTGCGCCGTTGGATTTAGGATTTAACGGCTGACCCCGAGTTCGGCGAGCCGCCCGTAGCAGCCCTCTTCGGCGTTATCGAGTTCCTTCAGGGTCTCTTCGATATCGCGCCGTTTCTGCTCAAGCTCGGCCCTGCGCCCATCGATCTTTTCTATCAACAAACGCAATTGTCCGGTTTCGCCAGGCGGCGCTTTGTACATCTCGATGATTTCGCGAATTTCAGCGATGGAGAACCCAAGACGCTTTCCGCGCAGGATAAACTGCAACAGCTTGCGGTCCGTCGGACGAAACAACCGCGTGCGCCCGCGCCGGTCCGGTTTCAGCAGACCTTCGTCTTCATAGAACCGGATTGTACGGGTCGAAACGCCGAATTCCCGGGTCAGTTCCGTGATCGAATAGTAGTCGCGCATGCAGCGTCTCGCCCTGTTGCCGCCAAAGAACTCAAGCTGGTTTTCGGCAGTCCGCCTTAGACAAAATTTTTACGTAAAAGTCAATATTTTTCAGAAAACCGCTGTTTTTTCAACAGATCGTTTTGGAACCTGTCTCGCTCAGGCGAGGCCAAACCACCAGCTTGCGAGGCCCAGGAAAGCGAGAAAACCCACCACATCAGTGATTGTGGTGACGAACACAGTGGACGCGATTGCTGGATCAATGCCGAAACGGTTGAGCGCCATGGGGATCAATATACCGGAGAGCGCCGCGGCCAGCATATTGATCACCATGGCAACCGCGATCACCATGCCCAGACCTGGTGAAGAAAACCAGATCGTCGCCACACCGCCAATCAGCACGGCGAAGATGATACCGTTGGCCGATCCCACCATAAATTCGCGTGAAATGATGCGGGTGGCATTGTTGATATCGATGTCGCGGGTTGCCAGCGCCCGCACGGCGACCGTCATGGTCTGGGTTCCTGCATTTCCGCCCATGGACGCAACGATCGGCATGAGGATGGCGAGCGCCACCATTTGTTCCAGCGTCGCGTCGAACATACCGATGACCAGTGAGGCGACAACCGCCGTCAGCAGGTTGATAAAAAGCCATGTAAAGCGCGACCGCAGCGTCTCGAGCAGCCGGTCTGAGAGCTCCTCGTCGCCAACACCTGCAAGGCGTTTGATGTCTTCTTCTGCCTCCTCCTGCAGAACGTCGACCACATCATCGATGGTGAGCACCCCGACCAGACGTTCGTTGGAATCAACGACCGGTGCGGAGAGAAGGTCATATTGTTCAAACACCAATGCCGCCTCTTCCTGATCGACACTGGCATC
>JBCCGR010000024.1:0-64131 GCA_039029195.1 Pseudomonadota bacterium
GCCAGAGCCAGAGCCAGAGCCAGAGCCAGAGCCAGAGCCAGAGCCAGAGCCAGAGCCAGAGCCAGAGCCAGAGCCAGAGCCAGAGCCAGAGCCAGAGCCAGAGCCAGCTCAAAAATCCTGGTTCCAGCGCCTCACCAGTGGGCTGGCCCGTTCATCCAGCCAGCTGACGGAAAGCGTCACGTCGCTTTTCACCAAGAAGAAGCTGGATGAGGACACGCTGCAGGATCTGGAGGACCTGCTGATCCGTGCGGATCTGGGTGTGGATACGGCGATTAACATCACCGATGAATTGGCCAGCACCCGAATGGGAAAGGATGTCACAGACGAAGAAGTTCGCCAGGTCATGGCCAGCGAGATTGAAAAGGTGTTGGTGCCGGTGGCGCAGCCACTGGAGCTTGATCTTGGGCATAAACCCCATGTGATCCTGATGGTGGGCGTCAACGGATCGGGGAAAACCACTACAATCGGAAAACTCTCTCAAAAGCTCAATGATGGGGGTTATTCGACACTGCTCGTTGCGGGCGACACCTTCCGTGCTGCAGCCATAGAGCAATTGAAGATCTGGGGGAGTCGAACTGGTTCTGATGTGGTCTCAAGCGACATTGGGTCTGACGCTGCAGCCCTCGCGTTTGATGCCTATGCTCAAGCCAAGGTCGATGGGGCGGATGTGGTGTTGATGGACACAGCTGGACGCTTGCAGAACAAAAGCGAGTTGATGGACGAACTCGCCAAGATCATTCGCGTCCTGAAGAAGCAGGATCCAGACGCGCCGCACACGGTGCTTCTAACGCTCGATGCAACAACCGGCCAAAACGCTCTCAATCAGGTTGAGATTTTTGCAAAGGTTGCCGGAGTGAACGGTTTGGTGATGACCAAACTTGATGGCACCGCGCGTGGTGGGATTCTGGTGGCGATTGCTGCCAAACACAAACTGCCGGTCTATTTCATCGGCGTCGGAGAAGGCGTGGATGATCTGGAACCGTTTGAAGCTGTCGATTTCGCCCGTTCCATCGCGGGTTTGCAGATTACCGATCAGGCTTAGTTTCTCACGGTCGCCATCAGGTTTTTTGGTTTACAGGATGTTCAGCCGGTTTCTATAAATTGACAATTGTCTGTGCCTGCGCGTGAAGCTGCGGTGCACAGGGTCATCGTCCGGTGGGCAATATTGTGGGTATCGCGTTCAAAACTGGTGGGAAACGACGTCACCGATCAATCGTGGTCGCGTGTGGTTTGGGTATTGCTTTGTCAGGCTGCGCAGGGGGAGCGAAGTACTACAGAGTCACCGACGCACCCAAACACATCAAACAAGGTCGAGTCGATCAAAGGCTGGTGATCACCCGGGCATTCGGACCTGCCCTTTCTCCGGTCGTCCGCAACATGGCTGCAATCTATGGAAAGTTGCACAATGCCGACGGTCTGGACACGTATATGCGGACCACGTTGCGGCCGTTGGATATCGTTCTCATCCGGTCGCGCCCGGCACTGACGAGGCTCGCCATTCCAAGTCACTTTACGCACATGGCGGTTTGGCTTGGAAACAAGGATGAATTGACCAGAATGGGCGCGTTTCGGGTGGGTGACATCAACGCCCGCAAGGAAACGATCCTGTCTGGAAACCAGTTTTATGAATCGGCGGGGGATTCGGTTCGCCTTGCGCCCTTGTCGAACATCACAAACACAGACGAAATTATCATTGTCCGCCCGTCGAAACTGTCTGACCGTCGGGCCGTCATGAAGATTTCTCAACTGTTTGAACACCTGGACAAGCCGTTCGACTTCAACTTTGACTTTGAGGACAAGACACGATTGACCTGTATGGAAGTCGTCGCGGATGTGTTTCCGGAATACAGGCTGCCGGTGCGATACACCTCCGGTCGGTACGCACTTGTCCCGGATGATCTTGTCTGGAAGGCCGTTGCACGGGACCATGGGCTGAAACTGGTGGCGCATATTGTGCCCAATGGCCGCAGAGGATTTAAAACCGCCGCCCTTGGCCAGGTCTCTGAAAAGCTGAGAAAGCCCGCATCGCCACCACAGCATGTGGCGATCTACTGATTGATGGAAAACCACAAGACTTTGCTTGGATGGCCGTACTTGCTTCCCGTTTGGCATATAGCGGTCACTTTGCTTCTGCTCCTATCCGGTTGCCAAAGCGTGCAGTCGCTGCCCGATGGGCTGTCGCATGAAGGCAAGGCCTATCAAGCCGGCAAAGTCGAGTTTTTGCGCGACCTCACCTATGTGGATGCGGAGGGTCAACGACACTCGGACCAGCAGATATTTGACCGCTGGTTCAGTGCGATAGAGCAAGCCCGAAAGTACATTCTCATTGATGTGTTTCTCTACAATGATTTTCAGGGGCCGGTCCGTGAAACCACACGGTCGCTTGCGCGGGAAATGACCAACACGCTGGTCAAAAAGAAAAAGGATCATCCGGAAATGCGGATCGTGGTCATCACCGATCCGGTCAACACCGTTTATGGCGGTGTCCGCTCAACCCATTTTGCGGAATTGCGGGAAGCGGGTGTTGAGGTCTACGTCACAGATCTCACCAAGTTGCGCGACAGCAATCCGGGATGGTCCAGCTTCTGGCGCTTGTTTGTCCGTCCGTTTGGCAATTCAAACAAGGGCTGGCTTCCCAGTCCATTTGACCATGGACCGGTTACCCTTCGCAGCTATCTCTCATTTTTGAACTTCAAGGCCAATCACCGAAAGGTGCTGATTGCGGATCGTGGCCGCGACGTGATTGCTATTGTGACGAGCGGCAATATTCATGACGCAAGCAGCGCGCACAGCAACGTTGCGCTTTCCCTCAACGGTCCGGCCGCCGCTGATCTGATGCGTACCGAAAATGCGATTCTGGCCTTCTCCAATGCCGAACCGATGCCGGTTCCTGAAGTTGCTGCCACCAATTCATCCGGTGTCAGCGTTCAGGTTTTGACCGAAGGCAAAGTCAACCGCGCGCTGCTTGCAGGCATTGATGGTCTGAAGCGTGGTGACAGGCTTGATATGGCGATGTTTTTCCTGTCAGACCGCAAGGTGATCGCCGCGCTCAAGCGCGCTGACAAACGAGGCGTCGCCATCCGGCTGCTTCTCGATCCCAACAAAACAGCATTTGGCGTCAACCGGGGCGGAATTCCCAATGTGCCGGTTGCAGCCGAACTTAAGCCGACCGGTATGAGCATTCGCTGGTGTGCTGCGAGTGGAGAGCAGTGCCACTCCAAAATCATCATCGCACAGAAAAGTGACGGTTCTGCATGGATGTCGATCGGATCGACAAATCTAACCCGTCGCAATCTGCGTGACTATAATCTTGAAACAAATCTAATGGTGCGCGGACCCGTTAATGAGCCGATTTTCGTGGACGCTCTTCGCTGGTTCAACCGCATGTGGAGCAACGACGGCAACAACCGTTTTTCCACGGACTATGCAGAACATAGCAGTGGTTCGTTGCTTAAGAAGGCTGTTTATCTGTTTGCCGAGAATTCCGGCTGGGCGACCTTCTGACGGCTGAAATTTTACCTGTCTTTGTCTGCCGATGTCGATCAGTGAGAGACTAGACTTCTACAAGTTTGGGCTTCTTCTCCAGAAACCTCAAAACAGTTGCCAGATCGTGGCCGCGCTTGAGAATTTGTCCGGTAGCCGATAGAATTGCGAATTGCCCCTGTTTGCGGGCGAGTTTTGGGTTTTTCTCTACCCGATAGAGCGGCATCTCACTGGAGCGCCGGTAGATTGAGAAGACAGCCTTTTCCTTCAGATGGTCGATGGCGTAGTCGCGCCATTCGCCATCTGCGACTTTGAAGCCATACACGCGAAGGATCGTGTTTAGTTCCTTGCGATCAAAGGTGATGATCTGCGGCGTTTTTTGGTGTGCGGGTTGAGGCTGCTTGCGAGCGCGGTGGTCAGACAGAGAAACCAGTTTGTTATCCTGATCAGTGTCGGAGAGCCGATTCTGCTCTCGAATCACGCCTTCAGCCATCAATTATCCTTTGATCTGTGGTCCTGAATATCATGTGACCAAGAATTTTTGATTGCAAGCCCTTCGCGCTTTGCGATCTCAAGTGGTGTTGATGTGAGAAAAGTCTCATTAAGCGGCAATAATCACAATATCACCACAATACCGTCTCGGTTGGACCGTTTTTCGATTTGAGATTGTCGATGTTGCCTCAGAAGATCCGGTCCGGCGGTGCCTCGGTTCACAGCCCCCCAGCCCCCTCGAGGACTTTGCCGGGCCGGATTATTTCTGACAGACGGTTCTTCCCCGGAACCACAGTTTACTAGTAGAGACCGGTCATTTGTGGCCGGTCTTTTTTCTTTTCCGGGTAATCTGTTTCCAAATTATGAGTTCAGATCCTTGATCACGGCTGCACCGATGATCGCTCCAGGAGTGCCTTCAGGCGTGGTTTTTTGAAGGATCAGTGCACAGGCATCGTGTCCCATGCGACCCAACTCGCCAGCATGCAATTCCACCGAAAACTGGCCAGCCTTGAGCATTCCCAGCATTTGGGTGCCGCGGACCACATTATGGTAAGTGATTGTTTTGCCGCGGTTTTCACCACGCGCAATCTTCACTTTTCCAGAGCGATTGAAATAGACCATCCAGAGGGTGGCATCAGCGTGGGCTGCATCATCTGACTGGATGTCCACTTTGATGGAATTGCCATTGTGCTGGACCGAAATGGGTACATTCGGACTTTTGCCAGCCTTTTCATGGGCTCTGATCATGTTGCGCAGATCACCGCCCCGCGACCCGACGACATGGTCAAGACCATTTACCACCGCTTGCGGCGTGTAGATCTGACGTCGGCGCATGGAGATCGCATAGCGGCGCTGCCGGTCCGTGAACTCGGCTTTGGAGAACGTGTCCTTCCAACCCAGATAATTCCAGTAGTCCACATGCCAGGATAGGGCGAGCACATCCTTGCTTTCGGCGTAAGAGGCAAGGATTTTATCGGCAGGCGGACAGGAGTTGCAGCCCTGCGACGTAAACAGTTCCACAACTGCGCGCGGCTGATGGGTTTCGGCTTTCACAGCAAATGGTGCAGCGAACATCATCGCTGCAGCAATCCACAATTTGCCCCGAAATATTGTCATACCAAATCCTGTACTCGTTCGGAGGGAACCTAGGGACAATCGGGTTCAATCACCACTCACGTTGCGGTGAGAGTTTTCACTATCATGGTTTGTTGAACAAAGGTTGAACCGGGGCCTTTGCGGAACCTGCTCCCGCAGAGGAGCATGCAAGAGACCCGTTTAGGCTGACCTGTTCAAGTTCCGCAATACATAATGGAGAATACCTCCGTTGCGATAGTAGTCGAGTTCGTCTTCGGTATCGATGCGCGATACCAGTGAAACGGTTTTTTGACTGCCGTCTTCGAATGAAATGGTGGCCTCCAGTGTTTGCCGGGGCGTCAGATCAGAAAGACCTTCGATGGAGACCTGCTCTTTGCCGGTCATACCAAGGCTCTCCCAACTTGTCCCGTCTTCAAAAACCAGCGGCAGTACGCCCATACCCACCAGATTTGATCGGTGAATGCGTTCGAAGGATTGGGCGATGACGGCTCGAACACCTAGAAGGCGAGTGCCCTTTGCTGCCCAATCGCGCGAAGATCCCGTTCCATATTCACGGCCTGCGAACACAACCAAAGGAACGTTCTCATTGGCATAACGCATGGCAACGTCATAGATGGCGCCCTCTTCGCCAGATGGCCAATGAACCGAGAACCCGCCTTCGACACCGTCCAGCATTTGGTTCTTGATGCGAATGTTGGCGAAGGTGCCGCGCATCATGACTTCGTGATTGCCGCGTCGTGACCCATAGGAATTAAACTCGATTGGGCGAACCTGATGGCTTGTGAGGTAGTTTCCGGCCGGGCTGTCCCCCTTGATGCTGCCTGCAGGGGAAATGTGGTCGGTGGTGATGGAATCTTTGAAAAGACCCAGAATTCGCGCATCAGCGATGTCACTGATTGCATCCGGCTCCATTGTTATGCCGTCAAAGTAGGGCGGATTTTGAACGTAAGTGGATGTCTCGTCCCAGTCGTAAGTCTGGCCGCCGGACACGGAGATGTTCCGCCAAGCGTCATCGCCGTTGAAGACATCGCCGTAACGCGATCGGAACATCTCCTCCGTTATGGTTTCGCGAACAATCTTTGAAATCTCATCGGACGTCGGCCAAATGTCCCTCAGGAAAACATCCTTGCCATTTCTGTCCTGACCCAGCGGGTTGGTGGCAACATTGATGTTCATGCTGCCGGCGATGGCATAGGCGACAACCAGTGGCGGTGACGCCAAATAGTTGGCCCGAACATCGGGGCTGATGCGGCCTTCAAAATTGCGATTGCCCGACAAGACTGAGCAGGCAACAAGATTGTTTTCATTGATGGCTTCAGAAATCTCAGGCTCCAGCGGGCCTGAATTGCCAATACAGGTTGTGCAGCCATATCCGACAAGATTGAAGCCAAGCGCATCAAGGTCTTCCGACAGACCGGCTTTGTCCAGATAATCGGTCACGACCTGTGATCCCGGGGCGAATGATGTCTTTACCCAGGGTTTGGACTCCAGACCAAGCTCACGGGCACGCCGGGCAATAAGGCCCGCCGCGATCAACACACTCGGATTGGACGTGTTGGTGCAGGAGGTGATCGCGGCAACCACGATGTCGCCATTGCCAAGGTCAAATTCCCTGTCGTTCACGGGCACACGACCTTTTCCCTTGGCATCGGCAAACTCTGTGCTCATGGCACCGGTAAAGGCAGTATCGGCATCCGCGAGTGCCACCCGGTCCTGCGGTCTTTTCGGCCCGGATATGGACGGAACAACATCAGCGAGATTCAGCGACAGCGTGTCGGTGAAGACCGGATCGGGTGTGTTTACATCCCGCCATATGCCCTGTCTCTCCGCATAGGCTTTGACCAGTGCGATGCGCTCGTCATCCCGGCCTGATGCGTCAAGATAGGAAATCGTGTCCTTGTCGATCGGAAAGAAGCCGCACGTCGCGCCATATTCGGGCGCCATGTTGGCGATTGTGGCCTGATCCTCCAGGCTGAGATTGGACAGGCCCGGACCGAAAAATTCAACGAATTTCCCGACAACGCCCTTTTCCCGCAGCATTTGAACGATCACCAGAACGAGATCGGTGGCTGTGATGCCCTCAGGGAGTTTGCCTTCGAGCCGAAATCCAATGACCTCCGGCAAGAGCATTGTGATGGGCTGACCGAGCATCGCAGCTTCCGCTTCGATGCCCCCCACGCCCCAGCCAAGAACCGATAGGCCGTTGACCATGGTGGTGTGGCTGTCTGTGCCCACAAGAGTGTCGGGATAGGCGATGGTTTCACCGTCCGCATCTTTCGTCCAGACCGTTTGCGCCAGATATTCCAGATTGACCTGGTGACATATGCCTGTGCCTGGAGGCACAACCCGGAAATTGTCGAACGCTTTCTGACCCCACTTCAGGAATGTGTATCGCTCGCCGTTGCGCTCATATTCGCGATCCACATTGCGTTTGAACGCAGTTGCCGTGCCAAAATGGTCGACCATCACAGAGTGATCGATCACCAGATCAACCGGAACCTGCGGATTGATTCTATCTGTGTCGCCGCCAAGCTTGTGGGTGGCGTCGCGCATGGCGGCCAAATCCACCACGGCAGGAACCCCAGTAAAATCCTGCATGAGAACCCGCGCGGGACGGTATGCAATTTCCTGTCCGGCAGAACCTTTGTTGGTGAGCCATTGAGCCACCGCTTTGATGTCTTCTGCCGTGACTGAGCGGCCATCTTCGTGGCGCAGAAGGTTTTCCAGGAGAACTTTCAGGGAAAACGGAAGGCTTGAAATGCCTTCAAGGCCGTTTTCCTCAGCCTTCTTGAGATCGAAAATCGCATAGTCCCTGTTGCCAACGGTCAGAGTTGATTTCGAGCGGAAGCTGTCGTGCGAATTGATCATTTTAAGTGGCTCCGGGCGGATCAAATCAATTGGGTGGTTGGAATTGTTATAATGAAGCGTCCGTGAAAGGGCAAAGTCACACGAAGGTGAAGAAATGAAACGAACAACGTTAGATAGAAAATTACAACACTAGGTTGCAACAGTTGCGACAATGCGCAATAGTTGTATTCGATTCGGTTTATCGTATAGATTGCAACCCTTGATGGCAGCCCAATAGAGATGCATGTCACTTCTTCCGTTGATGAGTTGGCCGATGCCCCGGTCGTTTCGAAATTCAGCTTCGACCCATATTTCGCAATCCGCCGTGCTGCAGAGGAACGAAGGTGTCGCTATCACGCTTTGCTGAGAGGACCGGTTTTGGATCGGTTTCTCGTTGACGGGCTGTTGTCGGGAAATCTGGACCCTGCCCTGGTTTCGAGGCTGGATGAAGAAAGCTGGCTTGATTTGGTGCTTCCGGCACATGAACTCAAAAACCGGTTTCTGCCTCTGGCTTGGAAGCGGGACGATGTGGATTGCAGCGAGGACATCAAACCAATGCTGACTGAGCAGAGCCTGATGTTTGGCGTCTTGTGCCCGGTGCATGGACCCAACGGTCGGTCGGGCTATGTGATGTTTTCCGGACGCGACACACCGTTTGATCCTGAGGAGATCGATAATCTGCATCTTGCTTGCCTGAAAAGCTTTCAGCAGGCGGGGGAACAACCCACGCTGCACGGAGAAGACCCGACGTCCCTAACCAATCGGGAATGCGACTGCCTCTATTGGACCGCAGCTGGCAAGACTAGCGGCGAAATCGGGATTATTCTCTCGATCTCGCAGCACACGGTAAATCACTATCTAACGGGCGCAATTCAGAAATTGAACGCCATCAACCGGACCCAGGCCGTGGTGAAAGCTCTGCGCTACAATTTGATCGAGTTTCCACCGGTAGCCCGCAATTCCGGCCAGATCGCGTAGAGCCTAGCGACTTTGCGCCAAACATTGGACACTCCAATGATCGCGGTTGATGCATTTTTCCAAACCCATTGCAACCGAAGTGATCTGACACGATAATCCACCCAAATCATCGGGCTGGTTCGTTGCAGGGATCAGCACTCTGGGAGGACTGAATGACGTCGATTGCTGATGAGTCTTATTTCACACCCGCGCCACAACGACTGCTCGACATGGCCAGCGCAAAACCTGATGCTGTCGCCTATCGGGTATTGAACGGCACGAATTGGGAAACGACAAGCTGGAAAGCCTATGCCGATGAGGTGGAGACCGCAGCGCGGGGCCTGATCCATTTTGGCGTGAAACCCGGAGACACGGTTTGTATTTTGGGATCAAACCAGCCCGAATGGACCATTATGGCTCTCGCAGCGATGATGGCAGGTGGCGCACCGGCGGGGATCTATTTCACCTGCTCTTCAGAAGAGATTGCCTATATTCTCAACCACTCGGAAGCGCCGGTGATCCTCGTTCAGACCGAAGAACAATATAGCCGTGTGGCAGAGGCCCGCGATCAACTACCACATCTGAAACACGTGGTGATGATGCGGGGAGCCGAACTTCAGGATGATATTCAGACCGGCTGGGCTGACTTTTGTGCACTTGGCGCTGACGATTTGCAGGACGAGCTGGAAACGCGGCTGAAGAACGTTGAGCGCTCAACCACAGGAACACTGATCTACACGTCCGGAACAACAGGCCCGCCGAAAGCTGTCGTGTTGAGCCACGGCGCGCTGTCATGGACCGCCGCCACACTGAAGAAGATGTTCTTTGTGGAAGACGAAGACAGGATGCTCTCCTATCTTCCATTGGCGCACATTGCAGAAGCCATGAACTCAATCCACAACCACGTGCATTCTGGCTATGAGGTCTGGTTTGCAAGATCACTGGATGAATTGGGTGATCACCTGAAAGACTGCAAGCCAACGGTCTGTTTTGGCGTGCCGCGCGTGTGGCAGAAGATTTATGAAACCCTGCAACAGCGATTGGGCGAAGCCACCGGGTTCAGGGCAACATTGGCTCAATGGTCAATTGGAGTTGGCCAGCAGGTTGCGGCAGAACAGGTGGAGGGCCGGGAGGCAAGCGGGCTTCTGGCTCTAAAACACAGAATTGCCGACAAATTGGTTTTGTCGAAAATCCGCGCAGCGATCGGGCTTGACGAATGTAAACTGCCGATCTCTGGTGCTGCCCCGATTTCGCGGCAAGTGATTGATTTTTATCATTCTCTCGGCATTCTGATTTACGAAGTCTATGGGCAATCAGAAGACTGTGGTCCGACGACCTTCAACATACCGGGTGCCGTGAAACTTGGCACCGTAGGTCGACCGATCCCGGGTCTTGAGGTGAAAATTGCCGAGGATGATGAGATTCTTGTGCGTGCTCCAAGCCTGTTCGATGGCTATCTGAAGGACGAGGATGCCACCAACGAAACCCTGGTTGACGGGTGGATGCACACAGGGGATCTTGGTCGCCTGGACAATGAGGGGTACCTTAGCATCATCGGCCGCAAGAAGGACATTCTGATCACGGCCGGCGGCAAGAACATCACGCCTGCCAACCTTGAAGGCGACCTCATGGATATCCCACTCGTGGAACATGCGGTTGTTTGTGGCGAGGGCAAGAAATTTCTAACCGCCTTGATCACTCTCAACGCTGAAAGTCTGGAAGCATTTGGCGTACAGAACGGCTTAGATGGCGATCTGCGCGAGAGTGATGCGGTGCGAGCTGAAATTCAGAAAGGCGTTGATGTGATGAACGATCGTTATGCGCGCGTAGAGCATATTCGAAAGTTCGCCATTCTCGACCGTTCCCTGACCATGGAAGACAATGAGCTGACGCCGACCCTGAAGGTGAAGCGGAACATTGTGACGCAAAATCATATGGCAGTTGTAGACGAACTTTATGGCACGTAATCCTGACGTCCGGTTCAAACCAAACAAGTAACAACAAACTGACTGAGCATCCGGGCATTGCCCGCCTTTCGAAGGATGCTTCAGATGACTCTTGGAAGCTGCAGCGATGACCAACCGCCCTCATTTTAACGCGTTGCTTGATCAGTGCGCGGACAAGCCACCACTCAGGTTGATTGTTATCCGACCTGAGCATGCCAGTTCTCTGGAGGGCGCCATGCAGGCGCAGGCGAAAGGTCTGATCACCCCTATATTTGTTGGTAGCAGCGACCGGATTTCAAAGGCTGCGGCCGAAATCGGCGTCGACATTTCCAATATCGAGCATCATGAAGTGGACGATGAGCGCGGTGCGGCAATCAAGGCCGCGGAGCTTGCCCGGGATGGCGTGGGCAACGGGCTGATGAAGGGCTCAATTCACTCTGATGTTTATATGGGTGCGGTTCTCCAGAAGGAGATGGGTCTGCGAGGAGAGTCGAGAGCAAGTCATTGTTTTGTAATGGATGTGCCTAACTGGTCCAAGCCCTTCATCATCACAGATGCAGCGCTGAACATTAAGAACAGTCTTGATGTCAAAGCCGCTATCACAAGGAATGCGATCGGGTTTTCACGGGCCATGGGCGTAACCGAACCGAAGGTCGCCATTCTCTCATCAACGGAAGTTCCCATGCCAGAGCTGCCCTCAGCGACGGATGCGGTCGAACTTGCGAAATTGAGCAAGGACGGTGAGTTTGGTGATGCGATTGTCGATGGGCCCTTTGCCCTCGACAATGCGATGAGCAAATATTCGGCCAAGTTGAAAGGCATCACGTCGCCGGTTGCGGGGGATGCTGATATTTTGGTGGTGCCGTCAATTGAGGCTGGCAACATCTTCTTTAAAGCGCTGACAGTGCTCGGTGGAGCTGAAACCGCAGGGCTGGTGGTCGGGTTGAAAGTGCCTGCTGTTCTGACGAGTCGTGCCGACAGCGCTGAGGCAAAACTCGTTTCCTGTGCTTTGGCGGTTTTGTATCAGGCACAGATGAACGCTCTGTAAGCGCATTCAAATCTGTTTGAATTCAATCGCTTAAAGCAATCAAAACACGTTTGGATAGGCGTATCGAACGATGGCAGATTGCAAAAAGATCAGGCCAAACAGCACAACAATCGGTGAAATGTCGATGCCTCCAAGATTTGGCAAAATACGCCTGATGGGTCGCAGAACCGGCTCGGTCGCCTGGTAAAGGAAATTCGACACCATCGCCACGAACTGATTGTTCGAATTGATCACATTGAACGCGTAGAGCCAGGAGAAAATCGCGCTTGCGATGATGATCCACCAATAGAGATTGATGGCAACCATCAGCACATCAAGAACAGCTTTCATGGGATTCCGGCTCCGGCATTGGCCAAATCAATACAGTCTCGATTCAATTCGGCGCTGTCAGTCTTTTTGCCCATGTAGCCTTGCAGCATCCCAGCCGCAAGGGTGTGTTGTGAGTGATTGGTAAACCCCAATCCACTGTGCGCTCAGATTTGCAGCTACGCGGCGATGGTGCTGATCAGCGCATCGCGTGGGCCAAACAGTTGGCGCTGCTCCACATAGTTGGACGCAAAGAATGGATAGCGTTGAAAAAAGGTGCTTCGCAGGCTGTCCACGTCGGTTTTCATCAACTGAACCTGCATTCTTACGTAGGTGTAACTACGCACATCGGAGGCAACCGTTGAATTGAACACCCGGCGGTAGAAAGCTGCATGTTCTTTGCGAATTGAAGACAGACCATAATCTGCATTGAAGTACAGGCTGGCCATCACGACGATACGCAGCGTCATATATGGCAGCTCCGGATAGAGCCTTGCACTTTCTTCATCCGTGACAAACCGACTTGGGTCGATAAACACCCTGCCTTCATCCAGCTCGGGCTGAATGATGTCGGGGAAAACCAACATGCTGGGTCCGTACGGACAGTCCTTCGTCAACACATGAAGTCTGATTGCCGCCACCAACTGGCCAGCCACATAAAGGCCGAAACTCATAGCGTTTGGTGTGTACTCGATCGAATCGGTACAAAGGCCGCTATCGTTCGCGTCGATGAAATCTTCGCGCCGATACGACCGATATCTCAGTCTTTGGATAGACTCCAAATCTTCGGCGGACGTTGCTCGACGAAATTCCACAATATCAAGGAACTCCGTCATTCGCTCGATGAATCTCGAGCGAGACGATACTACTTTAACACTCATTTTGCCCCACAAACAACCAATGAATGGTGGTTGTTCATAAAGCATTCACTATTTTTTATTGGGTGTAAAGAGTTATACCGTTACAACCTATGAATGGTAAACGCGCGTGGTTAACGGCTTGTTTTCTGGTTATGAGGGAAAGCGGGGCGTGGCAGTAAGTGGCGAGCGACCCACTATCCGGCTGCCGCATTTTCCTTGGGTTCAAACCGCCGTTTGCCCGGCAACGAGATATCCAGCATGGTCTGCACATCTTTCCCGGGAAGAGCGCCGCTGAAGACAAAACCCTGCACCTGACATTGCGGCACTTCGCGCGCGATGATCTCAAGCTGGCCTTCGGTTTCCACGCCTTCTACAACAATGGACAATCCCAGATCGGTCGAGAGCCTTGCGACATTCTGCAACAGAAGCAGTGACTGCTCATTCGTTTCTATGTCCATGATGAAGCTGCGATCCACCTTCACCTTGTGTAGTGGCAGGCTGTGCAGATAGCTCAGGCTGGAATAGCCGGTGCCAAAATCGTCGAGTGAAATGTAGACGCCAAGATCGCGAAGGCGGTTCAGGATGGTCTTTGCGTCTTCAAGATCCTCAACAATCGCACTTTCCGTGATTTCCAATTCGAGCCGGTGAGGCTGAAGGCCGCTCAGATCCAACGCATTTTCGACCGAATTGACCACGTCACCCCGCCGGAACTGGTGCGCAGACAGATTGACTGCAACCCTTGTGTCAGACGGCCAGGCGCAGGCTTCGCGACAAGCTTGCAAGAGCACAAAGTCACCAAGCTCGTTTATGAGCCCCATCTCTTCCGCAATCGGGATGAATTCGCCGGGTGAAACCGGTCCCAGCTCGGGATGAGGCCAGCGCACGAGGGCCTCACAGGTCTCAATTTTGTGTCCGTCGATGGTCACGAGTGGCTGATAATGGACGTGCAGTCCGTCCTGTACCAATGCCTGGCGAAGTTCGCTTTCAAGGCGCAAGCGATGTTCCAGCTTGTGGCCCATTTCACTTTCATAGATCCGCCAGTGTCCGCGGCCATCATCCTTTGCACGATAGAGCGCCAAATCAGCGTGTTTGAGGATGGATTCAGAGTTCGATTCTTCACCTGTGTTGAATGCAATACCGATGCTGGCACCAACAAAGATCTGATGCCCCTTCGCCAAATGAGGCTGGGCGATGCGGTCGATAATCATTGATGCCAGGGCGCAGGCCTCTTCGCGGCACCGCAAATTGGGCATGAGAACCATGAACTCATCACCACCAATCCGGGACGCAAAATAGGCCGGGTGGGTGATCTCGGACAGTTCCGCTGCGACGGTGCAAAGCAGATCATCGCCGACCGGATGGCCCAACGTGTCGTTGACCTGCTTGAACCCATCAATATCGACAACCAGAACGGCCATCTCATCGGCGCCAGGCGACTTCGCCAGAGCTTCTTCCATCTTGTTTTGGAAGGACATGCGATTGGGGAGACCGGTGAGCGAGTCAAACCGCGCCATGAACTGGATTTTTTCCTCAGCGCGTACCCGATCAGTCACGTCTTCGAACACCATCACAGTGCCGCCGCCATCCATGGGCTGAAACGCAAACTCAAGAATGCGTTCGCCGTCCAGGGTGATCTTCAGCTTCTGATCGTACGACTTTCCTTTGCCCTCCAGCATGGACAGAATGTCGGCTGCGTCGTCTGACTGCAGGCGCTCACTCTTGACAAGGAACAGAACCAGATCGCGTGCGGTGGTCTCCAGTTCCTTCTGGTTTGCATCAAAGAGCAGATCATCGACGACACTGTTGGAAACAAGCAAAACACCCTTGTCATCAAACATGCATAGTCCGTGCGGCATGTTGTTCAGTGCGGTGTTGAACCTCTGGGCAATGAGGGAAACCTCCTTCTCGCCCCAGATTGCTTCAAGCAGCGTGTTTCGCTGACGATCAGCAATTGATTTTGCCGCCAGGAAAAAGGGCAAGATCATAAACGACAGGAAAAGGTGATAGCCATCACCCTGCAGGATCAGTCCGGCGATTGTGGGAACAGACATCACCAGAACCTGACCGACGACCAGGCGATTGAACGCAAAATTGCGACCAGGCACACCAGCGAGATTGGCCAGAGTGCAGGACATGGCGATCAAAGCGGCGACATCGTCACCCGTGTAGGCGAGCGCGATAAAGCACCAGATGCCAAGAAATGCGGCCGTTGCCACGGCGCCGAGCGTGTAGCGATGCTCAAAGCGGCGCGCGTTTTCCTCGTCCAGCCGTTGCGAGGGTTTGGTGTGATAAAGATAGGCGTCAATGCAGCGGGTGACGCCCAGAATAAAGATCGCGAGCGCGCAGAATACGATGCCAAGATGGCCGGTTTTCCAAGCGGTGATGAACACGGCGCAGGTGTTGCCGACAGCGCCAAACAAAAAGGACCGGCTCTCCGCATAAAGCGAATGAACCATCGAGATATAGCTATCTGATGGCCACCTGTCTTTCCGGGCTCTTACCAACAATTTATCTGCGTCGACCAAGGTTTGTCCCCACAACCCCATATTTCTAATAGGGCATCATGCATGCATTGCGTTCAAAAAGGATTAAGCAAACCATCAAGATATGCGACAGGTGCAGATATGATTGGCATGATTAATGGCCGGTTCATCGGCATTGGCAATCCTGACCACCTGGGCCAGTGTTTTGCGTGTATGTGCGTGAAGAACTAGCGCACATTGATCCGCTTCGGCTCGTCGCAATGGAAATTAATCGTTCCGACAGTTTGTTGGTTTGGCGACCGGAAAAAGCGTGCATCAGCCAGATGACCTGCTGTATGAAGCCGAAAATCACAGCCGAGCCAATTGAGGGCTAAATGAAGATTTGTGTGGTGGGGACCGGTTATGTCGGCCTTGTGACAGGTGCCTGTCTGGCAGATGTGGGATGCCAGATCGTTTGCATCGATCAGGATCAGTCGAAGATTGATGGCCTGAAGAAGAACGTTCTTCCAATCTACGAACCTGGCCTGGAAGAGGTTGTGGAGCGTGCTGTTTCAGCCGGGAATCTCGCCTTTACAACCGATCTCCACTCAACCGTCGCTGAGAGCGATGCGGTGTTTATTGCGGTTGGAACGCCGCAGGGCGACGATGGCCGCTCAGACCTCTCATACGTGGAAGCTGCTTCACGTCAGATTGCTGAAGCGCTTTCCGGTTCCACCACAATCATCGTGAAATCGACCGTGCCTGTGGGCACGTGCAGACGGGTTGCCCGCATTGTCCATCACACCAACCCCGATGCCGAGTCTTCCGTTGTCTCCAATCCTGAATTTTTGCGCGAAGGTGTTGCGGTAGAGGATTTCATGGAGCCGGACCGCATTGTGATCGGGACACAGGATGATCGTGCACGTACCGTGATGAATGCGATCTATTCGCACTTTGTCGACAAGGGCGCGCCACTGGTTCAAACGACGCTCGAAACATCAGAGCTCATCAAATACTCGGCCAACGCATTTCTCGCGACCAAGGTTGCATTCATCAACGAGATGGCCAATCTGTGCGATTCCGTGGGTGCCAACGTGGAAGACCTGTCCAAGGCCATTGGCATGGATGAGCGGATTGGCCCTTCGTTCCTGAAGCCCGGCCCGGGTTATGGCGGATCCTGTTTTCCGAAAGACACACTGGCATTGACTATTCAGGCGCAGGAATCTGATTGCCCGGTGCGCATTGTGGAATCGGTGGTGTCGTCTAACTCATTTCACATCAGACGTCTTGGCAAGCGTATTGCCGAGTTCTGCGGTGATGTGTGGTCGTCTCTTGGTTGGAATGAAACAAGCCTCGATCAGAAAACCATCGCCGTGCTTGGACTGGCTTTCAAGGCTGACACCGACGATATTCGTTCCGCAGCGAGCACGGTGATCCTGCCCTTGCTTCAGAAACAGGGTGCCCGGATTGTCGGATATGATCCGGCCGCAATGGATACCGCGAAGGCTGAGATGCCTGGCCTTGAAACCGCAGAATCAATTGAAGCTGCTGTGTCCGGTGCAGATGCGGTGCTCATTCTGACGGAGTGGAACCAGTTCAAATCACTCGATTGGGCTCGGCTTCTTCCGACGATGAACGCTCCCGTGGTTGTGGACTTTCGAAATCTCTATCCGCCCAATGAAATGTCCACCCATGGGGCACATTACGCCTCTTTGGGCCGACCACTCGCGGATGTGGCATAACCCCCACTGAACCTGACGGACAGAGTAAATAGTTGCCCTCAGGGCGCGATTTGCATAGGGTTTTGCCCGATGCGGAACGGGTTAGGTTTGAGTACCATCTTCATGAGTAGCGCGATATGAAGCGGCTCGACGATGCCCGCATCCTCATGTACAGCCACGACACGTTCGGACTCGGCCATTTAAGGCGATGCCGAACGATTGCGCATGCCCTTGTCGAACAATTCAAAGGGGTGTCGGTCCTCATCATCTCCGGCTCCCAGATCGCCGGCGCATTTGATTTTCGAGCCCGTGTGGACTTTGTGAAAATTCCGAGCGTGATCAAGCTCTACTCCGGTGATTACACGTCCATCAGCGATCACATTGATATTGAAGACATTCTGACGATGCGCGAAGCCATCATTCGCAGCACCGCTGAGATATTTGACCCCGATATCTTCATTGTTGACAAGGAGCCCATGGGTCTGCGCGGCGAGGTTGAGCCTGTGCTTCGCTTGCTTAAGGAGCGGGGGACCCGTCTCATTCTCGGGCTCCGTGATGTGATGGATTCCCCTGAACTGCTGGAATCGGAGTGGGAAAAGAAGAACGTTATCGACCGTATCGAAGAACTTTATGATCACATCTGGGTCTACGGGCCGCGTGATTTCTGGAATCCTCTGAACGGTCTTCCTTTACCTGCGAACCTCACACGCAAGATCGAGTGCACTGGTTTTCTTCGGCGTGAAACGTCTTCCACCGACCACCTCAACGAACTGGAACTGCCAGATGACTATGTGCTCGTCACTGCCGGTGGTGGAGGGGATGGTGCAGACATCATGCGTTACGTGCTTTCCGCGGTGGAAAATGATCCAACGCTCATCCACAATTTCGTTCTGGTTCTTGGACCATTTATGCGGGCAGAGTTTCGCGAGGAGCTTTACCGTCGGGCGGATGCTCTCAAGACAGTGACGATCATAGATTTCGACAATGATATGGAAGCCATCATGGCGGGTGCCAGCGCTGTGGTGGGCATGTGCGGGTACAACACGTTCTGCGAGATCATTTCCTTTGACAAACCATCGCTGTTTGTGCCGCGAACGCGTCCGAGAGAAGAGCAGCTGATCCGGGCCACGAGAGCTCAGGAGCTTGAGCTGAGCCGGATGCTTGATTCTGATAATGCAGAAGATCCGCAGAAAATGGCGGAAGAATTGAAGCTCTTGCCCCAACGCAACAGACCGTCATCCGCAGACTGGACCATTGATCTTTCCGGGCTGGAGTCCATATGTGCGAGGGTCGAGACAATTCTCGATCAGGCCACAACTCCAGAAACACAGGATGCCTGATCCACGATGCCCCGCAAAATCGGTGTTGTTCTAAAGGGCTATCCGCGCCTTTCCGAAACCTTTATCGCGCAGGAATTGCTGGCGTTGGAACGGGCGGGTCTGACCCTCAATCTCATTTCGCTTCGCCACCCGACTGACAAGAAACGTCACCCGGTGCACGAAGAGATCAAAGCTCCGGTCAACTATTTGCCCGAATATCTGCATCAGGAGCCGTTGCGGGTGTTGCGGGGATGGTGGCGCGCCCGAAAACTGCCTGGATACAAAAGGGTGCGTCGGATATGGCTTCAGGATCTCAAGCGTGATCTTACCCGCAATCGGGTGCGCCGGTTCGGGCAGGCACTGGTTCTGGCGGCCGAATTGGAAAGCGATATCGAATGGCTCTATGGCCATTTCATCCACACACCGGGCTCGGTCACACGCTACGCGGCGCAGATGCACGGGCTCCCCTTTAGTTTTTCTGCCCATGCGAAAGACATCTGGACGTCCCCGGACTGGGAACTCAATGAGAAGCTGAACGACGCCCGGTGGACCGCGACCTGTACGGCGGGAGGTGCCAACCACCTGAAGTCACTGGCCGACAGTGATGATGCGGTGGCGCTCATCTATCATGGGCTGGACCTAAGCCGGTTTGACCCAACACCGGTGGAGAGCTCGGGCAGAACAGGTGGCAAGGATGCGCCCATTGAGCTGGTGACCGTTGGTCGGGCAGTTGAGAAAAAGGGCCTTGATACGCTGATCGAAGCTCTTTCAAAACTGCCGCTGGATCTGCATTGGCGCTGGACCCATATTGGCGGTGGGCCGCTTCTCTCGAAACTGAAAACTCAGGTCGAAACGCTCAATTTGCAAGAGAAAGTGGCGTTCCGGGGAGCCTTGCCTCAGGTTGAAGTACTTGAGACCTATCGTCGGTCCGACCTGTTTGTTCTTCCTTGCCGAATAGCCGCGGATGGGGATCGCGATGGCCTGCCCAACGTTATTGTTGAGGCGGAAAGCCAGGGCCTTCCCTGCATTTCAACGCCAATCTCGGGCATTCCCGAGTTGATTGATGACGGGGTGAATGGCTTGCTCGTTCCCCCAGATGACCCAGGCGCGTTGGCTGGAGCGATTGAACAATTGTCGAGAGACCCTCAGCTTCGCCATCAGTTCGGTCGTGCGGGGCAGGAGCGTGTTGAGCGCGATTTTAACGCCGCAAATGAAATCAAAGCGCTTCTTGCTCTGTTTGGCGAAGCGCCCGTGACCATCCCGTCATGAATCGGGATCAGCAGCCCCGGGTTCTGTTTTATGTTCAGCACCTATTGGGGGTGGGCCATGTTTTTCGGGCGCGCAAGATTGCGACAGGCCTTCAGTCGCGTGGCATCGCTGTCGATATGGTCTTTGGTGGACCGACCCTGCACGGCACAGAACTTGAGGCGGATCGGGTGTTTTTTCTTCCCGTCATCAAGGCGGGGGCCATCGACTATTCATACAATGTGGATGGTCAGGGGCGACGGCTGACGCCTGAGTATCTGGCCAAGCGACAAAAGCGGTTGCTGGATATTGTTGACGATCTGAACCCCGATTTGGTTCTGTTGGAGGCTTTTCCCTTCGGGCGACGGTTTTTGCGGGATGAAATGGCGGCTTTGTTCGACGCTTTGAACCGAAAGCCGAAGCCACCAATTGTGGCGACCTCCGTTCGGGATATTTTGCAGGAAAAGCGAAAGCGGGGACGAACAGAAGAAGCTGTTGCCACAATACAATCCTCCATTGACCGGGTGATCGTGCATAGTGATCCGGACCTCATCCAGTTGGGCGGCAGTTTTCCACTTGCTGCGGAGATTGAAGACAGGACTTCCTATTCAGGCTTTGTCGTTGATGGCGATGTTGAAAAGTCGCCCGTTCCGGCGGAGCCCTTCGATGTGATCATCACTGCCGGGGGAGGTGCGTTTGGTGATTGTCTGATGACAACGGCCCTGAAGGCGCATGAGCACTCCTCCCTCAAAGGCGCCCGTTGGTGCCTGGCAACTGGCCCAAACTGTCCTCTGAATGTCCGGAAACAGTTGGAGGCAGAAGCTCCGAAAAACATAACTGTCACGACTTTCCTCGACGGGCTTTCCACCCATTTCGCTGCTGCGCAGGTCACTGTCTCGCAGGCTGGCTACAACACCAGCATGGATTTTTTAGCGGCGCGTGAAAGATCAGACCTATCGCACGTGTTTGTGCCCTTCGACATTGATGGGCAGACAGAACAGATCAAGCGAGCGACATTGCTAAGCGATCACGGTTTGAGTGTTTGCCTGCCTCAATCCAGATTGACGCCGCAGGCACTGGCCAGCGCGATTGATGATGCACTGGCATTGGAGAAACCCGCTTTCACCTTCCGCGCTGATGGCGTTGAAACCACAGCCTTGCTGATCGAGACCTGGATTGCGGAGCGCAAGGCAAAAGCCGAATGAGCAATCGGATAGCCTTTTATGCGCCCATCAAGCCGCCAGACCATCCGATTCCGTCCGGAGACCGGCTTATTGCCCGAAATCTGATCAAGGCTTTGACCCTCGCTGAGTATTCCGTTGAGCTCGCAACACCTTACATTGCGTATTCCAAACGCAGTGATCCGGCCATTCTGGCGGAAAGAAAGCGCGGTGCATTGGATGAGGCGAAAGCCATTCTTGAGCGGTATCAGAGCGCGGAGAAGCGGGATCAGCCGGATCTCTGGTTGACCTATCACCCCTATTGCAAAGCGCCTGATTGGATCGGGCCGATTGTCACTGAAGCACTCGAAATTCCCTATGTCACTGTTGAAGCCGCACGGACCAGGCAGGGCGAAAACGACGAATGGGGTCCGTGGCGGACCGAAGCCCAAATGGGCATCAAACAGGCTGATCTGCATCTGGTGTTCAAGCCGAGCGATAAAGCCTATCTGAGCGAGTTGCTGGGTGGTGCTGATCGGCTGATGCCTCTCGCGCCGTTCTTCGACGACACGTCACTTGAGCAACCAATACCGTTCAAATCGCCTCGACACTTTGACCCCGCTACACCTATGCTGGTGTGCGTCGGCATGATGCGCAAGGGCAAGAAGGATCAGAATTTCTATCTGCTCGCTGACCTTCTCTCTAGTCTGCTTGATGTTCCGTGGAACCTTGTTCTGGTTGGTAGTGGCCCGGAAGAAGAGAACATCCGAACAGCTTTCAAAACCATCCCGTCACATCGCCAGCATTGGGCCGGGGAATGCAGTCATGCAGAGGTTTTGGGTACGATGCGGGCTGGTGATGTGTTCGTGTGGCCTGGGTGGCGCGAGCCCATTGGAATGGTCTATCTGGAAGCAGCAAGCCAAGGCCTGCCAAGCGTGGCTTTTGGCGATCTTGGCGTGCCGCTCGTGGTTGAAGATGGCGGGACCGGTCTTCTTGCCCGGTCTGGCGATGCGGAGGATTACCGAAACAAGCTCCGCGCGCTTCTGGAGAATCCGGAACGGCGAAAGTTCATGGGTCAGGCCGCGACCGAAAAAGTCACCGCGCAACACTCAATTGCTGCTGCTGCCCGGCGATTGAAGACAGTGTTGAGCCCATTTTTGAACAATCAGAACTAAGCCGCAGGTCCCAACCGGCCGATCCGACCAAACGTCAATGGGCTATTTGTATGGATCGGCAGCGTCGCGCAGACCATCGCCAAGGAAATTGAATGCGATAATCACGAAGATCACCGGCACCACGGGGAGCATCAGCCAAGGATAAACCGCCACCACATTGATATCCTGTGCGTTGTTCAACAGAACGCCCCAGGAGACGATCGGATCGCGCAGGCCGAGGCCCAGAAAGCTGAGTGCGGTTTCGCCCAGGATCATTGTGGGAATGGTGATGGTGGCGGACGCGATGAGATGGCTCATAAAACCGGGCACAAGATGTCTCCCGATGATTCGCCCAGGCCCCGCACCGATCAACTGGGCGGCAAGCACATAATCTTCCTCGCGAAGGGACAGAAGTTTTGACCGCACAGCGCGTGCCAGACCAGTCCAGTCCAAAAGTCCCAATATGATTGTGATCCCGAAGTAGATCAGGATCGGACTCCAGTTGGCAGGAAGAAGGGCAGACAAGGTCAGCCAGAGCGGAATTGCCGGAATCGCGGTCAGCACTTCCATGATGCGCTGAACGATCATATCAACCCAACCGCCATAATATCCGGCAAGCCCGCCGATCACGATGCCCAGAACAAACGAGATGGTGATGCCGATCAGGCCAATGGTGAGCGATATGCGGGAGCCGGCAATGATGCGGGAAAGCTGGTCGCGCCCAAGGCGGTCGGTGCCGAGCAGGAAGAAGGGTTTGCGTTTCGGCGCACACACAAGATGCCGTTCTGCCGGTATCAGGCCGAACCAGTTATACTTGTCACCTTTGCAGAAGAAGCTGAGTTTGATGGGCTTTTTGGTGTCGACAGTATATTCGCGCTGGAAGGTTTCCAGATTGCGCTTGATCTTGAAGTCATAGACAAACGGGCCAATGAACTCGCCCTTGTGAAACAGATGAATGCCCTGAGGGGGAGCGTAGATATAGCGATTGTTGCGCTTCGACATTTCGTGCGGCGACAGAAACTCGGCGAAAATCACCGCCGTGTAGAGTGCGAGCAGGAAAATGCCGGACCAGACGGCCAGACGGTGGCGTTTGAATTTCCACCACATCAGCTTCAATTGGGAAGCGAAATAAATTCGCTCCTGTTCGGGCGTTAGCTTCTCGATTGAGCGGATATCGAACGGTTCTTCCGACACATAGTGCGGCAATTTTCCGGTATTAGGCGGCGGAAGTGCGCTCATTTTGAGGCCTTTCCTTGAAGGCGGATTCTGGGATCAAGGAAGGCGAGCGCGATATCCGACAGGAGTACGCCGATCACGGTGAGGAAGGCGAGGAACATCAGGAACGATCCAGCCAGATACATGTCCTGACTTTGCAGCGCCGCAATCAGCAACGGACCGGTGGTTTCAAGCGACAGCACGATCGCCACAATTTCAGCGCCTGAGACGATTGCAGGCAGAATGCTGCCGATTTCTGCCACAAAGAAGTTGAGCGACATGCGCAGAGGATATTTCATCAGCGCCTTGCGCGGCGGAACACCCTTCGCCTTGGCGGTGATCACATATTGTTTTTCGAGTTCATCAAGAAGGTTGGCCCGGATGCGCCGGATCATGGCAGCAGTGCCGGAGGTGCCGATGACGATTACTGGAATGATCAGATGCTCCATGATCGACCAGAATTTGGGCCAACTCATTGGTTGGTCGAGATATTTCAGGTCCATCAGGTGGCCAATGGAGGTTCCGAACCACACATTGGCGAGATACATCATCACCAGCGCCAGCAGGAAGTTTGGAGTGGCCAGCCCGAGAAGGCCCACAAATGTCAGGCCATAATCGCCCCAGGAATATTGATGGGTTGCTGAGTAGATGCCGATCGGAAAAGCGATCAACCAGGTAACAATGATTGTTACGAACGAAACCAGAATGGTGAGATATAGACGTCCGCCGACAACTTCAGTGACCGGGCGCTCATGCTCGAATGAATAGCCGAAATCACCCTGCAGCATGCCAGTGAGCCAGACGAAGTAACGCTCATAGACAGGGCGATCGAAACCATATTCCTGTTTGAGATAGTCGATCCGTTTCTGATCGACACTTTCACCAGCGGCTGTCAGGTCGGCAATGTAGCTTTCAAAATAATCCCCGGGCGGCAATTCGATGATGAAGAAGATCACGGCGCTGGACAAGAGCAGCGTCGGGATCATCGCCAAAATCCGGTAGAAAATATATTGAAGCACGTTGCCAGCCTGTCTGTATCTACATCACGCGCGCCAGATCAACGATCAAGCCAGAACGTATCTGGCAGGTAATGACCGAAATAGGCTGTGGGTTCAAATGCCCAAATTCCTTCTTCGGGAACATTCTGCAGCGCGGTGTTGATCACCACCGGCTGAAGGGTTCCATTGACAATACCGATGGTGAAAACCTGGTCGGTGAAAATCGTCAACATTTCATCCCAGATTTTTGCCTGTTCTTCTTCCGTTTTGGCGGATCGCCAACTCTTGTAAAGCTCGCTGAGACGGGTGACCTCCGGCAAAGTTGGCTTCTCCCCGGCAACACCCTTTGTTTCGTAATAGCGACCCCAGGTTGGCCAGTTGCCCTGCAATGGGGAAACGGGGGCAAGCTCCTCAGGATCCATCACTGCGGTGGCTAGACCCCGATTGAGGCCGAACCATACGGACATCACAGTTTCACCATTTGAGATGCGACGGCGCAGGATGTCTCGCTGCGATGGCTTGGTGAAAAGCTTGATGCCAAGCTCGGCCCAATGTTCAGCAATAAGCTGCAAAACGTCGGTTTCTTCCGTGCTTTCGCCAGCACTCTCTACCGTCACTTCCATCACGCGGCCATCGGGAAGAAGACGGAAGCCATCATCATTTCGCTCGCCAAGGCCAGCCTCGTCCAACAGCGCATTGGCGGCATCGGGATCATGCTCAGCGTAAGCAAAGGCGTGTTCGTCTTTGTAAAGCGGGCTTGAAGGAAGGACTGAATTGCCAGCTTCCCGCGCCAGTCCGAAATAGATGATCTCGTTGATCTCGGCGCGATTGATGCCGAGCGACAGGGCACGGCGCACTCGAACATCCTGAAGCACCTTGCGCCATGCATCGTCCTTGACATTCATATTGGGCAGGATGGTCATCTGTGATCCGCGACCGTTCTGCCACAGCACCACTTTATAGTCGTGATTTTCGGAGCTTTTTTTCAGAAACGCATAATTGTCAAAACGGATATAGCGCGCCTGAAGGTCACTTTCGCCACCGCCGGTTTTGGCCGGGATAATCGATGAGGACGACATGTTCATGATGATCTCATCGATATAGGGGAGCTGGGTTCCGTTGGTGTCCACTCGATGAAAGTTGGGATTGCGCTTGAAAACAAACCGTTCTGATGGTGGCTGTGTTGTGTTCATCCAGGGCTGCAGGGTCGGCATTTCCGGATTTTCAGGGCGATACTGACGCCCACGGCGTGTGTGCAGCGAAACCCAATTGCGCACATTCGCTTCCGCCACCATCGCAGCAAGCTTTTCCGCTTCCTGATGTGCTGGGTGAAACTGCTTCATGAAATGGGCGGGTTTGTAGACGTAGAGCGGGCGGGCACCTGCGAGGGAGGTGAGAAAGAGTGGGTTTGGTTCCTCCCAGGTGTAGCGTACGGTGAGTTCGTCAATCACCTCGAACTTGGGACCTTTGCCGTTCACAAGAAGCTTGTTGTCCAGACCGCCCTGACTCAGCTCGCTGTTGTTCGCCACATCTTCCCAGTAATAGCGAAAGTCCTCGGACGTGAATGCGTGACCATCCGACCATTTGTGCCCGGGGCGGATGTGAAACGTGAAGATGCGATTTTCTTCCACATCCACGCTTTTCAAGATGTCGGGCGCCAATTCGAACGAATCATTGTAGCTGACAAGCCGCGCGCCTGAGTAAATCACCATCATTCTGATGTCCTTGGGTTTGGACATCAAAATGCTCAGGCTGCCTCCTTTTTTCCCGATGGTTCGGCCCATACCTTCCAAGTCGACCACACGAGGTTCATCCGGAGGTCCCGCAAGGGCGTGATTGAGACTCATCGACATGACGATAGACAGTCCAATTGCCGCCGCAACGCTCAATCTGAGCAATCCAGTTATTGCCATCTTTCTCTCCCTATGATCATGCATCGGTCTTCTGCCAGATTGCATGATCCACTTATGCTCCGATCAGGCCGGAATGGCTTCAATGTCGCCTGCGTTTGTTCCCTTCAACGCCAAGACGCTGTGATTATCGTTCAGTTGTATCAGTTCCAGATCGTCTCCATCAGTCCGCGTCATGAAAGGTTCGCCCCAGTCGCGTCCTTCGGTCACCATTTCTTCTTCAAGTCGCGCCAGATCAAGCTGATGATCGAGATCTGCGTGAGGCACCACATCAAGCAGAGTTCGCGTGTATGGATGGATTGGGTTTGAGAACAATTCGTCTCGCGTCCCCATTTCCACCAGGCGGCCCCGGAACATCACTCCGACCCGGTCCGCAATGTAACGAACCACAGCGAGATTGTGTGAAATGAAAATGTAGGTCAGCCCCAACTCGTCCTGAAGCTGTTTCAGAAGGTTCAGGACCTGAGCCTGCACCGAAACGTCCAGTGCGGATACAGGCTCGTCGCAGATCAGGAGATCTGGCCGGAGCGCCAATGCACGCGCAATTCCGATCCTTTGGCGCTGGCCGCCGGAAAATGAATGCGGATAGCGGTTAAGGTAGCTTGGTTGCAGCCCAACCAGTCGCATCAATTCTTCAGCGTAGAGCTTTTGTTCCCGCGCGGAATTGATGCCGTGGACCTGAAGCGGTTCAAGCAGGATGTTCAACACCGTGCTGCGCGGGCTGAGCGAACTAAACGGGTCCTGAAACACCATCTGCATTCGCTTGCGAAACTCTTTCAGCTCTTTGCCTTCCAGATTGAGCAGATTGGTCTCGCCTTTACCGTCATTGAACACCAGCTCGCCTGAATCCGGCGTCAGAGCCCGCATGATCATCTTGATGGTCGTGGTCTTGCCGCAACCGCTCTCCCCCACAAGGCCAAAACACTCGCCGCGTTTCACATCGAAACTGATGTCACCCACGGCGATGACCTTGTTCTCTTCACCGGAAGAAAACCATCCGCCCTTTTTTGTGGAGAATGTTTTGCGAAGCTTTTTGACGCTCAATAGCGGCGCATCCGTCTCCATGTGCCCGTCTTTGCCGTCCCGGCGAAGGGAGGGTGGAATTTCCACGTCGATGTCGCGAATGGATTGCAGCTTTTCGTCAACGCCCATGGAAAGGCTTGGAACGGCGTTCAGCAGGGCCTTCAGGTAGGGGTGACTTGGATTGCGGAAGATGTCTTCAACAGTGCCCGCTTCCATAATTTGGCCGTGGTAGATAACAACCACCTCATCGGCCATATTGGCAACCACACCAAGATCATGGGTGATCATCAAAACTGCCATGTGGAGCTTGTCCTGAAGGTCCTTCAGGAGGCTTAGAATCTTCGCCTGCATGGAGACATCAAGTGCCGTGGTGGGTTCATCCGCAATCAGCAGCGCTGGATGACAGATCAGCGCCATGGCGATCATGGCGCGTTGGCGAAGCCCGCCTGACAATTCCATCGGGTACATATCGTAGGCCCTGACAGGGTTGGGAAACCCGACCAGATCAAGCATATCGCAGGTGGTTTTCTTGGCTTCGGCCTTTTCAACGTCGCGGTGGAGAGTGAGCGCTTCCTCAATCTGGTTGCCCACGGTGTGCAGGGGGGACAGCGACGTCATCGGCTCCTGAAAGATGATCGAAATCTTGCCGCCACGCATGTGCTGCATGGTTTTGCTGTCCCGATCCAGCGTTGCGATGTCGAGGACATCATCGTCCGGGTTTTCCTGATACAGGATTTTTCCGGAGGTGATTGAGGCCACCTTCGGGGTAATTCCCAAAATACACTGCGCAATGATCGACTTGCCGGAACCGGATTCACCAACCAACGCGACCGTCTTGCCGGCAGGAATCCGAAAGCTGGCACCCCGTATGACCTCAAGGGCTCCCCCTTTTAGGTCAATCGCGACACGCAGATCCTCGACCCGGATAATATCATGCGTCGGTCGCGACATTCGTTCCGGTACTCTCCCCAGATCGCATTCGCGACCTTATTTTTTCACCCTGTCCAATGACTACCAGAAAAACGATCGGTTTTTCCAGCGCCAACCAGCGTGAGTGTTCGCATTTTGACATGAAGCCAAGAGGCGTTTCTTTTGTGCCACATTTTGTGAAGCTGACACAAAACTGCCACCACGAAAAGAGGCGTGATGAAAGGTCAAAGACGGTTATTGGTCGCCGGTTTCCATCAGGGTCTTACCATCCCAGAACAACAGACCCGATTGTGAGATTTCAGCGCGACTGGCAGATTGTTTGTCCTTGTTGCCAAGCAGGTGAAGGACAATTCGCAAGATGCCACCATGTGACACGACAATGTCGGATGGTTTGGTGTCGGCTAGAAAGGCGCGTACGTCTTCCTCGCGGTCTGCCAGACTCTCGCCACCTTGCGGACAAATGTGCCAGGGATCCCGCTTTCGGCCCTGGCGTTCATCATAAAATCGATCCTTGATCTCAGCGGAGGTTAGACCCTCCCAGCGGCCAAATCCGACCTCGGTGATACGCTTGTCCGTGACTATGTTTTCATTGGAGAGGCCAAGAATGGAGGCGATGATATCTGCCGTTTGTCGGCAACGTTGTAAGGGTGATGAGATCAACCGCAATTTGTAATTGGATTTTCCAACGCCGGTCAGGTGAGAGAGCAACTCTCCATGCGCGCGGGCCTGCTCTTCTCCTACCTTGTTGATGGGAATGTCTGATTTTCCCTGAAACCGGTGGACCCGGTTCCAGTCGGTCTCACCGTGCCGCAACAGATAGAGCGGATGCGGAACGGAGAGAGCAGCCATTATGCTGCCTTATGGTAGTCGCGATACCAGGCCACAAATTTTTCCAGTCCCGCCTCAATGCTGGTTGACGGCGAGAAGCCGAAACTCTCTGCGGTTTCGTCAATGTCGGCGTAGGTTTCGAACACATCGCCCGGCTGCATCTCAACATAGTCGCGAACCGCTTTTTTTCCCAAGCAGGCTTCAAGAGTTTCGATCATGTGCAACAGCTCGACGGGTTGGTTGTTCCCGATATTGTAGATTTTGTGGGGTGCGGCGGGAATGCGCGACCCGGCCTCCAATCCGGTGCCTGGATTTGGAGGGGATGCCAGCGCGCTGACAACGCCATCGACAATATCGTCCACATAAGTGAAATCGCGTCGCAGCTTGCCTCTATTGAAGACCTTGATTGGTGTTCCGGCTTCGATTGCTTTTGTGAAGGCATAAACTGCCATATCAGGCCTTCCCCATGGGCCGTAGACCGTGAAAAACCTCAACCCCGTTGCTGGCAAGTCGAACAAGTGGCTGTAGGACTGTGCCATCATCTCGTTTGCCCGCTTTGTTGCTGCATAGAGGCTCATCGGTCGGTCGACTGGATCGGAGACGCCGTATGGAACTTTTGCGTTGGCCCCGTAGACCGAACTTGAGCTCGCATAGACAAGATGATCGACCTTCAGGGCCCTCGCGCCTTCCAGAATGGTGAGGAAGCCTGTGAGGTTGCTTTCTCCATAGGCTGCCGGATTGATGAGTGAATAGCGGACCCCTGGTTGCGCGGCGAGATGGATGATTGCTTTTGGATTGATCTCTCTCAGAGCCGCAAGAACCGCTTCCATGTCGGCAAGATCCATTTCCAGCATTGATAAATTGTTGGCGCCAGCGAGAACCCTGGCACGATCGCGCTTCAACCCGACATCATAGTAGTCGTTGAAATTGTCGAGGCCGACCACCACCTCACCGGCATGCAGGAGTTTTAATGACGTATGGAATCCGATAAACCCGGCTGCGCCGGTGACAAGAATCGGTCTTGCGGATGATGAGGATGCATCGTTTGAAATTGTGTATGACATTGAAATATCTGGTGTGAGTTATTCGTTCATCAGGATCTGAAAACGCGATGTGGCTCTGGTGTCCCGAATATGAAGTTCGCCGCACTATGCTGCACCCTCTTTGCGAACTTCAGATTCAAGGGGGACACCAGCAAAAATTTGTTTCTAGTGTGGTTTTTGGATTTGAAGTTCGTTAGCGAGAGTGCTGCGAGAATGATACGAACTTAAATTCCACCACACTAGCCCGTCACCCATTTCCCAACAATAGTTCTTCCCGACAAAGGCCGATCTTCAGCGTGCGCTCTTCTATTCCCGACATCTCATCACCGTTTGGCAGGCGAGCTCCCCGTTTCTGGCATCGCTGGATCTGGGCCTTGTGCGAGAACCGCACTCTTTCGGCACCAGTTCGCAGGCGTTTGCGGCGATGGTTTGGTCGCCGCACCCGCGGACCCTTCGATATCTCGCATAATCGCATCCGTTACCGGCTTTATCCGGCCGAAAACCACTGCGATCGCATATTGTTTGGCCGCGGCATCATGCCGGAAGCGAAGGAACACAAGGCCATCCAATCCTTTCTGCGACCCGAAATGGTCTATGTGGATATAGGGGCGAACATTGGATCATACACATTGTTCGTGGCGAAACATGCAGGCTTTACCTCTCGTGTCATTGCGATTGAGCCGCATCCGCTGACCTTTCAGAAGCTGGAGTTCAATCTGGGGATCAATGGTTTCAACTGGGTGACAAGGGTCAACTGCGCCTGCGGTCCGGAAGAATCGGAAATGACGCTTTGGTCTGACGGCGGCGGGAATGTGGGTCACACTTCCCTATTGCCGGCTGGAACAAGTAATCCCAAGGTTGGGCACCAGGTGAAAGTGCTGCCTTTACATCAAATTTTGGCAAGCCGGGCGATCACACGGATTGATCTGTTGAAGATCGACATTGAAGGGTTTGAAGATCAGGCGCTGATGCCGTTTTTTGAAGTGGCTGAACCTACTCTCCGGCCGCGCCGAATATTGCTGGAGATGGCACATGCTTCCCTTTGGCAGGAGCCCCTTTCAGAACGTTTGGCAGAGTTGGGCTACGTTGTTGTGTTTGAAACGGCGGAAAATCAGTTGTTTGAATTGCCACAAACAAACTGATCGAACGCGGTGTTCAGTAGCTTTTGCCACTGTTTCCGGTCGCCCTTCCATTCGCTGGGTTCCTCAGCAACCGCATAGACATTGTTGAAATCAAGAACCGCAGGGTCGGCTCTGTCTGTACGCGTAACGAATATGAGTTTGCAGGTGCGGGTGAAATAGTGATCAAGGCTTGCCTGAAGTCGGTTTCGGCCTTGCTCAGTCAGCCGAATACGACCCAACTCATTTTCGGCGAATACATCGGTACTGAGATTGTTTTGGCAGTTTGACCATACGAACAATGTGGTTTCGGGGTCGATGGATGAGAACTGCTCTCGCTGATAAGTGAGTTTGGAGCGTTCCCGCTCCATGGTTCCGGCAACATCAAGATGCTTGAGCGATCCCGATTTTTGATAAAACCCATGCCAGAACCAGAAATCGAACTGTGGCCAGAAGGCATGGTCGCGTTCGTCGACGATTGCTTCCGGCTCGAAGCTCTCAAGACCGGAATCGAGCCAATGGCAGGCTGACTCCAGCGGACAGATAAGCCAATCAAACGGGCCCTTCTGAACAGAAATATTGTGGGCAGCAGAGGTAGATTGATCGACGGCGAGATGAATCTGGTGTGTGGTTTGGCACGACATACCAACGCTCACCAGAGTGTTGATCATTTTACCCTGCCCTGCACATCAAATCATGTGGCCTCGCGTCGTTCCCAAGCCCGTTGATATCCGTCTCGGGCTCTCACCCTGTCTGCATAGGCCGCAATTGTACCATCCGGAGTTGGAAAATCAGAATTTCGAGCCCAGTTCAGGCAGTGCACGATAAATATGTCGGCGACCGTGAACGCATCACCCATGACAAACTTGCGCTCGCCCAGCCGCTCTTCAAAAACGTCCATCGCCTTTTGGAATTCCATCTTGCAGACGTCGATGATTGCAGGAACGCGGACGTCCTCGGGCAGAATGAAACTGTTCTTGGCTGCGGTCCAAAGGGCGTTTTCGACATCGTCCATAGCGAATTGAGTGAAACTGTCCTGTTGCGCCCGTTCAATCGTCCCGGCCGCAAACGTAAGAGCTCCATGCTTATCGGCGAGATATTGCGAAATCGCAACACTGTCGATGATCACCTCATCGCCATCGTAAAATGCCGGAATTTTACCCGATGGATTGATTGTGTCGATGGGCTCTTTGTGTGGACCTGTTGGATCAATTTCGTAATCCAGACCCAGTTCTTCAAGCGTCCAAAGGACACGAAACGCGCGGGTTTTTGGAGAGCCAACGATTTTGTACATGGAATGCCCCGTCATCCTTGATCACTGTTTTCACAATGTGCGCCGTTCAACATTCACCGGGAAGCACAAGAATTCAACACCCAAACGACGCCGACCTGAGTTCAGCGGGGCAGCTTGGGCCGACCGATTGGACCGGCCTGTCAACGGCGCTAAGAAAATCTGCGTTTTACGCGATCAAGCACAGAAGAGAATGAACCTGGCGCTTCATCGCTGTTTTCGTTGGCGGCAGACATTTTTGACTGATCCGATATCGCGGGCTGATCGCTGCCGTAGGTATAATAGTTGTACTGCATGTAGCGATAGGCATCGCTGTAATCGAGCTTCGAAGCTTCAAACCGCATCATCGCGACACCGGCAACGTTTGCCCCGGCTGCCAGCAGACGGTTGAGGGCATTTCGGGCAGATTTGCGGGTGGTCTGGCGACTGGCAACCACAAGCAGTGTGGATTCGACCAGACGGCTTAAGATTGGCGCGTCGGAAAGGCCGACAATCGGTGCAGAGTCCACGATCACCATATCGTACTTCTTGGTACAGAAGTGCAATGTGAGTGACATCTTGTGTGAGGATAGGAGGTCCGCTGGGTTAGGTGGAATTGTTCCTGCGGACAAAAACCAAAGGTTTGGATATTTGGTCCGCTGGAACATATTGCTGACGTCACCCTGGCGAATGACATTTGACAAAAGATTGCTGAGGCCAATCGCATTGTCGGCTTCCAGCGCGCGGTGAAGGCGGGGCTTTCTCAAATCCCCATCAATCAGCAAGACTTGTTTACCAAGGGCCGCAAAGTCCTGGGCCAGTCTTAGCGCGGTGGTTGTCTTGCCTTCAGACGGTTCTGAACTGGTGACAAGAACAGACTTCAACCCATCATTGGCGCCAGTGAACTGCAGAGAGGTTCGGAGACTTCGGTAGGCCTCCGATAGTGCCGAGGAATTGTCGAGCAACTCCTCCTCAATCTTGCTTTCTTCCACTGCGGGAATGATACCGAGTACGTTTAGTTTGAGTTCCGATTCAATCTGATCCGGGACCGTGAATGTGTTGTTCAACAGTTCAGACACATAAATCGCGCCACCGGAAAGGACGGCAAAAAACAAAAGCGCTGCGGCCAGGTTGCGGGAAAGGCTTGGTGCATAAGGCGCGCCAGGTCTCACAGCGAGGTCCAAGACCTCCGCTCTCTGGGTTTTCAGGTCAGCGCCAATACCCACAGCATTCAGTTTCTGAATCAGGCTTTCATATTGTTTTCGGTTCGAATCCACTTCTCTTTTGAGAATGGTGTACTGAACATTCTTGTCCTGAAACTCGGCCTGCTTTGTTTCCAATTGCTTGAGTTCATTTCGCAAATCAGCCTCGCGTGCCACAGACTGCTCGTGTTTGAGTCGAATTGACTGCGAAATGACCCGGATCTGATTGTTGGCCTGACGCTCAAGTTCACGGATTTGTGCTCGTAGAGCCACCATTTCAGGGAACCCTGGTTTGAACTGTCGCAATTTCTGCTGATAGGTTGCTTTGAGGTTTGCGAGTTCAACTTTTGCGCTGCGAACAGATTCAGAAGAAATGACGTCTTCGAGGCTCTCAGCCTTGCCGTCGTCAATCTGCTGGACGAGCCGTTCAAGCTTGAACCGTTCCTGTGTCGCTTCGGCGATTGCGCTGTTGATCGCCTGTAGATTGGCAACAAGCAGGGACGATTCGTCTCCGGTAATGGTAATGCCAGCCTCTTTGGCGTAGCTCAGAAGTGAGCGTTCCGATTTTTCAAGCTTTTGCTTGGTTTCCAGAACCTGCTCCTGAATAAACTGCCGCGTCAGGTCCGATGTTTCGCTGGAACTGTCGACTGACTGATCCATGTAGCTTTTGACAGCCTGATTGGCCACCAGCGCTGTGTACTCGGCAACAGGATGTCGATACGAGACGTTCAAAATGGTGGTGTTCTTCACCCAAGCCGCGGATAAGCCACCACGAATCCGCGCGACGGCTATGCGTTCTCGTTGCGCTGCTGTCAGATTTGAAACGTCTGCCTGCGAATTGATGCCGAACGCCCGATCAATCACATTGGTGATCGAAAAACTGGGTCGCGGCGCAATGAAGTCGGCTTTCTCGGCCAGATCAAGAGCGAACACAATTCTGCGCGCAAGTGATACGCTGTTCATTTTGAGCCGCGCGGTCTCCAAAGTGCGGAAATTCAGCGCGTCATTGACCAGTTCATACTCCTGTATCACTTTAGCGTTGTTGTTCAGAACCTCCATTTTTGCGGTCGCGATGTACTGCGGTGTCTGCATCCAGGTGTAGACAACACCGGAGGCCACACCAACAACAAGAAACGCAAGAATCAACCAGCGATATTGAAGTGCGATCCAGAACAATTTCAGAGGGTTAAATGGCTCTTCGAATTCCTGAGCACCCTGTGGTCCATATGGATTGAAGCCATATGTGGGATATCCGGGATAGGCCGGAGGTGGAGCAGCCGGATGAATCGGCGCGGGAGCCTGAAACGGATCGGAAGAATTTCGTTCCAGCATCAGGCTGTATCCTTCTCAGCTAAAACGGCCATTGAACGAGCGAAGATGATTCGGCGATAAACCATTATCACCGCTGTATTCTGCACTATAGACCGAAAATTCAACAGTTGCTGCCTGTTCGTTCGTGTTTGTGGAATCTGTACAATAGCCAAATTCACAATTGCAGGCTTAAGCCCGTTCTAAAGTGGGCTGGCAAATCTGGCCGCACCCGACGCCAGTCCCAATGCCTCCCGAAGGTTTTTCGCCGCAACTTTCGAGGATGAGCTGAATGAAACGATCACATCGCCACCAAAAATTCTTGGATCCTGCGCTTTGCCCTGACGAATCTGCTTCATGGAGTAGTTGGCCACCAGCTTTTTCGTCCTGTACTGCCTGAAAACATAAACCTTTGATTCGTCAGCAATTTCCTGGAAGCCGCCTGCTTTCGCAATCACCCTTACCAAGGTTTCCGTGCTGGTGACCGGGTAGATACCTGGACGCCGGACCTGACCGTCAACAGTTACCCGCTGGCCACTCGACTCTTTCAGGAAAACTGTTACCTCCGGATTTTGGAGATAATTGGATCCATAACGGCGCTCGATCTCGCTTTCGAGCTCAGGGAGCGTTTTACCTTTGGCCTGCACCTGTCCGATCAGGGGCAGTGATATCCTTCCGGAAGCATCCACTCGTGAGGTTCGATCCAGTTCGTCGACACCGAATACATCCACTTCAAGAAGATCGTTTTCAGCGACCAATTCGCGTGTGCCGTTGCCGGTATCTTCCGGTGGAGGAAGGAATTTTACAACTTGCAGGTCACCCGCAGCGGCAAACTCACTCTGGCGAACATTGTTGGACTTGCGGTCAGAAGGTCCAACACCGAGACGGCCAGCCTGATTGTCAACGCATCCCGCCAACACAATCGCGCACAGCGATGCGACAAACACATGCAGCAAGCCTCTGTTAAATTGACGATTGTTGCGGTGGTATAAAATGGCCATCAAAACAGCACTTTCGGTTTCAGACCTGGTGATGCGTCAATCTGATTGATCTTCAACCTCTTTCGACGCGTTGACACACCCTGCTGGTCCCGTGCTCAATAGTCCGTGAGCGAGGAATTGGCAACTGAATCGTGTGGTTTGGAATTTCCCGCCGGTAGTCGCCAGATAACCAATTTTGGCTCACACATTCGTTCAACAACAACGTTAGCATAAATGTGCCTATATTCTGTCAACAATTCGGCAACTACATCATACGAGCGTTCAGCGCATTTTGAATCCGGTCGAGGTAGCGCTCAATGACGATCCTTTCGTCATATTCACGTTCCATTTTCGCGCGACCTGCCAACCCCATCCGCGCGCGTTGAGAGTCTGGCAAAGCAAGGAACCGGGTCATTGACTCAGCAAGCGCGTCGGCGCTGCGGACTTCGCACAAATAACCGCTCTCATCATGATCAACCACCTGTCGACAACCAGGCACGTCGGTCGCAATCAAAGGCCGCGCCATGGCTGCAGCTTCAAGCAGGGTGCGAGGTGTTCCCTCGCGATAGGACGGTAGGACCACACAGTCGGAATCAGCGATGTGCGGTCGAACATTTTTGGCCGTCCCGAGATAGTCGATAATACCCTCAGATACCCATTGGTCCACGGCCTGGCGGGGAACAGCCGTCTGATTTTCAACATCGAGAAACCCGAGCAAACGGAATTGGGTGTCTGGATGAGCGGCCTTGATTTTGCGGGCTGCCTCGACAAATTCCGCAACCCCCTTGTCCCACAAGAGACGCGCAATCATCAAAAACGAAGTGGGATCTGTCTCATCGGTGGTGGCTTTCTCCGGTGGAACATAGTGTGAGAGATTGATCCCCGAGCCAGGCAATATTTGTGTTTTTTCCGATCGAACCAGCCTCTGATCGAGAAACAGTTTCAGATCATCCTCGTTCTGAAAAAACACCGTGTTCGCCGATTGGAACGAGGTCCGATACAAAATCCGCACAATCCGCGTCACCCAGTTTTCGCGAATGAAGGCGGTGCCAAGGCCAGTAACATTGTTGATTGCGGGCAAATTGAGAAGTCGCGCGGCGAGGTTGCCATAAATGTTGGGTTTGATTGTGTAGCCGAGATAGACGTCCGGTTTTTCTTTCCTGAACAATCGCCAGTATCGCAGAAACAGCATCAGATCCCGGCTCGGCGACACGCCCTTGTTGTCCATGGGCAATGGCACATAGCGAACACCAAGCGCTGATAATTCAGCACTTCTATCGTCTTCGGGAGCTGCCGCAATGACGTCATATCCGGCATCGACCAGTGCACTCAGCAGGCCCTTGCGAAATGTGATTAGGTTCCAGCTTGTGTTGACCGAAACCAGTATGCGTTTTGTTGTTTCCGGCATTGCTGGACACCAATGGCGTGAGATGCGAATCGTGCGGCATCAGGATGATGCGCATATTGAGTACGTAACATTGAGCATCAAGGGTGAAAGACCGCCTTCTACTGGTCAGTGATGTGTTTTCTGACTATGTGGAGCCCAAGACCGCTCCCTCGGATAATTCACATGCAATTCTCAGAAACTCCCGATGCCATCGGCGGCATGGCCGACTGGTGGCGTGGTGCCGTTATCTATCAGATCTACCCTCGCTCTTTTCAGGATTCCAATGCGGATGGAACAGGTGATCTAAAGGGCATCACCCGGCGATTGCCATATGTTGCCAGCCTGGGTGTTGATGCAATCTGGATCTCTCCATTCTTCAAGTCGCCCATGGCGGACTTTGGCTACGATGTTACTGACTATTGTGATGTTGATCCGACCTTTGGAACCCTGGATGATTTCGACCAACTGATCGGAACAGCCCATGGTCTCGGTTTGAAGGTCATGATCGATCAAGTGATTTCTCATACCTCCGACCAACATCCATGGTTTGCGGAGAGCCGCCAAAACCGAACAAACGAGAAAGCCGACTGGTATGTCTGGTCAGACCCCAAAGACGATGGTACGCCGCCAAACAATTGGCTATCCATTTTTGGCGGGTCGGCCTGGCAGTGGGACGCGCGGCGTCGCCAATATTATCTTCACAATTTTTTAGCCCAGCAGCCTGACCTCAACTATCATTGCCCTGCCGTGCAAGACGCGGTTCTGGCTACTGTCCGGTTCTGGTTAGACCGGGGGGTGGATGGATTCCGGCTCGATACGATCAACTTTTATGTTCACGACAAAGAACTGCGATCAAACCCGCCACTGCCAAATGATTTGCGGAACGCTTCGATTGCGCCAGAGGTCAATCCCTACAATTTTCAATTCCATCTCTACGACAAAAATCAACCGGAAAATCTTGATTTCCTGAAGCGGCTGCGTGCGCTCATGGATGAGTACCCAGACATTGCCGCCGTTGGCGAAGTTGGAGATGACCAGAAAAGTCTGGAATTGATGGCGGAATACACATCGGGCGGCGACAAGGTTCACATGTGTTATTCGTTCGATTTCCTGTCACGTGATCCAATCACGCCGAAACGGGTGTCAGGGATTGTCGATGCATTTGATGAGGCTGGCGGCGATGGTTGGGCCTGCTGGGCGATGTCAAACCACGACGTAGAACGCCATGGGAGCCGTCTTTTCATCGAAGGTCTGGACCGGCTTCAGACCCAGAAGGTACACATGGCGCTGCTGCTTTCCCTGAAAGGGTCAGTTTGCTTGTATCAGGGCGAGGAACTTGGACTTGGAGAGGCGGATATCGCTTTCGAAGACCTGCAGGATCCTTATGGAATCGAGTTCTGGCCGGAATTTAAAGGACGAGATGGCTGCAGAACGCCGATGGTCTGGGGGAAAGAAGAGGCCAATGGCGGATTTTCAGATGCACGCCCGTGGTTGCCGGTGCCTCAGGAGCATCTGGCCTTGTCGGTTGACGAGCAGGAAAAGACCAATGATGCGCTGCTTCATGCCTACCGGCAGTTTCTCGGTTTTCGAAAACAAAACATCGCGCTCTCAAAGGGTGATATCGAGTTTCTGACCATGGACGAGAGCTGTCTGATGTTTGTGCGGCCATCCAAAGATGCGGATGAAGCTGATCTGTTGTGCGTGTTCAATCTGAGCGGTGACGCAATTGATGTGGATCCGCCTCAGGGTTCTCTCCGACCGCTCGTGGGCCACGGTTTCAGCGGAGAACTTACAGATGGAAAAATTGTCCTACCTGCGGGCCAGGCGTTCTTTGCGGAGTTCGAATGTTAAGTTCGGGGGGCGTGGAGAATCCTAACCGCTGGTGTAGCGATTTGCCAACGACCGCATTATGCCAGCGAACAGTGTGACATCCACGCCGACGGCAACAAAGGTGGCACCCCATTTGAGGGAATCCTGAATGAACTCGTCATAGGTCGCAAGAATGCCGGCCGCCTTTCCAGCCTCGCAAATTTTAGCCAGGGCCTTTTCAATCGTACCCATGACAGCGGGATCCTTGGCATTCCCCGGGAAGCCCATGTCTGCGGCGAGGTCGGCAGGGCCAATGAAGACACCATCGACACCGTCGACTGAAAGAATATCGTCCAACGCATCAATGCCTGCCCGGCTTTCCACCTGAACCAGTAGGCAGATTTCATCATTGGCGGTTGTTACATAGTCGGGGATTCCGGCAAACTTTGAGGCGCGGGCCAATGCTGAGCCAACACCACGATAGCCCTGCGGGGGGTAGCGCGTTGCGCGAACCAGGTCTTTCGCCTGTTCTTTGGATTCAACCATCGGGATCAGCAGTGTCTGCGCGCCGATATCCAAGGCCTGCTTGATCATCCAGGCTTCGCCAACGGGCAGCCGAATGATTGCTTCGGAATCTGAAGCCTGCATGGCCTGCAATTGTTGCAACATGGATCGCAGATCGTTTGGCGCATGTTCACCATCAATCAGCAGCCAGTCGAAGCCAGCCGTTCCGGAGATTTCCATGGGGTAGGAATCAGCCAACCCAATCCAGCATCCGATCTGGGTTTCACCGGCTTTGAGACTTTTTTTAAATTTGTTCAGTGGTGGAGGCATTTCATTCACTCAAAATTGCAGCGGACCGTTCCGAAGCTGCCAAAATCAGCTTCGATTATTGAACCCGGTGTCGCCTCGATGGGTCGGATGAAGGAACCGGACAGGACCGTGTCGCCAGCAGACAGGGATTGTTCATATACGGACAGGCGATTTGCGAGCCACACAATGCCGGTGACCGGATCGTTGAGGACGCCAGCGCCAAGTCCGGTTTCTTCAACTTCCCCGTTGCGCGAAACAATTGCTCCCACCCACCGAAGATCGATGTCATCGATGGAATGCTGCTGGTCTCCCAGCACAATTCCAGCATTTGCCGCATTATCGGCGATCGTATCGAAGATTTTGCGGGTTGTGCCAGATGTCGGATCAACCCGGACAATTCTGGTATCGAGAATTTCCAACGAGGCAACCACATGGTCCGTGGCTTGTATCACCTGCTCCCGGCTGACATTAGGACCCTTGATCGGCTCCTTGAGCACGAAGGCGATTTCCGCCTCAATACGCGGTTGAATGAACCGGCCGTTCTCGACCGTCGCCCCGTTTTCGAAGAACATATTGTCGAACAGAATGCCACTGTCGGGAATGTCGATATTGAGCGCATACTGCATGGCTTTTGAGGTCAGGCCGATTTTCCAGCCTCTGATTTCAAGACCGGAGGCGCGCTTTCGCTCCACCAACGCGGCCTGAACCGCATAGGCGTCTTCCATGGACATGTCGGGGTATTGCTGAGTCAGCATTCCCGCCTGAATGCCGCTTTGTTCGGCGTCAAACAGCGCTGCGGCAGCCTGTTCAACCTGGTTGGCGGACAGTGTCATTGCTCATCTGCCACAGTGTTGACGAGTTGCCCGATCCCTTCGGCTTCAACCACAACCTCATCGCCGGGCTTCAGGAAGATCGGCGGATCGAATCGCGCGCCAGCTCCAGTGGGAGTGCCGGTCACGATAATGTCGCCAGGAACCAGCGTCGTGAAGGTCGAAATATATTCGATCTGGCGAGCGATGGGAAACATCATACGCGATGTGCGGTCATCCTGACGAAGATCGCCGTTAACGGTGGTCGTCAATCGGACATCCACCAGTTGCTCCTCGCCTTTGTATGGAACAAGCCAGGGGCCCATCGCGCCGGATGAGTCGAAATTCTTGCCTTGCGTCACATTGAATTTCGCATGGCGTACCCAATCGCGCAGGGTGCCTTCATTGCACAGCGTCAACGCCGCGATGTGCGAAAGAGCATCCTCTTGCGGGATGTGGCGACCACCCTTACAAATAACGATAGCGATTTCGCCCTCGTAATCGAGTTTTTCCGACGCCTTTGGGCGGATCAATGGACGGTTGTGGCCGGTGAAAGAGCGAGGAAAGCGCACAAAAAGCGACATGTTTTTCGGCGCATCTTGTCCATCCTTATATTCTGCGTTTCGGTCAGGAAAATTGACGCCAACGCAGATGATCTTTTCGGGGCTGGGTATTGGGATCTCAAACTGGAATGTGCCATTCTCATGGGTCTCTGCACGCCCCTCGGCGGCAGATGCCAACGCCTGAAACCCGTTGTTTTTAACAACATCACACAAATTAGCCCATTGCGGAAAATCATTGGAGAGCGAGATCGCGCCCTTGTCGGTCACAATACCATAATGCTGAACGCCTGAAGCGCTGAACGACGCAAATTTCATGAGGTACAGTTCCTGGTCTGGCTAGGGGGCAATAATGGGCTGGGCTTTCAAATCGGGTTCGGCAACATCAGCGCCTTCGAAGATGCTGCCATCCTCGAACCAGCTTCGTGGTGCCGGGGCTCCCCATAGAGTCTGGCGCTGTGGGTCCTTCAGATCCCATCGAATGGGTTCGTGGTCCGGGTCAACCGTTTGATAGTCAGAGGCATAAATCTCGATACGATTTCCATCCGGATCGAGCACATAAAGGAAGAAAGCGTTTGAAATGCCGTGGCGACCGGGCCCGCGCTCAATGTTGCCCATATAACCGGTTGTCGACATCAGATCGAGAAGGTCGATGATTGCCAGTGGTGTGGGCACCCAGAAAGCTGTGTGATGCAGCCTTGGACCGCGCCCATTGGTGAAGGCAATGTCGTGAACACCGCCCTTGCGGTGCATCCAGGCGGCCCAGATGCGACCTGTCTCATTGTCTTCCGTGTATTCCGTCGTGCGAAAACCCATCTCATTGTAGAAGGCTACCGCGTTGTCCACGTGAGATGAAAACAGATTGAAATGGTCAATGCGCAGCGGCTTTACACCGCGATAGAGGGCGTATTTTTGATGGATTGGCGGAAGCCTGTCCATCTTGACATAAAATTCCAGAGGGACGCCCCATGGGTCGCGAGTCCTGAGGGTGCGGCCCATGTGCGGGCGCTCAACCCATTCAGTGGGAAGGCCCTTGCCACTGAAAAAGGCCTCCGCTTTGTCCAGATCCGGTTCGTCAAACAGTTTGAAGCCCAGAACCTGCACATTTGATGCGTCGGACTTCACCAGCGAGATGCAGTGATGACCACGCTCTTCCATTGCGCGAAGGAAAATCTGGTTCTCCGTCTCGTGGGTCACCTGAAGGCCAAGCGTGTCCACGTAAAAGTGTCGCGACGCTGCAAGATCTTTGACGGCATATTCAACATGGCTGAGACGAACGATATTGAATGGTGGATAAAGAACCGGATCGGGTAGGGGCATGATAAGGCCTATTGAACAGGGAAAATAACGTTGGTCTGACCGGTGCCAGAGGAAGGGAAATACTCTGTCACGACTTCGCATGGCTGAGAATAGGTACCCCAGCCCAGCGCGCCGTAGAGCATTGCAGTGTCGTGCATGGAGCCCTCACCGCAACATTTCTCAGAATATTCGGTCAGCATCTTAAGGAATGTTTCGTGATCACCACGCTGCCACATATCAAGGACATGAAGATCCATCTGGCGATTGAATTCAGAACTGATCGTGAATGTGCCGTTGTTGGCTGCATAGTCCTTGTTCGCCCAGATCTTGTGCGACAGGGACCCGGACGCCACCAGCAGGACTTTGCTGTTTGAGGCCTCCACCGCCGCGCGGATGGCCTCTCCTATTGTACGACTTTCCTCGTGGTCATGTACCGTGCACCAGGCTGCGACCGACACAACTTTCATCTGATGCTCACGGCTCATGAACCGCATTGGCACCAGGGTGCCATATTCAAGCTCCAAACTATCGAGATGGTGGGCCAGCGTATAAACGCCGCGTGTTGTTGCCTCGGACGCGATGGCATCGCCCAGTTGCGGATTTCCCGGGTAGCTATACTCCAGATTCTGAATGAACTGGGGGAATTCATTGGAAGTGAAGAGACCCTGGAATCCAGCATTTGCGTTGATGTGAAAGCCCGCATTGATCACCCAATGCGTATCGCAAATGACAACGGTATCCGCATCCATTTCCCGGGCGCGCCTTGCGATCTCCAGGTGCCCGTCAATTGCGCTTTGTCGCTTTCCCTTGACCGGCCCTTCCTGCTCTGACATCAGAAGCGTCGGAACATGAGTCATCTTTGCGGCAAGAACAATTTCTCCCACCGGGTGTCCTCCTATGCTCCCAACTTTGGAATTTTGTGATGCCCTGTTGCAAAGCCGATGTGCTTTTGTTCCATGTAGAATTCAAAAGACCAATCGCCACCGTCACGGCCTATGCCGCTTGCTTTCACGCCACCGAATGGTGTGGGCAAATGGCGAACATTCTCGGAATTGACCCAGATCATGCCTGCTTCGAGCGCGTTTGAGAAACGCATTGCCCTGGTCACGTCGTTGGTCCAAATGTAGCCAGTGAGGCCGTATTCCACCCCATTGGCGATTTCGAGGGCCTCTTCTTCCGTGTCGAACGCGATTGCCGTGAGAACAGGGCCGAAAATCTCTTCCTGTGCAATCCGCATATCGGCCTTTGCATCGGTGAACAGCGTTGGCTTTACAAACCATCCCGAAGAATCTGCTGCTTCTCCTCCGACAGCAATTGTTGCCCCATCCTGAGAGGCAACTTCGAAGTATGACATGACCTTCTTGAAATGGGTTTCGTGGATCAACGGTCCCATTTCGGTTGTAGGATCAAGCGGATTTCCAACCTTGATGTTGGCCACCCGATCCTTGAGTTTCTTCAAAAACTCATTAGCAATTGAAGATTGCACAAGCAGCCGGCTCGATGATGTGCACCGCTCGCCATTAAGCGAGTAAATCATGAAGATGGCGGCATCCAAGGCTCGGTCGAGATCAGCGTCCTCAAACACGACAACAGGATTCTTGCCACCCAATTCGAAGTGCACCCGCTTCAGGGTGTCAGCCCCTTGTTTCATGATGGCTGAGCCGGTTTTGCTTTCCCCGACAAAAGCTATTGCTTTGATGTCGGGGTGTTCGGTCAATGCTTTGCCCGCGTCCTCGCCAAATCCATTCACCAAGTTGAGGACGCCATCAGGCAAACCCGCCTCGTGCGCAATCTCGGCGAGAAGACGCGCCGTTACTGGCGAGAACTCGGCCGGCTTGTGGACCACTGTACATCCGGCAGCCAGCGCCGGTGCGATCTTCCAGGTGGACAGCATGAACGGCGTGTTCCACGGGGTAATGACGCCAACTGGGCCAATCGGAACCCGGGTGGTGATGTTCATGAGGGTTGGCGACGGGAGCGCCTGCCCATCGCGAGCCGAACCGACCTTGTCTGCGAAATAGCGGAAGTTTTCCGCGCCGCGGATCGCGGCCTTGGACATGAATCGGTAAGCCTGACCCGTATCCCAGCATTCGCAAAGGGCAATTTCCTCAGCCCGTTCGACGATCTTGTCGGCAATGCGATGCAGGATATTCTTGCGCTCTGCTGCGGGCATGTCGCGCCATGCCGGAAACGCTGCCCTTGCTGCCTTTGCCGCCTTGTCGATGTCGTCGGCATCACCTCTGGCGACAGAACAGATCAGACTCTTGTCGACGGGAGAGTGGGTGTCGAATGTCTGGCCTGATGTGCCCGATTCCGATCTACCATTGATGAGATTCTGCACACCTGTCTGAGACAGTTTCTCCAGATAGGACGACAGTTTTTGCTGATGGGATTGCAGGTCTGCCAACTTCATTCTCCTGAAAGAAATTTTCTGATGGAACCCGTTTTTGGGCTGAGCTCGGCGTCGATATTTCGCATTTCCATCGATAGAGCCAATGAGCGTTTGTTAATGGTGGAACTGAGGTGCTGTTCCACAACATCAAAAACATGCTGAGTTGCCTTTTTCCGTGCTTCCAAAGATCGACCTTCTCGCAGTCTGATGGACATGTCGATGAAACCGTGTTCCACCGATCCGTCCGCAATCGAATAGTGGTCGCATCGATAGGCGCGCACGCGTATGCCCGGCATTGGAAAAACCTCTGTCTCGATTGCCGCACGACGAACCACGTCACACAGCGTTCCGATATCAATTTCGGATTCCAGATTTGCCGAATATTCGATTGAAAAATGAGGCATGAAGCACCGCGCTATTTTGATTGCTATGTTAAGTAATTTTTTGACCTTGTCAATGCTGCGCTACTGGCGACCGGATATTCTTGTTACCGCGTCGGATTTATCGCATAGAGACGTCATGAGCATTGCCGAATCTCCTGCGAAAGAATTCTCACAGTCCGATCGAGAGAAAAGTGCCCTGCGCGCAACTTCCCGCGCCCTGCCGATCGCTTTGCTACGGGCCCGGGAAAAAGTGATGGAGCCTGTACGCACAATGCTGTCCGAGACCGGCGTCACCGAACAAAAATGGCGCACGTTGCGCATTATCCATGAGATGGGCGGATTGGAGCAATCCACAATTGCGCGCGAAGCCTGTCTGCTTCTGCCAAGTCTTTCCCGTATTCTGCAAGCCATGGAGAGCGACGGGCTGGTGACACGACAAGCGGATCGCGATGATCGCCGCCGCATTCTGGTCGATATAACCGACAAGGGCCGCGCGCTAATCCGCGACAATATTGCCGCAAGCAATGCGATTTATGAACGGCTGGAAGCGGAGTTCGGGCAGCAAAAGCTTGATCAGCTTCTCGATCTTCTGGAGGACCTTCAGCGGGCGAAGCTGTGAGGCTCTCATCATAGATCTTTTTCTGGCACTCAACTGTCCAGATCACCGGTACCGACGTGCCTGTCCTGCTATTCGATCAATTGACCCACTGCCGACCCAGACTGCCCATAGAGTGCGATGTTCGGACCAAGAATCTCCCGAATAAGCTTTTGGCGAATTGCACGCCTGAAATCTGAAAAGTCAGCGGCTGCCATGATGAATGATCCTGGGCCGCCAATCACGTGACGCGCATAGTGGTCAGTGAGATCGAGCTTGGCGAGTTCACCCAGATCGATGTCTTCGTTGTGAATGGCCAGCCCATTGATGGTTATGCCGCGTGCAACCGCCCGGTCTCTTGCAGCGGCATCGCGAGCAGGATCACTTGTCCCATCCCCGGAGACATCAATGGCCATTCGCTTACCAATGAACCGATTGGTCATCAGCCGTCTCACACTGTGGTCGATGGCCCCGGAAATGTCCGTTGTGCCTTTGAACCGGCGAGGCACCTGAAGCACTGCATTCGCAAATCGCTCCGCTGAAGCAGTATCGAAGACATGCATCCAAGCAACGATTGCGGCCTGGCTTCTCGTCGACGACCAATGGGACATGCTCACCGCAATGCCGTTTGGGCCAACTGTTCTGATGGCTCGAAGGACATCAGGGTGGCGAAAAGCCTCGGCAAAACCAACGCGTTGAAGATTGAACTCATCATCGTCGACGCTTGTTGAGACATCGACGGCGAGCACAAGTTCCAGTTCAACATCTACACGCGTCTGAGCGGTTGCGGACGACGTGTGGAACATCAAAATGGCACAGAAGAGCAGTGCCCATCCAGTTCGTCGGCGCACGGCCTAAAGCCCTTGTTCTTCGAGCACCTTCTTTGCCACACGAAAGCACTCGAGAGCTTGCGGGACACCGCAGTAAATTCCCACCACGTGGATAATTGCCCGGATCTCCTCTTTGGAAACGCCGTTGTTGATCGCACCACGACAATGGATTTCCCACTCGTGCATCTTTCCGAGCGCACCAATCATGGAAAGGTTCATCATTGATCTGGTTTTTGGGTCGATAACGTCGTCGCCCCAGCCAAATCCCCAGCACCAGGCGGTCATGGCCTCCTGAAACGGCTTGGTAAAGTCGTCGGCCGCGGCGAGGTTTTTCTCGACATATTCCGCGCCAAGCGTGGATTTACGTTGTTTCAAACCGGTTTCAAATAGATTGTCGTCCAAGAGTGGCTCCTTCGGCGCTTTTGAGAGTGGGCATTGCTGTTGTGTTGAGGTTATGCCTCGTCTGGTTCGTAAATCCATGATTCCGCCCGACCGGCAGTTTCCCAGGACTTCCAGGCCGGCAGAGACTTCAATGTGTCCGAGTAGGCTAAGACGGCTGGATGTTCGCTGAGGCAGTAGATTTCGAGACGGTTGACCACCGGTGCGAACATGGCGTCTGCATTGCAAAAATCTCCAAACAGAAATGGGCCGCCTGATGTCTGCAGCGCGTTGTCCCATATTTCCTCGATCCGGGCGACGTCGCGCTTCACATCGTTTGACACAGCAAGTGGGCGCACAGCGCGCGCCATATTCATGGGGCACTCGCTTCTGATGCTGGAAAATCCACCATGCATTTCATTTGCACACGAGCGCGCCCTTGCCCGGGCGTTCGGGTCTTCTGGCCAAAAACCGCGGTCGGGGAATTTGTCGGCAAGATATTCAAGAATGGCCAGCGACTCCCAGACAAACAGGTCATCGTCACGCAAAACCGGTACCGTTCCGGATGGAGAAAAAGCACGGAACTTCGTGTAGTTGTCATCCTCGAACGTCTGTAGATTCTCTTTAAAATCAACCGCTTTGGCTGTCAATGCGATCCACGGACGAAAGGACCATGACGAATATTTCTTGTTGCCGATGAAGAGTTCGAGATCCGACATGACGCAGCCCGCATTTCGATGACATCGTCATTATTGCCGTGGAAATGAAGAATGAAAAGGCCGCGCTGCAATTCTGTGCAGCACGGCCTGACATGGTTTTGGCGAAGTCGGTTAGCTGGATTTTGCCAGGTTTGATTTTTGGCAAACAACCCGTACGGCGACTTTGCTCGTTGCGGTCCTGCTTTTCTTCGCTTTGATCTTGGTTGCCGAGCCAAGCTTCATATTCACATAGTTGGCTCTGAACTTGACCGGTGCGAGGATCGTCGTGGCATGGGGCTGATTGTTTTTGGCTCCGTTTTTCGCCAGCAACTTGCAAGAATTGACGGCGAGCTTGGAGACGGTCCCTAGCGCGTTGCCGGGCGCCTGCATCGACACCTGACGGTCGAGTTTCTTCTTGCTCACTGCGAAATGGTGAACAGCCTTTGCCGGAATTCCATCAACTGAAGGAACGCCGACCGATCCCGACTGGATACTTGTTCGAGGACCGGAAACTTTCGCTTTCACCCGAAACTTGAAATGAACAGCCTTCGTGCTGGCTGCAGACCAGCTGCTGCCGGATGGCTTCACATGGATGGTGGGCATTCCATATTTCGAATTGATGGGTTTAACGGAAGTGTAGTGGACCTTGATGCCATCTCCAGCAAACGCAGACGTGGAAAGTGCTGCCGACAGGACGCCGGCAGCCGTTATTAAGTTGAGCATTCTCATTGTTGTTCTTTCAAATTGGGGAACGTCGGTTCGCGTTAGGCGCCAAGCTTGATTTTGCAACTGGCCTTGAGAGGCACCCAGCGGCTCTTCTTGGGGCCGTAGGCCGTTGGAACGAGAATTGAATAATGGGTGTTGATGGCGGTTACGATGTTCAGTTTCTGGCTGAAGTAAGCCACATACTTGGAGCCAACTTTCTTGGCCTGAATGGACTTGGGCATTGATACGCTGCCACCGCGGCGGGCAATCATATAGGTAACCTTGCCGGGCTTGGATGTGTGGATCCAACCTTTGACCCAGCCGGTGGCGGGGCAGGCATTTGTCTTTGGCGACTTGATGGCCAGGGTGACCGACTTAACGGACATTGGCTTGCTGCCTGGCTGCTGGAGTTTGCCACCTGCGATGGCCTGTGTTGCCGTCAAAGCGATTGCGGTTGCGACGATGGTGTTTGCGATTGCGAGTTTCATTTTGTTTTCCTCTGGTGAGTGTGTGTGCTGTCGTTGATGAGGAAGACCTTAATGACTTGCTTGTGAACGCGATTTGAGCGAACCGTTCAGAATTCGTTTAGGTGGAAAAGAACTTTCCGACATTCGTCGGGAACAGCCAAATCCCAGGCGAGGAGACCAGATGAAGCGTTTCGAAAAATCGTTCACACAGCAGGAATCAATCCCATCGGAGAGTATTGAGCGTGCGGTCGAGGTGATGAAATCCGGTCGGCTTCATCGGTATAATCTGCTGCCGGGAGAAATCGGTGAAACGTCATTGCTGGAGGAAGAGTATGCCAAATACCAGGGAGCTCAATATTGTCTTGCTCTGACTTCAGGCGGGCAGGCCATTCAGATCGCTCTGCGGGCGGCAGGTGTACAACCTGGTAACAAAATCCTTGCCAATGCCTACACGCTTGCACCGGTTCCAGGCGCCATGCATGCGGTTGGTGGGGTGCCGGTTCTGGTTGAGATCGAAAATGACTGGCTGATTGATCTGCAGGACCTTGAAGCCAAAGCCATTGAGAGCGAAGCCCGATTTCTGTTGCTTTCTCATATGCGTGGCCACATCGCGGACATGGATGCCATTTGCCATTTGTGTTCCCGGCTGGACATTACATTGATAGAAGACTGTGCCCACACGATGGGTGCGGCCTGGGCCGGGCGAAAGTCTGGAAACTTTGGAGCGGTCTCCTGCTTTTCAACACAGACCTACAAACACATGAACTCAGGTGAAGGTGGTTTCTTGACCACCGATGACCCAATCATTGCTGCCAAAGCCACCATCATGTCAGGTTCATACATGTTGTACGAGCGGCACGGTGCATCGCCACCGCCAGAGGCGTTTGAAGCAATCCGAACGGAAATGCCAAACTGCTCTGCGCGCCTCGACCATCTGCGTGCCATTTTGCTCAGAGCCCAGCTTCCGCTGCTTGATAAGAACGTGGAGCGTTGGAACAGGCTCTATCGAGCCTTGGAGGATGGTTTAAGCGACGCTCGCGGCATTCGGGTGATCAGGCGTGATCAAAAGGAGGCATTTGTGGGGTCTTCGTTTCAGTTTCACGCTGCAGTCAGTTCCGACACAGAAGCAGAGAACTTTGTCTCTGCCTGTGCCAAGCGCGGTGTAGAGCTGAAGTGGTTTGGCGCATCTGAGCCCGTCGCTTTTACAAGCAGATATGATTCCTGGCGGTACCTGAAAGACATTCCAGCGTTACCAAAGACGCTGGCAACGCTTGCCACGACTTTCGATCTTCGTGTGCCTCTCACATTCGACATCAATGACTGTATGCTGATAGCAGACATCATTGCCGAAGAAGCGGCGAAGTTGCACGCGGCTTAAAGCGGTTCTGGGACCATGCAGGCAATCCCGCATCGGCTTTATCGGGGGATTGGCAGACTTTCTTAGTGAGCCGCTTTTTGTGCTCGTTGCCCCAGATGGGACGGATGTGTCTTCAAAGCCTTTCAAACATGGGTCACCACAACAGGGTCAGGCCTCCGGTGACTCAGCAGCGGGAAATATCGACCGCGCAAATGAAGCCCGCTGACATCCTGTTTTGATCGATGATATCGCGATGGATGATGACTTCGTCAATTCAAGATATTCAAGTTGAGTTTGAGAAATTTCTCATCGGACCCGCTTAAGCCTTGCTCTTAAGAACGGTAAAATCAGGAACAGAATGCTCAACAGGGTTGCGGCCGCAAGAACCGCGCTGATGGGGCGGGTGAGAAACGGTTCAATCGATCCCTCCGAGAGGATCAGGCCGCGGCGCAGACTTTTGTCCAGCAAATCACCCAACACCAGTCCCAGCACGAGCGGCGCCATTGGATAGTTCATCTGTTTCAAGACAAACCCCAAGACACCAAAGGCGAGCATGGTCCAGACATCAAAGGGCCGGGAGGCGAATGCAAATGCGCCGACGGTGCAGAGCACGAAGATTATCGGAAGCAGCCGTTCCCGGGGTATGCGAAGAACCGCTAGCAAAGGCGTGGTAAGAAGCACACCGGCGATCTTCATGACAATAGCCGCCAACACAATGGCTGCGACCACACCATACACCATGTCGGCACTGGTGATCATGATCAACGGGCCGGGCTGGATGCCGTGTATGACGAGCGCAGCAAGCAGCACCGCGGACGGGGCAGAGCCGGGAGTGGCAAGTGTCAAAACCGGGATGATCGCCCCTGGAACCGCAGCGGAAATTCCGGTTTCAGCGGCAATAAGACCTTCCGTTGAGCCACGTCCGAACAGTTCCTTTGCTCGACTTAGCCGTTTGGCAATCGCATAGGAGACCCAGGCGCCGATATCTTCACCCACGCCGGGGATCAATCCCATCAGGGTTCCGGCCAGGCCCGATCTTCCAATGGTTCTGGAACTACGCAAAAACTCACCGGCCTTTGGAAACATGCGCCCGCCCGTACCGGAAACCATCTCAAAAAGTAGCCCGACATAAGGGACTGGACAACCTTGCCACCAATTTCAGGACCAATCAGTTGAGCAGAGAAATTCAACGCATTGGAAACTAGGCATTGGTGGTTATGGAAGCTGAACAAGAAACAGTGTTTCAAACACATAGTGGTTGCCGAAACTTGTGACAGCTGCAAGCAATGCTGCTGCAAGCGTCCCGACGGTGTCCTCCTTTGGTGATGAATCTCAGTTCTGATATTTGAGCGATCCGGTACGGACCGCTTTGGCCTGCGCCTCGATGGCCAAACGCATGACCGTCAAAGTGTGCTGTTGCGGGCAGGCCGTTTCCGTTCGATGTTCCACATCGTGACGAAGTCTTGAAAAATAGGGTGTTCCGGCTTCCGACGCGTCGAAACGGGTGCATTCGATTCCGTTGACCAGGAACACATGGTCGGTTCCTGCCCTGCCGCCGATGTCCATATATTTGCGGACCTCGATAAAGCCGTCGGTTCCCAACAGTGTGAGCCGACCGTCACCCCAGTTTGGAGCCGCATCCGGTGTGAACCAGTCAAGCCGCACATAACCGCGCACATCTCCGGCAACCAGATTCATTTCTCCAAAGTCCTGGAACTCGGGATGCTCGGGCGTGTTCAGATTGCCGACGGCACAATGCGTGATTTCGGCGGTAGGTGCGCCGGCATAGTGCAGAAACTGATCAATCTGATGGGTGCCGATGTCGCCCAGAATGCCGCCATAAAGCTCAGGCCTCCAGAACCACTCTGGTCGCAATGGTGCATTCAGCCGATGCGGCCCTTGTGAAAGAATGTGCACGACCCGACCGATCCGCCCCTCATCAAGAAGCCGATCCACCATGGTTGAGGCGGGTACCTCAAATCGTTCTGAAAAATTGACAGACCAGATGCGTCTCGTTTCCGAAATCTTGGCTTCAATGGTTGTAAGCTCATCAAGTGTCAGGCAACCCGGCTTGTCGAGCATGACATCTTTGCCTGCGTCCATTGCCATCAAGGAAAGGCGAGCACGGTCTGCCGGGGCGGCGGCAATCAGGACCAGGGAGATGGTTTCGTCCTGAAGCAGGGTTTCAACCGTTTCCACACGGGGCACGTTGGGGAAGCGTTTGACAAAACCTTCAAGAGGTTGCGGTTGGCCTTGCGTCCAAAACCCGACAAATTCACATCCGGCATCCAGCATGCCCTGTGACATGCCGTAGATATGCCGGTGATCCAGCCCAATTGCTGCAAACCGAATGCTCATCGTTCAGACTTCACCTCCGCTCTTGCGCCTGTCTTTGAAGAGCGCTCGATTGCCTCAATCAATCGGTGGACCCGAAGCGCCTCACGCCCGGTAATGCGGGGCGCGCGTGCCTCACACAGCGAATCGGCAAAATCGCTGATCAGGTCCCGGTGCCAGTCGCACGGAAAGTCCATGGGATCGCTACCGCCTCCGGTTCCGGTCACTTCTCCGACCGTTTCTGTTGACCCGTCTCTCCAATGGATTGTGAGCTCACCCGCAACCAGTCGGGTGGATGCGTTTTGAAAGTCGAGCTCTAGCGATTCTGCAGAACCGGGAAAGGCAGACGTGGTGGCCATCACTGAACCAATGGCACCATTTTCAAATCGCAGACCAGCGGTTGCAAAATCCTCTGCTTCCAGTTCGTGAAACGGGGTTGTTCCTGTGAGTGCGGTAACGTCGGTAACAGGGCCGGCTATACTCAGCATCAGGTCCAGCACGTGGATTGCCTGGGTCAGAAGAACGCCGCCGCCATCGGTGGCATAGGTTCCGCGACCTGGCTGATCGTAGTAGGTTTGATCGCGCCACCATGGGACAGCAACGCGCGCCAGATGCAAGCGCCCCAACCGGCCGCCTTTCGCCAAATCGCTCAGAGCCTCCGCTCCCGCCCGAAACCGGTGCTGAAGAACTATGCCCAGTGGAATCCCGGCATTTTCGCACAGTTCAACGAGAGCTGTTGCCCGTTCCGGATCACGCTCGACAGGCTTCTCCATCAGGATCGCCTTGTCCGCTTTTGCCAGAGTTGCAACGATCTCCAGGCGAGCATTGGGTGGGGTGATGATAATGGCGCCGTCCGCATCGCTGGCGGCAATTTCTTCAAGGCTTGAAAAGGTCGGCCAACCCCAGGCGTCAGACACTTCACTTCGTCGCGCCGCACTGCGGGAGAACACGCCCGCCACTTCAATTCTTGGGGCAAGCTGTTTCAGCGCCGCAAGATGAGGTTTTGAGGCCATTCCTAGGCCGATCACGGCCAACTTTATGGGACGCTCAGGCATGAAGCTCCTCCATCACAGCCGCCCGCATTCCCTTTTCGTTCATGCGTTCAAGCCGCTCGGAGATGGAGTTCTTGAACGCGTCACTGGCCGCCAGAATGGGTGGAACAAGGTTGGGGAGGCCGCAAAGCGCGTTCACGCGGGCATTGGGCTCAGCCGGCAGATCAGCCAGGACCAGCTCATGGGGATCGCGAATTTTGTAAGGTTGGTCGGCATCTGATTTGCCGTTCAGATATCTCAACCATGCAGCCGTCGCGAAAGCGAAAGCTCCCGGGTTCAGCCCCCTGTTGATCGCTTCTACAGCGGGCGAAAAAATCCGTTGAGGCAGTTTTTGGCTGCCATCGGTCGCGATCTGATATGTCTCGTGCGCGATGTGTGGATTGCGGAAACGCTCAAGCAGCTCTTTGCGATAGACGCAAAGATCGATGGCTGGGACCGGATCAAGGGTTGCAGCGGCCGACTGCATGTGACGGGAAACCAGTTCTGCAAATGGTTCGTCGGCCATCACATCGCGAACATAGGTTTTCCCGGCGACGTGTCCGGCATAAGCAAGCATCGAATGCGCACCATTCAACATCCGAAGTTTCATGTGCTCAAACGGTGCGACGTGGCTTACAAGCAACGCACCTGCGGCCTCCCATTGCGGGCGGCCATTCGCGAAATTGTCTTCAATCACCCACTGACTGAAAGCTTCCGTCTCAACCGGAGCCGCGTCGGCCCAACCCGTTGCGCGCTCCACTTCAGCTATCAGATCGGGTGTTGTTGCAGGCGTGATGCGATCCACCATGGTCGACGGGAACGTCACATGTTCTGAAATCCAATCCACCAGTGCAGAACTGACGTTGGAAGCGCTGGCCTGAACGGCCTCGCTAAGCACGGCACCATTATCTGAAAGATTGTCACAGGACAGCAAAGTGATCGGACCAGCCCCGGCGACGCGACGCTGTTGCAGTGCGTCCGTCAAAAGTTGAATAACGCTGTTTGCAGCGCCATTTTCGTCTTTGGCCTTGGTGTAGGCTTTTTCAGTTACGGTCAGACTGACAATGCGCGTTGCAGGTCGGCAAAGCGCATTCAGAATGGGATCCATCCCGTCAGCCGCAGTGAGCACCCCGGCCAGCGCAGTCATTTTCCTGTATTCAGTGTCCACCGCCCCGCGGATAACGAGCGTAAAGTTTCCATTCTGAGCGTTGAGCGCATCCGCAACCGTTCGCGAGCGCAGGCTGACACCCTCAATCTGCCAGGGGCCGTTTTCGATAGCCATGGCATCCTGCGTATAGGCGACCTGATGCGCCCGGTGAAATGCGCCGGGACCGATGTGAACTATTCCGACAGTTCCAGCATCGGAATGGGCTGACGTCGGAGCCGTCATTGCAACGAACCTCCCAGTCCAGCCACAACGCCGCGCAGTTCAGCCAATCCGCGCAAACGGCCTATGAATGGGTAGCCGGGTTGCTGCTCTCGTTTGAAATCGTCGGCGATGACATGGCCGTGATCCGGACGCATAGGAATGGACCAATCCTCACGCCCTTCACGCCTACGCCGTCGCTCCTCTTCAAGGACCGCATTCACCAGCGCGGCCATATCCGTGTCACCGTCCAGATGAGCTGCTTCATGAAAAGAGCCTGGAAATCGCATTTCCTCGCGACGGACATTGCGAAGATGGATGAAATGCACCTTCGCCCCCAATCGCTGCATCATGCCCGGCAGATCATTCTTTGGGTTGACGCCAAGTGATCCCGCACAAAGGGCGATGCCGTTCGAGGGGCTTTCAACAGACGAAATCACGTCATGATAGTCGGCTTCTGAAGAGACAATTCGGGGCAGACCCAGCAGGGGAAATGGCGGGTCATCCGGATGGCAACATAGCCGCACGCCGAGCCGCTCGGCCACCGGGACGATTTCTTGCAGGAAGTCTTTCAGATTGGATTTCAGGCGCTCTGCAGAGATGTGATCATATGATTTAAGCAGCTCTTGAAACTGGTCAAAGGAGAGCTGCTGGTTCGCCCCTGGCAATCCCATCGTGATGTTCGCCATCAGGGTGCGGCGATCTTCATCTGTCATTGCTGAATGGCGCGTGCGCGCCTCGTCAATCACATCCTTGGGAAAATCGTTTTCAGCGCCGGGCCTTTTAAGGAGGAACAGGTCGAAGGCTGCAAAATCCACCCAATCGAAACGCATGCAGGTTGCGCCGGATGGCAGTCGCCAGTCCAAGTCGGTACGGGTCCAGTCCAGGATCGGCATGAAATTGTAGCAGACAGTGTGAAGACCAGCGCTTGCGAGATTCTCAAGGCTCTCCTTGTAGGCAGCAATATGCGAGCACCAATCACCATCCTGTTTTTTGATGTTTTCAGACACCGGCAGACTTTCAACCACGTCCCAATTCAGTGACGATGCGCTGCCGTCCTGCCTCGTGGCGACTTCAGACTTGCGCTTGATGATCTCGTCCGCACTCCAGACCGCTCCATTGGGAATGTGGTGAAGGGCCGTAACGACACCTGTGGCACCGGCCTGCTCGATCTCGTCAATCGCAATGCTGTCGTGTGGGCCAAACCAACGCCAGGTCTGTTTCATTCCGCCGCCTCGTAGCCATAGGCGCGCTTGGGTAGCCGATAGGCGAGATCTATGGCGACTTCCCGTGCCTCATCTTCACCCAGACGGTGCTCGGCAACTTGTTTGGCAAGATACGCACAATCAATACGTCGTGCCATGTCGTGGCGGGCAGGAATGGAAGGAAACGCCCGCGTGTCATCGTTGAAACCGACTGTGTTGTAGTACCCGGCTGTTTCGGTGGTCAGTTCGCGATACCGCATCATCCCGTCAGGGCTGTCGAAAAACCACCATGCCGGGCCAAGCCGCAAACAAGGATAGGCACCGGCCAGAGGCGCAAGCTCGCGCCCGTAGGCCGTTTCATCCAGTGTAAACAGGATCAGCGTCAGCCGGGGATCATGGCCGTGAGCATTCAATAGAGGCTTAAGCGCATCGACATAGTTGGTGGGTCCGGGAATATCGAAACCCATGTCGGCTCCATGCCGGGTGAAGATTTCGGCACTGTGATTTCTGCGCGAACCGGGATGTAATTGCATCACCAGACCATCTTCGAGGCTCATACGCGCCATTTCAGTGAGCATTTGAGCGCGAAACAGTTCTTTGTCTTCGTCGCAGACTCCACCTGACAGAACCGCGTCCAGCAATCTCTGGCGCTCGGAATTGCCGAGGTCTGCGGTTTGCGCCGTGGGGTGTCCATGATCAGTTGCCGTGGCGCCAAGGGCGATGAACGCTTGTCGTTGCGTCCGGTGAGCCGCGAGCAATCCCTGCCAGTTGCTGGTGTCTTCGCGAGTTATTTCACCGAGCCTGGCGATATTTTCCGCAAATCCCACAACATCGGGATTGGTGACCTGATCGGGTCGGTAAGTTGGGACAACCCTGCCGGACCAATCACTGTCCCTGAGCACCTTATGATAACTCAAATCATCCAGACAGGAATCGGTTGTCGACAGGATTTCGATGCCAAAGGTCTCAAACAATGCTCGTGGCTTGAACTCAGGTTGTGCAAGAGTTTCTGCGATTTTGTCGTAGGCCCGGTCGGCATTAGCCGCTGTCAGCGGAGTCTCAACCTCAAACAGGGTTTCAAGCGTGAAATCCATCCAGTGACGAACGGGGGTGGAGCGGAACAGATGGTAATTTTCGGCAAAGAGCCGCCAGATGCCTCGCCGGTCTTCTTCGACCGGCGTTCCATCCCGGGTGCGGACACCCAGCTGCGCGTGAGGAACACCCTGCGAAACCATCATGCGCAAAATGTAGTGATCGGGAATGATCAGCAGTTCTGTTGGATCGGGGAATTGCTGATTTTCAGCAAACCAGGATGGCTCCGTGTGTCCGTGCGGGCAAATGAGGGGCAATCCGCTGACCTCGTTGAAAAGTCGGCGCGCAATATCACGGGTTGAGGGGTCTGCGGGAAAGAAGCGATCAGGATGCAGCATGATCATCTACAGCTTCAAAGGCAGAATTTATGTGTTTTGCGATTAGCGCTTGCGAAAGATCTGCATCCGCCGCCCTGATCGCGTCCATCAGCGCAAGGTGTTCGCCGAAAGCCACATTGATGCGGTTCGGCAGATTTCCGGTGAGCATGATGCGCGCGCGATCTGTATGGGACTTCACTGAGTGGGCCAACCGCCAGGCGGACGGAAGCCCGGCAATATCCGCGAGCGCGGCATGAAACCTCTCGTCCTGTTTGAAGAACTCCAGATGATCGCCGTGCGAAACCGCAACACTTTGCAGCGCCAGAATACTGTCAAGCGGGCGGAGATCGGCTGGAGCGCTACACAGGAGCTTTACCACTTCACGTTCAAGGGCGCGGCGAATGACAATACCCTCACGGACCCGTGCATCATCAATCGGCGCAACACGGGTTCCAGATTTGGGGCGAGAATGTATCAGCCCGTCCTCTACCAGCCGCCGGTAGGCGTCGCGTAGCGGCGTGCGGCTCACTCCAAGCGCATCGCTCAGTTCGGTTTCATTGATTGGATCATTTGGTTTGAGGCGCTCCAGAATGATGCCAAGCCGAATGATCTCATAGACCTGAATGCCCAACGGTCTGGAGCGATCCAGCTTTCCGAGACCCGACAGCGCATCTTGAGTGAAACTGGAATCGCCTTCCAACGGTGTTTGGCTGCTTTTGCGGATTGTCGTCATCTGGTTTCCAAGTTCGCAGATTCACAATCCGAATTCCGTCGCTCGGTTTGTGTCGGATGATGAGTGCATTTTGATGCGCTGAACATATGCATATTTGTATACAAGAATTCAAATCATGCAAGTTGATAGATCTGAAAGGTGCCTCTTTTGGAATCAAGACTGCCGTTCCGACAGCGGACGATATCAATTTGCGCAAGCGGTTTAGTCTATCGATCTGCTCAGCCAGCAGTTGCGGTCATCCTGACAGCAAGCGGCGCATACTCAATTAGGGTTTGGGGGAAATCAGACGATAGTCGATCAAAAACGGGATAGCGCCATCACTACCCAGCTCAACAAGGTCAATCGAAGGCCAAGTCTAATTCTGTGGTGGTCAAGCCAACAACGACAGATAACGAACCATCGAACGCTTCGCTTGGGTCTTGCTAATTTACATTGGGTGACCTGCTGTGATTCAGGATGGCAATGACGATTTCAAATCTAGTTAGTGTCTGCGTTCGCCGGCACAGCTGTTCAAGACCGGGTCCCGCTGTGATGGGGAAATTTGCCGGAGATACCTGAAACAGTCTTTCATGCTAATGACTGTATTTATTGTGCATTTGGTGCCCCCTGCCGGACTTGAACCGGCACGGTCTATTCGACCTACAGATTTTAAGTCTGCTGCGTATACCAATTTCGCCAAGGGGGCTCGGCAGATCGCAGATCTGCAAAGCTGGAGCCGCCAGACCACTGCCAAATGTGGCACGGCAGTCTAGTTCGCCCGGAGTTCGACTGCTTAACCGAATTTGCGCGGTGCGAAAACCTTTGTTTGCACAAGTGCGGTCTACCCAAACAGCGTTTCTGGGAGTGTACCGAATTAATAGGGAGCGTCGACGTCTCCCATTTCCACATAGACGGATTTCAGTTCAGAGTAGAATTCGATTGCCGCGGCAGCGTTTTCACGGCCCATACCGGATTGTTTCACGCCGCCAAACGGCATGCCAACCGGAGTGACGTTGTAGTTGTTGATCCAGCATGTGCCGGCCTGCAGCTTTTCGATCGTGCGATGAGCCCGTGCAATGTCGCGGGTAAACACGCCCGCCGACAGTCCGAAAATTGTGTCATTGGCCCGTTCGATGACAGTATCTTCATCGTCAAAACTGAACAGTGACATGACAGGACCAAAAATTTCCTCCCGCGCGATGGTCATGTCGTCGAGAACGTTGGAGAAGATGGTCGGCTCCACGTAACGACCTTTTTGGTCTCCCTGCATCTCGACCGGGTTGCCACCGCAAATCAGATTTGCGCCTTCTTCCTTTCCGATGCGGATATAGTCCATCACCTTGTCATACTGTGCATCGGAGATGAGCGGCCCCATCTGGGTGTCGGGATCAAGCGGATCTCCAAGGCGCATGGCTCGGGTACGCTCGACAAGGCGTGATTCGAACGCATCGCGAATTCCAGCCTGAACAAACACTCTCGTGCTGTTTGAGCAGACCTGACCTGTGGAATAAAAGTTTCCGAGAATTGCTCCGGACACCGCATTCTCAACGTCGGCATCATCAAAGATGATGAGTGGCGACTTGCCGCCGAGTTCGAGCGTGACATTCTTGATCGATTGAGCGGCTGCGGCCATCACACGTGCGCCGGTGGGGACTGATCCCGTGAGAGACACTTTGTCGACTTCTGGATGCTCGATCAGCGCGACACCCACCGCGCCATCTCCCTGAACCACATTGAAAAGCCCGTCTGGTAGTCCGGCTTCAGTCAGGCATTCTGCCAGTAGAAGAGCGCTTAGCGGGGTCATTTCCGACGGCTTGAAGATCAGGGCGTTTCCGAAGGCAAGTGACGGAGAAGCTTTCCATGCAGCGACCTGGATCGGATAGTTCCAGGCGCCGATGCCTACGCAAATTCCCACGGGCATACGCCGCGTGTAGGCAAAACTGTCTCCGAGATGGATGTGATCCGACGTCATTGTCGCGGCGAAATTGCCGAAATATTCAAGATTGTCCGCGGCTGATTCCGCATCGACCACAAGTGTCTCCTGAATGGCCTTGCCGGTGTCCAGGGTTTCCAGCCGCGCAATCTCATCGTTGCGTTTGCGGACGATTTCCGATGCCTTGATCAGAATGCGGCCCCGCTCCACCGCCGGACGGGCCGCCCAGTCCTGTTGAGCCGCCTTGGCTGAGTCGACTGCCCGCTCAATGATGGCATCGGTCGCGCTGTGCACACTGGCGACAACGGCACCATTTGCAGGATAGTGGCTTTCAATCACCGCCCCGGATTTGTCTTCAATATACGCGCCGTTGATGTGGTGAGAGGCGACCGGTTGGGCTGCGCCTGTGGAGATGGTTTCACTCATGACTTCTCTTCGACTACCGCTAAGGGGGGGGAAGTGTGCGGGGTTCACTGGATCGAACGATCCCTTACAGGCTTTCTGCCCATTCGATGATTGAATCTGCGACGGTATCGGTCGTTGAAGGGCTCAGGATGCGACCTGCGATGACATGATTGTTGGGATCATCAGATTCTTCAATCTTCATTGTGTCTGCGCCCTCTCCCCAGTTTTGGGCAACATCTTCCACCAGTTTCGGAACAATGACAGTGTCCTTGGGTGACCAGATGAAGAATGCTGGCACGTCAATCTTCTTGTGGTCCAACGATCGAGCCAAGTTGATGCTGGCCGCCATGGGGAGAAGTGCGACAGAGGGATATCGCGTTGACCACCATTTCTGATGCTCCTCGTTGTGGGCTTCCCAGCTTCGTTCTGAACCAACAATCATCGGGGTCAAATACTCTGCCCATGGGATGGAGAGGATTTCTGAGCCGGCGGCCTGAACACCGAAATTGGGCGATATTTGTACGATGCCTTCCACCTGCTGCATCAGGTCAGGTTTGTTGGCTGCCCAGGTGATGAGGGAACCGCCGGTCGAGACTCCAATCAGAAGAATTTTCTTGCCGAGTTGTTCTCCAATGTGAATGGCTTCGACCACATCATTGAGCCAGTGATTGACTTGGGGGTCGCCCATTGCGTCACCGCTTCGTCCATGCCCGGCGAGCCGGGTGAAGTATAGATTTGCACCCAATGCCTGAGCGACAAGATCCGGCATCGGGCGGGTCTCTTCTTTGGTGGCAGAGAAACCGTGGATGTAGATCACGGCCCATTCCGTCTGACCCTTTGTGGCACCATCGGCCCAAACGATCTCTTTCTCTGCTCCTTTGATGATGTCGCTAAATCGCGCCTCCTGTTTTTGAAGGTAGGCCTCCAGATCAGCGCCAAGGTCTGCCTTGTTAAACGAAATTGTTTCATCAACCGGCTCGCGCGGGCCCAGAAAAACCAATGCTGCCAGCCCAACTGCGATGATCAATATCCAGATCATGATCTTCTTGAACATTTGAAGCCTCCCAACCTCAGTTTCGTTTCGAACAGGCCTAATTGCACCAATCCGAACGACATTTATGGACGCTGGCTTGGCGGTTGTGGCAGAGGTTTGCGCGGATCCGGATGATCAAGGTGAATGTCAACGCTGGGGCGGTTGATCACCTCGCGCAGCGCAAAACTTGAGGTCATTCGTGCCACACCGGGCATGGCTGACAGCCATTCCTTATGTATGCGCTCATAGTCGGCGAGATCTTTGGCTGCAATTCGCAACAGATAGTCGCTGGTCCCGGACATGAGGTAGCAGACGAGCACGTTCGGACACTTTTTCACCGCTTCTTCGAAGGCGGTAAGGTGGGAAACCGATTGTCCTTCAAGCGTCATATAGACAATCACCACAATCGGATGGCCTAAAGCTCGTGACGAAAGACGCGCGTGGTAGCCGCGAATAATGCCGGATTTTTCCAACGCGTCCAGCCGTCTGGAGCAGGCCGACGGAGACAGCCCAACCCTGTCGGCAAGGGTGACATTGGGAAGGCGAGCGTTCTCCTGAAGCTCGCTCAGGATAGACGTATCTATCGTGTCTAGGTCGATCATTGCAATTTATCGCGAAGAAATCGTCAGAATACGCAAGCATAGGCAAATTTTTGAACTTATCAAACATCAATTTGCAAGGACGTGTGCTCCATTTTGCCTTACATTCAGCGAAACGTCCAATCCGCCGAGAAGTCGGCAGGATCGCAGGGAGATTGAAGATGCGTGTTGGTGTTCCAAAGGAAATTAAAAATCACGAATATCGGGTTGGTCTTACGCCCGGAGCGGTACGTGAATATGTAACTCATGGCCACGACGTGGTGGTGGAAACGGCCGCCGGCGCTGGAATTGGTGCTGATGATGGTGCGTATCAGGCTGCAGGCGCAAAGATTGTTGGCGACGCCAAGGATGTGTTCGCCCAGTCCGATATGATCGTGAAGGTTAAGGAGCCTCAGCCAGTTGAGTGGGCGATGCTTCGCGAAGACCAGATTCTCTATACTTATCTCCATCTTGCTCCAGACCCAGAACAGACAAAGGGTCTTGTTGGCTCTGGATGTACAGCCATCGCCTATGAAACTGTAACTGATGATCGCGGTGGGCTGCCACTGCTTGCTCCCATGAGCGAAGTCGCAGGACGGCTATCGATCCAGGCTTCCGCAACGGCCCTTCAAAAGGCCAATGGCGGACGTGGCATTCTGTTCGGCGGCGTTCCCGGTGTTGCGCCAGCAAAGGTGACCGTTATCGGCGGTGGCGTGGTTGGTACTCATGCCGCGCGTATGGCTGTGGGCCTCGGTGCCGATGTGACGATCCTTGATCGCTCCATTCCTCGTCTTCGCGAGCTTGATGATCTGTTCCAGGGCCGCGTTCACACGCGTTATTCGACCGTGGAAGCTCTGGAGCAGGAAGTCTTTTCTGCCGACGCGGTTGTTGGTGCGGTTCTCATACCAGGGGCAGCAGCGCCGAAACTTGTCACCCGCGAAATGCTATCCGGCATGAAAAAGGGCGCAGTGCTTTGCGATGTGGCAATCGATCAGGGCGGTTGTTTTGAAACCTCGAAGGCAACCACTCATTCTGAACCGACCTATGAGGTCGACGGTATCGTGCACTACTGTGTAGCCAACATGCCTGGGGCTGTTCCGGTGACTTCGGCTCATGCATTGAACAATGCGACCCTTGCGCAAGGGCTGGCGCTGGCAAACAAGGGTCTTGCTGCGCTGGTTGACGATCCGCACCTGCGCAACGGGTTGAACGTTCACGCCGGACGCATCACCAACCGTGCTGTAGCAGATGCTTTGGGCTACGAGATGGTCGATGCGGCAGTTGCAGTGGCTGCATAGGTTACGATCCGCTCTATAATATGACCGCCCGGCGCTCCTCCTGCTGGGTAAACAACACCGCGCCCGACGCCTGTCGGCGCGATGTTTGTTTAAGGGAGAACCTCGCCCGTCACGACTTCAACGTCTGGCGCTCCGCCCCATTCACTCCATGAACCGTCGTAGAGCGCGGTTTCCTTGTGCCCAATTGTTTCGAGCGCAAGGCTTAGAACGGCAGCTGTGACACCCGAACCGCAGCTTGTGATGATCGGCTGATCGAGATCCACACCAGCATCCAGAAACGCCTCTTTCAGTTCTTCGACCGGCTTCAGACGACCACCGGACAATAGCGTGTCAACGGGGATGTTGAAGGCGCCCGGCATGTGACCAGACCGCAGACCGGCACGTGGTTCGGGAGCTTCACCTCGAAATCGAGCGGCAGCTCGGGC
>JBCCGR010000025.1:0-62444 GCA_039029195.1 Pseudomonadota bacterium
GCTTGTCAGTTTCAGGGTTTTCATTGTCTCTCTCCTGTTGCTGTGTCGAGTGTGCTGTCTCGATGTTTGGAAGCTGTTGTTTGCTTCCGATGACCACAATGTGGGGGAGATATCAGGAAAGATCAGGAACAGGTGTTACATGGCGTTTTTTGACGGTTCAGATCTTGCGAGGGACTGGGTCCCACGTGCGATCTGAACAGACAGTCCAAGTCGCACGTTGAGCGGCACCGAAGCGCAAGACTTGGACAATCAAAGAAGCAGTCGCTCACGGCAATTTGGCTTTGGGCCAAATGCCTCCGCGTGGGCGGCGCAGTGGCGCCGGACGGCTCTTCGCCACCTTGTGGGGGCATTGCGCGCCCTCCGCCGTCATCCCGGGCTTGGCCCGGGATCCAAGAGCAATTGCTGCAGGAGGGATGCGAAATGTCTAGCACGGCCAGCAGCAAAGCCAACACGCCGCGACTTCTCACCCACCAATTTCCATCTCATCTGAAGCAACCCCACCTGGATCCTGACCTTCGTCAGGATGACGGCGGAAGATGGTGAGTCTCGGGTTCGATCCCAAAAACAAACGCGCGAATGCCTGAATATCAATTTCGCTCTGACGACAACAACCGAGAAGCCCAAAACGAAAAACCCCGAAGCATGGCTCCGGGGTTTTATGGTGCGGCCTTGAATAGGCCTGGGGTTGGTGTTTTGCCTTTACTCAAAGAGTGTCCTTTCAGCGGTTCGTGGTTGCAGGGTCCTTTTCCAAATCAGAATTGGTTCAGGCTCATGCATTTACGAACGGCGTCAAACTCCATCGCAGAACCGTTGCGAAGGGCCTGCTCTTTCTGCCAACCACAACCGCCGAGATTGTCGATGCCAGGCAGTTCCGGCTCTGGCAGAGCCTTGAAAACCGGCATTTGATCAAGCATGGACAGTTTCGTGGTGGGTTCAACCGGTTTGGCGGTTTCTTCCGCGAACCCGGTGTTGGATGCCGCAACAGCCACCCCAACGGTGACGACGGCAAGTTTCAGCATTTTCATTGTCTCTCTCCTTTTTGCCGTTGGTCACTTTCGCCGCATCGGTTGATGGTCCCCACCGATGCTTTGTTTCAAAACCGTCAGGCGTGTTGTGCGTTCATCGCGAGGTCGGTTTAGTGACCCGTTGATGAACCGGAGATGAGTGGCGTGTTAATTTTTTCACAGTAACAAATGTTACGAACCGCCGAGCGTGCGGGTTCGTAGTTGCTTCGGGCGGTCCCGTGTTATGTCAATCAAACGCGCCGTGGCGACCCTCGCCACCTGAGAAACGCTTTGCCCCGTCGACCGTCTCGCCAGACGCGACGGTTTCCAACCCCAGACCCGTTTCACGTCGCAGTGCGCCGTCAAGCGGCAGCGACCATTGATCCAGCATTGAAAGCCGGTCATTGCGCATGCAGCGCTGCGGAAATTTTGTGAGACCGTTGGCAAGCTCAATTGACGCATCAAGGGTTGAGCCTGGCTCACAAAGCCGGTTGGCCAGGCCAATTTCGAAGGCTTCCTGCGCTTTAACGGGACGCCCGGTGAGGATCAGATCCATGGCGCGCGACTGGCCAATCAACCGGGGCAGGCGGATTGTGCCGCCGTCCACCAGCGGCACGCCAAAGCGGCGGCAATAGATGCCGAAAATGGCGTCACGGGCAACCACCCGAAGATCGCACCACAAGGCGAGCTCCATGCCACCCGCCACGGCGTGGCCTTCGACGGCAGCGATCACCGGTTTTGACACTGTAAGTCGGGTCGGGCCCATGGGTGCAAAATCGCCCTCGCCACCCGGCACAATGCGCTCGCCTCCCGTTTCTGAGGGCAGAGCCTGCAAATCAGCACCGGCACAAAACGTGCCTCCAGACCCGGTTAGGATGGCGACCTTCAGAGCGTCGTCGTCGTCAAACGCCTGAAACGCAGCATAGAGCGCTTTGGCGGTTTCAAGATCAACCGCGTTGCGTCGATGGGGTCGGTCTATTGCGACGATGATTATCTCGCCCTCAACTCGCGTGGATATCTCCGGCATCTGTGTCCTCCCGCTCTATCGCCCTCCAGCCAATGTCGCGACGGCAAAAGCCGCCTTCCCAGTCGATCCGGTCGACGGCACCGTAGGCGCGATCCCGCGCCACGCGCACGCTCTCACCTCTGGCAGTCACGTTCAGAACACGGCCACCAACGGCGAGAAGATGATGTTCATCATTGTATTTTGTACCGGCGTGAAAGACCGCAAGGCCGTCGCCAACCACATGGTCTGTCCCCTTAATGCGGGTCCCTTTTTTGTACGACCCCGGATAGCCCTTGGACGCCATCACGACGGTCAGCGCAGGATCGGGCAACCAGCTCGCCTCGAGCCCGGCCAGCGATCCCGATGCGCTGGCCTGAAGCAAGGGCAGCAAATCGCTTTCAAGCCGCATCATGAGAACCTGACACTCGGGGTCACCAAAACGAACATTATATTCAATGAGTTCCGGCCCCTTGGTGGTGATCATCAGTCCTGCATAAAGGACCCCGCGAAACGGCATGCCGCGTTCGGCCATGCCTTCAAGCGTGGGTTCAATAATGTCTGATATGGTCCGGGCGATCATCTCATCATCCATCACTGGGGCAGGGGAATAGGCGCCCATACCGCCCGTGTTTGGTCCCACATCGCCATCGCCAACGCGCTTGTGATCCTGAGCTGTGCCGAAGGGAAGGGCGGTCTCCCCGTCACATAAAAAGAACATCGAAGCCTCTTCGCCAACAAGGCAATCTTCCACCACCACCTCGGCTCCGGCGTCCCCGAATTCACCTTCAAAGCAGTCGTCAATCGCGGCGCAGGCGGCTTGGATCGTATCGGCAACGGTCACGCCTTTTCCGGCCGCAAGACCGTCTGCCTTGATCACGATGGGCGCACCTTGTGCCCGCACATAGGCCTTGGCTTTTGGGGCATTGTTGAAGCGGGCGAAGGCAGCAGTGGGAATGTTCTTCTCGGCACACAGTTTCTTGGTGAAGGCCTTTGAACCTTCCAGTTGTGCTGCCACCGCTGAAGGGCCAAAGGTCGCGATGTCGGCAGCGCGCAAATCGTCCGCCAGACCGGCGACCAGCGGTCCCTCAGGGCCCACAACCACCAGATCGATTATCTTCTCACGGCAGAATTCGATGATCGCCGCATGGTCGTCCACAGCCAGATCCGGGCACAGGGCGCAATCGGAAATACCCGCATTGCCAGGGGCGCAGTAAATCACGTCACATGAGGAAGATTGTGAGAGTTTCCAGGTGAGCGCGTGTTCGCGCCCGCCGGAGCCAATGACCAGAATATTCATCGCAGTTTTGCCGATCAATTTGTCGTCCGATGGAACAATTCTCTATCAGCCGAGCCCCGGGAGCACCACGCGAGGTGGCTTGTGAGACGATCTTGCACACAGGAGAATGCTTGACCTTACACCGCCGAACACCCAATCCAGAACCATGAGCACCGCGCCCACCCATCAACCGACGCCGAATCCCGCAGCCCAGCGGGTGGCCGACGCACCATCGAACAATTGGGTCTATCGCGTGCTTCCCGTTGGTTTGTGGCCCTATGCGCAATTAGCGCGTTGGGACAGGCCGATTGGCTGGTGGCTGCTGTTGTGGCCCTGCTGGTGGTCGCTTGCGATGGCCGCCATCCATGGAGAACAACCGCTCAACCTGTGGCTTCTGGCGTTGTTCTTCCTTGGTGCAATCACGATGCGTGGAGCGGGCTGCACCTACAATGATCTGGTGGATCACAAGATCGACATGGCGGTGGAACGCACGCGCTCCCGCCCGTTGCCCTCAGGTCGGGTCACCCGCAAACAGACGGTTGCCTTCATCGCCCTGCAGTTGGTGGTTGGCGCTGCAATCCTGTTCAGTTTCAACGGTTTCGCAATTGTCACCGGTCTAGTTTCGATTGTCGTCATTCTGGCCTATCCGTTTGCAAAACGGGTCACCGACTGGCCGCAATTCGTGTTGGGGCTGGCTTTTTCCTGGGGTGCGCTTTTGGGATGGGCGGCCGTTTTCGGTTCGCTTTCCGCAGCACCTGTCATCCTCTACTTGGGCTCGATCCTGTGGGTGATTGGCTATGACACGATCTATGCTCATCAGGACCGCGAGGATGATGCGCTGGTTGGCGTGCGCTCCACGGCACGCCTGTTCGGCGAAAAGACCCGGCTTGCACTTTCGCTGCTCTATGGCGCGGCGATGCTGTTGTTTGCGATCGGCTTTTTTCTCGCCGGAGCTGGATGGATTGCGTTCGCGGGGCTGGCTCTGGGTGCGGCTCAGATGATCTGGCAGATCCGCACAATCGACATCGATGATGGCGATCAGTGCCTCAGGCTCTTCAAATCCAACTCGCACTTTGGCTGGATTTTGTTTCTGGGTCTGGTGGTGGATGGTCTGGTTTAGGTCGGGAAGGTGTTGCATTCCTGATTTGCCATCGCACCCTCAGCGTCATTGCGGCCTACTGAGACTTCCGAAGGCAGGGCCGCAATCCATTGATTTGGCTGATCTATTCTGGATTCCGACCGTAACGGCCGGAATGACGGCAGAAAGTGTATCGGGAAGTCAGTTCCGCGCTATAATTTCCTGCGCGTTGAGCACACTCAGACCATTCATGCGTCCGAATGAGCGCCGCCTGGAAAACCGGCTTTTATTGCGCAAAGGGGTGTGCCGTCGCCGACGGGGCTGGGCCTGACGCACAGGCAAAGCCGTTGGTTCAATTTCAAGTTTGGTGAGTTCGCCGTCAACTTCGACCACCATCATTGGCAGGCTCGTCAGCCGACACCAGCGCTGCCAGTCACCGACCACCGCTTCAACACGATCCGACACGAGCAGCGGGACGGACAGATTTTCGTCCCGATGCATCAGTTCGAGTGTGACGGTGGTTGACCCGTCCTGGTTTTCGAACGCACGCGCCGCCACGCCCAGATAGGCTTTGGTTGGCATGGCAAGCGAGAGATCGAGCCCGCAGCTGAGCGGGCGTTTGAATGTGGCTCCCGCCGCATCTAGTTTGAAGTGAACCGCGCCGCTGGCGTCGTGAACCCCGGCGCGTCTGGGGAGCGAACTTTCTGTCCGATAAGAACCCGCTTGCGGCAATGCCTCCGGATCAAGCCGAAGGGTCTCGTTGGCCCAGACGGGTTTTTGCGTCCCCAGGTTCATTGTTAGCCTCACTGTCACTTCCAAGAGCCGATATTTCGGTTCTCTCGTTCGGGCCTTTGCGACCTCTTGTTGGGCGGACCATAGGAGCGTGGCTGTTCCTGTTGGCTTAAGGGAACTGGTTAAGGGAAAGTGAGTCTGAAAGAAGGTTATCGTTTCGTAGCTCGGTGTAAGAAATGAGTAATCTTACCAGAGGGTTGCGGGGGAAAATTGATTCGATACCCTGTCGTTTGCAAGGTCCGATATCTCACCGCTTTTTGTGCAGTAAAGATCGCGCCATTCAGGATTGTGCTGCTCAATCAGCCGGATTTTCCATGCCCGGTGCCTGCGCTTCAAATGTTTCTCGCGTGCAATTGCCTCCTGCATGGTCACAAAATACTCGTGATGAACGAGGCGCTTGATTTGATGGCGGGACGCAAAATCGGACTTTAATCCCTGAACATGCTCTCTCATCCTCCCAAAAAGATCACTTGTCACTCCAACGTAAAGACTGCCGTTCCTTTTCGAGGCGAGGATGTAAACACAGGGTTCTTTTTCGGACATGAGGAAACACTATTAGATTGTACTCTCCCGTGAAAGCACCTTTGTGGAGAAGCTCGTTTTGTCGCTGCATCGTGTGCCTGACGGACATGGCTGAGTTGCTACCTGTTCCTCCGTCACCCTGACGAAGGTCAGGGTCCAAGCGCGCAGCAGCAGGTGAGGGGATTGTTGAGTTTCTTCATCGCGGCGAACTTGTGATCCGCACCACCCCAGCCCTCAAATCTCCACCACCTTGCCAGGATTCATGATGTTGTTCGGGTCGAACGAGCGCTTGATTGCCCGCATCATTTCCATCTCAACCGGTTGTTTGGTGCGGGCCATTTCGTCCCGTTTCATGAGGCCGATGCCGTGCTCGGCAGATATCGAGCCATCAAGCTCGCGGACCAGGGCATGAATGGCTGCGTTCGTTTCCAATCGTTTGTCGAGAAAGCCAGGATCACCACCCTCGGGCTCGGAAATATTGTAGTGAATATTGCCGTCTCCCATATGGCCGAATCCCAGAACCCGCCCGCCAGGTGTGATCGTTTCGATGATCTCACCGGCACGGCGAAGGAAATCGGGCACGGCGGAAACAGGGACGGAAACATCATGCTTGATTGAGCCTCCCTCCGGCTTTTGGGCAGGTGAAATAGATTCGCGCAACGCCCAGAACTGATCCTGTTGCTGTGCGCTCTGGGCAATCACCGCATCCTGAACAAGATCGTCTTCAAATGCTTCACCCAGCACGGTTTCCATGGCGTCGCGCGCATCCTCCTGGGCACGGCTTGAGGAGATTTCCATCAAAACATACCAGGGGTGCTGGCTTTCCATGGGATCACGCTGACCTGGAATATGGCGCGCAACCACATCGATGCACACGCGCGGCATCAGTTCAAACCCGGTGAGATCATTGCCCGCAGCCGCTCCGGCGCGGGTCAGCAGTTCAAGAGCGTCCTCTGGCGAGCGCAGACCAATGAAGGCAACCTCCTTGCCTTTCGGTATGGGAAAGAGTTTCAGAACGGCGGCGGTGACAATGCCAAGCGTTCCTTCGGCTCCCACAAACAGATTGCGCAGATTGTAGCCGGTATTGTCCTTTTTCAGGCGTCTCAGCCCGTCCCAGATGTCACCGTTGGGAAGCACCACTTCGAGCCCGAGCACAAGGTCGCGCATATTGCCATAGGCAAGGACCGCTGTGCCGCCCGCATTCGTGGAGAGATTGCCGCCAATCTGGCAGGTTCCCTTGGCGCCGATGCTCAGCGGGAACAGGCGATCATGATCTGTCGCGGCCCTATGCACACTTTCCAGAATGACGCCTGCTTCGACAATCATCGTGTTGCCAAACGGGTCCACATCACGAATCTGGTTGAGACGCGAAACAGACAGAATAATCTGATCCTGATCAGGATTGGCCACGGCCCCGCCCACATGGCCCGTATTGCCAGCCTGCGGCACGATGGGTGTGCCGGTTATGCTGGCGAGCTTCAGGATTTCTGACACCTCCTTCACCGAACCGGGGCGCAGCACCAGCGGCGAGCGGCTTTGATAAATCTTGCGGGCCTCTTCCAGATAACTTGCCTTGTCTGCCTCCGACACAAGTGCATTTGCCGGACCTACAATTTCTGCGAACTGGTCAAGAAGAGATTGATCGATTTTGCTCATGTAGGTCTCATTGATCCTGATTTTTGGGTCGAGGGGCGGCGGCGCGACGTAATCGGTCATTGATTGCCAGACCCAGCCCGGTTTCCGGAATTGGCGCCACGGCAATCACTGCGTCTTGTTGTGCGCCAATCACCCTTTGAAGTTCAATGTCGAGTTCAATCATATATCCAAACAGATTGCTCGCCGCTTCGCGCAGGTCACCGTTTGGGCTCAGGTTGCGATATCGATCTCGCGGCACGTCGCAACCGAGATGGGTCGCACCAAAATCAAGTAGAGCGTCGTCCGGCCTGACATCGACAACGTTGAGCCGCATGGAGGCGCCTGGCGCGTAGTGCGATGCCATCTGCCCCGGCGCTTCTATTGTGTCCACACCGTCTTGCGGACCCACGACCTTGCCACCTGTCGCTTGTTCGAGATCCTGTTGTGTGATTGCTCCGGGCCGCAAGATATGGACCGCACCATCAACACATTTGACGATGGTCGATTCCAGCCCAACGGTGCAGGCGCCGTCATCAACAATAAGGTCAATGCGCTCGCCAAGATCATCCGCCACGTGTTGCGCCAGCGTGGGGCTGATTTTGCCGGAAGTGTTGGCACTGGGGGCGGCGAGGGGCTTGGTGAGCGCCGCAATGATCGCCTGCGATGCGCCTTGAGGGCAACGCAAGCCAACGGAATCAAGGCCCGCGGTCGCCAGAGGGTGGACGGGTGATCCGTCCGAAAGCGATACGATGATCGTCAACGGCCCGGGCCAGAATGTCTCTGCCAATGTTCGCGAAACGACATCAAAACGCCCGAGCCGCTCCGCCATCTCCAAATCGCTCACATGACAGATCAATGGATTGAAGGAGGGACGACCTTTGGCGGCGAAAATACCGGCAACCGCTTCGCCATTGGTCGCGTCCGCTGCAAGCCCGTAGACGGTCTCGGTGGGAATGGCCACCAGACCACCCGCCGACAGCACCGCACTTGCGCGTTCAACGCAGTCAGTATCCTTGGCTGAGATTAGCTGAGCGATGGTGAAGTCCAGTCATCGGGATAGGTCACGGGTTCCGCCCAGCGCCTCTACAAAAACGACAATGCTTCATCAAGATGACGAGGCCGACTGCGCGTTGTTTTCCGTTTCTGCCGGCCGCTTCAAATTGAGGAGATTTCCCAGAAGAATGAGAGCGGCACCCAGCACCGAATAAGCGTCCATGGCTTCCGAATAGATCAGCCACCCGGCCACGGCCGTCAGCGGCACGCGCAGGAAGTCCATGGGAACCACAATAGTTGCATCGGCGTAAAGCATCGCCCGGGCCATGCAGTAATGCGAGAACGTGCCGCAGAAGGCGACCAGCACAATCCAGCCCCAAGCGTCCGAAGGCACGGGCTGCCACACAAACAGGCACGGGATGATGCCGATCACCGACTGAATGATGAGCATCCAGAAGATGATGCGTACAACACTGTCCGTCCGAGTGAGGGTCTTCACCAGTACCACCGAGACACTGAACCCAAGCGCTGCGACAAGCGATACGATGTGTCCCGGTTCAATGGCGGTTACACCAGGGCGGATGATGATGAACACGCCCGCAAGACCCAGCACGATGGCCGCGACCTTCCAGCGATTGATGCTCTCTCCGATGAAGAGTGCAGCCAGTATGGCCGTCCACAAGGGCATGGTGAACTCAATCGAAACCACCTCACCAAGCGGGATCAGCGTGACGGCGAGCAGCCATGAATATTGCGCGCCGTAGTGTACGACATTGCGGCTGAGATGGCGCAGGGGACGTTTCGTTTTCATGGCGGAAAATCCGCCAGCCGCCATCACCAGCGGTAAAAGCATGAAAAAGCCGATGATGGAGCGCAGCTCCATCACCTGAAACACGCTGATTTCGCGTGCAGCTTCCCGTCCGGCAACGGCCATCGTGAGCATGGCCATGAGCCAGCCGCTCATCCAGAGCGCGGCTCTGGCGTTGGACGGTTGCGGTGCGGTCATTGAGCGGGGGCGCCGTGTTTCTGGGTCAGGTGTTCGCGATAAATCACATAGAGCCCGGCGGCAATGGTGATCATGATGCCCCAGGCAGCCAGACCGTTGGGCAGGTCTTTGAAAATCAGCCATCCGAAGAAGGTCGCAATGGGAATTTCAAGATATTGCATGGGTGCAAGCGTGCTCGCCGGCGCAAATCGCAGCGACCAGGTCATCAGCAGGTGCGCAGATGTTCCCATCACCCCGGTCGCGGCCATAAGCAGTGCGTCGGTTTGCGATGGCCAGACCAGTTGCATATCCGAAATGCCAGTGTCGCGGCCGGCCAGATAAATCACACTGAGCAATATTACCGCCATGACCCCATTGCTCGCCTGAAGCGCAATCGGGTCCACATCGCGGGCAAGCTGGCGCGTCACCAGAATGAAAAAGGCAAATATGAACGCGACACCCAGCGGCAGCAGTGCCGCAGCGCCCACATTCACAAAGCTCGGCTGGATAACGAGCAGCGTGCCGCAAAACCCCACCACACAGGCAGCGAGCCGCCGCCACCCAACCTGCTCGCCCAGCACATAACGTCCCAGCAGCAGCATGATGAATGGCATCACGAAGGCAATTGCCACAGCGTCAGCCAGCGGCAGGTAGCGCAGCGCCAGAAACATCAGGCCAATGCCCACAATGTGCAGGATGGTGCGAATGGTTGATAGCCAAAACACCTTCCGCTCCATCCGCAGCGTCAGGTTTGAGTACCACACGATGGGAAGCATCAACGCGGCCTGCGCAAAGAAGCGCACAAGCAACAGTTCAATCAGTGGAATCGTGCCGCCAAGAATCTTCGCCACCGCGTCCCCAAGCGGTGCGAGAACGCAAAAGCCGAACATTAACAGGATGCCAAGCAGGGGCCTGTCTGAAGAATCCAATTGTGCGGTGGTCATGGGCGGAGACTAGTGCCGTGTCTGGTCGTGCGCAATTGCAATCTTGGCGTTCGCTCATTAGCGTTTGACTCCTTCAAGCAAGAACAAGAGCGGTCGCGGTTTTGTACTTTCGATTTCTGTCAATGGCTGTTGTCACCGCCTGTTCGCTTTCCGCCGGGTTTGCTCAGGAGCGATCAGCGTTCGACCGCAAAATCATGCAGGCTGCGCTCGGTTTTCACCAAACAACCGCGCTTTGCGCCCTCGAAGATCGAACGTTCGAAAACAGCGAACTCATTCGATTTTCTGCTTCCAGCCACGTGGTTCTCATCGTGTGCGAACGCCATGCCTATCAGACAAGCCATGTGGCCTACAGCGTGTCGGGAGAAAGCGATCCCTATGTTGAACTTTTGAGTTTCCCGGACAATGCCGACGGCCAAAAGTGGACCGCGTCCCATCGCATCATTTCACCGGATTGGAACGGCGAAACCAAACGACTGACGACCTTTTATAAAGGCCGGGGCATCGGCGATTGCGGATCTAGTGCCGTTTATCGATGGGAAGACCATGCATTCATTCCGGAGGAGGTCCGGTTCCAGACCTGTTGTTGGGACGAGGAAAGTTTTGAAACCGTCCCGGCCTGCAAGAAAATCAAGGATGATTATCCGATCCCCGAAGACGAATGGCCCGTGGTGTTCCGGATTGACCGGTAAGGATTGAACTTCAAGCGAGGTTTTATGCAGGCGAAAATTCTCGAGATAGAAAGCCGCGATATCGACCGCTGGCTTCCCGGTCTGTCAGACATTCTCCATGCAAGCGTGCTGGATGGCGCGAGCGTCGGGTTCATCGAACCATTTCAACTGCGGGATGCGAACCGCTTCTGGCAGGAGACGATCACTCCAGCGGTTACCGCCGGTGATCGCCGATTGTGGATTGCGACAGTGGATGACCGTGCCGTCGGCACGGCGCAGCTTGCCCTGGGCATGCCCGGAAACCAACAGCATCGCGCCGAAGTTTCAAAAATGCTGGTTCATCCACACGCCCGCCGCAAAGGCATTGCCCGCGCCCTGATGGATGCGCTGATTGAAACAGCACTAGCGGAAAACCGGTCGCTTATCACCCTCGACACCAGAACCGGTGATCCGGCAACCGCGCTATATCAGTCGTTCGGCTTTCAGGTTGCTGGCGAGATCCCGTTCTTCTGCCGCGCGCCAAACCGCGACGCGCTGGAAGCAACCACATACATGTACAAGGTTCTGTAACATGGCATTGAATTTCCTCACGCTGAGCCTGATCGCCCTGTCCTTTACGGGAGGTGCGCTGGTGGCCGCACAAGGGCCGATTTACGCCCGCATGGCATCAGATTTCAGCAGCCCGATTGTTACCGCACTGGTCGGTTTCAGCGTGGCAACGATTGCGCTGATCATCATCACCTTCACCACCGGCGTGCGGTTGCCGGAAGCCGCAGAACTCCGTGCCGTTCCCTGGTGGGCCTGGGTTGGCGGGCTGATCGGCGTGTTTCAGGTGCTGGTTTCGATTTTTGCCGTGCCCGTGCTTGGCGTGGGCATGTTTATGGTTGTCGTCGTTTTCGGGCAGCTTATCGCCAGCCATGTCTACGACCATTTTGGTTTGCTCGGCGTTGAGGTGCGAGAAATCTCGCTCACCAACTGGATCGGGCTGGGGCTGATTGTATCGGGAGTGATGCTGACCAGCCTGCGGTGATTGCGTATCAACATCCAATCTCTGGACAATCCCGCCACAACAGGGGCACACTTTAAACAGCAGACTGGAACCATCGCGTGGGAGGAGAGGGGCATGGGACTTCCGATTGGCATTTTAACGATTTATGGCGCGCTGGCCATCTGGGCCCTGCTGTTGGCGCGTAGCCTACGCTCCGGAACCTATCACGCCTTTTTCTGGTTCGGCATTGCGCTGATGCTCTATCTCAATGTCGGTTACCTGCTGAACGGTGTTCCTCAATCCATCGCGTTTTTCATTGGCATTTATGATGTGCTCATCAATCTGGGTCTGACCAGCGCCGATAGCGTTGCCGCCGTTCAGGCCTGTCCCGACAATGCCTGCACAGTCTGGGGTGAGACGTTTGAAAACCATCCCGCCTGGGGCGTTGCCTTTTACGACCGTTTTGCCAACGGCCCGGAATTCCGCTCCACGCTTTTGTATGGCCACATCATCTTCAATTCGATTGCCTTTGTGCTGGTGCATGTTCAGCTTCTACGCCCCGGTGGCAACGGATTTGGGCAACACAGGCTTCTGGGCCGTGTGACCTTCGCAGCACTCACGCTGTCGCTCATCTGTGCTGTGTGGCTTGCCTCGCAGCACGGACCGGTGACCCAATATGGTGGCCCGCTGGCTGAATATGGCTTTTATTCCATGGCGGCCTTTGTCTACGGCTCTGCCATTCTGGGCATACTCGCCATCCGTTCAGGCGATGCTGATCGTCACCGGGTTTGGATGTTCCGTTTCGCCGGGTCCATGTGGGGCTCGTTCTGGCTGTTTAGGGTGATGTTGTTCGTGCTCGATCCGCTTTTGCGCAATGTGGAGGCCGCTGCCATCCTCATCTGCATTTGGGGGTCCGCACCGTTGGGCATTCTGCTTGGGGAACTCGTGCGCCGCCGCCTCGATCGCACCGCGGCACCAAGCCGCTCAATGATGCCAGCGGAATAGTTCCACGCTCCTTTTCTTCGTCTCAAAATCTGCGATGGAACAGGTGTTCCTGAACCTGTTCCACTGATCTCCTACATTGTGGTCATCGGAAGCAAGTAAACCTTCCACTCGCGAAACAGCACACGCGAAACAGCACACGCGAAACACAAAGAGGAGTGAAATGAGATGAACACCGTACAAATCACCAGCCTTGGCATCGTGATCGCAATGATCATCGGGACCGTAGCCTTCTCTACCCAGGCCGATGCAGGCCCATTGATTTCCTGGGGCTGGCCGTTCGCCCCTGAAGGCGGCCTCGGCACCACCCGATTTAGGTAGTTAGAATTCGGGCAGTCACTCAATTGGCCCCTGCGTCGATTGTCCGGATCACCCCGGAGCTGCAAGGCTCCGGGGTGTATCTTTTTCAGACGGCCCGCACCCGTACGTGCTAAATCACAACCACTTTCGCGCCAATTGGCACCCGCTCGTAGAGATCCGTCACATGCGCATTGAGCATGCGAATGCAACCGTTCGAAACCGAGCGCCCGATCGACCAGGGCTGGGTGGTGCCATGGATGCGGTAGAGCGTGTCGCGCTTGCCCTTGTAGAGATAAAGCGCCCGCGCACCGAGCGGGTTGTTTGGCCCACCAGGCAGACCCTTCGCATAGCGCGCATACTTTTTCGGCTCGCGGCGGATCATGTTTTGCGTCGGCGTCCAGCGCGGCCACTTTGCCTTGCGGGCGATGCGGGCTGAACCCTTGAAGGCAAGCCCGGCACGCCCTACGCCAACCCCATACCGGCGGGCACGGAAGGGCGTTTCCACGAGATAGAGAAAGTGGTTTGCCGGATCGACGATTATGGTGCCCGGCCGATGGCCACGGAACGGCACGCCTTGCGGTTCAAACCGGGAATCCAGCTTGAATTTCTTGCGGAACTTTTTGGTGTGGTGCGCCTCGGCTGTCGCTGGGAGATGAGCGCCGATTACACCCGCCAGCCCGAGGGCCAGCAGACTTCGTCTGTTGATCATGAGAAAATCCTTTGAAATCAGTTATTTGGCCACGCGAATGCGGGCATCCTGAAGATCAAAGGACGTGTCGCGGCGGTCGCTTCAGCGGATCGGGGGGATTGCTCACACCGAACTGGCTGTCGGTCAGTTCCAGGTTCACCATGCGCTGAGGTGGAGAAAAACTCTTCACATCGGGAAGGATGGAACAGCTCATTGAGCAGGTGCCGGACTCTTCCTGCACCACCTGATCGGGACAACAGTCGCGATTTGTTTCTGGTGCCCCGACAGTAGCCGCGGCAACTTCAGTCACCGCTTCAGCAGCAACTACCGCCGAGCCGTCAAAAGCAAGCGCCAGCCGATCCTTCAACCCGCTGGCTGCGAAGGTGAGGCAGAAAACAGAAACAAGAACAATCAGCCTGTGCATGGAGGACATATAACCCAACGTGATGCAATCCGGGTTAATTGCCGGGTCACATCTGTGTGAGGGGACGACAGCGAGATCGGCAAGACCATCCTATGTGGAAATTTCCAGCAATGGAAAAGTTCCACGCCCAGTCCTTCGACCGGCTCACGGTGAAGGAGTGGAACAAACATTGCGGCTTATTGAGCTGGATTGCCGCTGTGGCGGCAATGACAAATGGAAGTGCAGGATTGTCGTGCGGCTCAAACTGACATGAACCCTACGTTGTCACCCCCGCAACAGCGGGGGTCCAGGATGGTAGGCCGTTGAATTCAGTTGTTTGGCGCGCTTTGCCGATTGATAAACTTTCCAAACGGAAAGGGACGCGCGCCCCTCTCTAGGCAGCGATGGTGCCGCTGTCGGCTTCAAAGCCGCCCCAGTCGCCCTGCAGAACCAGATGCCCGTCTTCCAGCTCCTCATAACGGCTGGGTTCGGGCGTGTAGTCGAGCGGGAACACGGGTGAGGGGATTGGCTTGAAATTCAGATCCCCTTTGAGGCTGCGCACGTTCGGATCGGCAATCGGCACCGCCGAAAGCAGCGACTTCGTATAGGGGTGCTGCGGGTTTTCAAAAATCTGCCGACGTGTGCCCAGCTCAACGATACGGCCCAGATACATCACACCAACCCGGTGGCTCACCCGCTCCACTACGGCCATATCGTGCGAGATGAACAGGAACGAAATGCCAAGATTGACCTGCAGTTCCATCAGCAGGTTGAGCACTTCGGCCTGAACCGAAACGTCCAGCGCTGAAACCGCCTCGTCAGCAATAATGAGCTTGGGATTGAGTGCAAGTGCCCGGGCAATCGCCACCCTTTGTCTCTGACCGCCAGACATTTCGTGCGGGTATCGGTCGAGAAAAGCGCGCGGCAGACGCACTGCATCAAAGAGGCCTGCCACTTGGTCCCGAAGGGCACCACCGCTTGCCCGATCGAAGTTGCGCAAGGGTGCAGCGACCTGTTCAAACAGTTTGATTTTTGGATCGAGCGAGGCAAACGGATCCTGAAAGATCATCTGCATATCGACCCGCTTGTCGCGCATGTCCGATTGCGACAGCCCCAGTATATCAACACCGTCGAGCATCACCTTGCCGGCCATGGGTTCCACCAGCCGCAGGATCGAGCGCCCGCAAGTGGATTTTCCGCAACCGGATTCACCCACCAGGCTCAGGGTCTGGCCGCGATTGATGGTGAAGGACACATCTTCCACGGCGTGAACATTGGCGACCGTGCGGCGCAGCATGCCGCCTTTGACCGGAAAGCGGGTGGTCAGCCCCTCGACCTCGAGCAGAACCTCATCGGTGCCTAAAATGGGTTTGATTTCAGCGGCTTCCGCGCCAACCAACTTCAGCGGTTCCGGATTGGATTTGCCATTCATCTCACCAAGCTTCGGCACGGCAGAAAGCAGGGCCTTTGTGTAGTCGTGCTGCGGGTTGTTGAAGATTTCTTCGACCGTTCCTTCCTCAACCTTGTTGCCGCGGAACATCACCACGACCCGGTCGGCAACCTGCGCCACGACGGCCATATCGTGAGTGATGAACAGAACCGCAGCACCTGTCTCGCGTTTCAGCTTGTTGATGAGGGCGAGGATTTCCGCCTGAATGGTCACGTCGAGCGCGGTGGTGGGTTCATCGGCGATCAGCAGCCGGGGTTCACAAGCCATCGCCATGGCGATCATCGCGCGTTGGCGCATTCCACCGGATAATTCGTGGGGAAACTGCTTCAGGCGGCGTTCCGGTTCGGGGATGCGAACCTGTTTCAGCAGCTCAATAGCCCGTTGTTCGGCTTCGGCCTTCGACATCTTTTTGTGGACCCGCAGGCCTTCGGACAGTTGCTGGCCCAGGGTGAAGACCGGGTTCAGCGCGGTCATGGGCTCCTGAAAAATCATGCCGATTTCGTTTCCACGAATGTGCCGCATGAAGTCCTGATCGGCCTTGGTCACGTCGGTCTGACCGCCATCCTTGCGATCAAACAGCAGCTTGCCACCGGTGATCTCGCCGCCGCCAAAGTCCACAAGCCGCATCAGGGAAAGCGCGGAGACCGATTTGCCGGAGCCAGATTCACCAACCACACACAGCGTTTCGCCGGATTTGATGTCGAACGACACATCCTCCACGCCGACGACGGTGCCATCCATCGTCTCGAATTCGACACGCAACTCACTGATTTCGGCGATTTTGGTTTCTGACACGGCGTTACTCCCCAGCGACCGGTCGGGTTTGTTCCCGAACTTATTGGTTTCCGCTGTCAGAGTATCAACTGATGGATTGCAGGCAACTCTTTTGGTGAATCCTTGCGGAAAAACTTGTTGCCCTACATCGCAGCGGCAATACGCTCGGCTTCGGCGCGGCTCAGGCGTGGTGGTTCCCAGCCTCGGCCGGGCGCGGCGTCCAGCAATCTTTTCGTGTAGGGATGTTTCGGATTGTTGAACACCTCGTCTGCGGTTCCAAGCTCCACCATCACGCCCTTTTCCATGACGGTGATATAGTCGGAAATCTGTGCGGCGACCCGCAGGTCGTGCGTGATGAAGACAATCGCCACCTTCAGCCGTTTTTGCAGATCGTTCATCAGCCACAAAACCTGCTTCTGCACCGACAGGTCAAGTGCGGAAACGGACTCATCGGCGATGATGACCTCTGGTTCCATGGCGAGTGCGCGCGCGATTCCGATGCGCTGTCTCTGCCCGCCGGAGAAATTACGCGGGCTTCGATTGTAGGCCTCCGGCCCCAGCCCGACCAGCGAAAGCAATTCAAGGGTCTTTTTTTTTGCCTTTACTGGTGGAATGCCACGCAGTTCCATTGAGCGCGAAACAATCTGACCCACCTTGTGGTTCGGATTGAGCGATCCGAACGGGTCCTGAAAGATCATTTGAATGTGCTTGCGGGCGGCTGCGAGATCGGTTCCCGACAGGGAGAGAAAGTCCTGACCGCTAACAAAGACCGTGCCTTCCGTTGGTTCAACCAGCCTGATGAGCGCCTTGGCAAGGGTTGATTTGCCAGAGCCGCTTTCTCCAACCACGCCCAGGGTCTCTCCAGAGCGCAAGACGAAGCTCGCATCATTGAGCGCGTGCACTGTGCTTGGGCCTTCACCATAAATCTTGTGAATACCTGAAACGCTGACCAGCGGCTCATCCTTGCGGTCAGATTCAGGTGTGCGTGCGGTTTTCAGGAGCGGCATCGCATCCACGAGGAGTTTTGTGTAATCCTTCTTGGGGTGAAGCAGAATTTCTTCCCGGGAACCCTGTTCCACAAGGCGCCCGTAGCGCATGACGGCAACCTTGTCGGCCACTTCGGCCACCACGCCGAAATCGTGGGTGATGAATATGGTTGCGTTGTCAAAGACTTCCTTGAGCTCGTTGATGAGTTCAAGAATCTCTTTTTGCGTGGTCACATCCAGAGCGGTGGTCGGTTCGTCGGCAATCAGGATGTCCGGTTTGCACGCGAGCGCCATCGCAATGACCACCCGCTGGCTCTGGCCACCTGAAACCTGGTGCGGGTAGCTGTCGTAGATGCGCTCAGGTGTTGGCAGCTTCATCTGTTCAAACAGCTTGATGATCTCTTCTTTTCGCTGCTTGCGGTCAAACTCCGGCCGGTGCAGTTCAAAGACCTCTTCCACCTGCTTGCCGATCTTCATCGCCGGATTGAGCGATGACATCGGCTCCTGATAGATCATGGAAATGCGGGCGCCGCGGATCTGGTTGAGGCGGTCGTTGGAGAATTTCAGAACGTCGTCCCCATCGAACAGCACTTCGCCGCTTTCGATGGAAAGGGTGGGCGCCACATCATTCATGATCGAGCTTGTCATGACCGATTTGCCCGATCCGCTCTCCCCGACAATGCATAAAATCTCGCCCCGCTTCAGTGTGAGGTCGAGATTCTCAACCGCATAACTGCGATCAGACCCTTCCGGCAAAGCGATGCTCAAATTCTTGATTTCAAGAACTGTTTCGGAATTGCTTTTCTCTGACAATCCTGTTCCCAACCCTGTTTTTTTGTTCCTGCTGGCGAATGACCGGCGACTTTGAGGCAGGAACCGCTTCTGGCTCCGCAGACACCAAATCATCAAACAGGATAATAAAAGTCAACTTATAGTATGAGACTTTTGGATGGACCGGTTCGTTTCAAACAAGAACAGGTTTAGCAGTCGTGTTTGAGGTCGCTTGCGAGCTGGCGCAGACGAACGTGACCGTCCGGCAATCCGAGCAGAAGACTGGCCTCATACCAGTCCATCGCCGCGCAGGCGTCTTGGGCGACGCCTTTCAGGCCATGATCGTGGATGAGACCCAAAATCAATGCCGAAAGGGCCGACCCGTTTGACGATGCTGTGCCAAGCCAGATCAGTCCCTCATCGCGATTGCCGAACGGTGTGGAGGGGTCTAGCATCATCATGCCGAAATAGTGCTGTGCTTCCGCATGGCCGTCTTCAGCGGCAATGCGCAGATAAACATAGCCGCGCTTATTGTCGTCTTCTTCCAAAAGGTAATAGAGGCCCAGCGCCATGGCAGCCCTAGTGTGGCCGGTCTCTACGGCGGACATCAGCCATACCTTCGCCTTGTGACGTTTTTCGACTGGACAGTCTTGAGAAAGATATGTCGCGCCAAGTTCGTACATGGCTTCAGCGTCGCCCTTTTGGGCGGAAAGCAGCAAAGATTCGCGTTCGCCATCACTGCATTTGCTGGCAACAGCATCCAGTTCACTGGTTCCTTTGGCCGCACCTGCCGGGGCTGCAACGCCCACCAGTGTTGCGACAAAACACAAGCGGATAAGCCATTTGAAGGTCAGGAACACGAACCAACACCTAAAGTTGACTATTATAGTCATAATACTTGATATAGCGTAAGCAGTGAAGCCGCAACCTGCCGGTCTGCGGGTGCAGTCCAGTCCGGCAGTGATCGTTGGAATTCCAGTCCGGATTTGCACAGTTCGACAATTGAAAACATCAAAACGTGCTCGGGCATGGCTTCACCTGCCGGGCGCGAACGGAAGACAGGAACAAGCAGATATGAGTCTTAGCCTTACCCGCCGTATGTTCATGGCCCTCAGCAGCGCATTTTTGGTCACGCGACCCTCATTTGCTGCCGGACAAACGGTTGAAGTAAAAATGTACAACAAGGACCCGGAAAACAAAAAGAACCGCTATGTCTTCATTCCGCGCATTGTGAAGGTCAAACCCGGCGACACGGTCAATTTTGTGTCTGTCGATAAGGGCCACAACAGTGCCTCCACAAAGGGCATGCTGCCAGAGGGGGCGGAGCCCTGGAAGGGTAAGATCAGCAAGGATATTGCTGTCACCTTCGAAAAACCCGGCATCTACGGCTACCAGTGCACACCGCACCGGGCTGTTGGCATGGTTGGTGCGGTGATCGTTGAAGGCGAAGGAATGGCCAACAATCTGGAAGCTGCAAAGTCGGCAAAACAGATAGGCAAGGCGAGAAAGGTCTGGAAGGAAATCTGGGCGGAGATTGAAGAGAAAGGAATGCTTTCTTCGTAGGAACTTGCTGCACCTGCCGGAGCCAAGAGCTCCGGCAGGTGCAGCAAATCGAAACGTCGGTGAGCCGCATTGCGGCGATTGTTGGCTTCTCAAGCCGCTCCGCATTCAGCCGGGTGTTTGAAAAGAAAACTGGCCAAAGCCCGCGCGCCTATCGGATTGAGGCGCGGGAGGGGTGAGGAATCCTTATCTTGAAGTGGTGCTTGAAACTGTTTTGTGATGGTTTTAGTTGCGCTGCTCCAGATATTCATCCAACTCCTTCACCCAACGATGTTCTGGAAAAAGTTGCGCAAGAAAGCCTTCCCTTAAGCCATCCAAATGCGCAGATGCTTCGTTTCTTCGTTCGAGCGCATCCAGCACTCTTGCGAGATAAAACTGGGCGCGCAGCGAATATGGATGATCTCGAGTGAGTACAGAGTGCTTTTTGCTAACCTCCAGGGCGTCCCGAAAACCACCCTCGGCTTCTACATATCGTCCCTGTTCCCCTAAGATGTGTGCCAACTTATGTCGCGTCGTCAGCGTTTTTGGATGATCTTCGCCAAGTACTTCCGGTTTTTCTTGAGTTTCTAATATACTTCGAAGCTCTCGTTCTGCCTCGGCATATCGACCTTGTTCTCCCAGGATGTAAGCTAAGTTGTAGCGCGTCGTCAGCGTTTTTGGATGGTCTTTGCCAAGCACGTCCGATCTTTTCTGAACTTCCCAAACAGCCCGAAGTTCTTTTTCGGCTTCGGCATATCGGCCCTGTTCTGCCATCATATACGCTGTTTCATGGCGCGAATTTAGCGTATTGGGATGGTCTGCGCCGAGCACATCCGGTTTTTTCCGAATTTCCCAAACAGCCCGATGCTCACTTTCGGCCTCAGTATATTGACCCAACTGGCCAAGGGATCGTGCATAGGCACTTCGTGCGTTGAGATCCGATACTGAATCCGGACCATTTTGGATTGTTGCGAGTTCAACGGCACGTCCCGCAAACAGCCTCCCGATTTTATATTTTCCCTTGTCGATCATGGATTCAGCCGCCTTAGTCAATGCAACTGGATCGTTTGGCACCGTTGGCAGTTGCAGGGCGGCGATTTCCGATTCAGATTTTCCCTCCAGACGCAGCAGGTGCTGTAACTCTTTTGCTTCATCGAGCAATTGCAGATTTTGCCGGTCTCCCGGTTCTGCGGCGATGGCACCACGAGCAAAGTGCAGCGCATCGTCGAGCGACTGCTCATTTTGCTGTTCGAGCATTTTTTCTCGTGCTGCCACAGCATAGGCCCGCGCCAGAGCCGGGCGTATGGGCTGTAACCATTCGAGCGGGTAGGTCGCGCGGGCGACTATTGCCTTATCGCGCTCTATGCGATCCATTTCCTGCAGAAAGAGATCAGGATCATATTTCAGAAGTTGATCATTCCGTTTTCTGATTTCGACATTCTTTTCCTGTTCTTTCTTGAACCGTTCCTCAGCGAGACGACGCTGCTCATCAAGCTTTTCATCATGTCTCGACAAGCGTTTCCAAAGAAATCGGATGCCTGAGATGATCAGACCAACAACAAAAAAGGGAATCGCAATGAGTTCTACTTTGTCTATGAAATTATCGTTCTGGATTGCCAGATCAACTACACGGGAATAGTCGCGCAATAGTGAAGCAATTTGTTGTAGTATCCAGTCCATTCAGTCGCCCGTTCTGAAAGTTGCTATGTTCAATATGTTGTGGTGCTGCTTGAAATACAACCTTTGTATCGCGCGATCGATGGTTGACTGTAGTTGTCTAATTCCATCTTAAATGCGGCCTTCAGGCTGCAACCCAATGACTTGACGTAGTTTTATTGGATTTCGGCCATGAAGGCCGGAATGACGATCTTGGGAGGCCATTTCCACTAAAGGAAGACCCTCAAATGTGGAAACCCCATTTCCAATGAGTCCAGCTCTATACCGTCCATTCTTTGGCCGCATACCATTTTTCCCTTGCTTACTTTTACGTCAACGGTAAACCAGATTGACGGTCGCGCGTGGTGCGAATTTCGCTATGCTGTTGGCGTGATCCGCGGGTTTTAGTGGGCGACCTTAGATCGTTGAAAATGGCCGCAGGTCGCGCCATTCAGACCGCACTCAGTTGCTAGCTGATCGGACATCGTAAAGGGAGAGACGCATGTACACCGCACCGGTTGTTGACATCACCCACACGCTGAAACAGGCGACCCGGCTGGGTGAGGACCTGAGCGCGGGGCGCATGGGTGAGTTGAGCGCTGATCTGCTCGATGCGATTGTTGAGGAGGCCGGCAAGTTCTCGTCCGAAGAGGTCGCATCACTTCTGCGGGTTGGTGAAGAGCATGGCACACCGCTGAAGGATGGCGTGGTCACCATGCCGCCGGGCTGGAAAGAGATTTACAATCAATGGGTTGAGGCGGGCTGGAATGCGCTCACCGGCCCGGAAGAATTTGGCGGGCAGGGGCTCACCACATCCCTTTCGGTTGCCGCCTTCGAGATGTGGAATTCTGGCTCGCTCTCCTTCGGCATCGGCCCTACACTCACGGTGGGCGCGGTGGAAGCGCTCGAAAAGCACGGCAGCGACGAACTGAAAGCCACCTATCTCGCCAAGCTCGTGAGCGGCGAATGGATGGGCACCATGAACCTCACCGAGCCGCAGGCGGGGTCCGACCTCAACGCCCTGCGCGCCCGCGCTGAACGGCGGGACGACGGCACCTACCGGGTTTTCGGACAGAAGATTTTCATCACCTATGGTGAGCATGATCTCACCGACAACATCATTCATCTGGTGCTTGCCCGCCTGCCGGATGCGCCTGCCGGCACGCGAGGCATCTCCTTGTTTTTGGTGCCAAAATTCCTGGTGAACGAAGATGGCTCGCTGGGTGCACGCAACGATCTCTTCTGTTCAGGCGTTGAGGAAAAGCTCGGCATACATGGCTCCCCCACCTGCACGATGATCTATGGCGATGGTTATGCGGGCGATGAGCCCGGAGCCATCGGCTATCTTGTGGGTGAGGAAAATCGCGGTCTCGCCTGCATGTTCACAATGATGAACAACGCTCGGCTTCTTGTGGGAATTCAAGGGGTTGCGGCGGCCGAGGCAGCCTATCAGCACGCGCTTTCCTATGCGCAGGAGCGCAAACAGGGGCGGGCAATTGGTCAAACGTCAGAAGGCATGGCGGCGATTGTCGAGCACCCCGATGTGCAGCGCAATCTCGCGACCATGAAGGCGTTGACCGCGGCAACCCGCGCCATCTGTTATGATTGCGCCCACGCGCTCGATCTGGCGCGGCTGGACGAAGACAAAGCGTTCTGGGCGAACCGCGCCAACCTGCTGACCCCAATTGCCAAAGCCTTTTCGACCGATGTGGGGGTCGAGGTCGCCTCCATCGGTGTTCAGATCCATGGCGGCATGGGATTTATCGAGGAAACCGGCGCGGCGCAGTTCCTGCGGGATGCTCGCATCGCGCCGATTTATGAAGGGACCAATGGCATTCAGGCAATTGATCTGGTGTCGCGGAAGCTGCCGCTTGAAGGCAGCGAAGTCGTGCGGGCCTATCTGGCTGAACTGTCAGAAACCATTGATCGCGTTGCGGTTTCCAACCGAAGCCCGCTTCAGGAGCAGGCGGAAAACTTGCGCGCCGCGCTGACCGATCTGACCGAAGCGACGGACTGGATTTTGGCTTCGCTCGAAGCGGGTGAAACCAATGCCGTGCTATGCGGGGCAACGCCTTATCTCAGGCTGTTCGGACTTGCCTCAGGTGGTGTTTATCTGGCGCGATTGGCGCTGGCGGCGGAATGCCATCGTGAGGAGGACAGGACGGCCGTGCTTTCGTTCTTCGCGGAGAACATTCTGAGCGAAACATCAGCGCTGCTGAAAATAGTGACCAAAGGCGCCGACAGTCTCAACGCGCTTGGCAACATATTGAAAAATTAAGAGAAAACGACAATGAGCGATCACATCATCACCGAACGCCAGGGCGCGGTTCACATCATCCGCTTCAACCGGGCGGACAAGAAGAACGCGCTCACCCGCGCCATGTACGCAAGCCTTGCGGCGGCGCTGAAGGAAAGCGACGAGAATGATGAGATCGCGGTCTCCGTGTTTCTCGGTCAGCCGGAAAGCTTCACATCAGGAAATGATATCGCCGACTTCATGGCGGTTGCAACCGGTGCTGAAAAAGGCATGGAAGTGATTGATTTCCTTCGTGCTTTGATCAGTTCGGAGAAGCCGATGATTGCCGGCGTCGATGGCCCGGCGGTGGGAATCGGCACGACGATGCTGTTTCACTGCGATCAGGTGTTCGCATCACCGCGCGCTGTTTTCGCGACACCTTTTGTGGACCTCGGCGTGGTGCCGGAAGGGGCATCGAGCCTGCTCGCCCCCCGCACCATGGGATATCAGGCAGCCTTCCGGCTTTTGGCTCTGGCGGAACGGTTCGGACCACAAGAAGCAAACGCAGCCGGCTTCGTCACCGAGATCACATCAAATGACGATCTGGAATCGCGGGCACTTCAGGCTGCCGAGGTGATCGCATCGAAACCACGCGAAGCGATGAAGCTCGCTCGAAAATTGTTACGCGGCGACCGCGCCGAGGTGACCGAGCGGATGGAAAATGAGGGACGCATTTTTGCCGAACGGCTGGTTTCGGATGAAGCGCGCAATGCGTTCATCAGCTTCATGAACCGGTCAAAACCCGCGTAACTCTGATCCGGTTTAGCGAAGAATGACGCAGAAACCTGCGGCGATTATCCGAAAATCGACGGTCTTTTTCGGGCCTTTTTGCGGCTGAAATGTGCCACCAGCTCCACATGGGCAGAATAGAGAAACTGATCGATAGGGATAAGTTTCTCAAGACCGAAGCCTGCATCGAGCAAAATTTCTGCATCCCTCGCCAGTGTGGTCGGGTTGCACGACACGAACGCAATGCGGTTGATTGAGGACTTGGCGAGCGCCTTTGTTTGGGCTTCAGCACCGGCGCGCGGTGGGTCGATAACTGCGAAATCGAAAGGTTTCAGTTCGTCTGCTAAAACGGGCCTGCGGAAGAGATCGCGCTGCTCAATCGTGACCGGCTTCAGGCCCGGAAGCGAGCGCGCTGCGGTCTCGAGATTTGCAAGTGCAGCCCCTTCCAGTTCAACTGCATGAACTCGCGAGTGTTCCGCGAGCGGCAGGGAGAAAGTTCCAAAACCGCTAAAAAGATCAATGGCATGGCGGCTTTTTCCAAGGTGGCCGAGCACCAGCTCAACCATCTGATCTTCCGCTGCCTTTGTGGCCTGAGAAAAGCCGCCGGGCGGAGGCACCACATCACAACCACCGGGCGAAAGGATGGGCGCCCGGGTTTCGACAAACACCTCGTCCTCGACGGTTAGCCGGGCCCAATTCATTGAAATCGCATGGTTTATCGCCTTCAGCCGTGCGTCGCGGGAAACTGTTCCACTGTCAGAAATCGACACGTCCAATCCGCTTTGGCTTGCAAGCACGGAAACGCGCAAGCGTTCGCCCTGCTGAATTAGAACACCTGCGAGTTCCTTCAAGCCATTCAGATTGCTGGTGATTTCCGGATCAAGAACAAGGCACTCCCTGATATCGGCAAGGTCATGCGACCGGCGTGCCGAGAAGCCAAACCGCAGTTTCCCCTGCACAAACTCCGCCGAAAACACAGCGCGCCTGCGGGAACCAACCGGACTTTCAAGCGTGTCTGAAAGCGAAATCTCGATCGCTTCCAGCGTGAAAGCGGTTTCAATGGTGGAGCGCTTCCAGTTGCGATAGATGGCGGGCGGCATGTGCTGCGCCACGCATCCGCCACAGGCTTCAAAATACGGGCAGTCTGGCGTCACCCGGTCAGGGGATGGTGAGGTGATGTCAAGTAGTGTGGGGCGCGGAAATTGGTCATCAATTTCAACCACTTCTCCCGGCAATGCGCCTTCTACGTAGACGGGCTTCCCACCGACCGTCGCGATGCCATCTCCCAAAGCGCCAAGCCGCTCGATGGTGACTGTGGTGTTCATACTTGCGTCCCATCCTTAAGGCCACACAGAAGATATTCCTGATTGCCGTCGCCACCCTTGATTGGAGAAGGAACAAGATGGGTGCTCCTCCAACCCGGTTGCTCTCTCAGCCAGTTCCGTAGGTCTTCAGCACAGTTTTGCGCAGCATCATCCGACACAAGCCCTTGTTTTCCAATGGCTTGGCGGCCCACCTCAAATTGCGGTTTCACTAAAAGAACGGCTGCACTTTCAGGTTCCGCGAGCTCAAGAGCCGGGGGCAAGGCAAGTTTGAGTGAGATGAAGCTGACATCGCTGACGATGAAGTCGGGACGACCGCCACCCAGATGATTGCGGGTAAGCGTGCGCGCATTGATCTTTTCCAGATTGGTGACACGAGGGTCATTTTGCAGTGGTTCGGCAAGTTGGCCGTGCCCCACATCCAGTGCCAGCACGTGGATCGCGCCGCGCTCCAGAAGGACTTGCGTAAAGCCTCCGGTGGACGCGCCGACATCAAGGCACGTCCGGCCCTCGGGAGAGTAACCACTCGCCTCCAGGCCGGCGATAAGTTTTAGCGCGGCTCGGCTGACATAGGCTTGAGCATTGTCATGAATTTCTATTTGTTGTGAGGGGGTTACGTTGGCGCCAGGCTTTTCAACAAGCGTCCCATCCACGGCCACACAGCCACGCGAAATCGCGTCCCGCGCCCGAGAGCGCGAGGCAAAGTGGTCCTGATCCACCAGCAACTGATCCAGTCGGATTTTTGATTTCGCAGAAACGGTCATGGCCTGATCTGACGGCAAGTGCCAGCCAGATCAAGCCTGTTTTCACAAACTACCCGGTAATGCCGCCTTTGGCGTCTGCATCGTTTGAATTGGGTTTGCGAAACTCGCTGAGCGGAATGATCACTTCATCAGTGCGCGGTTTCGGCTTTGCCCAGGCCCAACCTTCTGAAATCGCTTTGCCAATTCGTCCGCTGAGATCATAAGGCCACATGGACGGCCAGGTCACATTGTCTTCGCGGAAGATGATGTCCATTGGCTGGTGTTTTTGTGGCTGCACTTCTTCATGAGCGGGAATTGACCCGGTCATGGTGTGGTCCATCTCCACAATTTCCGGTTCTGCCTGCACAATGGGTTTCAGCTTGGTTGGCTTGTCCGTTGTGCTGCCCGTGGGGTTCTGATCAAGACCGGTTGGGCTTTGCGGAAGGGAATTCGGAATGGGGTTCCCAGATGGCGCACCACTCAGCGACCGGTTGAAATAGAGATTGTCGACGCCGGTTTTGACCGCGCCGCGCAGGCCACCAAGGTTCTGCTTCAACTGGTTGAGCGCCGCATCGCGAATAGTTTCATCGCGCTTCACTTCCAGCCCCAACACTGCGGTGGAGGTGGCAGAAACAATCAAAACGGCTGCCATCACGGCAGCATGTCGGATACGCATAACTCATTCCCCGTGGGCCAAATCGGCCCGATTGATGCTGAGTTTTGGCGGTTTGATCCGCTTGAACTCAAACACAACCAACACATTCAAGGTTCTGGTGTCGTCGACGCTGGAAAGCAAATTTCGACACAAAGGACCCTGGTCCCGAAGATGATCATCACCTGTTAATCTTGAAAATTGCCCAAGAGAAAGGGTTAAAACTGTGTGAACGATCAGGTCGTTACAGGCATCCCATGGCCACGCCGCTTAGATAGGCGGCATAGACCGACTGCCCATGTGCCGACCACAAGAACACGCCGCCACCAACGAGGCCGCCGGTGAGAATGGTCAGAATGAGTTTGGCCGAAAAAGGCATAAGGACGGGTGTTCCGGTTTTAACCGTTTAACTTTCAATCAGCCGCTTCAGTTTTGCAACCGCTGTGTCGCTATCCTGCTGATAGGCGATCGTGCCGAAAAAGCTGCCACCCTTCTTCATCAGATAGACGCTGGCCGTGTGATCGACGGTGTAGTCACCATCTTCCAATTTCACCTTACGCGCATAAACCCGATATTTTTTGAGCATATCTTCGATCGCCTCGGGCGTGCCGGTCAGCCCGGTGATGCGGTCATCAAACGATGAAATATAGTCCGCCAGCACTTCCGGCGTGTCGCGTTCGGGATCAACACTGACAAAATAAACGTTCAGATTGTCGCCGTCGCTCCCAAGCGTTTTAAGCCAAGTGCTCGCTTCATAAAGCGTGGTGGGGCAAACGTCTGGGCAATGTGTGAACCCGAAAAAGAATGCGCTTGGTTTTGCAAGCGTATCGTCTCGTGTGACCTTGGTTCCCGCGTGAGAAACAAGCTCGAATGCCCCGCCAAACGGCGCATCATCGCTAGCGAGAAGCTCGTTTTTGTACCAGTCGATTGTGAGATAGGAGAGCAGCGCTGCGGCAGCGGCAACCAGAACCCACAAAACCATGCGTGCGCGTTTCAGCATCAATCGTGCCCCAAAACTTCAAGTGCGATCAGGCGATCTGAGAACCGCTTGCCGGTGCAATCTCGCGACCAAGCGCAGCAAAGACGGTTTCAACGATACCGCCCGAGTTCAGACCGGCACTTTGATACATGACTTCCGGCTTTGCCTGATCAACATAGGTATCGGGCAGGATCATCGAGCGTACTTTGATGCCGCTTTCGAGCAGTCCCGATTCCGCCAGATAGTGAAGCACGTGGCTGCCAAAGCCACCAATTGAACCTTCCTCAACCGTGATCAGAACTTCGTGTTCCCGCGCCAGTCGGGCAATCAGATCATGGTCGAGTGGCTTGGCGAAGCGCGCGTCCGCGATTGTGGTGGAAAGGCCATAGGAATCCAGCTCTTCCGCAGCCAACTGACATTCGGCAAGCCGTGTGCCGAAGGAAAGAAGAGCAATCTTACTGCCCTCGCGGACGATCCGGCCCTTGCCGATCTCGAGAACCGACCCGCGCTCCGGCATGTCAACACCCACGCCTTCACCGCGCGGATATCGGAAGGAGAGGGGGCCTTCGTCGTAGGCCGCCGCGGTCGCAACCATGTGCTTGAGCTCTGCTTCATCGCTTGCTGCCATCACAACAAAATCGGGCAAGGTGGCAAGAAATGTGGTGTCAAACGAACCCGCATGGGTCGGACCATCGGCTCCAACAAATCCGGCACGGTCGATAGCAAAACGTACGGGCAGATTCTGGATCGAGACATCGTGCACGACCTGGTCGTAACCGCGTTGCAGGAAGGTCGAATAGATCGCCGCGAATGGTTTCAGGCCCTCACAGGCAAGACCGGCAGCAAACGTAACGGCATGTTGCTCAGCAATGCCAACATCCCAAATTCGCTCGGGATAGATTTCGCCAAACTGGGTCAGTCCCGTACCATCGGGCATGGCAGCCGTAACCGCGACGATTTTTTCATCATGCCGGGCTTCTTCCACCAGCGCGTCAGAAAACACCTTGGTGTATGAAGGTGCGTTGGGAATGCCCTTGTCCTGTTTGCCGGTGATGACATCGAACTTCGACACGCCGTGATATTTGTCGCGAGAGTTTTCGGCAGGGGCATAACCCTTGCCTTTTTCCGTCACCACATGAACGAGGATCGGGCCATCAGCCGCATCACGCACATTGCGCAACACGGGAAGGAGATGGTCTAGATTGTGTCCGTCGATTGGACCGACATAGTAGAAACCAAGCTCTTCGAACATGGTGCCGCCGGTCCAGAACCCGCGGGCATATTCCTCTGTCTTACGGGCCTTGTCGTAGAGGAACTTTGGCAGGCGCTTCGAAAGCTGCTTGGCCGTTTCACGCAGCGAAAGATAGGTCTGACCCGAAACCAGCCGCGCCAGATAAGCGCTCATGGAACCGGTTGGTGGCGCAATCGACATGTCGTTGTCATTGAGAATGACAATCTGCTTGGCGTGCAGTGCGCCTGCATTGTTGAGCGCCTCATAGGCCATGCCGGCAGACATGGCGCCGTCACCAATGACGGATATCACGTGCCGGTCTTCGCCGAGCAACTTCGCGCCTTCCGACATGCCCAGCCCGGCAGAAATTGATGTGGAAGAATGCGCCGCGCCGAACGGGTCATATTCGCTCTCCGCCCGCTTGGTGAAGCCGGAGAGCCCGCCTTCCTGGCGCAGGGTGCGAATGCGGTCACGCCGCTCGGTCAGCACTTTGTGGGGATAGCACTGGTGACCAACATCCCAGATCAGCCGATCGTGCGGTGTGTCAAACACGGCATGAATTGCGACAGTGAGCTCAACCACACCCAGGCCTGCACCCAAATGGCCACCGGTGAGTGACACAGCAGAGATGACTTCCTGGCGGAGTTCGTCTGCGACCTGATTGAGTTCTTCATCTGAAAGTGACTTCAGATCAGCCGGAGCCGATACGGTGTCGAGAAGTGGCGTTTCTGGTCGCAAGGGTTCAACCCGGTTAAATGGCGCCGTTTTGGCCACGGAATGTGCCCGGCGCTTCACTAGAATTTGTTCCGTCGTTTGGTTTTGCCGATTTGGAGAAGCAAGGCAATCCCTAACTGTTGCAGAAACTCTGCAGTCTGCGCCAGATATTGTGCAGGCCTCGATCAAAACAATGCGACCGGGTGTCGTAGGAGGGCTCGAAAAACGCGCACGTCCCATGGTGCGATTGCAAAATCGCAGAAAAGCCTACGGATCAAGCGGTTCCGAGCCTTTGGCCGTGCCGTCTGCGCCGACGCGGATTTTCTCCACCTTGTCTTCAGCCGACCGAAGCAGCGTTGCGCAATGCAGTTTCAACGCCTCACCACGCTCGTAGATCGCAATTGATTTCTCCAGCGCCACGTCGCCGCGTTCGAGATCGCCAACGATTTTTTCCAGTTCGTCGAGCGCCTGCTCGAAACTCAGAGATTTAACGTCCGGTTGGGCCGCATTGTCATTCATAGTCTTTTCCTGATTATCCCTGCATCAGCCGTTTGACGTGTGCAGCGCATGAGTTTGCGAGACCGTCGAGATCGTAGCCTCCCTCCAGCACACTGATCAATCGGTTGTCGCAATGGCGTTCGGCGAGGTTCATCAACCGACCGGTCGCCCAGTCAAAATCATCTTCATCGAGATTGATTTGCGCCAGCGGATCGCGGTGATGTGCGTCGAAACCGGCTGAAATGATCACCAGATCGGGCGAAAACGCATCAATCGCGTTGAGCACCCTGCTTTCCATCGCCTCGCGAAATGTTTCGCCTCCGCTCTCGGGAGCAAGCGGCGCATTGAAGATGTTGCCCACACCTTCTTCAGTTTTCGCACCGCTGCCCGGATAAAGCGGCATCTGATGGGTGGAGGCATAAAGCACGCTCGGATCGTCGTAGAAAATGTCCTGTGTGCCATTGCCGTGATGCACGTCAAAATCCATGATCGCAACACGCTCCGCGCCATGTTTTCGCTGCGCATGTCGGGCCGCCACGGCAACACCATTGATGAAGCAAAAGCCCATCGCCGTCGTCTTTTCCGCATGATGGCCAGGTGGGCGCGCGGCGACAAAGCAATTGTCGGCTTCCTTTTCGAACACGCTGTCCACTGCCGCATTGCAGGAACCGACAGCATGACGCACGCACTCCCAGGTGCGCGGGCTCATGGAGGTGTCCGGGTCCAGTCGTGTGATGCCTTCTTCGGGTGACGCCTCTTCCAGCCGTTCCACATAGGATTCCGGGTGCGCGTAAAGGTATGTTGCCTCATCAGCCAGTGGCGCTTCCACTCTGTCGAGGCCCGAGAAGGCATCGTCGGCCAGCGCTTTTGCAACGGCACGAATGCGATCCGGCCGTTCGGGGTGTCCCGGTGGGGTCAGATGCTCAACATATATGTCGTGATGATAGAGACGGGTGGTCACGTCGAACTCCTAGGCCGCGATATTGTGTGTCGGCGTGGTTGAGGTCAATGATGTGGGATGGGCCGCGAAGCGTTTCGCACAACAATCATTTGGCGCGGAGGGTCACTTGCTGCGATAAATCGCCCGAACCGAACCATCCGAAAGGCCAATACCGATCACCGAACGCGGACCCCATTGCCAGATGGTGACAGGCCTGTCGATCCGCCGTTTGAACTGAAACTTCGCTAGCTTTTTGAACTTGCCACGCACGAACGAGATCAGATGAAACTGGCTGTGATCGTTCGCCGGCAAAGCCAGATCTTTCACCCCATCACCGTTGAAGTCCGCAACGGCGGAGAGCTTCTGGACGCGGGATCCGATCGCATGGTTGGAAAAGCCGTATTGCGAGGCAACCGCAACCAATCTGGAGCCGCGCTGCTCCCAGATGTTCAAGGTGCCTCCAATGTGCGGTGTCGTGACGGCTGCGATCTGCACCTTTCCGCCGCCGGTGAAGTCCGCAATGCCAGCCACATTCATCCAACGGTTCGCGCGCCCGATATAGGGTGATTGAGCGATGAGGGTCAGCGTCTTGCCGTTGATGCCATAGACCGCGATCGAAGCCCCTTTTCGGTTGTTCGATTGAATGGTGACGATGTCGAGTTCGCCATCGCCGTTGATGTCGGCAAGGCGTGGGGTCTGATCTTCAAACACATCGGATTGCGGCAAAACGAAACGAACGACTGCTCCGCTTTTCGTTCTTGCGGCGATGGTGCCCGCTTCAATATCATCGCCCAAAATCGCGTGCGCATAGCGACGGGTCGGGTCCTCGTACCACGTCGAGCGAATTTGTGACTTTGCGCCCTTGGGAGCGCGTACAGCATCTCCGGCTGGCTTTGCACCTTTCGGGAAAACGAAACTTCGGATGCGATAGGGAAAGCCGGCCTGGCAAAGCTCTTTGCCGCAGCGCTGGAACATCGGCATGTCTGCTGCCGATTGAATGGTGCCTGCGGGAACCACTTCCTTCGCCACCCACTGGTTGGCGAATGCCGAGGTGGAGAAAATTGAAGCGGTGACCAGCGCGGCGGAAATTGCACCGAAAAAGCGGCCCATCATTGCGGCCTTTGACGCGCCGGCGTCCGAGCTAAATCCGAAAAGGCTTTTTAAGTATCTGATATTATTGAAGAAAATGAGCAATTTAGTAGATTGGTCCTGTTTTGTAAACACCGTCAAACAAGCTGCACTGCTCACCTCCCCCTTGAGGGGAGGTCGGTGACCGGCGAGCATCTGCGAGCTGGAACCGGGTGGGGGTAAACGTTTAGTCGACGCAGCCAGTCTATGACCAAACTCAGATACTCGCCCACCCCCACCCGAAACATGGCTGCGCCTGTTTCGACCTCCCCTCAAGGGGGAGGTGAGGCGCATGGCCAGCCTGCTGTGAGCGAATCCCCATTTCAAAACCAAACCGGACAGCAGTGCTCCGAAGGCCGCAATCCAGCCGAGGGCACTTTTGAAAGTGGATTCCGGGCATGAAGGCCGGAATGACGAAACCAATAAAGGCGTTCGCGCAGACCCCGGCTCAATCTCAGCCATCCAGAATTTCCGTCCGGCTGATCTCCAGGCCAAATCCGGACAGACCCACATAATGACGTTCCTGACCCGCCAGCAGCACGATGGAGCTCACGCCCAGATCCTTCAGAATTTGCGCCCCAAGGCCAATTTCCAGCCATTCAGACGTGCGCTGCTGAGCGGTTTCGTGATGCTCTTCATCGCCACCATCCCGCTGGCTGCGAATGCTTCTGCCCGCCACACCGATTGAACCATCGCGAAGATACACAACAATCCCTTTGCCGCTGTCGGCGACCTGCTGGAGGATACCGTCGAGTGAATCGTGGGCACCGAAAACATCATCAACCACCGACTCTAGATGCAGCCGCACAACAATGTCGGAACCGCCGCGAATGTCGCCAAAAACCACGGCGAGATGCTGCATGGGGTCCCAGGGTGTGGAATAGGCAAAGGCCTGTGCGGGTCCAGCAACGGTTTCAATGTCAAACTGATCCACGCGCTCGACGAAGCTCTCCTGGCGCTGTCGATAGGCGATGAGATCGGCAACAGACACCATTTTCAGCCCGTTGGCTTCGGCAAAAGACGCAACTTGCGGCCCCCGCATCACCGTGCCGTCATCATTGACCAGTTCGCTGATGACACCGACCGGCGGAAGCCCCGCAAGAACGCAAAGATCAACCGCTGCTTCGGTATGGCCCGAACGGGTGAGAACCCCACCTTCCTTTGCAACCAGCGGGAAAATGTGGCCGGGCCGCACAAAGTCAGCCGCACCCGAATTGGGATTGGCCAGTGCCCGCACGGTGGAGCAGCGTTCCTCCGCTGAAATACCGGTGGTCGTGTCGTGCTTGTAGTCCACCGAGACGGTGAAGGCCGTTGAATGCGGCGCGTCATTGTCGGCAACCATTGGCGCAAGATTCAACCGCTTGGCTTCATCCCGTGTCATGGGCGTGCAGACGATGCCCGATGTGTGGCGAATGATGAACGCCATCTTTTCAGCCGTCGCATGAACCGCGGCGACGATCAGATCGCCCTCGTTCTCGCGGTCATCGTCATCGGTAACGACCACCATCTCGCCATTTTCAAAGGCGCGAATGGCGTCAGCGACCAGTTCCATATCGTTCATGCCAGTATCCCGAATTGATCTAGGCGGGTTTCCGGATCACAGCTGTCCGGTCTGCCCGCGATGGCGCAAATAGTGATCGGCCAATGTGCAGGCCATCATGGCCTCGGCAATTGGCACGGCGCGAATGCCGACGCAAGGATCGTGACGCCCTTTGGTCATGACATCCACCTCTTCGCCATCAGAAGTGATGCTTTTGCGTGACGTGAGGATGGAGGATGTTGGTTTCACTGCAAATCGGACAACGACAGGCTGTCCGGAGGAAATTCCACCCAGTATTCCCCCGGCATGGTTCGAAAGGAACACCGGCGCGCCATCATTGCCAAGCCGCATTTCGTCGGCATTGGCTTCGCCGGTCAGGGACGCGGCTCCAAATCCATTGCCGATTTCAACCCCTTTGACGGCATTGATCGACATCATGTTCGAGGCCAGGTCCTGATCAAGTTTTCCGTAGATCGGAGCGCCCCAGCCTGCGGGAACGCCTTCCGCCACACATTCTATGACCGCTCCAACGCTTGAACCAGATTTCCGAATTCCATCGAGATAATCGGCCCAGCGATCAATCGCGGAAGCATCCGGGCAAAAGAACGGGTTTTCATTGACCTGCGACCAGTCCCACTGGTCCCGGTCGATCATCTCGGTTCCCATCTGCACCATGGCAGCGCGAATTGTGACACCGGGGATGACTTTGCGTGCAACAGCAGCCGCCGCCACGCGTGCAGCCGTTTCGCGGGCTGATGAACGTCCGCCGCCGCGGTAATCCCGGATGCCGTACTTGGCGTCATAGGTATAGTCCGCATGGCCCGGACGATAGCGGGATTTGATCTCGGAGTAGTCCTTGGAGCGCTGATCGGTGTTTTCGATCATCATGGAAATCGGCGTGCCGGTGGTGGTAAATTCATCTTCATCATCTCCCGCCAGAACACCGGAGAGGAGCTTCACCTGATCCGCTTCGCGTCGCTGGGTGGTGAACTTCGATTGCCCGGGCTTTCGCTTGTCGAGGAACGACTGAATTTCGGTCAGCGAAAGTTCCAGCCCGGGCGGACAGCCATCCACCACACAGCCCAATGCCGGTCCGTGGCTCTCGCCCCATGTGGTGACACGGAACAGATGTCCGAAACTGTTGTGTGACATGATTTACGGGGTCCGGCGAATGGTAATCGCGCGTGTCTTAGAGCTTTTGAAGCGCCGGGGGAAGGGAGGGATGGCTCAGGAAACGGCACCATGGAGGATGCTGTTGATCAGTGTCTGGTAGGGGATTCCCTCCCGGACAGCTCTTGCCTTCAAACGCATAAGGTCCGACTCAGGAATGCGAATTGTTACCTTGACCCGACTTTCATGAATCGTGGCGCGCGCAGACGCTTGCAGATCTGCCTTCAACTGATCTGTAAGATGGCTCTCGCCGATCTTGTAGTCGGGATGTTCAATCGCCTCGACAAGCTCTCGTTCTTCATCATCCAGATAGTGCGAAATGGTTGGTTCCGTTGGCATCGCATTCACCGTTTCAAATAGTGTGCAGTGTGCTTCCTGCTGGGGTACATAGTTTTGAGGAATATTTCGTGCTCGGTTTCCACAAACGGAACCACGTAAGCATAAGAATCGATCTCGACCACGAGCAGTATTTGATTTGGCCGTGTGGGATTATCGATGACATCAAGCACTTTTCCTTCATCTATCGCCACCAAACAATCTTCAAATCCCACTCCGCCCCGAGATTTATCCGCGCGAAGCGCATTGGATTTCTCTGCGTTCCATCGGACAGGTTTCATATGAGATATGTATGTACAGAGTATGGCACATTAACTTAACACACCTCGGTCCTCAATCAAAATCGGGTGCCGATCAAGATGGGATCACCCGCCCGTCAGCACCTCGCGTACCTTGTCGGCAATCATGGCGGAGACGCGCACATTGGATTCTTCCGTCACGCCGGCAATGTGCGGCGTGAGGATCAGGTTCGGAACGCCATCAAACAGTTGCGCAGCCTCTGCGGACAAGGGTTCGGTTTCAAACACATCCAGCGCCGCGCCGCCGAGGGCATCTGTCTTCAATGCGTCAACCAGAGCAGCCTCATCCACCACGCCGCCTCGGGCTGCATTGATCAGAATGGCATCTGACTTCATCTGCGACAGTCGGGGCGCATTGATGAGGTGACGGGTTTCTTCGGTCAGTGGCGTGTGGAGGCTCACCACATCGCTGGTATCCAAGAGATCATCCAGCGATATGCGTTCAGTTTCTGACCAAGCCGGGTGATCGTCTTGTAGAAACGGGTCGCTCGCCACAACGTGCATACCCAGACCTCGCGCGAGACCCGCTGTGTGCTGCGCAATCGCGCCAAATCCAACCAGTCCAAGGGTCTTGCCAAAGATTTCACGCCCCGCGCAGGCCTGTCGTGGCCAGGAGCCTGCCATCATCGCCCCGTGAGACTGGTAGGCGCCACGCAGCAATTGCATTGCCGTGCTGATGACGTATTCGGCGACGCTCAGATTGTTGGCACCCGTCGCCGGTATCACGGCCACATTGCGGTCGGCGCAGGCCACGAGGTCGATATTGTCGAGCCCCACACCAAGTCGTCCAACCACCTTCAGATTTGGTGCAGCGGCTAGCAAATCGGCAGTCACTTGCGTGCGATTGCGCACGATCAGAGCTGTCGCCTCGCTAAGCAAAGCCGGAATTTTCTCCTGCGCATCCGCAAGCGATGGGTCGTTCAGCACCCGGAAATCCTGCGCCAACCCGTCGATGGGGGCCTGATCCATAAATTCGGTGATGACGATCATTGCATTTCTTCCATTCTGACGGCCCGCCCTTCACGTGCCGAGCGTTCTGCGGCTTCTCCGATCAACACGGACATCAGGCCATCGTGCAGGCTGACATCGGGTGTGCCGCGACCGGTGCGAACCAGTTCAAGAAACTTCTGGTGCTGAAAGAAGGTTGAGCCGTGGTGATCGCCCGCGCCCAAAATAGCCTCATCCACGTGAACAGGTTCAATCTTTTCCCGTTTGGTCTCACGGTCGCTGATGACAATCTGCGAGTGTCGTTCCTTGCCATCCGAAGAGAAGCGCGCAGGGCCAGGCACGCACGCATCGATCCGTGCCTTTGGGCCGGTCACGGATATGATCTCCTGCCAATAAGAGCCTTCGGCAAACATGCAAAGATCAAGCATGCCACGTGTGCCGTTTTCGAAATCTACGATGACGAACGCATTGTCGATAATGTCGGGCGTGGCACCGTCATAGCGTTCTTCCTGATGGTTCACATCGGCGGCTGCCGAGGCATAGACTCGCACGGGCTCGCTCTTGAGTGCCAGACGCATCAGGTCCCAGAAGTGGCAACATTTCTCCACCAAAGTTCCGCCGGTACGGTGGTTGAAGCGGTTCCAGTCGCCCACTTTTTCCAGAAACGGAAACCGGTGCTCGCGGATGCTCATCATCTTCGCCGGACCCGCGGTGCCCGCTTCAATCTTAGAAAGAAGACGTTGAACCGGTGGCATGTAGCGATATTCCATCGCCACCCACACCAGCGCACCCGAGCCATTGGCCTGTGCGATCAGGTCCCGACAATTGTCGGACGTTGTACAAAGCGGTTTTTCACAAAGAACCGGTTTTTTAGCACCAATCAGGTCCTGCATGATGGCGTGATGCGTGTCGTTGGGTGAGGCCAACAACACAGCGTCAAACTCCGCGCTCGAGAGCATCGATTTGTAGTCGTCAAAGGTCGCTGGCTGATGGCCCGATCGGTCCCGAACGGTGGATGCGGCCGTATTCCGCATTCTCTCGTCGGGATCACTGATCGCCGAAATTTCAGCTCCGTCGAGCAGCGCAACATTGCGAATGTGCTCCTGACCCATCATGCCGGAACCGATCAGGGCATATTTGGTAGTCATGGTCAGATCTCCACAACGGGCAAATCGAGCGCGGCTGCTACGTCAAGAAGAGCGGCGCGATGGTCGCCATAGCAGACCGCCATATGGTGCTCCAACCGGCTTTCGATCACCCGATCGAGCGTTTCAGAGGCGGGCGCGTCAAAGCGGATGACGCCGGATGTGCCGGTGAACGCCATAGGGCGTTTCAGCATTTCGCCCGTCGCAATCACCATGGCTGTTTGGCCTTTGGCTTGGGACATACGCATCAGCGTCACGCGACCCGGTTTGAGCGGGAATTCGAACAGCAGCGGCATCTTGCGGTTGGTGTGAATGGTCGCTGCGGGTTCAACGTCCGGATCTCGCATGGAAATTGGAGCCTGACCGCAATGCCAGATGACGCCTGAATTGTCATCGACATCAATGTCTACGAGGTCTGTCAGGAAGACGGGCGCATCGGCGACCTGCTGCAGAACAAGCTGTGTCAGGGCACCGTAGACGTCGGCTTCGCAGGCGCAGGGCGTTCTGGCTTCGCCAAGCATGGATACGGGCCCGCAGACCGCACCGCCATATTCTGTGAAGGTTTCCGGCCAACAGCGAATGGCAAATGCGTCGTAGTTCCCGCCGCTGCGAAGTTCGTCCAGCGCGACCTTGAGGCGCGCCGACCGGTCAAGCTCGGTCTGATCAACGGCATCGAGCCCGGAAAGCTGTGCTTTCGCTGTCTCAAGCACGGTTTCCGCTGCATCGTCCGGCAGCGCTCGCGCCGTTTCGAACAGATCGTCGAGTTCGAGTTCATCAACCGCAACACCAGCAAGGGCATCGAGTTTGTTGGTGTCGTAGGCACAGGTGTCGAACCCGTCCGGGTGCGCGCCGATGCGACCAATTCTCTTGCCGGCGAGCGACGCGGCGGTCGATTGGGCTCGTGCTGATGCTGAATTGCTACTCGACACAGCCTGTGGCGCTGGGGCTCTGTTCGAAGTGCCAAGGAGGAGCGAAAACTCAGCATCCGTCATTTTGTCTGGCGCACAATAGGACCAACCGAAACTGATCCCGTTCAATCCAAGTGCATGGCTCGCCAGATTGAGCCCGCAGAACGAATTGAGCCGCAACCGTCCGCCCAGCCGGGGTTCGGGGATCGCCCAGATGGAGAGCGGGGCTTCGAGTGTATTGGCGATATCGACGATTGCCACAGCGTCGGTAAATGTCACCTGAAGCACCAGCACGCAGTCGATGGGCTGCGAGGCGAGGTCCGACAAAGCCGCATTGGTTGCGTCTGCGTCAAACAGCAGATCTCGGGAGCCAGTAAATTCGTGTCCAGACTGGTCAAGCTCAGACAGCATGGCGCGCAGATTTTCGTTGGCGAAGTCAACGTCGAAGGTTGCCCGCGCCAGAGGCAGGAGTCCGATTTTCATGGCTTAGTTCCTACATCGCAGCATAGCTGTGTCGGAAATCCGAGCTCACCGGCAAAAATCCGGCGCCATCATCGCCATAGCAGGAATGGGAAAACCAGCTTGACGCCGTTTCGTCGGCTAGCGCTGAGATGTCGCTCATATAATCGCGACCGTCTGAGCTCAATTCGGCCTGGATCGCGGACCAGTCAGGATATTTGTTGAAGGCATCAAGCCAGATGGCTCGACCGGCCAGAAAGCCAGAGGCACCTGCTTTGAACGCATGCTCCAGAATATTGCGGAATTCCGGCTTTCCGGCCCCAGCTGACAACATCACCCAGGGACGACCGGCGAGGCGCCCCATCTCGTCGAAGAGGTCCTGCACGTCCTGCGACCCGTCAGCGTCTTTCGCGTTGACCGGGCTTTCCAGCTTGAACACATCAATGCCGTAGTCTGGTTTGGCAAACTCTTCGACCGATGCCAAAACATCGTCCGCCCGTTTGCCCTGCAATTCGACATACTCTTTCGTCTGATGCGCGTCGCTTGCAAGTGGATAAACAAGAATTTCAAAGAGATAGGGAATATCGTAGCGTGCGCATTCTTCACCAACGTGCTTGGCGTAATCCTGCTGTGCCCGACAGATGGAAGGCGAGGCATCAGGACGGTACCAGACCAGCACTTTGACCGCATCACCACCCATGCGCTTGATTTTTGCGACCGACCAGTCATCAATGCTGGCGCTCAGCCGCCCCTCATTTGTCTCCTGAAAAAGAGAATCTTCAAGGGTCACGATCAAGCCCTTGGTTGGCGACAGCACACCAATGCTCTTGGGAACCGCATAGTGCGGATCGAGCAGCATGGCGGTGGATTGATCCTGCAGGGTTTCAACGAGCATGGACTTGAACCGGGCAACCTCGTCCCACGGTGCCTCTTCAACACCGTGATGCTTGGCAATTGGTCCTTTGATGGGCGGTCGCTGGTCCACCGCCGTCATTTTGAAGATGCCGTTGGCATCCGCCATTCTTCGCATGCCCCAAAGCTTACCGGGGGTCAGTTGCATAGTCCGTTCTCCTGCATGAAGCGTTCTGTCTCATCTCGGGTCGGACATCCAAGCCGACCACCAAATTTCGTGCATTTCAGCGCCGCGCCCGCGTTTGCAAACGTGATGGCGTTGGTCTCGGAGCCCGTTTCGGCCAACCGAAGCGCAAAGAGCCCGTGCCAAATGTCACCCGCACCAAGCGTGTCGACCACGTCGACCTGTGGTGCAGGGATGTTTTCTATCGTTTTGCCATCGACGAAATAGGTGCCTTCAGCACCATGGGTGGCGCAAACAAAAGCTTCGTATGTCCGCGAAACCTCCGTGAGCGCGTCGTGGATGCTGGCAATACCTGTCATCTCCGTGATGCCTTGATGGGAAAAGGCGATGTGCGTCGCGTCTCTCAGTGCGTCCGGGTCAACCTCATGCTCAGCATCAACCACACCCGGAACGTCGCGCGCTCTGGCGATCTGCATGGATTTTTCAAGGATCGGTGACCGGCGATTGTCTGCCAGTACCACGTCAAATGTCTCACCGGTTTCAAGCCAGTCTGTGCCTTGAATAAGGTCATTGCCACGAAAATTGACGACCTGACGTTCGCCTTGCCGGTCCACATAAATGGACGAGAAGGAAGACTTGCCACCTTCCGCGCGGTGCACGAGGCTTGTGTCGACGCCTTCACTTTCCAGCTCGCCAAGGATGAGATCGCCGATCACATCATCGCCCATGCGGGCAGCAAGCTTGGCGGTTGCTCCGTGGCGCGCGATTGCGACGGCGGCATTGGCGGCACAACCGCCACCAACAATGGCTGCTTCTTCCGTCCAGTATTTCTCAGGCGTTGAGGGCATTTCCTCGACCTTCAAAACAAAATCCACGACCGCAATTCCGGTAACCAGAATGTTCGTCATCTGCCCACGTTCAATCCACTTTAAGGCCGCTTGGAACGGCGACGGGTTTGCCGAGGCGACCCTTGGTCGACTCGGTTCCCGTCAGGGCATGCATAAAGGCAACCAGATCAGCAATTTCAGAATCAGAAAGGGCAGGAACGTCCACATCCACCTTGGAGCGCAGGCGCGCGCGCTCGCGCTTATCGTTGAACGAAACGAAGTCGATATCCTTCAGCCAGGGCGCGTGGGGCAGGGCGGCGCTTTTCGGTTTCCAACGATCAAACGCGGCATGTGGCTCCATATGATGGCGGATAATGCCCTCAAGCGTTGGATAGGCACCGTTGTGACCATAAGGGCCGGTAATCGCCACATTTCTGAGCATTGGCGTGCGGAAGCGATAGGCATCCTCCAGCCTGTCGCTTTCGCCCATCAGCCCCACATCGCGCACGTAAGGGTCAAACCGGCGCGTTCGTCCCGGACCAAAGTGGGGCAATGCCAAAGCGTGGAACTTCTGATCCGAAAGCAGCGCCCCTGAGTGGCACGATGCGCATTTCCCTTTGTAGAAAAAGAGATCAAGCCCGCGTTCTTGAGCGCTGCTGAGCGCATCGATCTTGCCGGTCAGATAAGTGTCGTAAGGCGTGTCAAATGACGTCCACTCATGCACCATAAAAGCGGCGAGAGCTTCGGCAATGTGAGTAATGTTCACATCAAGCGGCTGTTTGACATCATCGAACAGGGAAACAAACCGATTTCCATATTCGGGGATCACCCGCACCCGCTTGGCAATAATCGGCCAGACATAATCGATCCGGTCATGGGCAGCACCTGCAACCTCATTTTCCTTGGGATTGCCTGCCATTTCAAACTGTGAGGTGAGGGGAAACAGCGCCTGTGCTGCCAGAATGGTTGAGAGCCCCTTCGGCAGCCATTCCTCTGCCGGGGAATTGTATCCATTCTGGTAAATGTCCGACACGGATAGTCGGCCATCATGGAACAGGGTATGGATCTCTTTCGCCCCGAGGTTCCAAAGACCGGGCGAATTGCGGGGGATGCGCTTCTTGATGCGCTGATCGCCCGTTCCGGCAGTCCGTTTTGGCCCGACGCCAACCCCGCCTTCGCCGATCCCCAGAGAAAGGCCATCGCTGGTTCCAAAATCATGCGAGTGGCAGGTGCCACAGGAGATGTTGCGATTGCCCGAAAGGATGGGATCATAAAACAGCAGTTGGCCCAGCTTGGCCCGCTCGAGATCGACCTTGGGGAAATCAGCTTGGGTCAGCGGTTTCGGCAGAACGAATTTTGCTTCCGACGCTTGCAAGGCGCCACCCATCATCGCCATAAAGATCAGAGCTGATGGGAGAACAAAATGCCGTTTCGTTTGATTTTTGCACTGATCCTGTGGGCAGGTCTTGGCACTATTGCCCACGCCGAAATTGAAAAAGCGCGCGATCTTATGGAGGCCGGGAAATTTGTTGAGGCGCGCAAGGCGCTTCTGCCCGCCGCTCGCTCCGGCAATGCCGACGCCGAAGAGCTGATCGGGGTGATGTACGCGATGGGTCTTGGGGTCGAACGCGACGATGTTCGCGCATTTGAATGGTATCTGCGGGCTTCTATGAAGGGCCACGCTGGCGCCCAGTCGGGCGTGGGCTGGTACTACGAGGTGGGCCGGGGCATGCCGAAGCGGGATCTTGTTCGCGCCTACATGTGGTACGTCCTGTCCGCCATTGGCGGTGATCCCGATGCCGCGATTTCGCAGGAAGAGGTTGTGAAGAAAATGACGGCGGAACAAATCGAAAAGGCCCATACGCTGATCGATGATTACAAAAGCTGGTTATATCCGTTCAGATGAACCCAAATTAGGTTCTCATGTTACTGGCTGAACTTGCGGCACCGGTCCGGCAAATGCCCCGGGCCGCGAATGTCGCGACCCGGAGTTTCATTTATGACAGGCAAGGATCTTAGTTGATGTCTTTGTCCGTGCCAGCGTTAATCTTGGCTTCCGCGTCAGCAACGGCTGCCGTCAACGCGTCAAACACTTCAGGTCCACCACGAATGTTGGACTTGAACCAGTCGTAGACCGGAGTTGCGGCCTCTTTAAATGCCGCTTTTTCAGCAGGTGTAGGTACATACAAATCACCGCCTCCGGCGACGAAGTCTTCATAGGCTTTGATCGACTTGCGCTTGGGTGACGCGAATGTCGCCTGCTGCAGAGCGGCGAAACCGTCAACGACAACGCGGCGCATATCCTCGGGCATTCCCAAGAACTTGGCGTTGTTCATCCACCACAGTGCGCCCATGTAGGCATGTCCATCAAGCGTGACGTATTTAAGTCCGGCATCCGGGAACTTCATGCCCATAATGTCCGTGATGCCGTTCTTTGAGCCTTCCACAACGCCGGTCTGGAAAGATGTGAAGAGTTCAGGCCACGGAATTGGAGTTGGGGCTGCACCCAGTGCTCGGACAAGTTCCTGCGGAAGATCCGCCACCACGGTGCGGATTTTGAGCCCATTCATATCACCAGGTTTTTGAACCCGGCGTTTTGTGTTGGCAAAGTTGCGCCAGCCGCCAGTATTGCCGATAGTCATGAGGCGAATGCTGTTGTCCGAATCCGCCAGTGCCATTTTGCGCACCGTGCGGGTGAAGTCGCCTGAAAGCACTTCTTCTGCAATACGGTCGTTTGCCATCAGGTATGGCAAATCAAGCACCTGCACATACGGGAAGATGCCCGATGCACCGCCGGATGTGGAAATGTAGACGTCAATCGAGCCGTCTGCGATACCCTGCAGACACTCGGCTCCCTTTGAACAAAGCTGTGTGCCGATAAAGAGCTCAACCGCAATTTTACCGTTTGAAGCGGCTTCCACATAGTTTTTGAAAACCACAAGACCATCATAGTCTTCATCGTTTTCATTGGAGTTGGCCGTGGCGCGAATGGTGTAATCTGCAGCACTGGCCGCAAGCGGTGCGGCAGTCAGTAGCGCCGAGACCATCAGCGTTTTGACTAAGGTTTTGAACATGCTTTCCTCCTTGGTGTGTTCAAATTCTAATTCACGAAGCCTGTAAGGCGCGGAATAGTCATCGAGATTGCCGGGATGTAGGTGATCAGGAAGATCACCAGAATTTCCACGGCGAGAAATGGCAGAATAGCCTTCGACAGGGTCTCGACCTTCTCGCCCGACACGGACGAGGCCACGAATAAGACAAGTCCCATGGGTGGCGTTGCCAGCCCCACTGTCAGGTTCACGGACATGATGATCGCGAAATGAACCGGGTGGACGCCAAGATCCACAAAGATCGGGCCCAAAATGGGGCCAAGGATAATGATTGCCGGTCCCGCATCCAAAAACATGCCAACGACAAATAGCAGAAGGTTGATGAGGAACAACAGAATCAGCGGCTCCTCTGATAGACCCAGCATGAAAGATGCCAGCTGCTCCGGTGCGTGTGACAAGCTGACAACGGTCTTGAATGCCACGGCGGCGCCGACAAGCAGGAGGACCGTGGACGCACCCAACGCCGATTTGGTCAGGATGGCCGGAAGATCCTTCAGGCTCATGGATTTGAGCACAAAGAAAGAGATCAAAAGCGCATAAGCGACTGCAACTGCCGAAGCTTCCGTTGGTGTGAACACCCCGACAAGAATACCACCCAGAATGATGATCGGCGCCTGAAGGGGTGCAACGGCTTTCTTGCAAACAATGCGGAAATCGCTGGAAACCTGACCGCGAATGGCCACCAGAACGACATGAGCGATCACCAGGAACACGACGACGGAAATCCACAAGGAGAGCGTGCTGCTGCTGAGTGACGGCAGGCTCATCAACGAAACGACAGCGCCTGAGAGCCCATAAAGCACTGCTGCAAGGTTGAGACGAAGCAGCACGAAGGACAACCAGCTTTCCGTTGCTGAAATATCCTGATTGGCGTGAACGATGCGCTCTGCCTTTGGCAGATCATACTTGTCGGCCATCAGCCGCACCACAAGCATCAGGCCAACACCAACCATGACGCCAGGCACAATGCCGGCAAGGAAGAGTGCCGCAACGCTTTCGCCCATCACATAGGCATAGATGATCATGATGCCGGACGGCGGAATGATGGGCCCGATCACCGAACTTGCAGCGGTGACGGCGGCGGCAAATTTTCTGGTGTAGCCGTTTTTTTCCATCGCCGGGATGAGGGTTGAACCCAGTGCAGACGTGTCTGCCACGGCTGACCCTGACAATCCGGCAAACAGAATTGACGACAGGATGTTCACATGTGCCAGCCCACCGCGCAGATGGCCCATCAGAGCTTGTGAAAATTCCACCAGGCGCGTGGTGATGCCGCCCCGGTTCATCAGTTCACCGGCCAGCATGAAGAACGGTAGGGCCATCAGCGGGAAGGAATCCATCCCATTGTAAACATTACGATAAAGCAGCGCCATGTCGCGCTCTTGGCCAGCCAGCCACAGCAGCGCACCGGGCGCCACCAGAAGTGCGAAGAAGACCGGTAGCCCAATGAGCAGGAAGAACAGAAAGACGGGGAGGAACCAAACAAGCATCAGTCTGCTCCCGCCATCATCATGTGACTGTCTTTGGGAAGATCAGCGTCAGGTTTGATGAGGCCGATCAGGGTGCGCAAGATCAGTTCCGCATTCACCATCAAAAGCAGGAACACGCCAAGGAGCAGCGAACCGTACATGTAACGCAGCTTCACTTTGATTGATTCACCGCCAAAAAGGTCAAGCGGAATGCGCAGTGATGACGAATTGAAGTTCCCGCCAAAACCCATTGTGTGGTTCCAGCCAAAAGTGATGGCAACAATCAGCGTGATAGCTGAGAGAACAAACAGAATGAGGTAGATCAGGCTGGCGACACGTTTGGGCAGCGCTTCGGGCACCATGTCGATCGCCACGAAACCGCCCCAGCGATAGGCGGACGGCGCGACGAGCCCGGTCATCCACAGCATGAGAAACCGCGCGGCCTCATCCGGCCAGGGCAGGGCATTGTTGAAGATGTAGCGGGCAACAACCTGCAGCAGGATGACGAAAACCATCAGACCAAGCGCCACCCATGCGATTTGGCGCCCGATGAGCAGGATCACACTGTTGATGGAAAAAATGATGCGCAGGAGCGCGGTCAATAGCCCCGTCATTCAAATCCTCCCGGCAGCGCATCTTGTCGAAGCGCTTGCATGAACTGGCCATACTGGAGCATCAAGCTTCCCCATTCGCGACGAGGAAAGCGGTGGGACCCCCGACCTTCCGTGCGGCTGACGCCCAAACAGCACAAGCCGTTCTCTGCGCCAGATACGCCACTTCCTATTGCGAATTGACGAGCACAATTTTTCATCACACGTGCCTGTGTCACCTGTGCTTAGATTTGCCCTTGATACCTATCGAACGGGATCAACGGTTCGAGCAGAGCTTCAGGTGAGTTTCCTCCCGGCTCGTACCGATTTTCGTTTCAACGGCGCGAGCTTTCGAAATTGTCAGCAATACGAAAGAAAATGTCAAGCGGATATGCAGGATCCAACGTTTGATCAACCGTTCGGACCAGCTTCCACCAGTTCCACGTTCGCGTCGTCACAAAGCGCACGCAGATTGTCATTGCTGCACTGGTCAGTCACAAAAACATCCACCTGATTGAGGTGTCCAATGCGAATTGGGGCGGTGCGTTCATACTTGGTTGCGTCCGCTGCAAGGATGACATGGCGCGAGTTTTCTACGATGGCGCGAGCCACATGAGCTTCGCGCAAATCATAGTCAAGAAGGCTGCCATCACCGCCGATTGCGGAGGCCCCGATCACGGCAATATCGGCTCTGAACTGGCGGATGAAATCGACCGCCGCTCCCCCGACAATGGCCCCATCCGAATGACGGACAACCCCGCCAGGCACCATGATTTCGATGCTCGGATATTTCCTTAAATCGTTGGCAATGTTGACATTATCAGTGATGATCTTCAGATCCAGATGATTGGCCAAAGCGTTGGCAACTGCTGCTGTGGTCGTGCCTACATTGATCATGAGTGCTGTGTGATTGGGGATGCGCCGCGCAACCTCCGCACCAATAAGTTCCTTTTGCCGGGTGGCAATGTTCTTACGCGCTTCGTAGCTTGTATACTCCACGCCAGATAGCAGAGACGCGCCACCATGAAACCGCACCACCTCATTGGCGTCAGCGAGAATCTGAAGGTCTTTGCGAATGGTTTGCGGTGTGGTGGCAAATATTTCGGCGAGATCATCAACCAGCACCCGGCCTTGCTGCCGAATGTGGTTGAGCACCGCTGTCTGGCGGGCCGTCAGCTTTTCTTTCGTGACCATCAACATCTCGCGCCTTTCGTTTCATAATCTCTCATAAAACGAAAACAATCGCAATAATTGTGAACCTGTTCAGTGTTGAATAGAAGAAGTCGACCAACGCCCTTGGCAACACTGTATCTGTTCATGCAATGATGATATCCCAATGGGATTGCCGGTTGCTTCGGGCCTGATTTGATGACTGATATTGCTTCACGCACCTATGATCACAATTGGAAAATCGATCCGATTGTGCGCTCGCTGATTGATACGGATTTTTACAAGTTGCTGATGTCGCAGTCGGTGTTCACCAACAAGCCCGACGTGGACGTGACGTTCAATCTCATCAACCGCTCAAAGCATGTGCCGCTGGCAAAGCTGGTGGACGAAGGCGAGCTGCGCGAGCAGCTTGACCACATTCGAACGCTTTCATTGTCTCGTGGCGAAAGTACGTGGCTGCGCGGTAACATGTTTTACGGCAAGCGCGCCATGTTCCGTCCCGACTTTATGGAGTGGTTTGAGAACGTAAAGCTGCCCGCCTACCATCTGGAGCGGGTGGGGGATCAGTACGAACTCACATTCGAGGGCAAATGGCCGGAGGTCATGCTTTGGGAAATACCCGCCCTTTCGGTGCTCACAGAATTGCGGTCCCGCGCGGTGCTGAAGGGCATGGGCCGGTTTGAACTTCAGGTTCTCTATGCGCGTGCCATGACCCGGGTGTGGGAAAAGGTTGAGGCGCTGCGCGACATTGAGGATCTCGCCATTGCAGACTTTGGCACCCGGCGCCGCCACTCGCATCTGTGGCAGGACTGGTGCGTGCAGGCGATGAGCGAGGGGTTGAAGGAGAAGTTTGTCGGCACCTCGAACTGCCTCATCGCCATGCGGCGTGAGCTGGAGGCGATTGGCACAAATGCGCACGAACTGCCCATGGTTTACAGCGCGATTGCCCAATCCGACGAAGAGCTTGCGGACGCCCCCTATCAGGTTTTGAAAGACTGGGAACGGGACCACGACGCCAATCTTTTGATCATCCTGCCGGACACTTATGGCACTAAGAGTTTTCTTGATTCAGCACCGGACTGGCTGTCGTCCTGGACCGGTATCCGCGTTGACAGCGGCGATCCGATCGAGATCGGCGAATATGCGCTGAAGTGGTGGCAAGAGCGCGGGGAAGACCCGCAGACCAAGCGCATTATCTTTTCAGATGGGCTTGATGTGGCTGAGATGATCAATCTGAGCAATCACTTCGATGGCCGCGCCCGCATCAGCTTTGGTTGGGGGACATTGCTCACCAATGATTTTCGAAATCTGAGCGAAAATGATGGCCTCGCGCCCATGTCATTGGTTTGTAAGGCGACCAAAGCGAACGGCCAGCCAACGGTGAAGCTTTCCGACAATCCCAACAAGGCCATGGGCCCTGACGACGAAATCACCCGTTATAAACGCGTCTTCAACGTCGGCGACCAAAAAGCTGTCGCGCTGGAGGTGTAGCTGGGGGAATGGACGCCCCGCTCTTTCAATGTTGAAATGTTGGTTCCGATGTTGGGAAAATGGTGCCGATTACGTGACTTGAACACGTGACCTACGCATTACGAATGCGTTGCTCTACCAGCTGAGCTAAATCGGCACGGTGCGGTGTCGCACAAGCGGGATGAAAGACCATCCAATCTGTTGCCCGAATACAAAATGGCGATCCGGTTTTCAAGCTGTTCGTCCGCTTTTTGATGCGGACCTTTCAAAAGAAAACCCGCCGGAGTTTTAAATCCGACGGGTCAATTATTGCACCGGACAAAGCACTGGCTTTGGGTCGGTAACTTTGAACGAGACACTTCAGAACAACTGCTCTGAAGTGTCCCAGGTAATTACAGGCGGATTTCTGCGCGGGGCAGGTCAGCACCAGCAAGTCCGATGTCTTCCAGCTGACGTGGTGAAAGCTGTGAAAGGACCTGGCGGGCACGGCGCTTGGATGCCCAGTCTTGATAACGGCGTACAAAGCTCATCGTTCTTCTCCTTGAACAATTCGCCTTTGCGACCATCGCATTGGCTGATCGGCAAATAGGGCTCGTTTGAGCATCTCACCAGTGAGAAAAATGCATGTCTCGTATGCACTTTTCGCATGTCTTTTATGCGACAGAAGAAATGTCGAGAAATCTAAATAAGTGTTAAAAAACAGATAACTAGAACAGATCGAGTGCGGGGTAAATTCGACAGGATTTTCAGAAATTGCGACCTCGAACCGACGTAATTTCGGCCTGCTTGCGCGCTGTCAACCCTGCCGGAAAATCAGGGCAAAATTCAAAGAATGAGCAAATTCAATTGCTTGATCTCGGGAGTATTGCCTCGCAAGCGAGCAGGTGTTCTGGCCGGGGGAAATCCGTAAATCAAACCACGGCGGCGCTGATGATCGGATGCCGGGTTAGCGGGCCGTTCTCTTCGAATTCATCTCCCGCCTGGTGCGCATCAGAGGCGGCTTGATGATATTTCACGGGATCTGGTGTTGCATTGGCGACTTTTGCAGCCATGTCCTGTGCCATCATGGCCTCGAATGAGCGGGCAAGGCGCGGGTTTGCCTCCAGAAGTTGCTCCAGATCATCCACGTCCCAGGAAATCAATCGTGCGCCCGAAGCCAGGTCAACGGTCGCAGAGGCGGTGCCGCCCGACAAGAAAGCAACTTCCCCAATGAAGCCGGGCTTAGCCATCTCGACCGCTCTTCCTCTGCGCTGAACCCGCATGCGACCGTTGAGAACATAGTGCATTTTGTCTGGCTTCTCGCCCTCGGCGGTCAAGCGGATCAACTCATCCGTTTTTCGATTGGTACCGCGCGCCATCAACCGCCGAAAATCGCCGGGAAGAAGTAGCTTGAAATGGGGATAGGCCACTGCATGACGTCCCAGATTGAGCAAAGGCGAGTGATCCACAAACAGGCTGAGCAGACCGAACAGAGTTGCGGATCCAATCACGAGGCTGGCGATGATGGCATCCCAGAGCGGCAGGTCGGGATGATAATAGTAGTAGGCGATGTAGAAACAGGTGCCCGACAGGACCAGACTGCGCAGGATGAATTGGTTTCTGAAAAGAAATCCCAGCGCATAAGCCGCCATCGCGCAGTAAACCAGCAATTCTGTTCCGAATGTCAAATTGTATGCCTCAGCCCGTTTATATTGGTCGCTGGCTAGCAGTTTTCGCCAAGACTGCCTGTGATCAAGCGCACGGATTGAATTGCAGTGGGCAATTGGGATGCAATGAAACCGGTATGTTCATGCTTTTGTCCGCGACGCTGTGCTTGGCATCGATCGTTATCAGTTTTCAGATGTAAGGCTCTGAAATTCATCCGAAAAAGAGAAATGAGAGAGATTCCCCGGCGCTCGGATAGTTGGCTCAAGAGGCCGGAATGCGCGGTTGTTGCACTATGTAGAAGATGGTCGTTGGTGTGAAATCCGTCACAAGGAACTCCATTGAAACCGTCTCCGCCGGGTTGACAAACCCCTGCTCAAAAACGATCCGGTCATAGGGTTCGAAGTCCAACCGCGCATCGGAAAACCGGTTGGATCGCACTGCGTCGGACTCGTAGGAGCGTTGATCGAAAGAAAGGCCATCGCCATAGTCGCTCGGCCGCTCGGGATCTTCGCGCAATTCTACCTTATACGCCACCCAGGCCGCTCCAGTCCGATTGTTGGTGACCAGATGGATATGGACGAAGCCATTGGCGTGATTGCCCTTCAGCGCCCACGGATTGATCGCCCGCGTTGCACGGATGACCAGCGTGGTCGGCGCGACACTCACCATGTCCTGATGAATAATGATGGGGTTTTTCCTGGTTCCCTTGCCACTGATCTTGCGGATCTTGAAACCGCCAAGCTGGTCAGAAAAAGCATAGGCCCCAGCAGTCCAGCCACTGGCTTTGCTGGAAGGGGAAGTGTCTACCTGGTTTTGTGGAGATTGCGCCATAGCCAGCCGGGTGATGAAACACGCCGTCAGCAGGATCGACAGAAATATGGTAGTCAGTCGGCACATAGGACACGATTTCAAATCGTATCTGGTTCGTCAAATCACACCTTCTGGTGGGGTTGCCACGCTCACTGGCTTGTGGCGGTTGGCCTGCATTTTACCAGCAGCGCCTTGTTCTCGATCAGCATTGGGCGGCTGCCCGTCCGATTGCCAAAACGACCGATTGCGATGGTGAGTGTTCCGGCCTTCGCGGTGAGCTTCCAGCCCGTGCCGCCCACACGCAACTTTACCGGTTCGATGCTGTTGATGAGCGTGACCTCTTTGCGGTTCACATCGAGCCGCTGCAGGCCCTTTTGGGTCTGGTAGTAGAGGAGGGAGCCACGCACTTTTCCCTGATCCGGCACGAAACGCTCCGCTTCCTGCTGCACAGTGACGGCATCAATGGTCCGTGTCTGTCCACAACGGGCGAGTGCAACGGCAATCTGCTCTTTCGTGGCGGAGGAATTGAAATTGTAGCTCGCGACAGACCAGCTTCCCACAAGCTGATTCAAAAAGGCCTGCTTGTCTGCCTGTTGTTGTGCACTGGCAGACAACGAGACAAGCCCGGCTGCAGCAAAGGCGAGCATCGCGCCAACCATGCGAAAAGGGGCGGCTGTAGCCACCCCTTCGCTGATTGCATTCGGTTGTGACGTTGACATCACGCCTTTCCGCACTCCGCGATCAAAACTCGACGACAGAGCGGATCGATTTGCCCTCATGCATCAGGTCGAACCCTTTGTTGATGTCGCTGAGTGGCATTTTGTGGGTGATCATCGAATCGATTTCGATCTTGCCGTCCATATACCAGTCCACGATTTGCGGAACGTCGGTGCGACCGCGTGCGCCGCCAAAGGCTGTGCCGCGCCATGAGCGACCCGTGACAAGCTGGAAGGGCCGGGTGGAAATTTCCTGTCCGGCACCCGCTACGCCTATGATAATGGATTCACCCCAGCCCTTGTGGGCGCATTCAAGTGCTGCCCGCATGACCTTGGTGTTGCCGATACATTCAAAGGAATAGTCGGCGCCACCACCGGTCAACTCAACGAGGTGATTGACCAGATCATCATGGGACATATCGGTGGGATTGACGAAATCCGTCATGCCGTAGCGCTCGCCCCACGATTTTTTGTCGTCGTTGAGGTCAACACCAACGATCTGTGATGCTCCGACCAGCCGGAGGCCCTGAATCACGTTGAGGCCGATGCCGCCAAGGCCGAACACAACACCGCGGCAGCCGGGTTCTGCTTTGGCGGTGTTGATGACGGCACCAACGCCGGTGGTTACCCCACAGCCAATGTAGCAGATTTTGTCGAAGGGCGCGTCTTCACGCACTTTTGCCAGCGCAATTTCCGGCAGAACGGTGAAATTGGCGAATGTGGACGTGCCCATGTAATGGAAAATCGGCTTGCCATCGATTGAAAAGCGGCTAGTGCCATCTGGCATCAGACCTTGCCCTTGTGTGGTGCGAATGGCCTGACACAGGTTGGTCTTCGGATTGAGGCAATATTCGCAGGTGCGGCACTCCGGCGTATAAAGTGGAATGACATGATCACCCTTTTTCAGGGACGTGACGCCCGGTCCTGTGTCCACCACCACACCGGCTCCCTCGTGGCCCAGAATGGCCGGGAAAATGCCCTCGGGGTCCGCGCCTGAAAGGGTGAACTCGTCCGTGTGGCAAATACCTGTTGCTTTGATCTCAACCAGAACCTCACCCTCTTTTGGGCCTTCCAGTTGAACAGTGGTGACTTCCAGCGGTTTTCCAGCTTCAACCGCGACAGCAGCTCTGACGTCCAAAGCGTTTCCTCCTCAAAATAGCATCCAGATTGTTGGTTTAAAGCGAGTATGCACCGCAAGGGCGGTGCATCAAGCCTTAATGTGCGTTCGTGAAGCGCCCATTGAATTTCGTTGTATAAACACAAGCAATATTAAACAGATAGCGCAGAAAGCGGAATCTGTTTGTGCGCAGGTTGGTTTATCGGAAAAAACCTGTCCGCTGCCACCATCCGCGCTTGGATTTTTCAGGTTTTTCCCCCGATGGGGCCTCGGAGTGTTCTGGCTCAGGTGCCGCAACGGCTTCCGAAACCGTATCTTCCCCGTTTGATTCGGCTGAAATACGGCGCGTGTTGCGCCTTTTTCGAACCGGCTGGTCAGAAGCCGGAGCCACCTCAACCGCTTCTGCGACAGGTACTGCCGCCTCGGCTGCTTCAGGTTCTTGATCCGAAGTGCTCTCTGCTTGCGCTTGTTCTTCGGGTTCTGCGGCTGCCTTTGGTTTGCGTGGACGGCGGGTGCGTCGCTTGGGCTTGGCGTCCTCTTCCGCAGCTTCTGCTGGTGCTTCGGTTTCCGAGGCTACTGCATTCGCCGGATCAGCTTCCGCGGAAGCAGATTCAGTCTCTGTTGAGGTGTCCGCTTCGGCTTCTGCCTCCACTTTTTCCGCGGCTTTCTTGCGGGGCCGGCGCGTGCGTCGCTTGGGGGCAGGGGCTTCTGCTGCGGCACTTTCCGCAGCACTTTCGTCTGAGACTACGGCGTCATCAGCCGGTGCCTCAGAACCCGAAGCCTCGGGTGCCGATGCTTCAGAATCATCACCTGATGCTTCAGCACTCGTTTCTTCGGATGCATTCTGCGCCTCAGCTTCGGACGCATCAGATTTGCGGCCACCGCGTTTGCCACGTCTGCGTCGTTTCTCTGGTTTTTCCGCGTCGGCAGAAGCCTCTCCAGCTTCCGCTTCCTCACTTTCTGCGTCGGCGTCAGATGCGGCATCTGAAGTTTCTGCCGCTTCCACTTCGTCCTCGCCGTTTCCGCCACGCCCTTTGCGTCTGCGGCGACGACGGCGCTTGGGGCGATCACGGTCTTCGCTTGCCTCGGCGTCCTCATCCTCAACAATTGGCTGCTCATCGTGCTCAAGAGCAACCGTATCCAGTTGCACGTGATCTTCGACGACCACGCGGCGCTGAGCTGGTTCGCCGCGTTCAATAATGAGGTGCTGGTTGCCAACTTTGCGGTTAGGTTCGAACTGAATGGTCACGCCAAAGCGCTGCTCCAGATCTTCCAGATGCGCGCGTTTGTGGTTGAGAATATAGACCGCTGTCTGCATCGTCGTGTTGACGATGATGTTGAAGCGGTTGTTCTTCAACAAATGGTCTTCAATGCCGCGCAGCACATGCAATGCGACAGAGGACGGGGAAAGGACAAATCCAACACCCTCACAGGTCGGGCAGACCTGGGTGGTGCTTTCCAGCACGCTTGCACGAATGCGCTGGCGCGACATTTCCAGCAGGCCGAAATGTGAAATGCGCCCAATCTGAATACGCGCCCGGTCATTTTTCAGCGCTTCCTTGAGGCGTTTTTCAACAGCCCTGTTGTTGCGCTTTTCTTCCATATCGATGAAGTCGATCACCACGAGACCGGCCAGGTCGCGTAGCCGCAATTGGCGCGCAACTTCTTCCGCCGCCTCCAGATTGGTCTGAAGGGCGGTCTCTTCAATGGAGTGTTGTCGCGTTGATCGACCGGAGTTCACATCAATGGCAACAAGGGCTTCGGTCTGGTTGATCACGAGATAACCGCCAGACTTCAACGTGACCTGTGGCTGCATCATCTTGTCGAGCTGCGATTCCACCCCGTGCCGCGTGAAAATTGGCAATCGGTCGCCATAATGCTTCACGTTCTTTGCGTGGCTCGGCATAAGCATCTGCATAAAATCTTTGGCTTCTCGGTAGCCTTCGTCGCCAGAAACAATCACCTCATCGATATCTTTGCTGTAGAGATCGCGGATGGATCGTTTGATCAGACTGCCTTCCTCGTAAACGAGACATGGCGCTGTCGATTGCAGAGTGAGGCTTCGGACATTCTCCCAAAGCCGCATGAGATACTCAAAGTCTCTTGAGATTTCCGGCTTGGTGCGGGTGGCACCGGCGGTGCGCAGGATCACACCCATGCCTTCAGGCACGTTCAGGCTTGTCGCCACCGACTTCAGCCGCTTGCGGTCGCTGATATTTGTGATCTTGCGGGAAATGCCACCACCACGCGCGGTGTTTGGCATCAGCACCGAATAACGACCTGCGAGCGATAGATAAGTGGTAAGAGCAGCGCCCTTGTTGCCACGCTCTTCCTTCACGACCTGGATGAGCAGGATCTGGCGGCGCTTTATGACTTCCTGGATTTTGTACTGACGGCGGCTGGTTCGACGGGCTGGCACTTCTTCCAACGCATCTTCCGACCCAACGGATTCTACATCATCATCGTCTTCAGCTGCATCGTCAGAGGCATCATCGCTCGCCTCATCATTTGAAGCTTCTGCTTCAGCCGCTGCTTCATCGCCAGAGGCAGCCTCCACAGATTCTGTAGTCTCTTCAGTAGAGGTGTCGTCTGCTGAAGCTTCGGACACCACGGGCTGATCGTCTTCAACAGCTACGGCTTCTGATGCAGTCTCCTCTTGCGGAGCATCGGTCCGAGCTTCCGCATTTTCTTCGGTACTGTCGTCTGCTGTTTCAGATGGTGTTTTGGCTGGCTCAGAAATCACGTCTGATTCATTGGCGGCAGCGATGGAACCTGGAGGCGTGTCTTCATCCTGTTCGTCGGAGGAAGCCTCATCGCCATCCGTTGCCGCGGTCTTGACCGGCTTGTCATCGTCCGATTCCGCCGCCACCGAAGGCTCTTCAACTACTGCCTGGTCAGCATCATCGGAGCTTTCACTTGAGGCCTCAGCGACATCACTCTGTTCGTCACTTTCGGCAACCGGCGCCGCATCGTCATTGGCGCCATCTTCGGATGGTGCTGCAGCGTCAGCGACTACTTCGTCCGCAGATGCCGTGGATGCAGCCTCAGCGTCTGATGATCCATCAGTTTTGCTGTCCGCAGCGTCGGCCGCAGATTCTTCCGCCTCGGTTGCGGCACCATTATCCGCTTCGGCGGCTGCCTTCTTGCCACGTCGACGACGATTGCGTTTGGGCTTTTCTTTTTGTTCGGCGGCATCGTCTGCCGCATCGGCTTCCGCACGTTCGCGCGCAGCATCTTCGGCTTCTGCATCAAGCAGCGCCTGCCGGTCTGCGACCGGGATCTGGTAGTAGTCGGGATGGATTTCGCTGAATGCCAGAAATCCGTGGCGGTTGCCACCATATTCTACAAACGCAGCCTGAAGGGAGGGTTCGACCCGAGTTACCTTCGCCAGATATATGTTGCCGCGTAGCTGTTTCTTGTTCTCCGATTCGAAATCGAATTCTTCAACCTTGTTTCCCCGTTGCACCACCACACGGGTCTCTTCCCGGTGGGATGCATCGATCAGCATCTTGTTGTTTGCCATTTAGTTTGTGCTCCGCAAGATGCGAAAGCCGCTCACTAGCGGATCGTGACGCCGATTTGTGCCGACGGGGATCCCTGTTGAGGAGAGACTGGTTCGATCTTGCTGTAAGGATGATCCGGCCAGGTGGTTGGACCAATGGAACACAGTTCTGCAGGTCCGGCCGATGGCAAAGCCACGCCGCCTCCCGGTTGGGAGCTCCTCTTGGATCTGTGTTCATCGTCGCACTTGCCATGGCCCTGCGATCATTCGTTTTCAATTGGGCGCCGGGAAGAATGTTGCCTCGACACCATGACGATGCGCCTTTCGCATCTTGGCCGGTCGTTGCTTCCGTTGGGATCGGCAGCCGGCTAGTTGTTCCGCAGCCATGATAAACATACCGGCTGCAAACCTGATAATCGGCCAGATCAGGATCATGGGACGTCGGATGGCAGGAACCGGAAGTTAGTAAACTTCTGACATGGCCCGTTTTGTTATTGAATTTTCAGTGGAAAAAGCAATCTTGTGGGCAGCTAAATCAGTCAGATCTCAAATCGGGTCCGAAGCCTATCCCGTCAAATCAGGATCTTGGGCCGTCTGACTCTAATAGGACCAATGTAGAATGTTTACAAGTGGCAAAGGCAGGTGCCGCTCCTTGCCATGGTTGACGATCCCGCACGGGTTCTACTGATTGGCGAGCAATTCAGACTGCGAGCACCCACAAAGCGCCCAATGGTTCGGAAATCCCGCGATTTTGACCCCGGGATTATCCGATTAATCACGTTTTAACACCTCTTAACACCGTGTTAACCATAACCTCGATAGCACGGTCGGAGAGCAAACGCAGATCGATGGGCGTGTCTGATTTGCAGGTCGGTTCAAAGGCGGTTTAAACCAAGGGTGCTGCGGCTTTGATTAACAGGAAAGCCATAGAGGAAGTGTTGCTGCGATGGTCCTCTTGGACCAGGGCAAAAAACGTTGCCTTGATTGCGTTCCTCGTCCTTGCATTTGGTTTCGCCAATCTGACGGCAATCACTCCAACTGCTCGTGCCGCTCAGTCTACGGCAAATCCAGTAAAGGCGGTTGCATATGCCGGGCGGCTGATCGGAGATGCCAATCGCGCACGCCTGGTGCTTGACGTTGATCGGAAATTGTCATTCGAAACGCGATATCTGAGCGGTCCCTACAGGATAATCGTCGATTTCGATGAGGTGTCTTTCAATCTTGGGAAAGATCTCGCCGCACCAGATGGTGCTGTAATTTCGGAAATCAGATATGGCACCATCGCGCCGGGGCGGTCCCGGATCGTCATTACATCGGACAGTCCGGCGATCGTTGAAAAAGCCAGCATCCGACAAATCGGCTCGCAGGAGCGATACCGACTGATTGTGGATCTGGTTCGCACAGACCATGACGGGTTCAAGTCGGCCATGTTTCGATTGAAGAGTCGGGTTTCAACGACCGGCGAAGTCGCCTTCAAGGGCGATCGCGTGCGTCGACAAAAAAACGAGTCCGCGAAATATACGATTGTCGTTGATCCCGGCCATGGCGGAATTGACGGTGGCGCGGAAGGCAAAACCGGCACCAAGGAAAAAGAAATCACCTTGTCTTTCAGCAAGGTACTGAAGGCCAGGTTGGAGCAGACCGGGCTCTTCGATGTTGTCCTGACCCGCGACAAAGATGTGTTCGTGGCCTTGGGAGAACGCATCGCCACCGCGCGCCGCACCAAGGCCTCCCTGTTGATTTCCATCCATGCTGATTCGCTCAACCTAAAGCGAATTCGTGGGGCAACCGTCTACACTCTGTCGCCGGAAGGGTCCGACGAGCTTTCCGAGGAACTGGCAGATGCGGTCAATCGGTCAGACCTGATTGCCGGACTTTCACTACCGAAAGAAGATGAGCAGGTCGCCGACATCCTGATAGATCTGACCCGGAGGGAAACAAAGATTTTTTCGGTTCAGGTCGCAAACCTCATGGTTCAAACCCTGCGCGGCAGTGTGAGACTGATCAAAAACCCGGCCCGCTCGGCCAATTTTCATGTGCTGAAGTCACCGGAAGTGCCATCGATCCTGCTGGAACTGGGCTATTTGTCGAACCCGGAAGACGAAAAGCTGATGAAGCAGATTTCGTGGCAGCGCATGGCAGCGGATTCGGTCGCCAAAGCCGTAACCGTTTTCTTCAAAAAAAGAATGGCACAGGGAAACTAGGGTGAGGGGACGCAATTGAGGTGGAAAATCGCTGAAAATCAACCATTTGCGCCTTGCGCCGCAATGTTGCCTGATTGGTTGGAAACAAGCATTGCACTGAAGTGCGTGAGTGAAATGTAACATGCCGTGACAAAGTGCACGGACAAATTGATTAGCCTGTTGTTTTCGACCGGCTATGCTGGCACTGACTCGGGGAGTTGTGCTGAAGAACGCTTGAGCGGCAATCCGCATTGCGATTTGCTGTTCAATGCGACTGATGTGGTGAAGAGAGGGCGCTGACGCTCACTGATGATTATTCGTCTGATAGGATATTTTTTCGGACTTGGGGCGGTGGCGTTTTTGCTCATCGCTGGCGGTGTAACTTGGTATGTCTCCGGTCTCACCAAAGATCTGCCCGACTATGAGGTCTTGTCCCGTTACGAACCTCCGGTAACCACGCGCATTCACGCGGCCTCTGGCGATTTGATGCGCGAATATGCGCACGAAAAGCGCCTTTACCTGCCCATTCAGGCGATGCCTGATCTGTTGAAGCAGGCGTTTCTTTCTGCAGAAGACAAGAATTTCTACCAGCACGAAGGTATTGCCTGGGCGTCGCTTGCAAAAGCCGCGTTCGATTACGGCAAGGGCAAGCTGGAAGGCTCCGGCGTTCGGGCACGTGGTGCTTCGACAATTACCCAGCAGGTTGCGAAAAACTTCCTGCTGACTCGTGATCGCAATGTGGATCGTAAAATCAAGGAAGCCATCCTGTCGATGCGCATCGAGCGTGCCTACGACAAGGACAAGATCCTTGAACTTTACCTCAACGAGATTTTTCTCGGTCTCGGTTCCTATGGTGTTGCCGGCGCATCGCTCGCTTACTTCAACAAATCAGTCAACGAGTTGACCCTTCCAGAGGTTGCCTATCTGGCGGCTCTGCCCAAGGGGCCGAACAATTACCACCCGTTCCGCCGCACCAGTGAAGCGCTTGAACGACGCAATTGGGTGATCGACCGCATGGTCGCCAATGGCTACGTATCCAATGAAGAGGCGGACAAAGCCAAGCAGTTGGACCTGCAGGTCAATCCTCGTCCTACGGGATCCTATCTTTTTGCCTCGGAGTATTTTGCCGAAGAGGTGCGTCGGGAAATCATCGACCGGTACGGTCAAAAGGCGCTCTACGAAGGAGGGCTTTCGATCCGCACCACGCTTGATCCACGCATGCAGGGATTGGCCCGCAAGGCGCTGATGAATGGCCTTCAGGCCTATGATCGCAAGCGTGGCTTCCATGGCCCGGTTACCAATCTGATTGAAGATCCTGACTGGGCCTCGGATTGGGGCAAAAGCCTCGCCAAGGTGGAGCGGCTGAGCGATATTCCAGAATGGCGACTGGCTGTGGTCCTGGGTACCGGAGAAGATGGTGCAAGGATCGGCATTCGGCCCAAGCGAAATGTTGATGGCAGCACCTCGAGCGACCGCACAACAGCAGCAATTGCCTGGGATGATATGAAGTGGGCTGGCCGCCTTAACTTCAAGGATGAGCAACCGCGCAACGTTAAAACCGCAACAGAAGTCTTCAATCTGGGTGATGTGGTCTACGTCAGCGAAAAGACTGACGAAGAAGGCAACAAGGTTGAAGGCAGCTATGAACTGCGCCAGATCCCGAAAGTTGGTGGAGCGATTGTCGCCATGGATCCGCACACGGGTCGCGTTCTGGCGATGATGGGCGGCTTCTCGTTTGCCCAGTCCCAGTTCAACCGCGCCACTCAGGCAAAGCGGCAACCCGGTTCATCCTTCAAGCCTTTTGTTTATGCCGCGGCACTGGACAATGGCTACACCCCATCCTCCGTTGTGCTTGATGCCCCAATCAGGATCAATCAGGGTCGCACACTCGGCTTCTGGGAACCGAAAAACTATGGCGGCAAGTACGCCGGCCCGTCCACCTTGCGACTTGGTATCGAGCGCTCCCGCAATCTGATGACTGTGAGATTGGCGAACGATCTCGGCATGCCGTTGGTGGCGGAATATGCGAAGCGCTTCGGCATCTATGACAAGATGCTTCCCGTCCTCTCTATGTCTCTGGGTTCGGGTGAAACGACGGTGTTGCGCATGGTTTCGGCCTATTCTGTGCTTGCCAATGGCGGCAAGGCGATCAAGCCGTCGCTCATCGACCGCATTCAGGACCGTTATGGAAAAACGATCTTCCGGCACGAGCAGCGGGTCTGCGAAGCCTGCAATGCGGACACCTGGCTAGGTCAGGACGAACCTGAACTGATCGACAGTCGCGAACAGGTTCTCGACCCCATGACCGCGTACCAGATCACGTCCATGATGGAAGGGGTGGTTCAACGCGGCACGGCGGTTGTTGTTTCCAAACTCGGCAAGCCGATTGCTGGAAAAACTGGCACGACCAACGATGAAAAAGATGCCTGGTTTATCGGCTATTCGCCCGATCTTGTGGTGGGTGTTTATGTGGGCTTTGACAATCCAAAACCCATGGGTCGTGGCAGCACCGGTGGTGGCCTCGCCGCACCAATCTTCACCGAGTTCATGAGCAAGGCTCTGGAAGCAAATCAGATCATCGATTTTCGTGTGCCGCAGGGCGTGAAGCTTTATCCGATCAACCGCAAGACGGGTCTGATGGCCCGCGCCGGTCAGCCCGGTGTGATCATGGAAGCGTTCAAACCAGGTACCAGACCACCTGATACGTTCTCCATTATCGGCTTTGCAGAGGAACTGGCACGGGACAAGTTGACCAGCAATCCCGAAGCCAACCGCGCCGTTGTCGGCGGCTCGGGCGGACTGTACTAGGCCTATATTTCTTTGGTCGTTTCTTTCTTCCCGTCATCCTGATGAAGGTCAGGATCCAGGTGGGGTGGCTTCGGATGAGATGTTTGCCGTTGTTCAAGAAGTTGCAGCGCGTTGGCTCTTCTCCTCGCTACACCGGACAATTCGCATCGTCCTCGCAGCAACCGCACCTGGATCCCGCGCCAAGTCCGGGATGACGGCGGAGGGGGTGCGCAATGCCTCCCATGTCATCCTCGGACCGGTGAAGCGATGAATTCTCAGAAGCCTTGATCCGGGGACCCACCCCGTTCCCTTTCAATCTGGCCGGATGGCGAGCGTTCACGGAATAGGTTCCCGGGTCTTATTCTCGCCAAGGCTCGATTGGCCCGAGAATGACAGCCCACCTCCAAAGATTTGTCACACCCGCAACAGCGGGTGTCCAGGGTGGCAGGCTCTGCCGTGCCAGATTCTGCTGCACTCTTGCAGCCCTAGATTGCCGCTGTAGCGGCAATGACC